>CAWUVW010000010.1:0-26703 GCA_963926105.1 uncultured Luminiphilus sp. | reverse complement strand
TAGGGGATGAGGTACTGCTTCTTGCCAGCTTCCTTAGTGTATTTGTCGAACATCGTTTTGAATCGGTCATAGCTGCCGATGCCCGGCTTCATCATCTTTGATAAGGGTCCACCCTCGGTGTGCTCGGGTGCAATCTTCAGATAGCCGCCCACATGATGGGTGACTAATTCTTTGACGTAGTCTGGGTTTTCGACGGCGATGTCATAGCGGAGTCCTGACGCAATTAATACTTTTTTCACGCCTGGCACGGAGCGAGCGCGGCGATATAGATCGATGAGTGGAGTTTGATCGGTATTCAAATTCTTACAAATACCGGGATAAACACAACTCAGCTTACGGCACTTCGCTTCGACTTCTTTGCTCTTGCAAGCAAGACGCCACATATTTGCAGTTGGCCCACCGAGGTCTGAGATCACGCCGGTAAACGTAGGGCTGGTGTCTCGGATTCGTTCAACTTCGCGAATGATGGAGTCCTCAGAGCGATTCTGAATGATGCGCCCTTCATGTTCAGTAATTGAACAAAAAGTACAGCCACCAAAGCAGCCGCGCATGATATTCACCGAGTGCTGAATCATCTCAAAGGCAGGTATTTTGGCGTCGCCGTAGCTGGGGTGAGGAAGCCGGGTATAGGTACGCTCAAAGACCCAGTCGAGCTCATCTGTTTCCAGTGGTAAGGGCGGGGGATTAAGCCAAACATCCTGTTTGCCATGCGCCTGAATAAGTGGCAATGCATTGTGCGGGTTCGTCTCTTTGTGCAGGATTCTCGAGGCATGTGCATACAATACTGGGTCGCTATTGACCGCTTCAAAACTCGGCAGTCGTATCACTGAGTGTTCGGGTTCCTTGGCTGCGATCAAGGTGATAGGTTCAGCTATGGCCTCACCGTTGGCGTCACTAGCGGCGTCACACTTTTCAGGCTCCATGCCCTCATAGGGATTTAGATGCGGGTCTACGGCGCCGACTACATCGACGCTCGTGGAGTCGATTTCCACAAAACCGGGCTCAAGCTGCTTGGTGACAAACACAGTGCCGCGAATATTGCGAATATCACAGATAGCTTCTCCGTTGGCGAGGCGATGTGAGATTTCAATAATTGCCCGTTCGGCATTACCGAAAGTGAGTAGGTCAGCGCCACTGTCGAGTATCACCGAACGGCGCACTTTCTCGCTCCAATAATCGTAGTGGGCAATGCGACGTAAGCTGGCTTCGATACCGCCAATGACAATGGGGACGTCTTTATAGGCCTCGCGACAGCGTTGGCTATACACGGTGACAGCGCGATCGGGCCTGCGGCCCGCGACGTCGCCCGGTGTGTAGGCATCATCGTTACGTCGCTTCCGATCCGCCGTATAGTGGTTGATCATCGAGTCCATGTTGCCCGCAGCAACCCCAAAATATAGATTGGGTTTGCCGAGCACCTTGAAGGGTTCTGGGCTATGCCAGTTGGGCTGAGAAATGATTCCGACTCTAAAGCCCTGTGCTTCGAGTACACGTCCAATGACCGCCATGCCGAAGCTTGGATGGTCTACATAGCCGTCGCCGGTGACGATAATAATGTCGCAGCTATCCCAGCCGAGGGCGTCCATCTCGTCGCGAGACATCGGCAGGACGGGCGCTGGGCCGAGACATTCAGCCCAGTACTTACGGTAGCTATCGATGGCTTTTGGCGTTGCTGCACTGTTCATTACAATCTCATTTATCAAGAGGTTCGACGGTTTTACGCAATTCTGCGGGGACATCAAGGGCAGAGCCGCAATACTTGCAGTAATCCGCATCTTCTGTGTGACCTGGGCGAGCACAAACAGGACAATTCCAATTAATTGTTTGTTCTCGGCGGCGATTTAGGCGCTCCCAAAGTTTTGATGTGATGATGGCCGTCGGGACGGCGATAATCGAATAGCCAAGCAGCATGCCTAAAGATGCAATCGCTTTGCCTAATCCCGTTTGCGGGATGAGATCGCCGTATCCAACCGTCGTGATCGTCACTACAGCCCAATAGATACTCAGTGGGATGCTGGTGAATCCATGCTCTGGGCCCTCTACAACGTAGAGTAGGCAGGCGAAGATGATGACCACAATAAAGACCAGCGCGAAGAATACCAATATAGCCCTGCCGGTACTGCGTAATACATTGATGATCTCGTGGAATTCGTTCATCAGCTCGAACATACGCATCACTCTAAAAATACGCATTACGCGCAATAGTCGAATAATGAGTAGTGGCGCAGCTTCTGGCACTATCAGGGCAATATATGTGGGGAGAATCGACAGTAGATCGACTACGCCCCAAAAGCTCAAAATATAAGCACGGCGTTGCTGCACACACCAGATACGCGTGACGTATTCAATGGTAAATAGCATTGTGAAGACGAGCTCAATGTTTTGAAGCAGCGCACCGTATTGCGCATTTACGCTGATGATCGAATCGAGTATCACAGCGCCGACGCTAAAAATAATGGCTAACAGTAAGCCAATGTCAAAGGCACGTCCGGCGGGCGTGCTAGTACCAAAAATAACTGTTTCGACGTTTCTGCGCAGGACTGACTGACTATTTTGATTCATGGGTTGTCGGTACTCCCACTATGATCAATCAAGGGGGCTAGGCTATGCCAAACATTGTCGAGTAGCAGACTTTGGGCCTCGGCCGTTGGATGAATGCCATCAGCTTGCATCAACGAAGGATCGGTGGCGATACCTTTGAGCATAAACATGCCATATTGGATGTTTTCACTGTTTGCGACGGTGTTAAATACTTCGCGAAACAGACGGGTGTATCGCTCCCCGAAGTTAGGTGGAATCTCCATCCCCATGATGAGTACCTGAGCACCGCTTTGCTGTGCTTTCTCAGCCATGACCGCCAGATTTGTTCTCAACTGTTTGATGGGGTAGCCCCGTAAACCATCGTTTCCCCCAAGTTCGATAATGACAATCTCGGGATGATGTTTTTCTAAGAGGGCGGGGAGCCGCCGCAGGCCGCCACCAGTGGTATCGCCGCTGATGCTGGCGTTAATGGCGCGCCAGTTATAGTCGCTTGCCGTAAGGCGAGCATTCAGTAGGGCGACCCAGCCTGTTTCTAATGTCATGCCATAACCAGCACTGATACTGTCACCGAGGATAAGTATCGCCGATGGCCCATCATTTTTAGCTTGCGTAGACTCCGCGGTGACTGGCGCAAGAAAAAATACGCACAATCCACTTAGCAGCACTGTCCGTATTATGTGACGGAGGAACAACAATATGATCAAAGTGAACAATCTCCAGAAAAATGTGCCTATAGCGAATGGCTCGCTCGACATCTTGAAAGGCGTGAACCTAGATATCAAGCCTGGCGAGACAGTAGCCATTGTAGGGGTTTCTGGGTCAGGAAAGTCGACTTTACTAGGATTATTGGCCGGATTAGATACGGCGAGTGGTGGTGATGTGTTGATCGACGGGGTGTCTTTGGCTGGACTTGATGAAAACGCGCGGGCAGCTTTGAGGGCCCAAAAGGTGGGGTTTGTATTTCAGTCCTTTCAACTACTACCGGCATTGACTGCCCTCGAGAACGTCATGCTACCGCTCGAATTGGCGGGTGCAGGCGATGCAGAGCATCGCGCCAACGAATATTTAATGCGTGTTGGCCTCGGGAAACGCGTGAATCACTATCCCACTATGCTGTCTGGTGGTGAACAGCAACGGGTGGCCATCGCCCGCGCCTTTGCGGCTCAGCCCTCCATTCTGTTTGCGGATGAGCCTACCGGTAATTTAGATAGCGAAACTGGCGGTCGTATTATTGAATTACTATTTGAGCTCAATGCGACTGAAGGTACAACCCTTGTACTCGTTACGCACGATGAACGACTCGCTGCGCGCTGTTCCCGACGCTTCCAGATGGATAACGGTCAGATACTGGAGGCCGTTTAATGTTTAGATCCGCTACAGCACTGAGCGCGCGTAAACTGTTGTGGCGCGATTGGCGTGGCGGTGAGTTAACAATATTGCTGGCCGCGTTAGTTCTTGCCGTAGCTGTTGTGGTAGGAATTAGCGCCTTTGTGTCGCGTTTGCAGTCGGCGCTCGAGAGCGAAAGTCTGCGCTTTTTAGCGGCGGACCTGGTGATCAGTAGCAGCCGAGAAATATCCAGTGCCTGGATAGAGCAAGCCCGCGCTGAGGGACTTGCTACAGCACAAACTTTGGGCTTCCCTTCAATGGTATTCGCTGGCGACGAGAATATGTATCTGGCGTCAGTCAAAGCGGTAAGTGACGACTATCCCCTGCGCGGCGCACTTCGGTTGAGCGAGGATCCATTTGGTATCGCAGCTGAAGTACAGCGTGTGCCCGCCGCTGGGGAAGTGTGGCTGGCACCGCGATTATTTGCCTTGCTCGATGTCTCAATAGACGATGCAGTGACGGTCGGCAAGCGCAATTTACGCGTTGCGGGCGCGATCCGTAGCGAGCCGGATAGCGGCAGTGCCATGTTCGGTTATGGTCCGCGTGTGTTGATGAATCTCGCCGACATCCCAGCCACCGAAGTGATTCAACCCGGTAGCCGCGTGGATTGGCGCTTGCTGTTGCGCGGTGATACGGAGCAGCTGGAGAATTACGGGCAATCGATAAGACCATTGCTATCTCAAGGCCAGCGTCTACTTGGTTTGGCGGACAGTCAGCCGAGTGTGTCCAGAACGCTTGATAGGGCACGCGGATTTTTGTTGCTGGCTGGGAGTCTGGCCGTGGTCTTAGCTGCTGCCGCTATTGCTTTAGCTGCGCGCCGCTTCGGAGAGCGCCATACAGATTACGTAGCCATCATGAAAAGTCTCGGCGCGAGTTCTGACCGAATCGCACGACTATACGGCAAGAGTTTACTGTTGCTGGGGGCGTTAGCGATCGCCGTAGGAAGCGCCGTAGGGTGGGGCATCCAGTCGTTATTTTTTCGAGTGTTTGCCCAGCAGCTACCGGAGGCTGCCAGCAGTTCTGGTGTCGAGCCGTATATCGTAGGTGCCACGACTGCCTTGGTGTGTTTGGGTGCTTTTGCTTGGCCACCACTTCGACGCCTAAGTGACGTCCCTCCCCTTCGCGTATTGCGCAGGGATGTTGACGCGCCTACTGCTCAGCGTCCAATTGATTTCGTGATTGGCGGAATGTCTATTTTTGGTCTGATGTGGTGGTATTCAGCGGATCTTTGGTTGACGGGAGCGGTGGTGGCAGGGCTTTTGGTGACTATTGGTTGCGGGTTTTTGTTGGCCAAATTACTACTCAGCGGTAGTCGCTCCGTAGGTATGCGAGCGGGTAGTGTCTGGCGCTTAGCCTTGGCGGGATTGCAGCGGCGTGGCAATGCCAATGCGATGCAAATGGTGATCTTTGGGATCGCCATTATGCTGATGTTGGTGCTCACCATGGTGCGCACCTCGCTGATCGATCAATGGCAGGCGCAGATACCCGCCGGCACGCCCAACCATTTCATGCTGAATCTTGCACCTGAAGAAATCGAAGCGATGACGCAATTTCTCGAGCAACGCGCAATCGAACGTGAGCCTCTGTATCCGATGACCCGTGGGCGGGTGATGGCAGTGGATGGGGTGTTGCTAGCAGAAGGCAGTGACCAGTCTGGAGAGCGTCGCCAACGGGAAGCCAACTTCACTTGGTCGGATGATTTACCGCCACTCAACACCCTGTTAGAGGGGGCTTGGTGGGCTTCAGATACCCAGGAGGCGCTGGTATCAGTAGAGCAAAGTTTTGCGGAGCGTTTGGGTGCCGGCGTAGGCGATGTGATCACTGTGCGCATCGCAGCCGAGAGTTTTGACGCCAAAATAGCCAACATCCGAGAGGTCGACTGGCAGACGATGCGTCCTAACTTTTTTATGGTGTTTCCAAGGCAGGTCTTAATGCCATATCCAGGAATGTTTATGACAAGCTTTTATCTGCCCGAGGCGCAAAAAAGTGAGCTTAATACGTTGGTTCGCAGCTTTCCTACCGTCACTGTGATCGAGCTCGATATCATTATTAAAGAGATACAGTCGATTGTGAGCCAAGTGGGGCAGGCAGTTGGACTCGTGTTGTGGATTATTTTACTGGCGGGCGCCTTGGTGCTGATCGCCGGTGTAGAGGCTAGTGTCGATGTGCGGATGCGTGAAAGTGCGTTGCTGCGTGCTCTGGGCGCTAGGCAACGTTTATTGCTGGGTGCATTGTGGATCGAATTTACCGTCCTTGGGTTGTGCGCAGGGCTACTGGCGGTCGGCGGCGCTGAATTGGCAGCCTATCTATTGCAGACGCAGGTGTTGGATTTAAGCTACCAGGCGAGTCCCAAGCTATGGCCTGTTGGGTTGCTGATGGGTGCCGCTGTGATTGGCACTTTGGGTGTGTGGCGTTGCCGCAAGGTGACAACGGTGCCGCCTCTGCAAGTGCTGCGTGATGTTTAAAGCGTCAGGTAGCTTTGCGTAGCCTAAGAACTGTCTGAAGCTGGCGAACGTGCCGCGCGCGTATGAGAACGCGCGCGGCGAAGACTTTAGCCTAAGAGGTGCGCAACCGCGTCACGTTCTTCAGACAGTTCGGTCTCTGTGGCGAGCATTTTAGTCTGGCTGAACTCACCTACATCCACGCCTTGTACAATTTCCCAGTCGCCATTCGCGCAGCGGCATGGGAACGAGTAAATCAAACCTTCGGCGATGCCATAAGAACCGTCTGAGTATACACCCATCGATACCCAATCATTTTCTACAGTACCCAGCGCCCAGCTGTGCATATGATCGATCGCAGCGTTGGCAGCAGAAGCTGCAGAAGAGGCACCGCGCGCCTTGATGATGGCTGCGCCGCGCTGTTGTACGGTAGGAATAAAGTCGCTTTCATACCACGCTTGATCGATCAAGCTCATGGCCGCATCGCCCTTGACCCGTGCATTGAACAGATCTGGATACTGGGTGGCAGAGTGATTGCCCCAAATGGTCATTTGAGTCACATCGTTGACGGTAGTGCCTGTTTTTTGGGCTAACTGGGTCATTGCGCGGTTGTGATCGAGCCGTGTCATCGCAGTGAAGTTACGCGGATCGATATCCGGTGCGTTGCGCTGTGTAATCAATGCATTGGTGTTAGCTGGATTGCCCACTACTAGCACTTTGATATTGCGCGCTGCGTGATCGTTAATCGCCTTACCCTGTACCGAGAAAATTGCTGCATTGGCTTCGAGCAGGTCTTTGCGTTCCATGCCTGGGCCGCGTGGACGCGCGCCCACTAGCAGTGCGTAGTTACTGTCTTTAAATGCGACATCTGGGTCAGCGGTGCACACAACGCCCATTAGCAGTGGGAAGGCGCAGTCATCAAGCTCCATACGAACCCCGTCTAGTGCTTCCATCGCAGGGGTGATGTCCAGGAGCTGTAAAATAACCGGCTGATCATCGCCAAGCATAGCACCGGATGCGATACGAAATAATAGGGCGTAGCCGATTTGGCCAGCGGCGCCGGTAACTGTGACACGGACAGGTGCTTTCATGGATCAGTCCTCATTGAGGTGAATGGAGTCGTGGGTAGGCGTGTTTGGCCGTCGCGGGGCGAATTCTCGGCTTCTATGAGCAAAAACTCAAGTTTCATAGGCGTCAGGCGAAAAATAACTGTCATCATTACGCAGAACTGTTTTGCGTCGCGCCGCTGCTTTTTCTATTATACAGCGCTATTTTTAACGAATTAGATCACTCATGGGCGCTCAATCAACGACTACCACTGCCAGCCGCGATCCACGGCGCCAGAAGACTGAATTTAACAAGCTACGTAAGCGACTGCGTCGGCATGTGGGTCATGCGATCGTCGACTACAATATGATCGAAGCGGGTGATAGGGTGATGGTATGTGTGTCGGGGGGAAAGGATTCCTACGCCATGCTCGATGTGTTGATGCATCTGCGAGATAGTGCACCTATCGACTTCGAGCTGATTGCGGTCAATCTTGACCAAAAACAGCCGGGCTTTCCCGAAGAGGTTCTGCCCGCTTATCTAGAGTCAGTGGGGGTGCCCTATTATATCCTCGAGCGCGACACTTACAGTATTGTCCGGTCAGTGATTCCCGAGGGTAAGACCACCTGTGGCCTCTGTTCTCGGTTACGAAGAGGCACATTATATGGTTTTGCGGAGCAGATCGGCGCGAGTAAAATTGCCCTTGGGCACCACAAGAATGATATCGTCGAAACGTTGTTTTTGAATTTGTTTTTTGGGGGTAAGTTAAAGGCAATGCCCCCCAAACTACTGAGTGACGATGGCAAGAATGTGGTGATCCGCCCTTTGGCGTATTGTAAGGAAAAGGACTTGGCAAGTTACGCTGAAGCGATGCAGTTTCCGATCATTCCCTGTAACTTATGCGGTTCCCAAGAGAACCTTCAGCGCGTCGAGATCAAGAAAATGATTGACGCCTGGGAGCGACAGTATCCCGGTCGTACTGAGACCATTTTTAAGGCAATTAGCCAGGTCTCTCCCTCACAGCTCGCAGACTTACATTTGTTTAATTTCAAAGACTTAAGAATTAAAGTTGATGTTGATGTTGATATTCCAAAAATTAAAATGGTTAATATTTAGATGTCAGAAACTCTGCTTTGCGCACAGGGCGTTTCGATCGAACGGGGTTATCGTCGGCTGTTGGCAGACGTTAGTTTTACCGTGCAGGGCGGGCAGCTTGTGCAGTTGGCGGGCGCTAATGGTGTGGGTAAAACAAGTTTGTTGCGCGCGCTAGCAGGATTGGGACGTTTTGGTGTGACGGGTGACATCAACCGACCGGAGGCACTGCTATATCTTGGCCATCTACCGTCGACAAAACCGACCCTAACGCCGCTTGAGAATTTGCGTTGGCACCCGAGTGGACGTGTGGCAAAAGGTGACGCTGCGATTATTGCGGCGCTGGCAGCGGTAGCGCTTACGGGTAGCGAAGAGACACCGATCCATTATTTATCAGCGGGGCAACAGCGTCGTGTGGCCCTGGCCAGACTGTGGCTTTCGGATGAGCCGCTATGGCTTCTAGATGAGCCGTTTACTGCCATTGATGCACTAGGCGCGGCACTTTTGGAGGCTCGGTTTGTCGAGCATGTCGACCAAGGGGGCGCGGTGATATTTACCTCCCATCAGCCCAATCGGTTCGGTGAACGGTTGCGTGTGTTAGAGCTGGGCCAATATGCAGCCTGATCTTTTTCAGTTTTTGTGGGATCAGACCTGTCGGCAGCTGCGTGTGGGCGTGAGTAAGCCCTCAGAGGTCCTGAACCCCCTATTGTTTTTTGTGATGGTTGTGACGCTCTTTCCGATTGGACTCGGACCGAATCCGGAGCAGTTGGCAATACTTGCACCAGGTATTTTGTGGGTTGTGGCGTTGCTGTCAAATTTGACGGTGAGTGGACGTTTGTTTGCTGCTGACTTTGAGGATGGCAGTCTCGAGCAGCTGGTGTTGGCCGAGCACCCTTTAGCGCTAACGGGCTTATCGCAGGTGATCGCCCATTGGTTACTCAGTGGCGTTACACTAACATTGGTTTCTCCGCTGTTTGCCCTTATGTTGAACTTACCCGCACAGGCGATTCCTGTGTTAATGATGAGCTTGTTGTTAGGGAGTTTTTCACTTTCGTTAGTCGGCGGAATCGGCGCCGCGCTAACGGTGGGCATTCAACGGGGTGGCCTACTCCTTTCGGTGCTTATTATCCCGCTCTATGTGCCGGTGTTGGTGTTTGGGGTTAGCGCTGTGAGTGAGGCCGCTGGCGGGGGAGATCCCGCGCGCTGGCTGGCCCTACTGGGCGCGTTTGCAGCCGGTGGTGTAGTGTTAGCGCCACTGGCAATTGCCGCGGGTCTCAGAATATCGCTGGATAGCTAGCGAAGTATTCGCGATCAATGATTTTTATAGTGAGATAAATGGATTTATTTGAGTAATGTGGCAAATCATTCACAAAATGGGTTCTCCGCCTTGGTTCTATCGCTTCGCCGAGCGTGTTTTGCGCTGGGCGCTGCCACTGGTTTTGATTCTGTTGGTGGTCGGTGCTGTCTGGGGAATGTTGTTTGCACCCCCAGATTTTCGTCAGGGCAATAGCTATCGAATTATTTTTATTCATGTACCCGCATCAGTTGTCGCGCTGGCCGGTTATTACGTGATGGCCTTCGCTGGTGCAGTAAGCCTGATCTGGAAGATAAAAATGGCGGATACCGCCATGCGAGCCGTGGCGCCTGTCGGGGCAGCGCTGACCTTTATTGGATTAGTGACGGGGGCTGTGTGGGGTAAACCCACTTGGGGTACTTGGTGGATTTGGGATGCGCGTATTACATCCATGCTGATTTTGTTCTTCCTCTATGTTGGCGTCATGGCACTGTTTGAAGCCTATGAGAATAAGGCCGCGGCGGCCAAGGCCTGCGCAGTCTTAAGCTTAGTGGGTACCGTCAATATCCCCATAATCTATAAGTCGGTCGATTGGTGGTACAGCCTGCATCAGCCGGCATCGATAAGCTTCAGCGGGAGCACTGCAATTGACACTAGCATGCTATATCCACTGTTGCTGATGATAGTTGCCTTTTACGGACTCTTTGCCTGCTGCGTCATGCTCAATATGCGCGCTGAATTGCTGGATACACACCGTGGTGCCAATTGGCTGCAACGTGAAATCTTGGAGCGCAACTGATGGCTTTTGATTCCCTGCAAGCGTTTTGGTATATGGCGGGTCATGGTGCTTATGTTTGGGGTGCTTACGGCGTCACCGCGCTGATGTTGGTGATGTTGGTGTGGCGCCCGATCGCGCGTGCACGACACACGAGACAGCAAATTTTAGCAGAGGTGCGTCGCGCACAAAGCGACCAGGCTGCAGTATTACTTGAGGTGGCCGATGCACCCTAAACGTAAGCAACGTCTGATCATTACATTATCGATTGTCGTACTATCGAGTGCGGCGGTCGGATTAGTGGCCTATGCACTGCGTGGAAACATTAATCTCTTTTATCCGCCGGTCGATATTGTGGCAGGCAAAGCGCCTACTGATCGTACCATCCGCGTGGGTGGCATGGTCGTTGAGGGCAGTGTGGTGCGTAGCACCACCGATCTAAATACACGATTTGCGGTCACAGACTACGCCGGCACCGTGACCATATCTTACACCGGGATACTCCCTGATCTCTTTGGTGAAGGAGAGGGTGTGGTTGCCTCGGGTGTGCTGAGCGACTCTGGACTCTTTGAGGCCAGTGAAGTGCTCGCAAAACACGATGAGAACTATATGCCCCCAGAGGTGGCTGCGGCCCTTGAAGGACGAACTGCCCCCATGGCACGGTCGACTGATCTGAGGAATGACTCATGATCCCCGAACTCGGGCATTTGGCCCTCATTATCGCTTTTGTCTTAGCCGTTATATTAGCCGTCGTGCCTCTGTGGGGCGCTTGGCGCAGGGATGTAGTGGCGATGAATATGGCGCCGTCGCTGGCAGTGGGGATCACGGTTTTTACGCTAATCGCCTTTGGCTTACTCGCGCAGAGCTTTTTGGCCGATGATTTCTCGGTCAAAGTGGTTGCCCACAATTCAAATTCACTACTGCCAGCGATGTTTAAATTTTCAGCACTGTGGGGAAATCACGAGGGCTCATTGCTACTTTGGTCATTAATTCTTTCATGTTGGATGACCGCGGTTGCATTTTTCAGCCGAGGTTTGCCGCTGACTATGTTGGCTCGGGTGTTGTCAGTCATGGGCATGATTGCCGTCGGTTTCATGGCTTTTTCTTTGTTTACCTCAAACCCTTTTGAGCGGCTGCTACCCGGGATACCAGCAGATGGTCGCGACCTCAATCCTCTGCTTCAAGATTTTGGTCTGATCATTCACCCACCGATACTTTACATGGGCTACGTCGGGCTATCTGTCCCTTTTGCCTTCGCCATTGCGGCGTTGTTAGGCGGGCAACTTGACGCGGCATGGGCGCGCTGGTCACGACCCTGGACTAACGTTGCCTGGGGCTTTTTATCAATAGGCATCATGCTGGGCAGTTGGTGGGCTTATTACGAGTTAGGGTGGGGGGGATGGTGGTTTTGGGATCCGGTCGAAAATGCATCCTTCATGCCCTGGCTCGTCGGAACGGCGCTAGTACATTCGTTGGCGGTGACCGAAAAACGGGGCTTGTTTGGGTCCTGGACTGTGCTACTGGCGATCACCGCATTCTCGCTCTCGCTACTGGGCACATTTTTGGTGCGATCCGGCGTTTTGACTTCAGTGCACGCTTTCGCTAGCGATCCAGAGCGCGGACTGTTTATTTTAGTGTTCCTCGCGCTGGTGGTGGGCGGCTCGCTGACGCTTTACGCACTGCGCGCGCCTACTGTGGCAAGTCGTATTAGCTACCGAGCGGTATCCCGTGAAGCGCTATTGCTGGTCAATAATCTAATTTTTGCTGTCGCAGGCATCACCGTATTGCTGGGCACATTATTTCCATTGCTGATGGATGCCCTGGGTGCTGGAAAGTATTCGGTGGGGCCGCCGTATTTTAATGCTGTATTCGTGCCGTTGATGGCGTTGTTGATGCCATTCATGGGCATCGCCCCTATAGCCCGCTGGAAGTCCGATGAGCCCAACCGCTGGTTGAGAGAACTACTGCTACCCGGTGCAGTGGTTGTTGCTGCTGCGGGGTTATTGCCCCTGCTTGGAGGCGATTTTAATATATGGGTCGCACTGGCTGTACTGCTGTCAGGATGGCTACTTGCGGGCTTGTATCGTGACCTGACCAATCGTATTCAAACAGCACATGGATTCGCCGCGAAATTCGCCCGTTTGAGTCCCAGTTACATCGGTATGTTAATGGCCCATCTGGGCTTTGCGATCACGGTGATGGGCGCGGTTGTGATTACGCAGTACAACGTCGAAAAAGATCTGAAGATGTCGGTGGGCGATGCTCAACTGATCTCTGGCTATCGCTTTGTATTCGATGATTTAAAGCGTGCCGATGGTCCGAATTATCAGGCCGATCAGGCGGTGTTTACTGTTTGGAAGGACGGCCAGCAAGTCGCAGATTTACGCCCTGAAAAACGACGCTATCTCGCCAATGGTCAGGTCATGACAGAGGCGGCGATCGACCCCGGTTTATTCCGCGACTTATATATCGCAATGGGTGAACCCATTGGCGACGGCGCCTGGGCCATCCGTCTCCAGTACAAACCCTTTATCCGCTGGATTTGGGGTGGGGCGCTTATCATTGGATTAGGCGGATTTATAACCGCCCTAGATCGACGGTATCGTTTCCAACGCCCCGCAGCCACTGCTCACAGTGAGGTGGTCAGTGCATCGCAATAAACGCTTTTTGCCATTGGCTGCTTTTGCTGCTTTGCTGGTCCTACTCTTTAAGGGCTTGTCACTGGATCCGACCGACCTGCCTTCCGCCTTGATTGATGCCCCCGTGCCTGCTTTTGAATTACCCCAGCTCGCTACAGGCGGCATGATCTCCGAAGCAATTTTTCTCGGTGAGCCGGCACTCATCAACGTCTGGGCGACTTGGTGTTATTCATGCCGAATTGAACATCCATATCTCATTGAGTTGGCCGCCGCCGGCGTAAGAATTATTGGATTGAACTATAAAGACGAGCCGGATAGCGCCCGGCGTTGGTTGATGGATCTTGGCGATCCTTATCACCTTAATATTAGCGATACCGATGGAAGCCTTGGGCTCGACTTAGGTGTTTATGGTGCACCTGAAACCTTCGTTATCAGTGCGGATGGACATGTCATGTATCGACATGTGGGTGTGGTTGATGAGGCGGTGTGGCGCGAGCATTTGATCAAATTTTTCCCCTCGGTGACCAGCCGTCCCAGCGCGTTGATCGACATGCCATGAATATGAGAGTGCTGATAGCCCTCCTGCTGTTGCTCAACGCCGTTGCAGTGAATGCAGTGATCGAAACCTATGTGTTTAGCGAATCGGCCCTTGAGGCACGATATCGTCAACTGAGCCAGGAGCTGCGCTGCCCGAAGTGCCAAAATCAGAATATCGCGGATTCGAATGCACCCATTTCGCGTGATTTACGTAGCTTGCTGCATCGCCAGTTGGAGGCGGGCGCATCAGACGACGAAATCCTGATCTTTATGGTCGCGCGTTATGGCGAGTTCGTCCGTTACCGCCCCAGTTTCGATCAAAAAACTGCACTGCTCTGGTATGCACCAGGTATTTTGATTGTTGCGGGGTTATTCGGTCTTTTTTTCCATCTGCGGGGTCGCAATCAGCGTGCGCAGCCGACAGGTTTGTCCGACGACGAGCGGGTACTACTTGCGGAGCGGCTTCGAGGTCATGACGAGTGAATATTGAATTTCTGATCGTTGGCGCTTTTTTTCTGGTCATTGCAGCGCTGTTCATCATAGTTCTGCCCCGAATGTGGCAGCGCAGCATTAAGGGCGAATCGGTTATCGACTGGTTTAAGATTAGACAGCGCGAACTTGCCAGTGAATCTGAAGATTTACTTGAGGAGGCCGAGCTTCGTGTTGTCGAAGAGCTCGGGCCGACGCGTGACACCCCCCTGACATTACGCCCGGCAGCAACCAAGGCTCATGCTTGGCTACTCCTGCTGAGCGGGGTCGTGGCGAGCGTTTGGTTGTATGGCCATTTAGGCGCGCAAGCTGACGTTGATATTAGTGATCGTTTGGCAAATCTTCGCGATGCGACGCCCACTGAAGTACAAGCGTTGGTTGGTTCAATTGAACGGCGAGTTGAGTCTCGTTCTGAAAATGTTGACTATTTATCGCTGCTCGGTGAGTACTACACCGCAAGTGAGCAATCGGACAAGGCGTTTAAAGTATATGAGCAGCTGTTAGCACTAATGCCGGAAAATCCTGATGTACTGGCCCGCGCAGCGCAATCTGAGTTTCTGGCTAATGGACGCCAACTTTCGACCCGCGCTGAGCGACGTGCGCTGGCGGCATTGGCTGCGGCGCCAAATCAGCGCGCGGCACTAGGTACTTTGGCTATGGCGGCCTCTGAGGGACAAAACTACCGTGAGGCAATTCGTTACTGGGCGCGACTGGCGCAACTTGAACAGCCGGGCTCTAGCGATCGCGAGATGATTGATCGAATACTTGCCACTGCGAGAGATCGTGCTGATATGCCGGTTGCCGCAGCCGCTGAGTTGCCGCGGGCATCAATCGAAGTAGAGTCCCTAGATATCATCTCTGAATTGGGCGTTAGCGTTACGATATCTGTGGCCCCAGACTTACAAATTCCGCCTTCGGCCGCGGTATTTGTCTTAGCTAGGCCAGCGGGCAGTACGCAGCGTATGCCCGTCGCCGTCCAGCGGCTCGACGCAGCTGATCTGCCTGCCACGATTAGACTAGATGATGGCAATTCTATGGCAGGCCAAAAGGTCTCTACTTTGCAGGCTCTGGATATCGAGGTTCAGGTATCACCTTCTGGGCAGCCCGGTCTGCGAAATGCTGCCTGGGTGGCTAATGCAACTAATATTGTACCTTCAGTAAATGCGGCCATAATGCTGACATTAACGCGCTAAGCGGGCTGATGGTAAGTCGCGTGGACGGTGTTTTGAACTTTACAATCAGAGATGTTGGTTAAAGCTGAGCACTACATAGTGTTGCCCTAAAAAAATGGATACACTAGCGGTTGTTTTTGCAGGCCGGTTCCCCGGAGGCGCTTAAAAGTCACCCAGTGGGCCAAGTAATCAGGAATTCTATGCGTTTAAAGTCCATAAAATTAGCCGGCTTCAAGTCATTTGTCGACCCAACCCAAGTCAACTTCGCGACCAATATGAGCGCTGTGGTTGGCCCTAACGGCTGCGGCAAATCTAATATCATTGACGCTGTGCGCTGGGTGATGGGTGAGAGCTCCGCTAAAACGTTGCGTGGCGAGTCCATGACGGACGTTATATTTAACGGCACGACGCAACGCCAACAGGTCGGTCAGGCTTCTATAGAGTTAATCTTTGACAACAGCGATCACGGCATAGGCGGCGAATATGCCGC
Organism: uncultured Luminiphilus sp.; assembly: GCA_963926105.1. Classification (GTDB taxonomy): domain Bacteria; phylum Pseudomonadota; class Gammaproteobacteria; order Pseudomonadales; family Halieaceae; genus Luminiphilus. The sequence continues at coordinate 10,800 of CAWUVW010000010.1, read as the reverse complement.
TTACGCAGAGATTTCAGTTCGGCGTGTCGTTTCTCGGGATGGTGGCTCAGAGTACATCCTTAATGGAGCCAAGTGCCGCCGGCGAGATATTACTGATTTATTTCTAGGTACGGGATTAGGCCCTAGAAGCTACGCCATTATTGAACAAGGTATGATTTCGCGCCTTATTGAATCTCGTCCTGAAGATTTGCGCGTTTTTATCGAAGAAGCAGCCGGGATTTCGAAGTACAAAGAGCGCCGTCGAGAAACTGAAAATCGCATGCGTCGAACGGTTGAGAATCTCGAGCGACTCACCGATCTTCGCGAAGAACTAGAGCGTAATCTCGCGCATTTACAGCGCCAAGCGCAAGCCGCTGAGAAATATGCGCAATTTAAAGAAGAAGAACGAGAGCAAAAAGCACAGCTGTTGGCTTTGCAGTGGCGCGAGTTACGACAAAATGATGATCAAGTAAGTGTTGTAATTGGCGAGTTTGAAGTGGTGCAGGAAGCGCTCCGTACTGACCGTCAGCGAATTGCGACTCGAATTGAGGCGCTTCGAGCTGAGTATAGCGATGCAACTGATAGCTTCAATCATATCCAGGCTAACTACTACACCGTTGGTGGTGAAGTGACTCGAGTTGAGCAGTCGCTGCGGTTTGAGCAAGAAAAACGCGCCAGTATTAATGATGATTTGATGCAGACCCGCGCCACCCTGCAGCAGGCACAGGGACATTTGACAGCAGATCGAGAGCGCTTAGATACCTGGCAAATTCAACTGATGGATGTCGAGCCTGAGCTCATGAATCACCGCCGCGATGCGGAGGCGGCAGCGGCTAGCCTGAGTAGCGCGGAAGAAGGTATGGGCGAATGGCAGGTGGCCTGGGATAGTTTTAACCAGCGTGCTGCAGGACCCAAGCAGACCTCTGAGGTACAACAGAGTCGCATCATCTATTTAGATCAGGTGTTAAAGCGAGCACAAGAGCGGATTGGAAAACTCGATCACGAGCGTGGTGGTCTTCAAGTGAGTAATGATCTCGCAGCACTTGATGACATAGATCAAAAAATTCAAGAGGTAGGCGACACTATTATTGAAAAAGAGGCCGCCTTGGAAGCCTGCCAGCTTGACATCCAGAGGCGTCGTGAGGGCATAGAGAACTTGAGAGGCGTCCAAGACGAGAAGCGCTCAAGATTGCAACAATTGCGGGGACAAGAATCTTCTCTGCTTGCGCTGCAAGACGCTGCCACAGCAGATTCAGAAGCTGCAGCGATGGGGGGATGGTTGTCGGAGAAGGGTCAGAAGAAGCTCGGCTCACTGTTTGAATCACTCTCAGTGAGTGAGGGTTGGGCGCAGTCTGTCGAGCAAGTATTGGGGGCGGGCTTAACGGCAGCGCGAATAGACGATTTACCTTCAGCACTTTTCGGTGGTTTACAGTCCGCGCCCGCCGGATTGTTTATCGTCGCCGATAGCGCGGGCGTGAGGGGACGTGCGGGTACTTTAGCAGAGAAGGTTGATGGCCCAGCGGTGCTGGATCATTGGCTGGGTAATGTTTATACCGCTACAGACTTCGAGTCAGCGGTGGCGCTACTGCCGACACTGGCTGCTCAGGCCTCCGTTATTACGCCTGACGGCCACTGGCTGGGACACCGCTGGGTGCGCACGCGCTCTGCTGCGGATGCCGCTACAGGCGTGATTGAGCGCGGTGAGTTACTCGGACGTCTGGGTGCCGAGATTGATGAGTTGACAGCGGAGCTGGTTGAAATCGACGCCTCGCTTAATGGGGCCCGGGAAAATCGCACTCAGCTCGAGTACAAGTTGGGTGATGCGCAACAAACGCTCAAGAAGATCGTAAATATGCGGGCTGAACTCACCGCCGAGCGTCGTGCGAGTGCGTCAGCAATCGAGCAGGAAAAACTGCGGCGCGATCGTATCGACGCAGATCTGTCAGAGGCTCGAATTCAGTTTGATCAAGAGCAGATCACACTGGTCGACGCTCGCGCAGAGCTGGCACTTGCCATTGACCAAATGGAAGTCGATGGCCTTCAGCGTGAGCAACTCCAAGTAACGCGTGATGAGCTGCGAGCTGTTTTACAAGGGGCTCGTGAGCGCGCTCGTGAAAGCCGCGATTTAGCACATCGCAGTGACATGCAGTCACAAAATCTTAAAACACAAATCCAGACAGTGGCGGGTGCGATTCAACGATTAGAAGAACAAGTCGGCCAGCTCAGTCAGCGACAGCAAGAACTGGCTGAGCAGCTGCCCAGTGGTAGTGATCCCGACGCGCAGCTGCGTACAGAGCTTGAAGCGTTGTTAGTCGCCCGAGTACAGGCGGAAAGTAGTCTCACCGAGGCTCGGCAGATTGTTTCAGACAAGGAACATGGGCTCCGTGAACATGAGCAAAATAAAGTGTCCCTTGAACATCAATTGCAGGCTGTTCATAGCGATATTGAGAGTCGTCGCTTAGCGCAGGTCGAAGGGAAGGTACGTATCGAGAATCTCGAGCGGCAGTTGAGCGAATTGGAGGCAGTGCCTGCCGAGGTCGTCGATGCACTACCTGAAGGCGCCAGCGAGCCTGAGTGGCAGGTCAAGGTGGAGCGAATTGCTGCACGCATTACCCGATTAGGCCCGATCAATTTGGCTGCGATCGACGAATGTGGTCGTGCTTCTGAGCGCAAAGACTATCTAGACATGCAGAATGAGGATTTGGTCTCGGCACTGAATACGCTGGAGAATGCCATTCGGAAGATTGACAAAGAAACGCGCTCGCGCTTTCGTGATACTTTCGAGCAAGTCAATGCTGGCTTTTCAGAGTTATTTCCCCGGGTATTTGGTGGCGGCACCGCCAGCCTGGAAATGACGGGTGACGACTTATTAGATACTGGCGTGGCCATTATGGCGCGACCACCGGGTAAGAAAAATAGCACAATCCATCTGTTGTCAGGTGGCGAGAAAGCGATGACGGCAATTGCGCTAGTGTTTTCTATTTTCCAGTTAAATCCAGCACCTTTCTGCATGCTCGATGAGGTTGACGCTCCATTAGATGATGCCAATGTGGGACGGTATGTTCGTATGGTTAAGGAAATGTCTGAAAAAGTGCAGTTTATTTTCATTACCCACAACAAGATAACGATGGAAGCCGCAGATCAGCTTATGGGAGTTACCATGCATGAACCAGGCGTTTCCCGGTTAGTGACGGTAGATATTGAAGAGGCGGCGCAGCTCGCCACGAGCTAAGTTTCTCTGGAGAACTCGATGGATATTCGCGATTGGATGGTTGTTATTGGTGCTGGCCTGATTCTGGCGGTGCTAGTTGACGCTGTGAGACGCGTATACCGAGAGCGGCGCAATGAACTGCGGCTCAATGCAAAGATCACGCCTAGCGGCGATGATGTCGAGAAAAACTTTGATATTGGGGTCTTGTCGGAGTTACCGAATGGTGGCGCGCGAGTCATCAATCGCGATGAGCATAAGCACAAGATCCCCGATGAAACGGTCGCACTAGAACAGAGTGCTGCTGATAACGAATCAGACACAAGCGCCGAAATATCTGAAGTGAAGCTCGCGCGTCCGAACACTACTACGCAGGAAGGTGTCGCGGATGCGACGTCCAATGCCCACCAACAACTTGCCAACGCTATGCCTTCGAGATCGGATGTTCAAGAAGCAATCCCTGCGCCAACAAGACCAGTAGGCACCGCCACCTCTGATGCATCGGTTCCCGTGGAAGATCAGCAAGCGACTTGGGATAGTCTAGTGGGCGGGTTCGGTAGTCGCGATGAGCAATCTGAAACGCTTGATTGGCTGGAAGCGCTCGATCCAAATGCGGGTATTAAGACCGAACCTGACGCGCGATTACCTCGCGGAATAGAACCCCATGTTTTTGTGCTGAACGTTGTGGCGCGTGCGGAAGCCGGATTCTCTGGGAGAGATGTTCTACATATTCTTTTGGCGTGCGATTTGCGGTTTGGTGATATGGATTTTTTCCATCGTCATGAACAGACTGCAGGGCGAGGCCCTATTCAGTTTAGCGTTGCCAACATGATGAGTCCTGGAGTTTTTGATATCGATACTATGCCTCAATTATATACTAAGGGGCTGATGTTCTTTGTCACACTGCCTGGTCCCGCTGACATGCTTAAAGCTTTTGACTATATGTATGAGACGGCGAAAACTGTCGCGCGTAATTTGCATGGTGACGTGTTAGACGAGACGCGCAGCGCGGTGACCCAGCAGAGCCTTGAGCATACGCGGCAAAAGATACGCGAGCTTGAAAGGCGTATCTTGGTGCTGAGTGAGCGCTCTTAGTATTGTGTCGCCACTACAAGAGATAGCACGACTGGCCGCGCTTTTGGATCTCTGGTCGCAGGCATATTACCAAGACGATTCACCGACCGTTCCCGATATCGAATACGACCAAGTATTTCAGCGACTGATTGACCTGGAGGGCAAATATCCCGAGCTGGCTCGAGCAGACTCACCGACGCGCCGAGTCGGTGCGGCACCTATTTCGTCGTTTAAATCTGTTCAGCACCGACTCCCGATGCTGTCCCTCGATAACGCGTTCAGCGACGATGCGCTAAGGGTTTTCGATCAGCGTGTCCGCGAACGGCTTAACGCTAACGTTGTGCGCTATTGTTGCGAGCTGAAGCTCGATGGTATTGCTGTCAGCCTCATGTATCAACAGGGTGAGTTGAAGCAAGCTGCCACCCGTGGCGACGGCAGTATTGGCGAGGATGTCACGCATAATGTGCTTACCATCGCTTCGATCCCATTGGTTTTGAAAGGTCGTGGATTTCCGCCCGTGCTTGAGGTCAGAGGCGAAGTATATATGCCTCGTGCCGGCTTTGATCGAATGAATCGTCTAGCGACTGCGGCGGGCGAAAAGACGTTTGTGAATCCACGTAATGCTGCGGCCGGTAGTCTGAGGCAATTGGATTCAAGGATCGCTGCTAAACGACCGCTAGCGTTCTGTACTTATTCTATAGGCTATCATGAGGCTGCGCTCGGGCAGTTGCCCGTTACACACAGTGCAATAGTGGCCCAGCTAGGGGCGTGGGGGCTACCGACTTCCCCGTGGGCGGAGGTGGTCGATGGTGTCGACGCCTGTGAAGCTTATTATTCCCGTATGGCAATAGCCAGAGATGACCTGCCTTTTGATATCGATGGGATTGTGTACAAAGTCGATGAGCTCACGCTGCAGCGGGCCTTAGGTTTTGTTTCAAGAGCGCCGCGCTGGGCAATTGCACGAAAGTTCCCCGCACAGGAACAGACGACTACGCTGCTCGAAGTCGAGTTTCAGGTGGGGCGCACGGGCGCCATTACGCCTGTTGCACGACTTGAGCCAGTTTTTGTGGGTGGAGTCACTGTCAGTAATGCCACATTGCATAACGCAGATGAAGTGGCTCGCCTAGACCTGATGATCGGGGATCAGGTAATTATTAGGCGAGCAGGGGATGTTATTCCGCAAGTGGTTGCGGTGGTGCTTGAGCGGCGCCCTAACGACGCGCGCAGCGTTGTTTTTCCATCGACCTGCCCGGCTTGTGGTTCAGAGGTGGCGCGTGACCAAGGTGAGGCGGTTTACCGCTGCATAGGGGGTTTAATTTGCCCAGCGCAGCAGCGGGCTGCACTTAAGCACTTTGCGTCACGTAAAGCGTTGGATGTGGACGGCCTTGGCGATAAGATCATAGAACAACTGATCGAAGCGGGTCTAATCTCCGATATCGCAAGTGTTTACGAATTAACACACGCGCAAATTGCCTCCATTGATCGAATGGGAGACAAATCTGCTGAAAATCTAATTATATCTATTGATAAAAGCCGAGAAACCACCTTGTCGCGCTTCATTTATGCCTTGGGTATTCGTGAGGTCGGTGAGGCCACTGCGCGTCAGTTAGCATTGGCATTTGGTGGGCTTGAGGCGCTGATGAACGCCGATGCTGAACATTTAGAGAGTGTGCCCGATGTCGGCCCGGCGGTGGCAGCGCATATAGGTCGTTTTTTTTCCGAGCAGAGCAATCGTCGTACGATTAATCGCCTGATGACGCTAGGCGTGCACTGGCCTATGGATCTGGTCGCTGCTAACGGTACAGGTGTTTTGGCCGGTCAGACTTGGGTTGTCACCGGTAAATTAGAGACGATGAGCCGAGAAAGTGCGGAGGCGCGTCTGCGGACTTTGGGCGCAAAGGTCTCCAGTAGTGTGAGTGCGAAAACGAGTTGTGTCGTCGCAGGGCCTGGTGCTGGGTCGAAGCTGAAAAAAGCCAATGATTTAAGGGTGCCTGTCATTGATGAACTGGGGTTGCTAACCCAGCTGCGTATTTGGGGTGATTGATATGAGGCAGCGATTAATTTTGTTGTCTGGGGCCTTAGTTACTTTAGGTTTGGCAGGTTGTGCGAGTGCACCACCGGCTAGCCGGGACAATATATGCGCCATCTTTGAAGAGAAGGCTGATTGGTATGAGGATGCCAAAACCGCGCGCGCGCGTTGGGGTGTTCCCATTACTGTTATGATGGCGATCATGCACCAGGAGTCTCGCTTTGAAGCCACAGCAAAGCCACCTCGCAAGAAAATTTTCGGTGTGATTCCGGGTCCCCGACCCTCTGATGCCTACGGCTACTCTCAGGCCCTAGAGGGGACTTGGCGGCAGTACGAGCGCAGTTCAGGTAACTATGGGGCAGACCGCGATGATTTTGATGATGCTATTGATTTTATCGGCTGGTATAACGCCGAAACTTATCGTCTTAATGGCGTTGCTGTCGATGATACCTACAGCTTGTATTTGGCTTATCACGAGGGGCACGGTGGTTTCAAGCGAGGGACTTACGAAGGTAAGGCTTGGCTAATTGATGTAGCCAAGAAAGTTGATCGTCGCGCCACAACCTTTAGTTCGCAGCTTCATAAGTGTCAGCAAAAACTTGAGTCCAGAGGTTGGTTTGATTGGTGATAGATTCTTATCGTTAAATTGTGATTAAAGCCTATCTGCCAGCAGGTGTGGTCTAAACCATGTAGTGAGTTTATATGTTAAAAAGTAAAATATTGATCGTGGATGACGAATTCGCAATTCGAGACATGCTTCGTATGGCGCTGGAGATTTCTGATTTCGAATGCCGAGAGGCCGAGAATATCCAAGAAGCGCAGAAGATCATCATAAGTGATAGGCCCGATTTAATTCTATTAGACTGGATGCTTCCTGGTGGCAGTGGCTTGGAGCTACTGCTGCGGTTAAAGCGGAGTGACAATACGGCTTCAATTCCAGTGATTATGATCACCGCAAAGGCAACACAAGATAACGTCATCGAAGGTCTCGATGCTGGTGCGGATGACTACATGCTAAAACCCTTTGCCCCGCGGGAGCTACTCGCACGTATTAGGGCGCTATTGCGCAGGTCGCCAAGTAAAAGTGGAGGCCCAACAGAGTTATATCAAGTGCGTGATCTAATTCTTAATAAGGAGAGTCGGCGAGTTCTTATGGGAGAGAAATCCGTTGACTTAGGTCCGACAGAATTCAAATTATTGTTGTTTTTCATGGAAAACCCTGAGCGGGCTTATTCCCGTACTCGGCTACTTGATAATGTATGGGGACCCAATGTCTATGTGGAAGAACGTACGGTAGATGTCCACATTCGGCGTCTGCGAAAGGCGCTACAAGTTCACGGCCAGGATTATAGCGATCTTATTCAGACCGTAAGAGGGACAGGATACCGATTTTCTGAGCGCGGTTTGGACGCTGAGTGAAAAAGCGTCAACGTTGGTTTTATGAGCTACGCCGGACGGCGTTGATCTTGATGATGGGTGCTGGCACTGGCTGGGTATTGGGCTATATTGTGCCGGGCATCTTGTTGTCGCTGTTGGCAGTTATGCTGTTTTGGAGTTGGCAACTACGAAAAATTCAGCGGTGGCTTGATAATCCAGCACTTGAACCACCGGAAGCACCAGGTATCTGGGGCGCAATCTTCGATAATATCTATTTGCTCCAGCGCCGCAGTCGTGACACTCAATCAAGCTTGGAGTCTGCCTTAGATTATTTGCAGGACTCCCTATCTTCAATGCGCGATGCTGCTTTAATTATCGATAAGCGCGGCAACATCGCGTGGAGCAATACTTCAGCAGTACATTTGCTAGGTATCAAGTTTCCCGGTGATCGAGGTCATCCGGTGATGAATCTCATTCGTTTCCCGAAATTTCATGAATATTTTGAAGCACAAGACTACAGCCTGCCAATGCGTCTAACGCCGACTGAAGAGGGAGAGCGGTGTTTACAGTTTGAAATTTCTCGATTTGGTCAAGGCGACCGACTACTCTTTGTAAGGGATATCACTGAGAACTTTAAACTTGAACAAATGCGTAGAGACTTTGTCGGTAATGTCTCTCACGAACTACGAACGCCGTTGACGGTTATCAAGGGCTATTTAGAGACGATTATCGACGCGGCAAGTTTCAATGAACCCCGCTTAGAAAAGCCGCTTCGCCAGATGGGCGAGCAAGTTGAACGCATGGAAACGCTCCTTAAAGATTTGCTCTGGCTGTCGCGCATTGAAAGTATAGAAACCGCGCGAAAGACAGAATGGGTCAATATGACTGCGCTGGTCAATGAAATCGTTTCCGAATTGCGTGCTGGCTATTTAGATCGTGTTATCAATACTTCGCTGACCTCGACAGGTGTCGTTCTGGGCGACCAGCAGGAACTTCGCAGCGCGGTGAGTAATCTGATCATCAATGCTTTGAAATACAGTGATGAGGACGAGGCTGTTTTTGTTGATCTATACGACGTAAAAAACACTGTCGTTCTCGAAGTAAGGGATCGCGGGGTTGGCATTGAACCGAAACACCTGGCGCGCTTAACAGAGCGTTTTTATCGTGTGGATAAAAGTCGGAGCCAACGAATCGGTGGCACAGGTCTTGGACTCGCCATCGTCAAACACGTTGCAACATCTCACGAAGCGGAATTAAATATCGAGAGCGAAGTGGGACGCGGCAGCACATTCTCTATGGTTTTTCCTGTTGTTGATGAGACGGTTTAAACAAAATATTCGGTTTCTAATTTTTGCCTGCCTATTATCCGGTGGGGCACCGGTTTTTACTGCGGATGATCCGTCGTTGTCCGGTACGCTCATTATCACGGGGTCCGATACTATGGCCGCGCTGGTGACTAGCTGGGCCGATGCCTTCATCGGTCGATATCCAGCAGTTCACATTGAAATCCAAGCCTTGGGTTCTGGCAGTGCACCGCCTGCTTTAGCGAAAGGCACAGCCAATTTAGGTGCGATGAGTCGACCGATGACAGGAGCCGAAATTGAGCGTTTCACTTCTATACGGGGACATACACCTGTTGGCTTGCCCGTCGGCATCGATACCATTGGGCTAATAGTGAACAGAAGTAATCCACTCGATGCTGTCAATTTAGAAACCGTTGATGCCATTTTCTCTAGCACTCGAAGCTGCGGCAGCGCTGCAGCGGTTGATCGCTGGGCAGATCTTCATGTGGGTAAAAATTTCGCGCCACAGTGGATTGAAGCTTATGGGCGTACGTCGGTGAGCGGCACACATGGATTTTTCAAGCGGGTGGCACTGTGTGGTGGCGATTTTTCGGCTGACGTAAATGCGTTACCTGGTTCGGCGGCCGTTATAGATGCTGTAGCCCAGAATCCTGCAGCAATCGGATATGCTGGTGTGAACTTTATCAATGACCGGGTCAAACTTTTGGCAATAGAGCGCGATGGTGTTCACTTTTCAGCCGAGGGCGATGCGACCCTCAACAGAGATTATCCGCTGTCTAGGGTGCTATTTATTTATACTGCATCGTCGCTAGGAAAAAGCTTGTCGCCTTTGGAATGCGCCTTTCTTGATTTTATTCGTTCAGATGAGGGCATGCAATTACAGCGTAAATTGGGTTCTATTCCAATGCCGAAGTCGGACGCTACGACAGAAAAAAAGTTCATCGATGCCTGTGGTTAATCTAAGTAGAGCAATGATCGATCGCCTGTCGGGCCTCATTATCCGTGTGGCGAGTGCGATAGTTTTGCTCGCAGTTGTGGCGATGCCCGTTCAGATGTTTACAGTGGCTTGGCCACTTTTTTCCACACCTGACATAGCAGCAATATCACCACCTGGTGATGAATTAGATATCGCCAGAATCATTACTCGCGTTCCTGCATGGGTTCCTCTAAGCGGGCTCTTAACGACTTGGAGTGAATTCAACAACCAGCGGCAGTGGATCACAGTATTACCGTCTGGTCGTGTACATGGTGTACGAATGAAGGCGCGTTCATTCAATTCAGCGCTTGATGATATGCCTGGATCGCCATCGGCTAGTTGGTCAGTCAAAGACCTAGAATTACCGCCCACTATTGTGGCCCCTGATTTCTTAATGATTGACCCCTCTGGGCGCTGGCTGATCGCGCTGCGAAAGGATGGCCGCTATGGGATCACTGATCTCAATGAGGGCGTTGGCAGTTTGGTCGAGGGAACAGTTGTTGCTTTCGATTTCGCTGTCGCGACCCCGGGATCACGAACGCTCCTATTGGCGAGTGGTCGGCGGCTACGACAGTTGCAACTATTGCGGAGTGCGATTGACAACCAGCCAATGCTGGCATTGATGCGAGAATGGAACGCTTCCGCATCGATTACCCATATGGCGCCGGCGCCCACCGGACAGCGAGTATTGGTCGCTACAATCGAACCGAGTTGGGCATTATGGCACAGCACTTCCAATCGGCAGCTAGCGGGTGAATCGCTGGCACACCAGACGAGCGCGATTGGTTGGACCAGCTCAGAGCAGTTTTTTGTGACAGCTGGGGATAACAGTCTGTATTGGGAGCAGCAGGAG
>CAWUVW010000009.1:0-128714 GCA_963926105.1 uncultured Luminiphilus sp. | reverse complement strand
GTGGCTCAGACACCAGAAGCTTAACCAGATAACGCGCTAAGCACTTGCCAAAAAACAGAAAATGGTGGGCCGTGCTGGGTTCGAACCAGCGACCAATTGGTTAAAAGCCAACTGCTCTACCGACTGAGCTAACGGCCCGATAGCATCAAATGCGAGCCGCGTATCTTACGGATATTGTTATCCATTGCAAGCTTTTGTCTAAACACAGTTCCTACTGCTGTACCGAGTAGGATCCGGCACAGCGGCGGTGGCAAAGCCCTCAAACCTTAAACGGCAACTATCGCAAACACCGCAGGCGGCGCCATCGTCTTCAGCCTGATAACAAGAGACGGTTAAGCTGTAATCAACCCCTAAATCAATACCCAAACGAATAATTTCGGCTTTTGTTAGATCGATAATAGGCGTACAAATATCGATAGTCAGGCCCTCCACACCGGCCTTCGTGGCAACAGCCGTCAACTGCTGAAAAGCCTCAATGAATGCAGGTCGGCAATCTGGGTATCCCGAATAATCGACAGCATTAACGCCGATGTAAATTTCGTCAGCCGACAATACTTCAGCCCAGCCAAGGGCAATGGACAAAAATATGGTGTTACGTGCCGGCACATAAGTGATGGGGATACCTTCGGTAGGCGACGTTGGCACGTCAATAGCCGAGTCGGTCAACGCTGAACCACCAATAGTACTGAGGTCTAAACACACCGTTTTGTGAATCACCCCAGGCAGGCTACGAGCCACGCGATCAGCGGCGATCAGTTCGGCGCGATGGCGCTGCCCATAATCAAAACTTAGCGCAAAACACTCCCGTCCTTGGCTATGCGCCATCGCCAGTACAGTTGCAGAATCCAAACCCCCTGAGGTCAGTACCACTGCGCGCTTCTTCATATTAGTGGCCTGGTTCGTCATTCCAAAGATACTTATGCAGCTGCAACTGCAGGCGCGCCTCTAACTTATCAGCAAGCATCCATTCAGCGAGTTCGGTCGGCGAGACCACTCCATGGGAGGGCGACAGAAGCAGGTCTGAAACTTTTCCTAGCAGCTGATGTTCATCAATTTTGAAGCGTGCCCAGTCATAATCTTCACGGCTACAAATCACAAATTTGAGCTGATCATTAACGGTTAAATGCGCAATATTCGACCACAGATTACGATGGCTTTCACCCGAATCGGGTGTCTTCAGATCCATGACCCGACTGACTCGAGTATCGATATGTTCAAGGGTCATCGCACCGCTCGTCTCTAATGAGACTTCAAAGCCTCGATCACACAGTGCACTGAGAAGCAGAGCACATTCAGGTTGAGCCAAGGGTTCACCTCCTGTCACGCAGATACGACGGCAGCCAAACGCTTCAATTTGGTCAAAAACTTGCTCAAAGGTGTGAATCTGCCCACCGGAAAACGCATACTCGGTATCACAGTAAACACATCGTAAAGGACAACCGGTTAGACGCACAAAGACTGTGGGCAAACCAACAGTTTTAGCCTCACCTTGCAGTGAGTAGAAAATCTCAGTAATCCGTAATGACAACTCGGCAAGATTTAACAAGATCAAGTCGCTTAAAATTTCTGATCAATAAAATCTTGCGCGAGCTGAGCAGCTGGATGCCCTTGCGCGCCATACTCATTGATAACACGTTCCAAATATTCACGAGAACGCTCGGGATTACCCTTTAAATAATATACCCGGCCAAGCTTATAAAGCGCATCAGGTACCTTTGAGTTAGCAGGATATTGATCGAGCAATAGCTTAAAGCTCTGACGCGCTAGTTCAGGGTCAGCAGGCTCAATCACCAGATACAACTCACCCAGCCAGTAATGCGCGTTAGGTGCGTATTTACCAAAAGGATATCCCGCTAACAATGCTTTAAAGGCCTGCACAGCAGCATCAAAATTACGTACTCTGACCAACTCGTAGGCGTCGCGATACATAGCCTCCTCGCCCGGCTGCGCCTCTGCGCTGACGGACACGGACGTGCCAATCACCGGCACTACTGATGCGCTAGTCGTATTCTGACCACTACCGCTCGATGCATCCGCAACACTACCGCCAACACCAAAGGCCGCCAACCGACGGTCGATATCAACATAACGCTCTAGGCTCTGTTCTTTTAAAGTGTGAATTTCTTGCGTTTGCTGCTCAACAATACCATTTAATCGGCGAACTTCCGCCTGCAGCTGCTGTAACTGAATAGCCATCCCACCGGAACTAGGTGCCTGATCAGCGCCGGCAACCGGCGGTGCAGACCACGTGGTGCCGGCATACGGACGAATAGTCGTGTCACCGCCAAGGCTGCTGCTATAAGCCGTATTCGATGCGACGGGCTGCGCAGGCATCATACTTTCTGCACCACGACTACTGGCAGAGATGATCGATGTAGCATCATCACTATTGAGACCGGTAGTGCGGGCAGCTTCCCGCTCCGCCTCGACGTCAATATAGTCTTGCGCTATAGATGTAGCCGCTAAAAAGACAGAAAAGCCGGCGACCAGCACCGGCTTATAACGCATTGCCCTCAAAAGAGACCTCGCTTACTTGAGTTCGACGCGACGATTCTGTTTCCAGCTAGCCTCGCTAGAACCAAAAGCAACAGGATTTTCTTCGCCGTAGCTAATCGACTCAATGCGATAGCTGGGCACGCCATTGGCAACCATGTAATCGCGAACTGAGTTAGCACGACGCTCGCCCAAAGCTAGATTGTATTCACGGGTACCACGCTCGTCGGTATGGCCTTCAAGACGGACGCTACTATCGTTGGCGAGCAGGACAGCAATATGCGCATCAACTAATACGCGTGCTTCTGCTGTCAGTGCTGAGCTGTCGAAGTCGAAGTAGAAAACAGTCCCTGCCGCCATCGCGGCATCTTCTAATCGCTGTTGCTCGGCCATCGCGGCGGCTTTCGCCTCTGCTTGAGCGGCCGCTTGGGCAGCCGCCTGTGCGGCGACTTCTTGCGCAGCAGCATCTGCAGCGGCAGTGTCTGCAGTCTCCATGGTGTCATTGCCTGCGCACGCAGCAAGCATCAACGCGGCGAAAGCAATAGCAGTGAATTTACAGGCAGTTGGAAGTACTTTCATCGGCTTAGTCCTATTGGATTTCGAATATTGTTTACCACTACATTAAATGTAGCGCATATCTGGGGTTTTTTGTTCATTCATTGATGGCTTTTTTACACTTTCTTGATAATTTTATTGATAAATATAGGGCGACCATGCCGGTTCCTGAACATTACCATCCCGTGCGGGCAGGCTAAACCTGACCCCACCGTCTACAGCGACGGCACTCAATATGCCCACAGAATCGCGTTTTGTAGCGTAGACGACTACCGATCCATTTGGGGCAATACTTGGACTCTCATCCAAACTTGTGGCAGTCAGTACGGTCAGCTTCCTCGTGACCAGATCGTGTACCGCGATATGGTATTGACCACCGCTCTGATGAACTAAGGCAACGTTGCGGCCGTCTTGCGCCACGCGAGCACGGGCGTTATACGTCCCTTCAAAGGTCACTCGTGTGATTTTACCGGTCAGCAATTCGTAGCGATAAATCTGCGGCCGCCCACCACGATCGGAGGTGAACAGCAACGCTTTCCCATCTGGCATCCAGGTTGGCTCAGTATCAATGGCATAATGGCGGGTCAGTCGCGTCAACTCGCGGCTAGCGAGGTTCATCAAGTAGAGATCAGGATTGCCGTCCTTTGATAACACCATAGCCATCGAATTGCCATCAGGCGACCAAACAGGTGAATTATTCAAACCCTTAAAGTTAGTCAGCTGCTCGCGGGCACCGGTCCGTAAATTCTGTCTATAAATGGCAGGGCGAGAGGTCTCAAAAGAGACGTAGGCAATTTCGTTACCATCGGGCGACCATGAAGGAGAGAGAATAGGATCGCGACCTTCAAATAGGACAATAGGCCGAGCGCCATCAGAATCAGATAGCACCAGCCGATAGAAATCCTTACCTGTGGGATTGCGGGTGACCGATACGTACAAAAGTCGCGTTGCAAACGCACCGGGTATACCTGTTAATTTCTCATAGATAGCGTCGGCTACCCGATGCGACAGCATACGGATTTCTTGCGCTGCACCCGAGAAACTTCCGGCTGTGATTTCTATTTGGCGCGTAGTATCAAACAACTGATATTCAATTCGTATCTCGGGGCCTTCAAACACACGACCTATCAACACATAATCGCTGTTAATTGCGCGCCAATCGCGGAAATAAATATCCGAACCTCGACTCGGATAACTCAGCATGTCACGTCGACTCACCGGTGCAAACTGGCCACTACGCACCAGATCACTCTCTAGGATTTGTGCGATGTCTTCTGGGATCGTACCGCCACCTTGCCAAGCAAAAGGCACAACTGCGATCGGCGTTGGGTTATCGACCC
Source organism: uncultured Luminiphilus sp. (assembly GCA_963926105.1). Lineage (GTDB taxonomy): Bacteria > Pseudomonadota > Gammaproteobacteria > Pseudomonadales > Halieaceae > Luminiphilus. Next base: position 124,326 of record CAWUVW010000009.1, on the reverse strand, counting down.
CCTGATTGACCTCGATGCGAAGCTGCGCATGACTCAATCCGCTGAGCAATGAGAGCAGCACAATAAAGAAGCGCAAGGCATAAAGAGCAGGTTGTTTTATACGACGGTGCATTAGTATCTCAAATCCTCGGGTCTAAAAATTATCTGAAAACGACGGAAGTCACGCTCAAATTCGGCCGACTTCAATTGGCTCACCTCAGGGAAGCGACCCGCATTTTGAACTGCATTAATCGCGCTGCTATCAAAGGCCACGTTACCACTACTGCGCTCCACTGACACACCCACAACGTCACCAGTCGGCACCAATTGTATTGCCAGTATTGCCACCATTCCGTTGCGTGCACTGGGAGGGCGAGTCCAACGGCTAATAACCGACAAGCGTATTAGCGCCGCAATTGTATCGGTGACCGTACCTTGTTCGCCAGCTTCTGATGCCGCTTCAGTTTGTAAAGCTTGCGCCATTTCAGCTCGCGTGAAAGCTGCGAGCTGCTCTTCAGTGAGTGCAGGCACTTCGGGTTTGGCCGTTACTTTGGGTGCTTCAGCCGCTTTTGGTTCAGACTTTGGTATAGGTTTCGAAGATGGCTTTGGTTTTGTCGCAAGGGGTTTTGTCGCAAGGGGCTTTGGCTTCGCAGCGACAGGCTTAGGCGTTGATTTGGGTTTGGGCTTCAGGTTCTGCGCACTCACCAAGGTCGCCTGAATCGCTACCAGCTTTGGTGCAGCCGCCACCACGGTGCGGGGTGAATCGCTAGGCAGCCGCATGATGAGCATGAGCAGTAATACATGCAAGCCCAAAGTGACTAATACGGGCAATCCCAAGTAAGTCATGCGATCCAACACCAGAATTAGCCCTGCGGTCCAGACTCTGTCACCAAGCCTACCGACGGCGCACCAGCCTCCTGCAAGGTCGACATAACAGTCACTACACGTCCATAAGGCACCGCCTGATCACCCCAAACCAATACTGGTTTTCCTGGTGAGCGGCGCAGCACCGCCGCTACGCGTTGTCGAATCGTCGCTAATTCTAACGCCTGTTTTTCATTGCCACCGATGTTTAGGAATAGCTGACCGGCAGCGTCAACCGACACGATAAGAGGCTCGCTATCTTGATTTTCAACCGGCGCAGTGTCCGCATCAGGCAGGTCCACTTTGACGCCTTGCATCAACATCGGTGCCGTCACCATAAAAATAATCAGTAACACCAACATGACGTCGATATAGGGCACAACGTTGATTTCTGCGACTGCACGTCGTTTACGCACAGGCCTTACTCCTGCTTGTTGCGCGCACGCAGCGCATATGTCTGACGCGCCAAAATACCCGAGAACTCATCCACAAAAGAATCATAGCGACTGATCAAGTTATCGACCTTGGCAGTAAAACGGTTATAGGCCAGCACCGCAGGAATGGCGGCAAAGAGTCCCATCGCGGTTGCAATTAAAGCCTCGGAAATACCGGGGGCGACGGTCGCCAACGTCGCCTGGGTGGCATTCGCTAAGCCGCGGAAGGAATGCATGATGCCCCACACCGTCCCAAACAGACCAATATAAGGACTGGTAGAACCAACCGAAGCCAAAAATGGCAGGTTATGCTCCAGTCGATCACCCTCGCGCAGGGTGGCCACACGCATCGCTCGACGTGCGCCCTCCAATATCGCATCAGCGTCAATATTTGATTGATGTGAGAGTCTGGAAAATTCCTTGAAGCCAGCCCGGAAAATACTCTCCGCGCCAGTGGGCAAATCACCTTCCGCAACAACCTGATTACCATTGCGATACAGCTCAGCTAAATCAACACCACTCCAAAACTGCGCTTCAAACGCGAGCATTTCATTGTGGGTGCGCTTGAGGAGCAGATAACGCTGCACTATCATGTACCAAGACGCCATCGATGCCAAAAGTAACAGCAGCATAACCAGCTGCACTGTTATACTGGCGCCCATAACCAGTTCGAGTAAGCCAAGCTCTTCGTTCACTTAATTCTCCATCATCTTTTATTGCTTAGACCTGAGCGGCTAACAAAGCTGTGCGCAACGGCCTCGGTAACCGACGTGGATGCCCGCTGGTTCGGTGCACAGCTGCCACGTCGACAAAAGTAGCTGCGAGTAATTCGCCATTGCGAATTACCTGTTGTGCAAAGCGCATAGTCGCAGCACCCACATCCACCACTTGGGCGGTTACCAATAGCGCGTCATCAAGCCGCGCAGATCGGTGAAACTTGATCTCTACAGAGCTCACAACGAACATCAGGTCGTCGCCAAAAAAAGCCCCTTTATCAAAGCCCATAACGCGCATGAACTCCGTCCTTGCCCGCTCACAATATTTGAGGTAATTGACATAGTAGACAATACCACCCGCATCAGTATCTTCCATGTAGACCCTGATCGGCACAGAAAATTCCGCCGACATCAGCTGTCACCCGTCACGAAATCTAATGCTATGGCTTCTGGCGTCAACGAAGCGGGTGGCTGAAGGCCAAAGTGTGCGTAAGCGCTGCGTGTCGCCATACGTCCGCGAGGTGTACGCATAATATAGCCCTGCTGTATTAAATAGGGCTCTAGTACGTCTTCCAAGGTGCCCCGCTCCTCTGAAAGTGCTGCCGCCAAGCTATCAATACCAACCGGTCCACCGTCAAACTTTTCAATCAGCATCAGCAGTAGTCGTCGATCGAGATGATCAAAACCGCGCTGATCGACGTTCAGCATATCCAGCGCCTGCTGAGCCACCTCACAGGTCACCACACCATCGGCGCGCACTTCCGCAAAATCTCGGACCCTGCGCAGCAATCGATTTGCAATTCGCGGCGTACCCCGAGCGCGCTTCGCTATCTCCCTGGCGCCATCGGCAGCAACACTCAATCCTAAAATACCCGCTGAGCGCGATACGATATGAGCGAGATCATCTATTTCGTAAAATTCTAGTCGCTGCACAATGCCAAAACGATCGCGTAACGGCGACGTGAGCAAACCCGCACGTGTAGTTGCGCCCACCAACGTAAATGGTGGTAAATCCAACTTGATAGATCGCGCCGCAGGGCCCTCGCCGATCATGATATCAAGCTGATAATCCTCCATCGCCGGATAGAGTATTTCCTCGACGTAAGGACTGAGGCGATGAATCTCGTCGATGAACAGCACATCCCCTGGCTCGAGGTTGGTCATGAGCGCGGCAATATCGCCCGCCTTTTCCAGCACTGGACCGCTAGTGGTCTTTAGATCGACGCCCATTTCATGGGCGATGATGCTGGCCAGAGTCGTCTTGCCAAGACCTGGTGGACCAAAAATCAAGGTGTGGTCAAGGGGCTCATTACGGCCCTTTGCAGCCTGTATAAATATTTCCATTTGCTCGCGCACAGCGCGCTGACCCACATAATCCGCCAGTGTCTTGGGACGAATCGCGCGATCAATGGCCTCATCAGACTTGCTCTGGGGCTCGGCGGCAATCAGTCGGTCAGTTTCTATCATCGCTCATCTCTACTTGGGCGCCAAAACACCACGCCATTTCTTTAGCTATTACTCACTTGTCTCACATATTAACGCCGCTTGGGTGCAGCCAACTTTAGCGCCGCTCGGATCAGCTCGGCGGTCGAACTCGCTTCCGATGCATCAACCGCTGCCACTAACTTCGCGGCCTCGGGCAGCTTGTAGCCTAACGCCATCAGAGCCTGTTCCGCTTCATCTCGAGCGCCATTGCCTCTAACTGCATTCATGGACGAGGGGAACCCAGCGGTTGGCGATAGTTCTTCAAGCCATTTACCCGCCTTGTCACGCATCTCGACCAGCAGTCGCTCGGCGGTTTTCTTACCCACCCCTGGCAAGGCTACCAAGGTACTGATATCGTCCCGTTGAAGACAACGCGAAAACTCAACCGCATCTAAACCAGAAAGTAAGGTCAGCGCCAAACGCGGCCCGACCCCACTGACTTTGATCAACTCACGAAACAAGCGTCTATCCTGCTCCGCAAAAAACCCATATAACTGCTGAGCATCTTCGCGAACAACAAAATGCGTCAATAAAGAAACTTCTGCACCCAATTCTGGAAGCTGGAATAGCGTGGTCATCGGTACCTGCAGCTCGTAACCCACACCACCCACATCAATCAGGATGTCGGGGGGTCGCTTAACCGCCAATATACCTCGAATTCGACCAATCATCGCCGTGTCTCCTGCCAACGGCCGTGCCGGGTATGACTGGCACCGGTGCCGCTCAATGTTTGTTGAGTATGCCCATGGCAAAGCGCGGCGGCCAGCGCATCAGCCGCATCTTCCTTGGGTGCTGCGGGCAGCTGTAATAACACCTTTACCATATGCTGAACCTGCTCTTTTGCCGCACCACCACTACCCACAACGGCTTGCTTTATCTGACGAGCCGAGTATTCATAGACGCTCAAACCTCTGTGCACACAGGCTACCATCGCTGCACCTCGCGCCTGCCCCAGCTTTAGCGCCGCATCGGCACTGTGCGCGACGAATACTTGTTCGATCGACAGTTCGTCTGGAGAAAATTCGTCAATGATTTGGTTGAGCGCAGTGAACAATACGCCGAGTCGTGGTGCCAAAGGTTGATCGACAGGCAAGCGAATGATGCCACTCGTTATATAACGAGATTTACCGCGTTGAAAATCGATCACGCCGAAGCCCGTCTTACGCGAACCCGGGTCAATCCCCAGAATCACTGCCATGCCATCACCCCCCGCTAGACGCCCATTCTGACCGAATCCAACGCGAGCGTCATGCACAAAGGCGAATTAAGCCCTTATTAAAGTTGCGCGAGCACCGCTTGGGGGATTTCAGCGTTGGTGAAGACGTTTTGGACATCATCGAGATCTTCGAGCATATCGATCAGCGCCATCAAAGACTCAGTGCCGGCAACATCCAACGTCACTAGCGTGCTCGCAATCATCGTGACTTCGCCAGTTTCTGGCTTCAAATCTTCGGCCATCAAAGCAGACTTGACGGCACCAAAGTCCTCCCACGTCGTAATCACATCAATCCCGCCGCCATCATCATGACGTACATCTTCCGCACCCGCCTGAAGCGCGACGTCTAAAATCGCATCCTCATCGGCATCCGGTAGATAACTGATCAAACCCTTGCAAGCAAACAAATAGGCAACAGAGCCATCAGTACCCAGACTGCCACCGCGCTTAGTAAACGCGTGACGGATATCAGCCACAGTACGATTGCGATTATCCGTCATGACCTCGACTAAGACCGCCACGCCGACGGGAGCATATCCCTCGTAGCTAAGCTCATCCATGTTGTCGGTATCATTACTACCTGCACCGGGAGTGATCGCGCGATCAATAGTATCGCGCGTCATATTAGATCCAAGGGCTTTGTCGACAGCCGCACGTAATCGCGGATTATCCTCAACGGTGCCGCCACCCTGCTTGGCAGCAACCACTAACTCGCGGATTAACTTAGTCAATAACTTGCCACGCTTGGCATCCTGCGCCGCCTTGCGCTGTTTGATGTTCGCCCATTTACTGTGACCTGCCATCCCTTAGGTAACCTAACCCTGCTCTGCTGATACAGCCTCAACCTTTCGCAGGCGAATATTTAACTCTTTAAGCTGTGCATCAGACACGACACTCGGTGCATCCGTCATCAAACAATGCGCAGATTGCGTTTTAGGGAACGCGATGACATCGCGAATAGAATGTCCGCCCACCATCAAAGTCACCAGCCGATCCAAGCCAAAAGCGAGACCGCCATGGGGTGGCGCACCGTGACGCAATGCAGACAGCAAGAACCCAAACTTCTCCTCTTGCTCAGCACTGTCGATACCGAGAATATCGAACACCGCAGCCTGCATAGACTGATTATGAATTCGGACGCTTCCGCCACCCACTTCGCTGCCATTAAGCACCATATCGTAAGCGCGAGATATCGCCGAAGCAGGATCCTTTTGCAAAGTAGGTACATCACATGCCGGCGCAGTAAATGGGTGGTGCAATGGCGTCAACCCGCCTTTTCCATCATCCTCAAACATGGGGAAGTCAACAACCCAAAGGGGCGCCCACCCTTCACGAACTAAGCCCAGATCTTGTGCCACGCGTAACCGCAGAGCACCGAGCGCTTCACTCACAATATTTCGCTTATCGGCACCAAAGAAAATAATATCGCCATCGACGGCACCCAATCGGTCGAGTAGCGCAAAGACGATCTCATCCGGCATGAATTTTAAAATTGGCGACTGCAAACCCTCCATACCCGCAGCACAATCATTAACCTTGACCCACGCCAATCCTTTAGCACCGTAGATGCTGACAAACTTAGTGTAATCGTCAATTTCTTTACGGCTGAGCTTACCTCCACCAGGAACAAGCAGCGCTGCAACACGGCCATTGGGATCGTCAGCGGGGCCTCGGAAAACCTTAAAATCAACGGCTTGCATCAAATCATCGATGGTCGTCAACTCAAGATCGATCCGCAGATCTGGCTTATCAGAACCATAGCGTTCCATAGCCTCGTGCCAGGTCATGCGCGGGAAAGTCGGCAGCGTATCACCGGCGTGGCTTTCAACCACAGTGCGAACCAGGCGTTCCGCAATATCCATAATGTCATTCTCTTCCAAGAACGACGCCTCAATATCTATTTGTGTAAATTCAGGTTGACGATCGGCGCGCAAATCTTCATCGCGGAAACAGCGGGCAATTTGATAATACCGATCAAAACCAGACACCATCAACAATTGCTTGAACAATTGCGGTGACTGCGGCAAGGCAAAAAACGCCCCCGGGTGCGTGCGGCTTGGCACCAGATAATCGCGAGCGCCCTCTGGCGTCGCTCGAGTAAGGATCGGCGTTTCGATATCCAGAAAGCCTTCGCTTTCCAGAAACGAACGAATGATGTAAGTGATCTTTGAGCGGGCGATCAAATTAGCCTGCATCTCAGGACGCCGCAGATCCATATAACGGTATTTGAGACGAACGTCTTCACCGACACTAACGTGCTCATCTAACTGGAAGGGTGGCGTGGCCGCCTCATTGAGAATCTCAAGCGTCTTACCTAAGAGCTCAACGCTGCCCGTCTTCATATTGGGATTAACTGCTTCAGATGATCGCGCGCGCACTCGTCCGGTGATTTTCAACACATATTCGCTGCGAACTTTATCTGCGAGCGCAAAGTGCTGTTGCGTATCTGGGTCAAAAACCACCTGAACAATACCTTCTCGATCGCGCATATCGAGAAATATCACCCCCCCATGATCACGGCGACGGTCAACCCAACCACAAAGTGTGACTGTTTCGTCAATATGGGTCTCGTTAATCGAGCCGCAATAATGGGTACGCATGGTGTTGTCCATAGTCGATGATTTTAATGCTGAGGTCTGTATGAATGTCCGTCAGCCGCTATCAGTCTTACTGTCCGCACTTGAAGCGGTACCACTCTCGCCGGCAAGGTTCTTTTTCTTGCCTGTTTTAAAGTCTGTTTCATACCAGCCGCCGCCCTTCAGTCGAAATGCAGGCGCGCTCACTTGCTTACGCAAAGCGGGCTTACCGCACGCGGGGCAATCCATCAGTGGCGCATCGGCCATTTTCTGAATGGCTTCCAGGGTGTGCTGGCACGCAGCACATTGATAATCATAAATTGGCACAGTCGGTTCCTCCCCAAAACCCACGGAATTTCGTCCTGGGAATGAGGTCTCGTAAGGATAAAAATAAAGGTGCGAAATGTACCTTAATACACGCTCAGATTAAAGCGCATGACGTCGCCGCAAAATGGCATAAAGTAATACCAATGCGAGTGCGAGGCACGAAAAAGGCCGGGTTTGGTCGGGTACTTAATGAAAAGGGCTGGCCACCGAGGTGGCCAGCCTCAAATTACTCAGGAATTAGCGAATTCCTTTACTTTCTTCAGAGGACGAATTTTCACTGCCGTACTCGCAGGCTTCGCCTTAAACGTAGTTGCCTCACCAGTAAAGGGATTGATGCCTTTACGCGCCTTAACCGCTGGCTTGCGTACAGTCATGATTTTCATCAGACCAGGAATGGTGAACTCACCTACTGCACGCTTTTGGATGCTGCCTTGAATCAGTTTCTCAAGCTCACCCATCACATCGCCAACTTGCTTCTTCGTCAAACCCGTATTGTCTGCGATAGATCCAACGATTTGGGTTTTAGTCAGCTTGTCAGAAATAGATTTGATTTTAACTGGCGCCTTAGCTGCCGGAGCCGCTTTTGCTGCTACCTTCTTCGCCGGTGCTTTTTTAGCGGGTGCTTTTTTAGCGGGTGCTTTTTTAACCGCGGCCTTCTTTGCTACTGCCTTTTTAGTTGCCATGGATTGCTCTCACCTTTTATTAGTTTTAAAGAAACGGAGTCTCTGGAACCGCAACAAAAAAACACCTACACCGCGTTTTCCCTGCAGCCAAATGGATTAAAGAACATGAAACTCTTTAAAACAAGGGTTTAAATCATTTTTTTGTCGATAACCATTGGTTTTTACGTTTCGCTCACTTCAACTTATTATTCATCGCGCTAGCAGCGCGGGACCACCACCATTAGAATAGAAAGCCTTTTACCCTGGAGTCACCCATGCGAGCTTCTCAGTTTTTGCTCTCAACGCTCAAAGAGACGCCTGCCGATGCGGAAGTCATCAGCCATCAACTTATGCTGCGTGCAGGTCTGATTCGTCGTATTGCAGCCGGCATTTATACATGGATGCCACTGGGCTTACGCGTTTTACGTCGCGTCGAAAATATCGTGCGTGAAGAAATGGATCGCGCTGGCGGTATAGAGTTGAGCATGCCGGTGGTTCAGCCTGCAGAGCTGTGGCAGGAATCTGGTCGCTGGGAACAATACGGCCCAGAACTCGCGCGTCTTCAAGATAGACATCAACGAGACTTTTGCCTCGGGCCTACCCACGAGGAGATCATCACCTTTATTGCTCGCAATGAAATCAAGAGCTATAAACAACTACCTTTAAATTTTTATCAAATCCAAACTAAATTCCGCGATGAAATTCGTCCGCGCTTTGGCGTGATGCGATCGCGCGAATTTATTATGAAAGACGCCTACTCGTTCCATGTTGATCAAGCGTCACAGGCGGAGACCTACTGGCGCATGCATGAGGCATATACCACCATATTCACACGACTCGGTCTCAATTTCAGGCCAGTTGAAGCAGATACTGGGTCAATTGGGGGAAGTCATTCGCATGAATTCCACGTGCTCGCCGAGTCTGGTGAGGACGATATCGCGTTTTCTACGAGCAGCGACTATGCTGCCAATGTCGAGCTAGCCGCCGCATCAGCGCCGACCCAAACACGCCCAGCGCCAGAAGCTGTATTAGAAAAATTCGCCACGCCCGAGCTCACCACTATTGATGCGCTAGTCGCTGCGGGTCACGGCTCCGCTGAGCAGACGGTTAAGACGCTCTTTGTCATGACGGATGAAGGGCAACTTGCAGCGCTCGTATTACGCGGCGACCACAGACTCAATGCGCTCAAAGCCGAAAAGATACCTGGCTTACAGGCGCCGCTGACGATGGCTGATGAGCAAACGGTAACAACGTCTGTCGGTGCGAGCTTTGGTTCTCTGGGTCCGGCGGGCTTATCGGTGCGAATCATCGTTGACCACGCCGCCTCAGTATTAGCCGACTTTATATGCGGGGCTAATGAAGACGGCTTTCATCTCCGTGGTGTTAACTGGGAACGTGATACGCCCGCCATCGAAATCGCCGACCTTCGAACTGTTGTAGCAGGTGATCCCAGTCCTTGCGGAAACGGCACGCTAGAGATACGACGAGGTATTGAAGTTGGCCATATCTTCCAGCTCGGCACCAAATATAGCGAGGCCATGGGGGCGTCAGTGTTGGATGAAAATGGTAAAAATGTGCCAATGACAATGGGCTGCTACGGCATTGGGGTAACCCGTATTGTGGCCGCCGCAATCGAACAAAACTGGGATGCCAATGGCATCCTTTGGCCGGCCGCCATGGCGCCTTTTACGGTGGCTCTGGTACCCCTCAATATGGCGAAGTCAACGGCGGTAGCCGAAGCGACCGAGGCGCTCTACAACCAGTGCCAAACACAAGGTATCGATGTCTTTATGGATGATCGCAACGAACGTCCAGGGGTCAAGTTTGCTGAGATGGAGCTCATCGGCATTCCTGTAAGAGTCACTATAGGAGACCGCTCACTAGCGGATGGAAAGGTAGAAATTCAAACGCGGCGCGAAGGCGAATCACAGAGTATCGACCTCGAAAAAGCACTCGCGCACATTAACGAACTGCTATCTGCTCTTTAAGTCGTGCTTACTAGGATCGCGGCAGCAGTGATTCCAGTGAAGCTCATGAGACTAAGATCTGTCGCGGCAAGGACCCTGACTATTGCCGCGATGATTTTGGCAGTACCAACGGCACTAACGGCCACCGACGATGACCGTGAGCAACTGAGGCAATTTCTCGAGGCGACAATCAATAATGCCGACAGTTTTGAGGATCGTTACGACGCTGAAGTTTGGCTACTCGACATGCAGACGCGGCTAAAACCACTCATGGGCGATCCCCATAACAGACTGAGTTTATTGCGCAATGTACACGCCATGGCGGCAGAAAGCGGGTTGTCGCCCGAACTTGTTTTAGCGGTAATAGAAGTAGAGAGTCGCTTTGATCGCTACGCCGTCTCCAAAGCGGGTGCACAAGGCTATATGCAGGTCATGCCCTTCTGGAAACGAGAGATCGGCAGGCCCGATGACAACCTCACACAAACCAGTACCAATCTGCGTTACGGGTGTCGAATCCTGCAATATTATCTCGATCGCGAGAAAGGCAACTTGAGGCGTGCACTAGCAGCCTACAATGGGTCGTTGGGCTCGGACCGATACAGCGATAAAGTCTATAAAGCTTGGTCTCAGCGCTGGCGCACCGCACCACTTAAATGGTGAAGAACCCCTCCCCCAAAAGGGGGGCATTGCCAGCGACTCAATTGGCATACAGAATGCTAGGCTCTTCAGTAACTTGGTTTACCAATGCCGCCGTCTAAATATCCAGAAATAAAACGCTTTCTTGAAGATCACCCATCCGTAACTATGATCGAGGCACTGATCACTGACTGCAATGGTATTGCACGCGGTAAGCTGATCCCTATAGCAAAACTCGGCAGCACCTTTGATCCCGGTTTAAAAATGCCTAAATCAGCCTTAGCACTCGACATCTGGGGGCGAGATGTCAAAGAGTTATCGTTTGAAAACGGCGATATCGACGGCTATTGCGTTGCAATACCCAGCTCGCTGACCCCGTTACTGTCGCCAAATGGCATCGACGCGGCGCAAGTCATCATGACCATGCAAGACAGTGATGGCAAACCCTTCATGGGGGACCCACGGCAAGTAATGCAGCGTGTTGTAGATCGCTTTACTGATTTAGGTCTTCGCCCTTGTATTGCAGCAGAACTAGAATTCAGCCTTTTAATCGATCCCGGCCCAGACAATCCGATTACCGATGCGGTATCGGTTCAGGATGATATAGGGGGCAATCTGTACGCTTTAGATGCGCTGGACCAACACGAAAAACTGCTCGAAGAGTTGCGCGCCTGCTTTGAGGTGCAAGGCCTGCCTTACGAGGGCATTATTAAAGAGGCGGCACCAGCACAATACGAGATCAATATGGCGCACAGCGCCGACACCATGGCGCTGGCAGACCATGTGATACAAATGCAGCGCAGCATTGCCACTACAGCAGCCCGTCACGGCCTAATCGCGAGTTTTATGCCCAAGCCGATGAGTGATGTTGCGGGTAACGGCATGCACGTACACTGCAGCCTACTCGATGAACAAGGTAAGAATATTTTTAACGATGGCACACCCCAGGGCAGCGCTGCACTGCGCTCGGGTATTGCGGGCTGTGTAGAGCTGCTGCCTGAGAGCATGCTTATATTCGCCCCAAGCTTTAATGCTTATCGCCGCTTTCAGCCTGGAAGCCACGCACCAACCTTCCCCGCATGGGGTTACGATAATCGTACAACGGCGCTGCGTATCCCAGAGGGACCTCTTGCCGCTATCCGCATTGAACACCGTGTTGCCGGTGCCGACGCAAATCCTTACTTGGCCATTGCAGCGGTACTGATGGGTATACTTTACGGACTTGAAAATAACTTGGAGGCGCCGCCTGCCATTGAGGGTAATGCCTACGAACAAGAACCTGAAGAGTCCCTATTGCCCACACTCATGGGTGAGGCAATCAAGCGATTCAAAAAGTCGACGGTGATTACCGAATATATGAGCCCACAGTTTCAGCATATGTATTGTCTTGCTAAACAGCAGGAATTGGACGAGTTTAACCATCGAGTCACCGAGCTTGAACTTGAGACCTATCTTCGCTGAACCAGATAAGGCCGAATTACGTAATCAATAAGAGATACCCTGTCTTTAACGTCAGGGGCGCCGAGTTTGGCGGTCACATCGCTTGATAAACAACGTACCTGAAGAGGCTTTTTATGAGTAGTATTTATGATTTTTCGGCCAACGCAGCCGATGGTAGTAATGTCGCAATCAGCGACTACCGCGACCGTGTTTTATTGATTGTGAACACTGCCTCAAAGTGCGGATTCACACCCCAGTACGATGGACTCGAAGCGCTGCAAGCAGAATTCCATGAGCGCGGTTTTGATGTACTGGCATTCCCCTGCAACCAATTTGGCAGCCAAGAGCCCGGGACCGAGTCGGAAATCGTCGAGTTTTGCACGATGCGCTTTAATACAAGCTTCCCGATTTTCGCCAAAATAGAAGTCAATGGTGCCAATACACATCCACTTTACGAACACTTAAAGCATTCAGCTTCTGGTATTTTGGGCACCAAAGCGATCAAATGGAACTTCACTAAGTTCCTCGTTAATCGCGACGGGGAAGTTGTCGCGCGCTACGGCTCTCAGACTAAGCCTGGCGCCATTACTAAAGACATCGAAAAACTACTCTAACGCGCTCAATGCTCACGGGTGGCGCGGAAACGCACATCGGGCCAACGCTCTTCCATCAGAGCGAGATTGACCCGCGTGGGCGCCAAATAGGTTAAGAACCCCCCACCATCCTCGGATAAATTATCAGCGGCTTTTTTACGGAGCTCCTCAATCTTGCGCGGGTCGTCCGCTTCGATCCAACGCGCAGTATGGATATTAACTGGCTCATAAATCGCCTCGACCTTATATTCATCTTTTAGTCGATAGGCCACCACATCAAACTGCAATTGGCCAACAGCGCCGACGATTAAGTCGCTGTTATTTAAAGGCGAGAAAACCTGTGTGGAACCCTCTTCTGAGAGCTGTTGCAGACCTTTCTGCAGCGCCTTTAGTTTCATCGGATCTCGCAGTCGAATACGCCGAAACAACTCCGGCGCAAAGTGCGGAATGCCGGTGTAACGGATATCCTCACCAGCGGTAAAGGTATCGCCTATTTGGATCGTGCCATGGTTGTGCAAACCAATGATATCGCCTGAAACTGCTTCCTCCACAAGCGAGCGTTCACCCGCCTGGAACGTCACCGCATCAGCAATTTTAATATCTTTGCCGGTACGCACGTGTCGCATTTTCATGCCTTTCTCGTAACGCCCAGAACACAACCGCACGAAAGCGATTCTGTCGCGATGCTTAGGATCCATGTTGGCCTGTATCTTGAAAACGAAGCCACTAAAAGGTGCTTCAAAAGCACCAACCTCACGGGAAGTCGTCATCCTTGGCAGGGGTTCTGGTGCCCATTTAACAAAATCATCAAGCATTTCACGAACACCGAAATTACCAAGCGCAGTGCCGAAAAAGACCGGCGTTAGCCTACCCAATAGGAACTGCTCTAGATCAAAGGTGTGGCTCGCGCCACGAACCAATTCAATCTCAGCACAAAAAGTCTCGTATTCATCACCGAGCAAGGTGCGCGCATCATCCGAATCTAGGCCATCGATCCGGTGATCGGGCGACAATACAGAACCCGTGCCAGCAGTGAATAAGTGAAAGGTGTCCGTGTAAAGATTGTAAACACCCTTCAAAAACTTACCCATTCCCACCGGCCAATTAATTGGTGCACCTTCGATACCCAGCACTGCTTCAATTTCATCAAGTAAGTCAATAGGATCGCGGATATCGCGGTCGAGCTTGTTTACAAAACTAACAATGGGTGTGTCCCTCAAGCGACAAACATTCATCAGTTTAATCGTTCGATCTTCAACTCCCTTAGCACCGTCGATCAACATTAACGCAGAATCTACTGCTGTCAGCGTACGGTAAGTATCTTCAGAGAAATCTTCGTGACCGGGGGTGTCAAGCAGATTGACCGTGCGCCCATGATAGGGAAACTGCATAACCGATGAGGTCACCGAGATGCCGCGCTCTTGCTCTAACGACATCCAATCCGATGTCGCATGGGGGCCGCGCTTACCCTTGACTGAACCTGCGACCTGAATCGCACTGCCCAGCAGCAGTAATTTCTCAGTCATAGTGGTCTTACCCGCATCCGGGTGAGAAATAATGGCAAAGGTACGTCGGGCGCTAATTTCCCGTGTAAGTTCTGTCGACATGATGGCTCCTACTGTGGGTGCGGATTATGACAGCACCATCGGCCAGTGCGCGACCGATCGACAAATTACCAGAAAATATTTTTAAGCGCCGTTTGGTGCACAGTCCCATGAAGATATCCACATGCCGCTTATTATTAACCTTCTCTAGGAACTGCTCTCTTAAACACATCTCCACGCCCAAATTTGAAACCGCCATTCTCTAAGCCCTAGCGGTACAATGAAACAAGATGGCGCGCCAATGTTGAGCAGCCAGCCAAGTTACAGAGCCGCTAAGATGTAGGGGCGCGTAACGACAGACCGACTAAAAGGATACGACTATGCTGTCTGAATCTATGCCCTACAAAAAGAAATTCGCAGACGTTGATGGACGAAATATCGCCTATGTAGATGAAGGCAGCGGCGACCCCATCGTCCTATTACATGGTAATCCAACATCTTCGTTCCTGTGGCGCAACGTGGCACCGGAACTGCTGGACTCCGGCCGGATAATCATCCCCGATCTGATCGGCCATGGTGATTCAGAGAAACTGCCAGCGTCTCTAGGTCCGGATCGCTACACACTAGAGGTCACGTACAGCTATTTAAACGGTCTATTAAAAACCCTCGATGTGAGCAATAACGTGACACTGGTCATTCATGACTGGGGCAGCGCACTAGGCTTCATGTGGGCCATGCGCAACCGCGAGGCCGTCAAAGGCATCGCCTATATGGAGGGAATTGTCTGCCCGGTAAACTGGGACGATTGGCCTGAAAGCGCCCGCGGCATTTTTAAAGGGTTCCGCTCTGAAAAGGGTGAGGATCTTATCCTGAATCGTAATATGTTTATTGAAGCGGTTTTGCCCAGCTCGGTCATTCGACAACTCACTGAGACGGAAATGGCAACTTATCGTGCGCCATTTGCTTCGCCAGCAGATCGTCTACCCACACTAAGTTGGCCTCGCCAAATCCCCATCGAGGGCGAGCCACTTGAAGTCGTAGCACTCGTCAGCGAATACGCCGCCTTTATGGCCAGCTCAGAGTTACCCAAGTTATTTATCAACGCAGATCCCGGCTCCATCTTAGTGGGTAAGCAGCGCGAATTTTGCCGAAGCTGGTCTCATCAGCAAGAAGTCACTGTGGAAGGCTCACACTTTATCCAGGAAGATTCACCCGTTGAAATCGGACAGGCAGTTGCCGCCTGGCTCCAGACGATCTAAACCCACTATTTAAGAGAGAAACTGCAAATGTCAGACACGCCTGTTTATATGATTGCCAACCTCCATATCAACGATGCCGAGACGTATCAACACTACGAGAAAGGTTTTTTCCCGATCTTGAAAAAACATGGTGGTACTTTTCTCACCTATGATGACAACACAGTGACCCTTGAAGGCGCGCATCCCAGAGAGGGCCGGGTTGTGATGTTCCAATTTCCATCAGAGGCCGCAGCACAGGCTTGGTTTGCCGACCCTGAGTACCAAGCCATTTCAGAACACCGTCGTGCAGGTACAAATATGGAGTTCCTGACAATGATCCATGGACTGCCGCCACGATAGACTGAGCGGCAGCTATCCGCAGTGTCGAATCTCCAGCCGACAAAGTGATGACAGGAGTATTTTTCACCGATGAACACCCCATTTCATGAACAGCAAAAATTTACTCAAGGTTGGTTATGGCTCATTGTTATTGGCGTTCTATTACTCTCGCTTTACGGACTCTATCAACAGTTTATTGTCGGGGTTCCATTCGGCGACCAACCGATGTCGAATGCAGAGTTAGCCCTGTTTTCGATATCGATGCTGAGCGCCCCCGCACTGATTGCAATGATGCAACTCAACACCGAAATCGATAATCATGAGATCCGTATGGCGTTCGTGCCTTTTGTTAAAAAACGAATCAGGTGGGACGATATCAAGCAACGAGAAGTTGTTGACTACGGATTCGTCGGCGGATGGGGCATCAGACCTTGGACTCGTTATGGAACGGTGTATAACACGCGTGGCCGCCACGGATTAGCTATCGAGCTTAGAAACGGGAAAAAGCTACTTATCGGCACCCAAAAAATCGGTGAGCTGACAGCATTCATAAAAAATTGCCCGCACACTGCAGACTAAAGTCGACGCCGGCTATCTCTAAAAATCACTAAAAGCTATTCTTACTGAGATTCTACGGGCTAGTAACGCACCCTAATGGCTGCGGCTGAATTAAACGATTTCGAGGAGCCTTTCGTTGGGTCTACCCACTGCAGCCTTATTCCCATTAATACCAATGGGCCGTTGAATCAGTCGCGGATCGGCCGCCATCGCTATAAATACTTCATCATCTGATGCGCCGTCGGCCAGGCCCAGCTTTTGTGCATCCTTGCTACGCAGAAATACCCTAGGGCTGACATTACCCATTTTCTTCGCAATATCCCGCAAATCCTCAACGCTAAGCATCTCGCTCTTATGCATATACTTACGAATCTCGGGCTTAAGACCATTTTCTTGCAGTAGCGCAAGGCCTTTCTTTGATGAACCACAACCTGTGTGGTGGATGAGTATGTAGGACATATTCAAACTCTATCGTGGAAGATGGCGTGTATTATCGATCACGAACGGTATTAGAGAAAGGGCAGTACAGCCCGATCTTCGTAATACCGTGTAAAATCATTTCATATTTTGCGATAACCCGCAGTAGGATGAGCATATTTTATCGACAAGGAAGCTGAGATGAGCAACGCGCTCACACCGACTTATCGCGACATCAAAGCCGCGGCAAAACGCATCGCTGGCCACGCTCATCGGACCCCCCTACTACACAATCGCTTTCTGGATGAGCACTCAGGGAGAACAGTCCTTCTTAAGCCGGAAATGCTACAAGTTAGCGGCAGTTTCAAGTTCCGTGGCGCCTACAATCGCATCGCTCAGTTAACTGCCGAAGAGCGAAAATCTGGAGTTATTGCTTGGTCCTCAGGTAATCATGCCCAAGGTGTTGCTGCGGCAGCGCAACTTGAAGGTGTGCGCGCACGCATTGTTATGCCCGAAGATGCGCCGGCAATAAAATTGGAGAATACTCGAACACTTGGCGCAGAAGTCATCACCTTTGATCGCTACACGGAAGATCGCGAGGCCATAAGTTACGCACTAGCGGCACGCGATGGCGGTGTCATTATTCCCTCCTATGACGACCCCCATATCATCGCAGGTCAGGGCACCGCTGGCATGGAGATTTTCGAAGACGCGATCGCCATGGGCGAGAAGATTGACGCGCTACTGATTTGCTGTGGTGGTGGCGGGCTGACTGCAGGCTGCAACTTAGCTGGCGAAGCTCTGAGTCCCAACACGGCAGTTTATTGTGTCGAGCCTGAGTATTATGACGACCATGCTCGATCTTTGGCCACGGGGCATCGAGAATCAGCAGACACCTCCAGACGCTCGATCTGTGACGCACTTCTGTCTCCCACACCAGGGGAAATGACATTTCCTATTAATCAGCGCTTACTAACCGGTGGACTAGTGGTCACTGACAGCGAGGTAAAGACCGCAATGCGTTATGCATTTCGCGTCCTAAAGCTAGTCATCGAGCCCGGCGGTGCCGTTGCACTGGCGGCGCTACTCGCTGGCAAAGTAGACCGGCGATACAAAACCGTGGCAGTGATGCTCAGCGGCGGTAATGTAGATCCAATATTTTTTGCTAAAACACTGCAAGAACTTGATTAGCTCACTTGCTCAGTAATTTGGTGTTCGAGACGAGCCAATAACTGCTCCCCGACTTTCGACAGATCTAACGCCTGATCCGCCAACAAAGTCGCCATTGAAACCACCTCGAGCCCCGCGTAACCACAGGGGTTAATCCGCTGAAAAGGCGATAAATCCATATCCACATTCAGCGCCAATCCGTGATAACTACAACCGCGACTTATTTTAAGGCCTAAGGCAGCTATTTTCCTGCCATCGACATAAACCCCCGGTGCCTTGGGATCTGCGGATGCGGCAATGCCATAAGTCGCAAGAACTTCTACAATCGCCACTTCGATCAAGGTCACTAACTGACGCACGCCAATGCCAGCGCGCCGGATATCGATCAGCAAATAGACGATCCATTGACCTGGGCCGTGGTAGGTCACCTGCCCCCCGCGGTCAATCTGCACAACTGGGACGTCCCCTGGTGCAAGTAGATGCTCAGCTTTGCCTGAAATACCTTGAGTAAAAACCGGCGGATGCTGCAGCAACCAAAGTTCATCCTCGGTATCCGCATCGCGTTCGCGCGTAAAGTGCTGCATAGCCGTCAACGTGTCGGTGTAGTCGGCCAATCCCAAAAAACGTAGTTGCATCGGCGCCTATATCACCATGGATACCAGCCCAGTCTCCATTAAGTCGCTGTGGAGTGCTGATAGCTGGTCTGGCCCAGTCGCTTCGATGGTAATAGTGAGCGATATGAAGGTACCGCCACGACTAGACTTGGCAGTAATCGTCGTCTGATCAAAACCCGGTGAGTGACGTTCAAAAACATGCAAAATTATCGGACGAAATTGCGTATTCGCCCTACCCAGTACTTTGATGGGATAGCTACAGGGAAACTCAATTTTCGGGGCTGTCGGTTCGTTCATATATCAATCCAATAGCTGCGATAGCCACAACATAAACGCATCCCAAAGACGGGCAAAGAATCCTGCTTCTCGCACATCGGTTAGCGCGAGCAATGAAGTTTCTCGGACAACCTTACCATCGATAATGACTTCGAGCGTACCGATGACGTCACCCCGTATAATCGGCGCTATCAAGGGTTCGTTAATACGCGTCACCACATGTGGCGCCGATGAACCGCGAGGAACTGTCATGATCAGTGAGGTCAAAACACCACCGTCAATTTTGTCAGTCACACCCTGCCATAATCGAGCCTGATTCAAAGCGACTTCTGCGCTCACCGGCTCAATCGTTTCAAAAAAACGAAAGCCATAATTGAGTAGCGCCTTGGTTTCACTCTTCCGTGTCCGAATACTCTCACTACCCAAGACAATCGAAATCAGTCGCATACCATCACGCTTAGCCGATGCCACAATGCCGTAGCCCGCAACTGAGGTATACCCTGTTTTCAAGCCATCTACGGTTGAATCTTCGCGCAATAATAAATTGCGGTTGTACTGATTGATATCGTTATAGGTGTAAGACTGTTGCTTGTACACCGCGTAGCGCTCAGGGTGATCGTGAATGGTGACCCTCGCCAGAGTCGCTAAATCTCGCGCTGAAGTGATGTGCTCCGGATTGGGCAAACCATGTGAATTCACATAATGGGTCGAGGTCAAACCGAGCGCCTGGGCATAACTATTCATCATGCCAGCGAAGGCCGATTCATTACCTGCAATATGCTCTGCAATCGCCACTGAAGCGTCATTACCAGAAGAAATGACAATACCTTTCTCAAGCTCGCGGACAGTCACCTCTTTCCCTGGCTCAATCCACATAAGCGAGGAGCCACGAAAAATGGGGTTTTGCGACCAAGCATTACGACTCACAGTTACCTGATCGTCCAAACTCATCCGACCCGCATCAACTTCCTCAGCCAAAATGTAAGCGGTCATAAGCTTAGTGAGACTGGCAGGGGGCAACGGCTGGTCAGCATTATGTTCAACCAACACTGCGCCTGAATCAAAGTCGACTAAAAAATAAGCGTCGGCTCCGATCGTAGGGGGTGAAGGTACAATAGCTGCCACTAAGATCGCCGGGCTGAGCAGCGCACCTGACACTAATAGCGAGACTATTTTTCGCATTACATACCGCATCAATAAAAATTCCCTGTTGTTAGCTGACTTGGAAGATCGGTAAAAATTTAGCTCAAGGTAGCGGCTGACCCGGCGGAAAACCTGCTGATCGCAGCGCATGCTGATTTTGTCGCAAGTGCTTTTCACTTTCAAAAGGTCCCGCTCGCAGTCGGTATAACCGTCCACCAGAGGTGTCTGTGGGGCTGATATAAACTCCCGCAGAAACAATAGCGGACACTTGTTCAGCTAACCGCTGCGCTGATGCGAGATCAGAAAATGCGCCTAGCTGCAGATTACGGTAAGCGCTGCCATCGTTATTTCTGCGATCATCAACACCCGCCAATTCAATGATCTCTACACGCACCCGCGCAGTGCCCTGATCCGCATACCCAAGCTTGACTGCTGCACCGTAAGACAGATCGATAATACGATCTGAATGGAATGGACCTCGATCATTCACGCGCACGATCATAGAGCGACCATTATCGAGATGAGTGACACGAACATAGCTAGGCAATGGCAATGTCTTGTGCGCGGCGGTAGCGGCATAGACGTCAAATATTTCACCATTAGACGTTTGCCGACCATTGAATTTGGTACCGTACCATGAGGCCAGCCCTTCCTCTTGGTAGCCCGCGGCGGACGCTAAAATGCGATAAGTCACACCATTGACGGTATAAGGGCTTTTATTTCCCTGCGCCAAAATAGCATCGGGGCGAAGCACGGCATCGACGACTTGGCTAGCGTCAATAGGCGGTGGCGTACCATCTTTCGTCACGCGCGATATTGTCCCTGAGCATGCAACAAACAGCAACATGACCAGTAGCGTGATAACGCGCAACATCAGTGGCTGGATTCCAGATTCAACGCTGCATCTATATCCAAGCTCAATTGCCAAGCCGCAAGCGCGTACATGGCACTGTGGTTGTAGCGTGTAATCACATAAAAATTGTCTAGCCCCAGCCAATATTCAGGCCCACTGTCTCCAGTCAGGCGCAATGCTGTAGCAGCAGCGGTATCAGGGATATTCTGAATTGGCCTAATACCCAAACTCCTGAGCTCACCCACGGTAAATACAGGCTTTAAACCAGTCTCAAAAATTTCGGCATCAGGCTCCTGGGCGACGGCAGGAATGACGACAGGCTGACCTGTCTTCCAGCCATGAGACACAAAGTAATTAGCGACACTGTATATTGCATCTTCCGGATTATCCCAGATATCGATAACACCATCCGCGTCGTAATCCACAGCGTAAGCACGATAGCTCGAGGGCATAAATTGACCGTAGCCCATTGCACCCGCATAAGAGCCTTTAAGTAATAGCGGATCCTTGCCAGACTCCCATGCCAACACTAAAAAATGCTCGAGTTCACGGGTGAAGAAGGGTGAGCGCGGAGGATAATCGAAAGCGAGCGTCGCGAGTGCATCGACTACACGATAACTACCTGCGATCCGACCGTAAAATGTCTCCACACCAATAATCGAAACAATGACTGAAGTGGGCACGCCGGTCTTTTCACTGACGCTGGCCAAAGTCGCCTTGTGCTTTTTAGCAAATTCAACGCCCTGATCTATTCGTTTTGGCGTCAGGAAAATCTTGCGATATTCATGCCAAGGCTTAGTTTTTTCCGCAGGCCTTGCAATGGCGTTGAGTATCGATTGCTTACGTTGCGCATTGGCAATCACATCCTCAGCCCACTGGCGATCGACGCCCTGCTCAACCGCCGCATCAATTACCGCAGTAACCGCGGGACTTCCCGTGTAATCACCCGCCTGTAAATTTACGGGAACAAGAACTATGCTAGCGCTGACGATAACAACTAATTTTCGGAAAACACTATTCACTGTCATGATTATTCGAACTCCATGTTCTTAAAAGGTTCCTGATTGAACGCTACTGATCTACCAAGCGTTTTTCAGTGCTTATCACCATCAGTACACCAAAGCTCAGCAATAATGTAACCATCGAAGTGCCACCGAAACTGACTAGCGGTAACGGCACACCAACAACTGGCAATATGCCAACCACCATACCGATATTGACAAAAACGTATACGAAAAATGTTAGCGTAATGGCGCCTGCCAGCAAACGACCAAATCCAGTCTGCGCTTTCAAACCGATCCAGAATCCACGCAATATTATGAGCAAGTAAACAAACAAGAGCACGAGTACGCCTCGCAAACCAAACTCCTCGGCTAATACTGCGATAACAAAATCCGTCTGGCTCTCGGGCAAAAAATCCAGATGCGACTGCGTGCCTTGCATCCAACCTTTACCGCTCCAGCCACCCGATCCGATCGCCGTTTTTGACTGAATGATATTCCAACCGGCGCCCAGCTTATCGGATTCAGGATCAAGCAGCGTCAACACGCGCTGCTTTTGATAATCCTTCAACAAAAACAGCCAGGCCGGCCAAGCCGACAGGACAAATAAAACAGCCGCACTAACCATATACCATCCGCTCAATCCCGCCATAAAGATGACGAAAAAACCGCTTGCCGCCACGAGCAATGACGTGCCGAGATCGGGCTGAATGGCAATCAGTACTGAGGGGACCATCACCAAGCCGACCGCCCCAAAAAGTGCGGCAGGCCTGGGAGGAATGGCATGCCGAGTAAACCACATAGCCACCATAAGCGGCATCGCTAGCTTCATCAATTCAGAGGGCTGAAAGCGCACTATACCCAAGCTCAACCAACGCTGGGCACCCATAGCGCTGACACCGACAAGAGGTACCAAGACCAAAAGCAAAACACCGGCAAAAAACAGCGCTGGCGCCCACCGGCGATAGGTATCTAAACGAATTTGGGCCGCACATAGCATAGCAATAAGGCCTACTATTTGATTTCTGACCTGACGCATCACCGTAGCCATATCTCCATCTGATCCACTGTATAAAACGACCAGACCGCCGATCATTAATATGAGTAACGGTGTTAACAGGAGTAAATCTAGATGTAGAAATTGGCTGACTCTTTTTCGCCGGGAAAATGCCTGCTGAGAAGCGGGCAAATGTCGATCATAATCCACCATGTTGCGTCTCCGAGAACCAGGCATCTAATACCGCCCGCGCCACAGGATAGGCAGCGCTGCTGCCACCCCCATTTTCCGCGATCACCGCGACGACAATCTGAGGATTATCTGCAGGTGCAAATGCGATGAACAAACCATGATTGCGATGTCGCTCCAAAATTTCATCCTCGTCATAGACGCCATCCTGCGCGATACCAATGACCTGTGAAGTGCCGGTCTTCCCGGCGATAGTATAAGATAAATTTCGTCCGATACTGGCGGCGGTGCCGCTGCTCGAGTGAACCACGTCTACCATACCAGCAATCACGGCCGCCCAGTTTTCAGGGCTCGCAACAAGTGGTGGCCTCTCCTCAAAGTCCACTGGCTGATCGTTGACACGCCATACTAATGAAGGGACATAACTCTCGCCACGATTAGCGAGTACCGTCGTCGCTTGAGCGAGTTGCAAAGGCGTTGCCAACATATAACCCTGACCGATACCGGCACTTAGAGATTCACCGGGATACCATGGTATCCCCAGCACGCGTCGCTTCCATTCTGTGCTGGGTAAAATACCCGCTTGCTCGCTGGTTAAGTCCAGCCTCGTGCGCTCACCAAAACCAAAGACTGCGAGTGATTCAGCCATCGCATCGATACCCATGCGCCGTGCTAAATCGTAAAAATAAACATCGCAAGATTCTGCTATCGCCATATTTAAATTGACTTGTGGGGCATGCCCGGTCCCGCGAATACGCAAAATCCAATCGCGATAACGCCGCGAGTCACCGGGCAAAGTATACCAACCAGGATCAGCCACCGTAGTTTCAGGCGTGATTAATCCCTGCTCCAATCCGCCTAAGCCGATCATGGGCTTGACCGTTGAACCCGGCGGATATTGCCCTTGTACCGCCCGGTTCAGCAGCGGTGTATTAGGCGAATCTCGCAACGCAGAGTAATCTTTGTTGCTAATGCCATTGACGAATAAATTACTGTCATAGCCGGGTTTTGAGACCAGCGCCAACACACCGCCGTTACGCGGGTCTATGACCACCACAGCACCGCGCTGATCACCCAATGCATCAAAGGCAGCACGTTGAATATCTAAGTCGAGATGCAATTGCAGATCAGCGCCGTCGACAGGCGGCTGACTATCAAGCACCCGCAACACTCGACCGCGAGCATTGGTCTCAACGTTTTGAAATCCGACGTCGCCGTGCAGTAGCGCTTCATACCACTTTTCCAGCCCAGTCTTGCCGATGTGCAACATACCGCGGTAAGCAGCCTCGTCGATCTCCGCTGCCTCACGCGCGTCAATTCGTCCCACATAACCCACCGCGTGACTAAGCAGCTCGCCGTAAGGGTAATGCCGGGTCAGCTGTGCCTCAATGATAACGCCGGGCAAGTTGTGGCGATTCACGGCAATTACAGCCATCTCCTCGTCGGTGAGTTGCAGCTTGAACGGCACGGCATCATACGGTCGACGATAGCGACGCCGCTGCTCAAACTGTTTGATTGTCTCCTTGTCGAGCACAATCAAACTCTTTAGCTTATCGAGAAAGACTGGCCAGTCTTTGACGCGCTCGACGACAACGCTCAAACGATGACTGGGCTCATTGCTTGCCAGCAGCCGCCCCTTGCGATCAAAAATCAAGCCACGCTTAGGGGTAATTGGCTCAAGACGAACACGATTGCGATCCGACTGAGTGAGAAACCGATCGTATTGAACAATCTGTAGTGTGTAGTAGCGCCATGCCAAACCGGAGATAGAGAGCACAACAATAAGCACGGCGATAAAAACCCGCCGACTATTTATAACCGTTTCACGGTGAGTATCTCTAAGTGCTTCGCGTCCCGCCGACATGGCTTATGCTCGATGGTAGGGATGATTATTATTGATTGACCAAGCACGATAGAGCTGCTCAGCCAGTACCACGCGCACCAAGGGATGTGGCAAGGTAATGCGGCCAAACGACCATTTAGCAGAAGCGCGCTTAAGCAGACTGGGATCCAGTCCATCTGGACCGCCAATTAATATGGAGACCGATTGCCCGGTCATTTGCCATTCACTAATTTGCGCGGCCATATCTTCGGTAGAGACAACACTACCCGTCACATCGAGCGCAACAATTCGCTCATCTGTTTTGAGTTGCCGGCTAATAAACTGCGCCTCCTTAGCCATGAATGTTTCAGCAGAGTCACCCTGTCGCTTTGCGGGTGGAACCTCTTGCCATGTCACACTAAATTCTCTAGGCAGTCGCCGCACATACTCATCGACGCCTGCAGTAACCCAGCTGGGCATGCGAGTACCGACTGCGAGCACCCTAATGCGCATTAGCGAGTCGCGGGCGTAGCCCAGAGACTTTCGAGATCGTACAACCCGCGTATCGCCGGCTGCATCACGTGTACGACAATATCGCCAAAATCGACGAGCACCCATTCGCCTGGGCCGTCGCCCTCCATACCAATAGGAGTAAAGCCCTCCGCCTTGGCCTCGACCACGACATTATTCGCTAGCGATTTTACGTGTCGACTGGAAGAACCGCTGGCAATAACCAAGTAATCCATTACCGAGGTGAGCGCGCGTACATCAATAACGACGGGGTCTACTGCCTTGAGATCATCAAGTGCGACTAGCACCAGCTCTGTTAATGCGGGGTCTTGTGTTGCCATTGAATCGGTCACAAATATAAGCCTCTGGACATAGTTTTACTCTCGGTATAGATCATGTTGCGCAATATACTCGATAACGGCATCCGGCAGGAGAAAACGCACACTTCTGCCAGTGTGAATATCTGCACGAATCGCAGTAGAAGAAATATCTAACGAAGTCTGACGCAATAGCGCGATACCACCTGCGGCCTGCCCACGCAGCATTTTAGCACCACAACGATGCTCTTTAAGCCAGCCCGCCACCGGCTCAGAGCACGTCACTGCAACTCCAGGCCGTGTCAGCACCGCAATATTGGCAAATTCAAGTAGCTGCTCCCAGCGCGACCAGCGGGGTAAATTCTCGAGCGAATCCGCACCCATAATAAAAATCAGTGAGATATCTGGGCCGTATTGCGCGCGCAGCTCCATCAGGGTGTCGACGGTATAATTGGGTCCATTCCGGTCGAGCTCTCGAATATCCAACGAAAGGCCAGGTAAATCCTTGATGGCAAGGCGCAGCATAGCGACCCGGTGTGCAATAGATACCGAAGGTAACTCTTTTAGCGGCGGCTCTGGTGCAGGTATCAAAGCAAGCTGCTCAATACCCAGCAAAGTTAGCGCCTCAATTGCTCCACGCAAATGCCCGTTATGCACGGGACTGAAACTCCCCCCGAGCAAACCCAATGCCGTGAGTGGCGCCGACTCCCGCATCAGCCGCGCACCTGCCCCTCACCAAAGACGACATACTTTTGCGAAGTCAGTCCTTCTAGACCGACAGGTCCACGAGCGTGCAACTTGTCGGTTGAAATGCCAATTTCAGCGCCCAAACCATACTCAAAGCCATCGGCAAACCGAGTAGACGCATTAATCATGACTGAGCTGGAGTCCACTTCACGCAAAAATCGCATGGCGCGCTGATGATCTGTCGTCACTATGCTTTCCGTATGCCCCGAACCATAGCGGGCTATGTGATCAATGGCCGCATCTATATCAGCTACAGTGCGAATCGACAAAATTGGCGCTAAGTATTCGGTCTCCCAGTCAGTCTCGACTGCAGGGAGGGCAATCACTGATGCTAGCTCGCGACTGCGATCACAGCCGCGCAACTCCACGCCTTTATCTGCAATGGCTTGGGCTATAGCCGGTAACAGGTGCGCAGCACCCTCCGCAATCAATAAGGTTTCCATCGTGTTACAAGTCCCGTAACGCTGGGTTTTAGCATTGACGGCAATTGCCAAAGCCATCTCTGCATCCGCGCCATCATCAATATACACATGGCATATCCCATCCATGTGTTTCAAAACTGGGACGCGAGCCTCCTGTGTAATTCGTGCTATCAAGCCCTTGCCGCCCCGAGGAATAATGATATCCACCGACTCTGGTTGACTGATGAGCACACCAACTGCTGCACGATCTGTGGTGTCTACCACCTGCACCGCCGCGGCAGGCAAGCCCGCAGTCGCCAAACCTTCTGCGATAAGCCTGCCGAGCATACGATTGCTTTCAATAGCCTCAGACCCACCGCGCAAAATCGCAGCGTTACCCGCCTTCAAACACAAACTCGCCGCTTCGATGGTCACATTGGGACGTGATTCATAAATAATACCAATGACGCCGAGCGGCACGCGCATTTTACCCACACGGATACCAGAATCCATGGTGCGCACCTGCGTTATTTCCCCCACTGGATCAGGTAACTTGGCGACCTGCTCAAGACTTTCTAACAAGTTGTCGATGCCCGCATCAGTGAGTGCGAGCCGGTCAAGTAATGCTGCGTCTAAACCGCAAGCCCGAGCATTCTTTAGATCTATTGTATTTGCAGCCAACAAGTCCGCTCGCTGACGATCAATCGCATCGCGAATAGCCCGCAATGCACCATTGCGCATCGTCACAGTCGATGCGGCAACAATACGACTAGCGATGCGGGCTTGGCTGCCGAGATCGGTGATGTAGCGGGTGACGTCCATGCGTACTCCTCTTAGATGGACTTAGTATAAAAGGTGCGAGCAGTAAATGCCCGCCACTTCTACTATTACAAATCTAGTTGACAATCATTCTCATGCGCATTAACGTGGCCGCATGTATATCTGTCTTTGCAAAGGCATTACCGACCGAGATCTCGTGCAAGCGGTATCCGATGGCGCAGATTCGTTCTTTGAAGTGCAGATGGCGCTCGGTGTTGCGACGCAATGCGGAAAATGTAGCGCGTTAGCGCGAGACATTGTTATCGAGTGCTTATCGACTCCCATCAATCACCCGGGTTTTTATGACGCCGGGCCATCTGCCTTTAGACCCCTGTCCGCGTAAGCCACCCCTCCCAAAAGCGGCTGAGAATCCTTCTGATTCGCAATAAAATTTCCTTTCTAATCAATTAGTTATTATTTTTCTTGTTGGGTAAAAAGCAGCCTTGCGTTAAACTGATTGCCACATTCATCTAGCGGAGAGCTCCCCCTTGAAAGGCGACTCAAAGGTCATTCAATTAATGAACAAAGTGCTCAGTAATGAGCTGGTAGCGATCAATCAGTATTTTCTGCACAGTAAAATGTACAAGGACTGGGGTCTTACTGAACTTGCAGACCATGAACTTCACGAGTCTATCGACGAAATGAAGCATGCGGACGAACTCGTCGAGCGCATCTTATTTCTGGAAGGTCTGCCCAACATGCAAGATTTGGGTAAACTCTTAATTGGTGAAAATCCCCGAGAAATGTTGGAGTGTGACCTGAAACTGGAGCACATTGCCCACGCCGACTTAAAAGCGGGCATTGCCCATGCCGAAATTGTCAGCGATTACGTATCGCGAGATCTCTTTAAACGCATTCTCGATGCAGAAGAAGACCATATCGACTGGCTGGAAACACAGCTGTCACTGATGGACCGCCTAGGCGAGCAAAACTATCTACAAATGGCGACGAAATCGGTTAAACCATTGGCATAATTTTCAATGCCTTTTAGCCCATAACAATGAGGCCGTCAGTGACGGCCTTATTCGCACTAACGAGATCAAAACGCTAAGTTTGCTCGCTCAACCCTCTGCTTCGCCTTCTGGCGCATTCGCAGAAATGATTGTTTTGAGCTCACCTGACTGCTCTAACTCACACACAATGTCACAACCACCGATCAATTCGCCGTCAACCCACAATTGTGGGAACGTCGGCCAATTCGCATATTTCGGTAGATTGGCCCGAATTTCCGGGCTGCTCAATATATCCACGTAGGCAAAACGCTCACCGCAAGCCATCAGCGCCTGAACAGTACGCGAAGAAAAACCGCATTGCGGCTGATTAGGCGAGCCTTTCATATAAAGGATCACGCGGTTATTGGTCACCTGATCTTTAATTGTTTCCATAATATCCATGGGCAGCTCCCTGTGCTCATATGTTCATTAATTTAGCTATTGTACTGTTTAGGCGCGAGAACTGCATTGCAAGACCTCAGATAAATTTTCTGCAAGGGGCAGATTTCACTATCGGCCAAAAAATCGTCACCGTTTGCGGCGAGGATATAAGGTGTAGTCCCAAATCATCGCGTGCAGGAGGGTGTTTAATTGGCGCAGATAACTCGCTATGCTGGCGCGCTATTTTACGATAACTCTCCTCGGGGTCACCATGTCATCAATTATGCCTACTTATGGTCGATTACCCGTCGCCTTTCAGCGCGGAGACGGTGCATATCTGTACGACAACCAAGAGCGTCGTTATATCGACGGTGTATCGGGCATCGCCGTGACCAACCTTGGCCATACTCATGCCGCCGTCACCGAGGCCGTGTGTGAGCAAATGCACACCCTAGCCCATACCTCAAATCTCTACCGTATCGCCCCACAAGAAATGCTTGCCACACTGCTCACAAGTGCTACAGGTATGGAACAGGTCTTTTTTTGTAACTCCGGTGCCGAGGGTAACGAAGCCGCTATTAAGCTCGCGCGTTGCTATGGCCATGAGCGCGGCATCGATATACCTCACATTATTGTGCTCGAAGGAGCCTTTCATGGGCGCACCATGGGTGCTCTGGCCGCAACCGGCAACCCAAAAATACAACAGGCTTTTGAGCCGATGCTATCGGGCTTTGTGCGCGCACCGCGAGATGACATTGCAGCGATTCATGCCATTGCGGACCTCAATCCCAATGTGGTGGCCATTTTGCTTGAACCTGTACAGGGAGAAGGTGGCGTTCGCCAGTTAAACAGTGACTATCTGATGCAGCTTCGTGCGCTTTGCGACCAGCTCGGGTGGCTACTGATGTTTGATGAAGTTCAGTCAGGTAATGGCCGCTGTGGCGCGCTATACGCATTTCAAAGGCTGGGGGTAATACCCGACGTCTTGGTGACGGCAAAGGGACTGGGCAATGGCATTCCTATCGGTGCTTGTATGGCGCGCGGCGCGGCGGCACAAGTACTTGGCCCGGGAGATCATGGCACTACCTATGGCGGCAACTTTATTGCCTGTAGTGCCGGCACAGCCGTCATCACCACGCTGGTAAAAGACCGCTTGTGGGAGCGAGCCGACCCTATTCGCGAAGCACTGCTGGCAGGCTTTCATAGAACCCTCAAGTATCCAGATGTGGTGTCAGAGATTCGCGGACTAGGACTGATGATAGGTATCGAACTAAACATGCCTTGTGACCAGATTGTCACGACTGCGCTAGCTGAGGGCCTTCTAGTTAATATGACCGCGGGGAATACCGTTCGACTACTACCGCCACTGATTATGAGCTTAGCCGATGCCCAACTGCTTGGCAGCGGCGTCGCCGAGGTAATCAACACTCTATACAGCGATATCGAGGTAGCTTCATGAAAAACCCACGTCACTTTTTGACACTCAATGACGTATCCGGCGACGAACTGCGTCAGATCATAGCGCGAGCGAGTGTGCTCAAAAAGATGCAGCGTGAAGGCATTGCTCATGCGCGCTATCCCGGCAAAGTGTTAGCCATGATTTTCGCCAAAGCCTCTACACGCACACGAGTTTCTTTTGAGGCGGGCATGACGCAGCTGGGTGGTAGTGCGATGTTCCTGTCAGCGGCGGATACCCAATTAGGCCGCGGCGAGCCGATTGAAGATACTGCTATTGTTATTTCATCGATGGTAGATGCCGTCATGATCCGCACCTTTGAGCACAGTACCGTCGAGCGTTTTGCGGCACACTCAACCGTCCCGGTAATTAACGGGCTAACAAATGACTATCACCCCTGTCAGCTACTAGCGGATATGCAAACTTGGTTCGAACATCGCGGCGATATTGCAGGCCGTCGGGTTTGCTGGCTCGGCGATGGTAATAATATGTGTCAGTCATATATCAATGCCGCAAAACTGCTCGATTTCGAACTGGTGATAGGCTGCCCCGAGGGTTACGAACCTGACGCTACGCTGGTCGCCGCCAATGCCGATCGCGTGCGCGTTGTGCATCAGGCTGAAACCGCGGTAGCCGGCGCTGACCTACTCGTCACAGATGTTTGGGCATCAATGGGGCAAGAAGAAGAGCAGGCGCAGCGCGCAGCTGCTATGGCGCCATTTCAGCTCACCCGCGCGCTGCTCGCACAGGCCAATCCAGACGCACTGTACATGCATTGCCTGCCGGCGCATCGAGACGAGGAGATTTCTAGTGAATTGATGGCCAATCCCAACTCTGTCATTTGGGACGAAGCAGAAAATCGATTGCACGCTCAAAAAGCGCTGATCGAGTTTCTGCTTGACTAAAATTTTGGGGTGGCCAATAAATCCGCCTCTTTCTCCGCCTCCCCCCCAACCACCATATTAATCAAAGCGACTGGCACACTTGCGCAGCACGCCCACTGAGCGGGCGCGATCATCTATGCCCCCTGTGCATGCTCTTAATAACCAGAGCATCTAAGATGCATTAACTTTATGAAAATTTGATTACCCATTAAATTTACAGTTAAATTCAGCACATAATTAAAGTCATTAAAGCTTCATCAAGGCCTGCAGGTTAGTGGGTGCTAACAAACAATTCTATGAACATGTTGTCCACAATTTAACCCCCATTTCGCGCCTTGCATTCCGTCCGCAAGCCGCCTATCTTGGGGTAATAGTGCGACACCACCCCTAGATGTGGGGTTAGGTAGGCCGCGCAGACAAACAAAATTAAGCAGCCACCCCAAAGGTACAGAGGTCTATATCATGCACACAGGGACAGAAACAGCCGCAGCTACAGGCGCCGCACCGGCAGCAACCATCATCGACACACCCAACCCAACCCAGCTCTCTGCGACAGCACCAGGGCAACTGCGTGTGATAAAGCGCAACGGTACGGTTGTCGCCTTCGAGGATAGCAAAGTCAGCGTGGCCATCACCAAGGCATTCCTTGCGGTTGAGGGCGGCACTGCGGCCGCAAGTACCCGTATTCACGAAACCGTTGCCAAGCTGACCGAACAGGTAGTCGCGATATTCAAAAGACGCATGCCCTCTGGCGGTACGATTCATATCGAAGATATTCAGGACCAAGTAGAGCTGGCGCTAATGCGCGCGGGCGAACACAAAATCGCGCGTGACTATGTCATATATCGCGAAGGCCGAGCCCGCGAACGTGCGGCTACAGCAGTGCTGTCACCGGAAGCTCAGGCCGCAGCCAGAGGCATCCATGTGACGCATCACGATGGCAGTCGTTTGCCTCTCGATATAGAGCGTATGCGTACCATTGTTGCCGAAGCTTGCGCCGATCTCATCGATGTCAGCGAAGCCGCCATCATTGATGAGGCATTGCGCAACCTATACGACGGTGTTTCAGTCAACGAAGTGAGCACTTCGCTGGTCATCACAGCGCGCACCATGATCGAACAGGATCCGAACTACAGCTATGTAGCAGCCCGCCTGCTACTTGATGACCTGCGCGCTGAAGCATTGTCATTCATGGGTATTGCAAGTACAGCAACCCAGGAAGACATGACAATTCACTATCCTAATGCACTTAAAGCCTTCATAACCCGCGGTATAGAACTCGAATTGCTTGCCGCCAACTTAGCGGACTTTGATCTAGAGCGGCTGGGTGCTGCACTCTTACCCGAGCGCGATCTACAGTTCGGCTACCTAGGCCTACAAACGCTCTACGACCGCTACTTTATTCATAGTAATGATGTGCGTATTGAGCTGCCGCAAATTTTCTTCATGCGCGTTGCCATGGGGCTGTCGACTCGTGAAGATGACAAGAATGCCCGCGCTATTGAGTTCTACCAGCTACTGTCCTCTTTTGACTATATGAGTTCAACACCAACCCTGTTCAACTCAGGCACTTTGCGTCCACAGCTCTCCTCGTGCTACCTCACTACCGTTCCGGACGATTTATTCGGTATTTACGGTGCCATTCAAGACAACGCCATGCTGTCTAAATTTGCAGGCGGTCTAGGCAACGACTGGACACCCGTGCGCGCACTGGGTGCTTATATCAAGGGCACCAACGGTAAGAGCCAGGGCATCGTGCCATTCCTGAAAGTGGTTAACGATACCGCCGTCGCGGTCAACCAAGGCGGCAAGCGCAAAGGCGCCGTTTGTGCGTACCTAGAAACCTGGCACATGGATATCGAGGAGTTCCTCGAGCTGCGCAAGAATACCGGTGATGATCGCCGTCGTACCCACGATATGAACACCGCCAACTGGGTCCCAGATCTATTTATGAAACGTGTCTTTGAAGATGGCCCTTGGACACTATTCTCACCCAACGATACGCCGGACCTGCATGACTTATATGGCAAAGCCTTCGAGGATCGCTACGCGCAGTACGAGGCGATGGCGGCCAATGGCGAGATCAAGCTACACAAGACGCTCAAGGCCCAAGCACTGTGGCGTAAAATGTTGGCCATGATTTTTGAAACGGGCCATCCTTGGGTGACCTTTAAAGACCCCTGCAACCTGCGTTCACCTCAGCAGCACTGTGGTGTCATTCACTCATCCAACCTGTGTACCGAAATTACTTTAAATACTAGCAAGGATGAGATTGCTGTCTGTAACTTGGGCTCGGTAAATCTACCGCAGCATGTCGAAAATGGCGTATTAAACTTAGACAAAGTGCGCAAGACAGTGCGTACCGCGATTCGTATGCTCGACAACGTCATTGACATCAACTACTACTCAGTACCGCAAGCAGAGCAATCCAACATGCGACATCGCCCCATTGGTATGGGCATTATGGGCTTCCAAGATGCACTCTATAAGCTTGATGTGGCCTATAGCTCAGACGGCGCTGTTACCTTCGCCGATCGCTCGATGGAAGCGGTGAGCTACTACGCCATCGAGGCCTCTAGTGAGCTGGCGTCAGAACGCGGTGCTTATTCGACCTATGAGGGTTCTCTGTGGAGCCAAGGAATCTTCCCCTACGACTCACTAGATTTACTCATTGAAAACCGTGGTGAGAAGTATATTGATGTCAACCGCGACATCACTCTGGACTGGGATGCCCTAAAACAGAAAGTCGCCGCAGCAGGAATGCGTAACTCCAACGTGATGGCCATAGCACCGACAGCGACCATCGCTAACATCACCGGCGTTTCTCAGTCGATCGAACCGACTTACCAAAACCTATATGTGAAGTCGAATTTATCTGGCGAATTCACTGTGGTGAATCCCTACCTAGTACGCGACCTTAAAGCTCGCGGCCTATGGGACAAAGTGATGGTAAACGACCTGAAATACTACGATGGCAGCTTACAATCGATAGATCGCGTTCCTGCAGACCTCAAGGCCAAGTATGCGACCGCCTTCGAAGTAGAGCCCCGCTGGTTGGTTGACAGCGCAAGTCGCCGTCAAAAATGGATCGATCAAGCTCAATCCCTCAATCTGTATATCAACAATGCCAGCGGTAAGAAGCTCGATGTCACTTATCGTATGGCGTGGTTCAGCGGACTCAAGACAACCTATTATTTACGTTCATTAGCGGCAACAGGCACCGAAAAATCGACTGTTGAGTTAGGCCGTTTAAATGCAGTTTCATCGGCAGAGGCTGCGCCGCAGCCTGCGCCAGTACCCTTGGCATGTTCGCTTGATGATCCAGATTGCGAAGCTTGCCAATAGCTAGGTATTAAAGAATTCACCGCGTTAACGAGGACAACATTATGCTCAATTGGGATGATTTCCATACAGAAGACGGCGCACCCGCTGCGGCCTCCACACAGGTAAAGCCCGAAGTTGTGGAGCAGGCTCTCACACAGTTAGCAAAAATCGCAGACACTATGGTGGACGCCCCTGCGGAAAACGTCGACAAAGCAGCAGAGGCTAATATTCATCGCGCCGCCAACGCCGTCGCAAGTATTGACGCCAGTGTCGGTCTGGAAGAGCTCGAGATTAGTGCTACACGTGTATCCGTCGACGAAAAGGCGATGATCAACTGTCGTGCCGATCTAAACCAGCTAGTACCGTTCAAGTACGACTGGGCTTGGCAGAAGTACATCGATGGCTGCGCTAATCACTGGATGCCGCAAGAGGTCAACATGACCGCGGATGTTGCTACCTGGAAGAATCCCGAAGGACTCAGCGACGATGAACGCCGGATCATTATGCGCTCACTCGGCTACTTCTCTACCGCAGACTCATTGGTTGCCAATAATTTGGTCTTGGGGATTTACCGCCTAATCACCAACCCTGAGTGCCGTCAATACTTGCTGCGCCAAGCCTTTGAGGAAGCCATTCACACGCACGCCTATCAGTACTGCATTGAGTCTCTGGGTATGGATGAAGGCGAAGTATTCAATATGTATCGCGAAGTCCCCTCTGTCGCCAAAAAGGCAACCTGGAGCATCGGCCATACACACTCATTGTCTGACCCAACCTTCACTACAGGTACCACAGAAAGCGATCAGCAGCTGCTTCGCAATTTAGTCGGCTTCTACTGTGTGACCGAAGGAATATTCTTCTACTGTGGCTTTACACAGATCCTATCCATGGGTCGACGCAATAAGATGACCGGGATTGCAGAGCAGTTCCAATACATCTTGCGTGATGAATCGATGCACCTGAATTTCGGTATCGACGTTATCAATCAGATCAAACTGGAGAACCCGCACCTCTGGACAGCAGAATTCAAACAAGAAGTCATTCAAATGATTCTTGAAGGCGCCGCCTTGGAGATCGAGTACGCTCGGGACACCATGCCGCGCGGGGTATTGGGTATGAATGCATCGATGATGGAAGAGTATTTGCAGTTCATTGCCAATCGTCGCCTGACCCAGTTAGGCCTGCCTGAACAGTTTCCCGGGGCTTCCAATCCATTCCCATGGATGTCTGAAATCATGGATTTACGCAAAGAAAAGAATTTCTTTGAAACCCGGGTTATAGAATACCAAACAGGCGGCGCCTTAACTTGGGATTAACCTCAACGGTAAGAAAAAACAGCCCATAAGGGCTGTTTTTTTTAGATGCAGATGACGATTTCAAAAGCACCTTAGGAGCCAGAGATGGCACGTTTTTTTGTTCGTGCCATTACTATTTACAGGCAGGCACCAAAGAACCCGTTCTGCCAATAGTCGCGCCTTTAGCCTTCCAAACCATACTAGCCTGCAGCGTTCAGGTCATCAGATCAACCACATACCGGTAACAAATAATTTCAGTCTTCTAACAGACCTGCAACGTCAGCGAAACTGAGCCGCATTGCACTAGCTACAGCATTGAAGTACTCAATTTCGGCATAGCTAATGCGCTCATCGGCCCCCATTAACTCCTTCAATGCGTTGATTGCTAGGACCCGCATATCTTCGGGCAGCTTAGCCGCCAGTTTTGAAACTGGGCGCAATGAGCGCTCAGCTGCCTGGCCTGCAGCTGCAGTGCGGACGGCTGCACTTTCATAAATCTCGCCCGTATACTCCTTCATGATCTTTTGGATTGCTTCCACTTCACTGGCATCAGTATGCAGATCAATCCGCGCTGCTTTTGTCAGTATCGTAAAAAGTAATTGGCCAAATATCTCACGGTCATCCGCGCCACTTGTACCGGCATTCACCAGTCCCTTCAGTTTTTTTAAATCGACGAGCGCCATAGTCGGAGAATCCTTTTAGTCAAAGAAAAATAAAGTATCGAAATTAAAGCTGGCTGCACAGTACTCGAGAACACCAGAAATATAAACGAACTATAGATTATATGGAAACTGAACGAGATATGTCGACCTTCCCTAAGCTTTTCGCAGACTTATCTATAGATATTTGAACTGTGGAGATATATGAGTAGACCGTGGTCATGTGCGTTAAGAAAAAGGCACGCGAGGCCGCTGACGCAGGTCTGCTGAAACAGCGGTACTTATGGCAAGAGATTCCTAAGCGTTATTGGCGTGCCAACTCAAAGCTGTAGCGCGGTAGCGAGTCCAAAATAGCGCGTCCATAACGTTTACTTACAATACGGCGATCGAGCAAGGTAATGCAGCCACTATCATCTTCCTTGCGCAACAAACGCCCCGCCGCCTGAACAAGCTTCACCGCGGCATCAGGGACGCTGATCTCCATAAATGGATTACGCCCTAGACGTTCTAATAACTCAGCGTGAGCCGCTTCAAGGGGATTGTCGGGTACGGCAAATGGCAACTTCGCGATCACCACATGAGCACAATAAGCACCCGGCAGATCAATGCCTTCAGCAAAACTGGCTAAACCCATAATTAAACTCTTCCGGCCGGCATCAACGTTTGCGCGGTGACGATCCAGTAAAGCGCCTTTGCTTAATGTATCTTGTACCAGCACCTCGTGGCTCACCTGATCACGAATGCCATCGACCACCGCCTCCATTTGCTTGCGCGAACTAAATAACATCAATACACCTGGGTCAGGGGCAACAATGGCAGGCAACAGCGCAATAATTTCAGCGGTATGTGCCTCAGCATCACCCGGTTCATGTTTCAATGCAGGCACAACAAACCGCGCACGGCTGGTGTCAAAAGGGCTGGCGACCTGCTTAAACCGACTGGCTATCGGCACACCAGAACGCTGTATAAACCGATCAAATCGCCCCAGAGCTGAGAGCGTTGCCGAAGTAATCACTACGCCAGCGGCTCGCTGCCAGATATGCTCACTCAGCAGCTCGCTGGCTAATATCGGGCTGGCTAAGAACTCAACCGTGTCTGCGCCACCAAAGTGACGACACCAGCGCGCCCAAGGCTGTTCATCAGAAATGTAATCTGCCGTTGCATAGCTCTTCCACAAGGCCAGTTGGGACTCCGCACGCCCAGCCAAACTATTGGCGTTCATCAATGACGCCTCAAACTGTTCGCGACGATCGGACTCGGCCTCTTCCACCGCACCCTCCATACGCGCTTCAAGTCGCAGGGCTAGCATATGCTGCTGTTCCCAAGCGCTAGCGAGGGTTGATGCGCGCGTCAGTAATTCGTCGGGGACTATGCCATCGACAAAACGCAATTCATTGTTCTCATTAGCTTGCTGCTCTATGTGAACAAGAGTCCAGTCACCCACCTCAGCCAGTAGCTGCTCAAGATCCAACAGTGACGTGTCCAACGCATCGAGTACCTGCTCGCTACCCATTGCTTCACTCAGCAGAGCGCGCTCTTGTGTCAGCCACTGCGCCGAGGCGCGCAACGCCTGACAACTACTCCCAGTACGAACAGAAAGCATAAAGTGATTGAGGCACTTATCTGGTAATTGATGACCCTCATCAAAAATATAAATACAGTCCTCAGGCGGCGGTAAAATCGCCCCCCCTCCCAGCTTTAAATCCGACAACACCAAATCATGGTTGGTAACGATGACATCAACCTCTTGCAGGCCATCCCTCGCCTTAAAAAAACTGCAATGGTTGATTTGTGGACACCGGCGACCACCGCATTGAATGTGGTCTGTGGTCACAGCACGTCGCACTGCGGGCTCTAATGTTACGGGCCAGCTATCTAAATCGCCATCCCAGCTCCCTCCCGCCAATCCATCTAGCATGGCCTCGAATAATGGCGCCGAATTATCGAGGCTCACATCGCCAATTTCGTCCGGATATAAGGGAATGAGTGCAGGCGCAGTGCCGGCACCGATAAGGTGATTATCTAACTTATGAACGCAGACATACCGCCCTCGACCCTTGGCCAACTGAACCTTAAAAGCCAGCCCACTATGATTAAGGATGTCTGGCAAATCTTTACTGATCAGTTGCTCCTGCAACGCAACCGTCGCCGTAGCAATAACCAGCTTTTTACCTCGGGCCCTTGCAACCGGTAATGCGGCCACCAAATAAGCGATTGTTTTGCCCGTGCCCGTGCCCGCCTCCACGACGGCAATAGGCTCGGGCGCGTCGGGATCGCCTAATGCGTTAGCAACCTCTGCAATCATCTGCCGCTGCCCCCAACGGGCATTCAGACCGCGAGTTTCGATCAACTGCTGATAGGCATCGCGTATTTCTGCCTTAACCACTTCATCTAGCAAAGCACGTCACCTATAAACCACGCGCAAGTAAAGAATTAACAGGATTTGCATACATAGCGAGCACCCACTTCTGCTGATCATCTGGTATGGCGGCAATCCTCGCATCAAATATCGCTTGATGCGTAACACTACCCGCACGTCTGTAATCGATCAGGCCATCCAGCGACACACCATTGAGCCGCTCCCATGCCCATACATTGCTAGGAAATAATGCATAGTGCTCAATTACCTGGCGATCTATCTCAGCAACGACACTTTCGATACTCAAATCGTCCGAGACGATCGGCGTGCCAAACTCGAGATGTACTCGACCTTTTTCACCCGCGATACCCTGACCAATCGAAGCAATATCTTCACCTTCTGCCTTGATGTAACCCGCTCCCGCCACCAGTTCAGCCGCCTTCATGCCGTCACAGGGGTCTAGTTCGTAAGAAATAGATAAAGGTACAATCTTCAGCGACTGTAGCACTCGACCGACCTCCTCACCCTTACTGCGACTCAATGCCAGCATCTTAATCACCGCAGGCTCAGTGACATCGATACCCGTCTTTGCACGCCCCTCCCGTTGTGCAATCCAAATGGGACCCCTGTCATCAATTACCATGTGACGAATAAATCCCGCGAGCTGCTTTGATGCTGCCAATAATTCTCGCGGACCTTTTAGCTCACGGCGAACGATAAAACTCTTATTGAGTCGCATCACATCGGAAATCCAGGGCTCCTTAAGTAAGTTATCTCCGATGGCAACACTGGAGGTACGGTGCCCAGCCCGCTTTAAGGCATAGTTTGCATAGGCAGGGTCCATGGCGATATCACGATGATTACTGACAAACACATAGCACTGCTTGGGATCTAACGCCGCTAAACCACCGATTGTAAACTGTGAGGTGCGCTCAATAATCTGGGATAACTGGGGCTCAACTAGGTTCTGAAATTCCTCGATGCTCCTAACTTCGCGTGCCTGCCTGACCAGCCAGGCTTGAACAATCCGGCGTGCAAGCCAAGGCCACAGCGCTGAAGTTCGGGGCAAGCGTATCAGCGATAAAGACCTAGCAAAGGCGGGATCACGCGCCAACCCGGCGATCACCGCAGGTACTTCGGCGTCATGATAAGGGCGAATGCTGGCAAATGGATCAGACTCTTGCGGATGATTCATATGACTCCTTTACATACAATAGAGTAGCGCGATGCATGATACCTGCAGAAACTACTCACTTGGAGACGACTTTCTGCTACGCTTGCGCGCCGAAACGCAACCTACACTTTCTGGGGAGTAAGATGGAAGCATCCAGCGCACTTTTGATGACTCTTGGCGCAGCCAGCCTACTCGTAAGCTGGGTTCTGTTGTTAGTGATATCTTGGAAGGAAGATTATGCATGGGGGCTATTCTCCACGCTATTACCACCTGTAGGTTACTTTTATGGGTTATTTAGACTCGATAAAGCGGGCCAGACCGTAGCACTTGCTCTGCTTGGCTGGGTTTTGATTTTTCTCGGGTGGTAAACATTAGCGGCGTCGAAGGGTGCCCTAAGGGATAACATCCAGTTAAAAACCGCAATTTGTTACAGTAGACGGCGCCTCAGTTGACATTGCGGCTTCCTTCGCAGATCATTGCGCGCCTTTTTATAGACCATTTTTTTTGGAGAATACTGTTGGCTAATTCACCTCAAGCCCGTAAACGTGCCCGTCAAAACGACAACCGACGCGCCCACAATGCGAGCCTGCGCTCGCTGGTTCGCACTAAGATCAAACGCGTCCTCGCCGCTGTTAGCGCAGGCGATGCAGCTGTCGCACGCAAAGCGTTTGATGAAGCCGTTCCGATTATCGACCGCATGACGAACAAGGGCATCATCAACAAAAACAAAGCTGCGCGTCACAAAAGTCGCCTGAACGCAAAAGTTAAAGCGCTCGCCAGCTAA
This sequence comes from uncultured Luminiphilus sp., assembly GCA_963926105.1. GTDB lineage: Bacteria > Pseudomonadota > Gammaproteobacteria > Pseudomonadales > Halieaceae > Luminiphilus. The sequence goes on along the minus strand of CAWUVW010000009.1, from coordinate 83,168 downwards.
TTATTAACGTCACTCGACGGTCAAACGGGCGTCGAGCTGACGGTTAATCTCAGCCTCTAAGCGTTTTTTAAAGGGTCTTGCCAGCAAGCCTAGCTTGATTCGGCCCGACGCTGTCCCGGGTTTGATAACCACCTCCCCCTCAAAGCCCCTACCTTCGAATTTGAGCACACTGGCCTGCAGCTGAACTCGCGCATTGAACTCACTGCGCAGATAAGCGGACAACTCCTCTAGCACCTCCTGACACGCTGGCGCAGGCAAATTGTGCACTCTGGAAATATCTATGGTATTCACGATCACTACTCCGAAGACTTGTCGACTGAAAGGCTCACGCCAACACAAGGCGGTAGTAATACCCATTTTGGCCCAATTTCGGTGATTTAACACCCACGAGACAAACGACAGGTATTAGACTGTCTATTATGAATACAACACAACTATCTGATCAAAGCACCCGATTCCTCTTCGAACAAGCAGATATCCGCGGCGAGACCGTGTCCCTGCAAACCGCCTTTGGCGAGTTGCTTGGGGATCACAACTACTCTGCGGCAACCCGCCGTCTATTAGGCGAGTTTGCGGCGGCGGCGGTACTTATCAGCAATAACCTTAAGTACAGTGGGCGAATCATATTGCAAGCTCGTAGCAGCGGCCCATTATCTTTAGTCATGGTGGAATGTACTAGTGATTCTGAAATACGCGGAATTGCCCGCGGTGATATAGACAAAGATCCCGCGAATTATTTATCGCTTATCGAAGCGGGGCAACTGGCCATCACAATAGAGAGGAGTGGCGGTCAACGCTATCAAGGTATCGTGGCTTTAGAGGCTGGTTCGCTGACTAAAGCTCTCGACAATTACTTTCTCCAAAGCGAACAGTTATACACGCGTTTCTGGCTTGCGGCTGATGCAAAAACCGCCTCAGGAATAATGCTTCAGCAGCTGCCCGCGCAACTAGAAGAAACTCCAGAAGATCGAGAAAACCAATGGCAAAATGCGTGCGCCATGGCAGACACTCTCTCTCAGGCAGAACTCATTGAACTCCCTACCGCAGTGCTGCTGCACCGGCTCTATCACGAGAACTCGGTTCGACTATTCGAACCACAATCGATCTGTTTTAACTGTAGCTGCTCCAGGGAGCGAAGCCTTAATGTACTGACCTCTTTGGGCGGCGATGAGCTTGCCGAAATCCTAGATCAACAGGGGGTCATCAGCATGCATTGCGAGATGTGTGGAAGGACCTATGGATTCAAGGAATGCGACTTAACTGGACTCGCTCATAGCCCCGTCCTGCATTAAACTTCCAAAACCCAATTGCCGCTAGACTATGGGAATAAAAAATGACAAATCAAAATGAGGGCATTACGCCCCAGAAGCACTCAGACTTACAACCAGCACAACTGATTGAACTTGCACTACAACGCAACGAAGGGGTGTTATCCAATACCGGTGCACTTCGTGTCGAAACCGGACACCGCACAGGTCGGTCACCTGCAGACCGTTTTATTGTCCGCGAAGCGTCAAGCGAAGATGCGATCGAATGGGGTGGCGTTAACCGACCTTTTGACGAAGACAGATTCGATGCGCTTTGGGATCGCGTTAAAGCTTTTGCCGGAGAGTACGATACGTTCGTTCAGCATTTACATGTAGGCGAACATAGCGAGCACTATCTGCCGGTCAACGTGACCACTGGTACGGCATGGCAATCGTTATTTGGGCACAATATGTTCATTCGACCCGAGCAGTACAACTCTGCCAAGAAGCCTGAGTGGAAAATACTCAACATAGCCGACTTTGTTTGTGATCCTGAGCGTGATAGCACCAATTCTGACGGCTGCGTGATCATTAACTTTGGCCAGCGCAAAGTATTGCTGGCAGGTATGCGTTATGCCGGAGAAATGAAAAAAGCCATGTTCTCAGTACAGAACTTTCTGCTACCCGAAAAAGATGTTATGCCCATGCATTGCTCAGCTAATGTCGGGGACAATGGCGATACCACACTATTCTTTGGCCTATCTGGCACGGGTAAAACAACCTTATCAGCTGACCCCACTCGCTATCTGATTGGTGATGACGAGCATGGCTGGGCAAAAGGTGCCGTATTTAATATTGAGGGCGGTTGCTATGCGAAAACTATAGACCTCAGTCAGAAGAATGAGCCGATCATATGGGACGCGATTCGATTTGGTGCGATCATTGAAAATGTTGTCCTCGATAAGGCGCGACACGCAGACTATTGTGATACCAGCTTGTCTGAGAATGGGCGCTGCTGCTATCCACTAGAGCATGTCGAGAAGCGGACTGAGACCAATGCAGGCGGCGAGCCAAAATGTGTCATTTTCTTGACGTGTGATGTTTCGGGTGTTCTGCCACCTATTTCAATTTTGTCTAAAGAAGCCGCAGCTTTCCACTTCTTGTCTGGCTACACCGCCCGTGTAGGTTCGACCGAAGTAGGCGCAGAAGCGGGTATACACCCTACTTTCTCGACGTGCTTTGGCGCACCGTTCATGCCGCGTCCGGCTGGCGATTACGCAGAATTACTAATGAAGCGTATCGAAGACTTTGGCAGCCAGGTTTATCTGATCAACACGGGCTGGACTGGCGGTTCAGGCGCCCCCGGCGGCGGCGGCTCACGCTTCCCCATTCCGGTGACGCGCGCAGTAGTCAGTGCGGCACAGAGTGGCGCCTTGATAGGTGCCGAGACTCGGCATATCGATTCTCTCAACTTAGATTTCCCCGTATCCATCCCGGGTGTTGATGCGCAGTTTCTCGATCCTCGCGCTGGCTGGGACGATCCTACGGCCTATGAATCACAAGCAAGTAAACTGGCTCAGCTGTTCCAAGAGAACTTCAAACGCTTTAATGTCAGCGACGCCATTGTCGCGGCGGGACCAAACGCTCATTAGCGCGGTGATGCTAATGACAACGGATATGCGCGTATCCTAGTGGATGGCGCATAATTCATTTTAAAGGGCCCTGAAGGGCTTTTTTTGTCGCTACAACTCATGGGAATTGATGACTTCAGCGTTATCCATGTCCAGCAACCCAGCGTTCTCAGCAGCAGACTTTTCGACCAAAACTTTAACAAAATTTCGCTGCCAAAATCCGGCAATATCGTCAGCCAGTAGATACAGGGCAGGCACTAACAGTAGCGTTACAAATGTCGCGAACAATACGCCAAAGGCCAGTGAGGTGACCATAGGTATCAAGAACTGCGCCTGCACACTCGTCTCAGACATAATCGGTATGAGGCCAACAAATGTCGTCGCCGATGTCAAAACAATGGGGCGAAAACGATCTTGGGCACCTTGGATCAATGCTTCAAGAGCGGCATAACCTTGATTGCGCAGGGTATTTATCCTGTCGATCAATACCAGATTGTCATTTACCACCACCCCAGCACAGGCGATCACGCCCATCATAGAAAAAATACTGACCTGCCAATCTAAGATCGCGTGACCAAATATTGCACCCATAATACCAAATGGAATCGCGGTCAATACTAATAGAGGCTGCCAATAAGATCTAAATGCCACCGCCATCAGGCCGTAAATCACCAGCATAGATAGCGACATATACTTCAGCATCGCCTGACTAAATTCCGCTTCTTCCTGCAGTTCGCCATCAAGCTTTAAGGAGAGTCCGGGATACTGCGCCTGCCAACCGGGTAAATCATTCTTCAAAATCGCTTCAACAACGGCGCGCGGGTCGGCTTCGAAGGGAACAACATCAGCGGTAACTTCAAGCGTACGCATACGATCTAAACGCTCGAGCTTTTGAAATCCCGGCTCAACACTATATTGAGCCACTGTTTCAAAAGGCACCTCAACCCCACCCGGAGCACGGATATACATACTATTGAGGTTAGCTAGGGAGCGCCGCTCTTCCTCCGGATAACGCACCATCACTTTGACATCTTCACGATCCCGAGGAATACGTTGAGCCTCTGCACCGTAAAAAGCCTGTCGGACCTGCCTGGCGACCTCTGCCAAGGTAATACCCAAACTCTCCGCTGCAGGCTTGAGTATCAGCTGGATTTCGTCACGAGGACTATCGAAACTATCGCTGACATCAAACACCCCCGGATAAGCCAGCAGAGCTGCGCGTACATCGGGTGCAATTTTTTCTAGGTCCGCAGGATCACGCGAGGCCAATATGAGGTTTATAGGCTTACCGGGATCCTGAATAGTAAAATCCATGCGCACTTCTTTCGCTTCAGGCAGAGGGCCTGCCGCCTCACGAAACTCCGCCGATAGTGTAGCGGTATCCACCGCCTCTGATAGCGACTGGATCGCCACTGTGACTCGACTGCCTTCAGCCGAGGCCGAGATATTGCCTATAGCGGGCTCGTCAATGAATTCAGATCTGGCGTTCCACTCTATCTTGAGCGCTTGAGCGATCTCTTCTAGACGATTGCGCATTATTTGAGATTCACTAAAGGCACCGCCTTCAGGCATATCAATGGTCGCGAACACATAGTCCGAATTCACTTTAGGAAAGAAACCAGTGCGCAACCAACCGCCGCCATACATCGCAATACTCGCTGCAAAGGCAACACCAAAGAGGGCAATAACCAGCAAATGATGGCGCAAAGCCAGAGCAAGTAGTGGTCGATAGCGATTGCCTGAAACATGCCCTAGCCAATTCGCACAAGCGTGGCGACCCTTGCCCAGCCAACGCAAAAACCTGATTTTACTGGGCTTCTCTGGTTTCAGCAGGGCTAAGTGCGTAGGTAATATTAAAAGTGATTCGACCAGAGAAAAGAACAGTGCTAACAAGACTACAGCAGGAATTGAAATCGCCGCCGTCGCCCACTCGCCGGGCAGCAGTAACATGGGGGTAAAAAAGACCATGGTGCTAATTACTGCATAGAGCACTGGCTTATAAACGCGGCGCACACCCATCAGTGCGGCAGTTTCACCCAGCCGCCCCTGCTCATGTTCAGAATGAATCGCCTCACCGACAATAATCGCATCATCGACAACAATACCGAGAACCAATAGAAACGCGAATAGCGAAACCATATTGAGGCTAACGCCCGTGTAGGGCAGAAGAAACAATGTTCCCAAGAAAGCCACTGCGATACCCGTGCTTACCCAAAAAGCGATCATAGGTCTTAAAAATAGCACCAATACCAAAGCGACCAGTACCAAGCCACCGATACCATTTTTCAGCAGTGTATTTACCCGTCCACGAAACTCTTTGGACATATCCCGCCACACCACAAGCTCAACACCTGCTGGCAAATTCAACGATTGTCGCTCAACCCATTGATGCACCACTCGGCTGGTTTGCAGCACATCCGGGTTAGAGGTCACAAAGACGCTCATTGACAGCGCCGTCTTGCCATTAAAGGTATTTTCAATATCTATATCTTCAAAACCATCGGCGACATCGGCGACATCCGCTATCCGAATTTCAGCGCCATCGCGAGTAGTCAGCAAAATGATTTTTTCAAAATCTCGGCGTTCATAGGCCTGGCCAAGTGTCTGCACACGAATATCACCATCTAGATCTTTGATCGCACCTGCCGGCAAATTCAGTGAAGCACCGCGCACCGCAGCGACGACATCGGTCATTGTCAAACCAAAACGGCGTAAATTCACTTCTGAAACATTGATTGAAACTTCATAGGGCCTGGGTGTTGCTAGATCTACCAACGATATCCAGGGCTGACGAGCCAAATCATCGCGCAGCACTTCACCTAACTCTTTTAACTCTCGCTCATCCAGCTCGCCTGCCAGTTTCACAACAGCCATACGGTGCTTATACGTAATTTCCGTAACAACCGGGCGTTCTGCGTCAACGGGAAAGGTATTGATCGCATCGATCCGAGTCTTGATATCCGATGTCAGCCGTTGCATTGGATAGTCTGCGATAGCCTCTATCATCACCGAGCCGGCATCTTGCCTTGAGGTAGAGCGTATTTCCTTTATACCGCTAAGATCGTGGATCGCATCTTCGATCCGTGAACATATTTGCTCCTCAACCTCTTTGGGGCCGGCCCCAGGAAAAGGCATGCTGACACTCACCATTGAAATTTCAGGTGTTGGGAAAAACTGTTTATCAAGACTCGGGATAGCTAACAATCCACCGATCATTAACAAAATCATTAATAAATTTGCCGCTATTGGATTATGGATAAACCAACTCAGTAGGCCACGATCTTTCATGTTACTGCTGTCCATGCGCGACATTACTCATAATCGCTACTAACGATCCCGCCGCCAAAGCATTGCTGTGGCTAGCAACCACCTGCATACCCTCGTCCAGACCCACCACCCATACCGTATCCGAACGCCGCAGTTTTATGTCAACCTCGTAACGCTGCAAACGTTGTTGATCACCCACGACCAGTACCGTGTTGTCCGAACGCAAAGCAGCGGCAGGTAATTCAGTGACGCCAGCGATCGCACGCGAAGGAATATCAGCAGCGACAAACATACCGGGCACTAGTGGTGGCCTGCCGCTCTCAACCAACGCATATGGTTCTGTAATTTCAGCGATGGCGTAGACGACGCGGCTATCTCGATCAACACTCGCCTGAATACGTTTAATAAGTCCCTGCCACTGCCATATTTGTCCGGCAAAACGACTGCTGATAACGACTGATCTAGTCTCGATATCGTCGTCATCACGCAGCGGCAAATCAAGGAGCGCTAACTGACTATCCGTCAGTGGAAGACGAACTTCCATTACATCGGTTGCATGGATATCAGCAACTATTGTACCTGCGGCAAGAAACTGCCCTAAGTCAGCGCGTTTACTCTCAATACGTCCATCGAATGGCGCGGTAATCGCTGTCCGCTTGAGGGCCAGACGGGCGGCATCTAAATCCGCTTGCGCTGCCGCCAATGCGGCCTGTGCGGCGCGGAGCTGTGGCTCTCGCAGGAACAATGCATTGGCATCTACTGAGCCTAGATCACGCCATTCTCGTTTGGCTTGTAAATTACGCCCCCGCTCCTCGGCTACGCGCTGCTGGGCTGCGGCAACTTGAGACTGTGCTCGGGCTATCGCAAAGTGATAGTCATCCTGCTCTATTTTCAGCAACACTTCCCCTTTCTGAATAAAACTACCCGCACTGAACTGATTACTCACATCGGACACTTTACCGCCCACCTGAGCGACTAGGTTGATACGCCGACGCGGTTCGACCGTACCCTGAGTCTCGACAGGTAACGCCACGGTAGTCGGCGTCGCGACCACAATGCTGACCAGTGTCGGAGGTGGAGCATCGGCAGGCCTTGGTTGCGGGGCGGGCTTACCTACTAGGAGTAAAAACGCTGCAATTAATCCAACACCACCCGCAAGCAAGGCAAAAATGAGTTTCTTAATTGAAAACCTGGCGGGCATTTCTACTACTGAATGTGCTGTATCTGTCAAAGTATTTCCCTACTGTATGTCGCGTACACAACAACTTAGGCGCAATCAGATAAATGATTGAGACACCTTTATATTTCCGAGCCTGATTTAACCGCCAATGCGTGCCCAAACTCACCGAGACTGTATTGCAAGACGCGCTCGCTTATCGAGCAAAACATACCCTCATTTTTACACGCAGGGAGTGTACGCGCGGTTTAGTAGAAATCCGTCGTAGTTCGACGATAAAAGACGCGTTTTTAGAGTGTCGTTTCTAATTTCCCAGAGCAAACTAGGTACAGGGATTAAAAAATATATCTTTGATTCAACAACATTATTAATTGGAGAACACATCATGGCTGAAGAAACTAGCGCTGTAACCACCCAAGCTGCAAAGCTCGCCAAAGCAACGCCTAAGCGTAACATTGCCGCAAAAAAGTCACCAGTGAAAGCCGTCGCGAAGAAAGCTGCCGCAAAAAAAGCGCCCGCAATGAAAGTCGCGGTCAAGGGTAAAAAAACTGCACCTAGGAAGCCTGCAGGTTTGCGTTCGATCGCACTGGACACAGGTCGTAATGCATTCCTAGCCGGCTTGGGTGTTTACGGCAAAGCCTACGATCAAATGGCTGACCAGCTGGAAAATATTCAGCAGCAAGTTCAAGAAGCGCAGTCTCGTCTCGAAGTTCGTCGCCAGCAGGCTGAGTCAATCTATGACTCCCTCGTCAAGCGCGGCGAAGCTGTAGAGAAAGAAGCCAGAAAGGCTATCAACGACATGGAATTCGATGCGATCACCGATCGCAAGAAGCTCGAAGAGCAAATGAGCAAGGCAAAGGCACGTTTTGAAGCGCTCCGCAGCAAGCTTATTAATGCTGTTTGATCCACTCAAGGTCCGATTTTTTTGGGGAGCTTCGGCTCCCTTTTTTACGCCTAAAGCATACGCACTCCCACACTGGTCATCGACATCGACAATCAGAGGGATGTGCGCTTTTTATCGTTTCCGAGAGATCGTACAGCTGCGCCGGTGATCGCATCAGCACACTAGCAGCCAAGCCAAAACCAATTTTAGTAACGGCACATCACGTAAAATTCGAGCTACACTGGCGCAATGAAGACTCGTGAGCGTATTTTGTTAGTTGCCCGCACTCTGTTCAATGAGCAGGGTGAACGCAACGTTACCGCAGCCGATATTGCGCTTGAATTAGACATGAGCCCTGGTAATTTGTATTACCACTTCAAAGGCAAGGAAAGCATCATCGCCGCCCTCTATATTGAGATGCAACGTGACCTTGCAGGACTACTCAGCGCACCACTAGAAGATCCCACGCTGTTCGAAACAGATCATAGTGACAATGTGGAACGCAGCTGGCTATTTCTAACTGTGGTCTTTGAAAAAATGTACGCATATCGATTTATTTATCTTAATCTCATCGACTTGATGCAGCATTATCCAGAGATCGATCGTGGCATGCGACGGTTGATTCGATTAAAAAGAGCGGCCTGTCTCGCGATCAGCATCAATCTCGTGGCAGACCAAATGCGCGGACGACAGGATCCTCGGCTGGTCAGTCTCGCCGATGCGATGACCCTTAATTTGACCTGGTGGCTGTCCTATAATCAGTTATTACATTACGGCAGTAAAGAGACCTCGATCATCCATAGCGGAGTGCTCCAAATTCTGTCGTTTTGCGCACCTTACCTTGACAGCGAGAATGATTTCTTTACCGAATGCGAACAAATTTACGCGCGCATGCTGGCCAGTGACGAACATAACGAATAACCCGTATAATCCAAGCAGTTAACTGATTATCCAATCAAGGAGAGTAAACCAATGACTATTGCCGTAGGCGACAAAATCCCAGAGTGCACACTGCATGTAATGACAGAAAACGGTCCAGCTCCGATGACGACCGCAGAACTTTTCGATGGCAAGAAGGTGGTTTTCTTTGCCGTGCCCGGCGCGTTCACACCAGGCTGCAGCATGACGCACCTACCAGGCTACGTGGCCAATGCCGACAAAATCAAAGCTAACGGCGTGGATAGCATCGTCTGCATGTCAGTGAATGATGCCTTTGTAATGGGTGCGTGGGGTCAGGCGCAAAATGCTGAAGAAATTATCATGCTCGCAGATGGTAATGGAGATTTCACTGGCAAACTCGATCTAGCACTAGACGGGCGTGGCTTTGGCCTCGGCACGCGCAGCCAGCGTTTTGCAATGATTATTGAAGACGGTACGGTTACTGCCCTCAATATTGAAGAAGGCCCTGGCATAGATGTTAGCTCAGCTGAAACCATAATGGCATTGCTCTAAATTGTTAGCGCACCTTATACATGGCTAAACTAACAGATAAACGTCTATCGTGAGCGGCAATATAAGGCCTGAATTCAACACTAAGCTGGATTCAGGTTGTTCCCCATCTTTGGTGCGACTTAGGCGACATCAACCTCGATAACCGGCCAGTCATACTAGTTCGGCTAAGCGGCTGTGGTTAATGGGGAAGCAAAATCAGCATCAAGCTTGTGATCAGAAAAGCACCGAAGATATTCACAGCAAAACCGTTCGCAGCCATCTGCCTTATCGGTACACGCTCCGTACCAAAGATGACAGCGTTGGGCGCGGTGGCGACCGGCAACATAAACGCGCAGCTTGCGCTCATCGCGGCGGGCACCATGAGCAATAAAGGATTGAGCTCTACAGCAACTGCAGCAGCTGCGAGTATTGGCATCAGCAAAGCCGTCGTCGCTGTATTGGAGGTGGCCTCAGTAATAAAAGTCACCGCCAAACATACCATTAGAATCATCAACCAAAGTGGCAGACTCGTCAGATGGGTCAATGCGTCTCCTGCAATTGCGCTGAGCCCTGAACTCACGGACGCTTTCGCCAAGCAAATGCCAGCGGCAAATAAAATCAGTACGCCCCAAGGAATGTGACTCGCCTGCTCCCAAGTAATAAGCGGTTTACCCTCGCGATCACGAGTCACAAACAAGACGACTACCGCCAAAAATGCCACTGATGCATCATTTGCATTGGGCAAGTCCAATAAGGTCCGCCAGCCCCCAAAAGGCTCGCTACGTGTCATCCATGCGAGCGCCGTCAACACAAATATAATGAGCACGCGTCGTTCGGCTGAGCGCCATTGGCCGAGCGCAGGTAGTGACACATCGATTTTTTTAGGCAATCCACGACTGAGCCACCAGCCCGCCATTGGCACCATGACGAGTACGACGGGGACTCCCCATGACATCCAGCGAGTAAAGGAAATTGTCTCACCTGTCACCTCTGCGTAAACCTGCATGAATATAAGATTAGGGGGGGTGCCGATGGGTGTGCCCAGTCCGCCGATAGAGCAGGCCCAGGCCAATCCCAGCAATAGAGGCGCCGAGAGCATGCTGCGCTGCTCACAAGAGTCCAGGACCGCAATCGCTACGGGGACGAGCATTAGCGCGGTAGCCGCGTTAGAAATCCACATGCTGAGTATTGCACCCGCCGCCATAAAGCCAAAAATTAGTCGTCTGGGGCTATCGCTACCAACCAACCTGACCACGCCAAGGGCCACTCGCTTGTGCGCACCTGTAGATTCCATGCCACGAGACAGCAAAAAACCCCCTAGTAACAATAGAATTAGCGGTGAACCATACGCTGCTGCGGTTTCTATAGGCGTCAACACACCAAATAACGGCATAACTGCAAGCGGCAATAAAGAGGTCGCAGGTATAGGGATCGGCTCGAAGATCCACCATACGATACACAATACGGCCGTTGTGGCCGTCACAGTCAGATCAGTCCTCTGCCCAGACCAAATGAGCGCCACAGCGAGCAGCGCCGCAATAATCAAGCCAGGCAATACAGATTTTCTTGGATCCATGAGCGCTTCTCATTATTTATGCTGCAGACTGCTCCATTGTGGCTAAGCTGCGTCAATGTGTAAATTTACTTTGCACCCACGCTATTCCATCACTAAACTGCGCGGGCCCATATAGGGCTTAGTTGGTCAGCAACGCAAATCCCATAACAACAACTTGTAGTTCAGATGCCACAGTACATCTGGGCAATCGCTGTCTTTTGCGCGCTACGCGCACTCATATTGAGGCGCATTGGCGCTGTCAACCGCAATACAGGTGAGTTATGTTTGACCTAACAGCGGCGCGTGCCGCGTCCGTGAAAAATGACGTGTTATCTGGCCTAACGGTCGCTCTAGCCCTGGTCCCCGAGGCCGTCGCCTTCGCGTTCGTGGCGGGCGTTGATCCGCTGGTCGGCCTCTATGCCGCTTTTATAGTAGGTCTGATTACCGCGATCATTGGTGGTCGGCCGGGCATGATTTCTGGCGCAACCGGCGCGCTTGCGGTGGTGATGGTGGCCTTGGTTGCCGACCATGGTGTTGAGTATCTATTTGCCACCGTGGTACTGATGGGATTTATTCAGATCACTGCAGGCATTTTTCGCCTAGGCCGTTTCATTCAAATGGTGCCACACCCCGTTATGCTGGGCTTCGTTAATGGGCTAGCTATTGTCATATTTTTGGCGCAGCTGGACCAATTTGGTGTTAACGGCGAGCCTGGCTGGCTCGCAAATACATCACTCGCCGGAAGCATAATCGATGTGGCGTGGCTGCAAGGCTCGGAGCTCTACACCATGCTCGGTCTGGTCTTTATAACCATGACGATTATCTATTTTTTGCCTAAAATGACCCGTGCCATCCCGTCATCGCTGGTTGCTATTGTTGCAGTGAGCGGGCTCGTTATCGGATTAGACATCGACACTCGCGTGGTTGGCGATATTGCCAGTATTGCCGGCGGTCTACCGGAGTTCCATGTGCCGATGGTACCGCTGAACTTTGAAACTCTAATGATCATCTTGCCGTATTCCTTCATTCTAGCGGCGATTGGCCTTATAGAATCACTACTGACGCTGCGCCTAGTAGACGAAATAACGCAGACCCATGGCAATGGGACACGCGAGTGTATCGGTCAGGGCGTGGCCAATACCGTGACGGGGATGTTCGGCGGCATGGGTGGCTGTGCCATGATCGGACAGAGCATGATCAATGTGAATTCTGGGGGTCGAGGGCGATTATCCGGTGTCGTCGCCGCGCTCAGCCTACTCGCCTTTATTCTGTTTGCCTCAGCGCTCATCGAAGAAATTCCGCTCGCCGCGCTTGTTGGGGTGATGTTTATCGTGGTGCTCGGCACGTTTGAATGGTCAAGTTTTCGTATTATGGGCAAGGTCCCCAAATCAGATGCCTTTGTTTTGATACTAGTATCGGCTGTGACAGTTGCCACCGACCTAGCCATGGCCGTAGTTATTGGCGTGATTTGTTCTGCACTGGTGTTTGCGTGGGAGAACGCAAAAAATATCCGCGTCACGCGCCGGACTCACGATACATCGCAATACTATGAAGTACACGGCCCTCTATTCTTTGGTGCAACGACCAATTTCTTGAAACAATTCGATGTGGCATCCGATTGCGATGATGTTATTGTCGACTTTATTGATTCACGTGTTACTGATCACTCTGGGCTAGAGGCTATAGATACACTTGCTGAGCGCTATCTCAATTCCGGCAAAACACTACATTTACTGCACCTAAGCAAGGACTGTAGAAAACTACTTAAAAAAGCCGGCAGCTTGGTAGAGGTCAATGTTATTGAAGACCCCGACTATTTGGTCAATACCCTTGAGCCCGTAAATTGAGGCAATATAGGGTCTCGATACTAGGCGCATAAAAATTTGCCCATGAACGGCCCAACAAACAACATGCTCACGATCCAAGAGCCGCCTCTAATTGACGGATTCGATCGTTCGATCGCCTACCTGCGGCTGTCGGTGACAGACCGCTGTGATTTTCGCTGTCAGTACTGTATGGCCGAAGAAATGACCTTCTTGCCACGCAGCCAGGTACTCAGCCTAGAAGAGCTCGCTCGTATCGCGAAAATTTTTGTCGAGCTTGGCGTGCGTAAGATCCGAGTGACTGGTGGCGAACCATTAATCCGAAAAGGGATTGATACTTTATTACAAACAATTGGCAAACTTCCTCAACTCGAGGAGCTCGCCATTACCACTAATGCCAGTCAGCTACCCCGGCGCGCTAAAGCACTGCATGCTGCCGGCGTACGCAACCTCAATATCAGTCTCGATACCCTTGACGCCGATGGCTTTAGACGCATTACCCGCACAGGTGATTTAGCCCAGGTATTGTCGGGAATAGACGCGGCACTAGCCGCAGGCTTTGAACGCATTCGTCTCAACGCGGTAATTCTCAAAAGTCAAAATGAAGATCAAATTCTTCCTCTCGCTGAATTTGCTATCGCTCGTGGTATCGACATTGCGTATATAGAAGAGATGCCGCTTGGTCAGGTCAATGCGGCAGGCAAAGCACTCGAACTCGTCACCTCGGACCGAGTGCTTGCGATACTCCACCAACAGCATACGCTTGCGGCAATCTCTGCACAGGCCCATGCGGGCCCCGCCCGATATTTTTCAGTCGCTGGTAGCGTATCGAAAATAGGCGTCATTTCGCCGCATAGCAACAATTTCTGTAGCAGCTGCAATCGCCTACGTATCACTGCTGAAGGTCAGCTACTGCTCTGCCTGGGCAACGAGCATGCCATTAGCTTGCGGGATATAATGCGTGACGGTGCCACTGATGAGGCGCTCAAAAAAGCTATTCGTCAGGCACTACATTACAAACCTGAGCGCCACGTATTTGACCAGCCTAATGAGCCGCAAATTCTACGCTTTATGAACGCCTCAGGTGGATGAGCGGTTAAGCTAGAACGGTTTTGGCGAAATTAAATCAGCTATCTTTCCAGGTCTAGTTTGATCAGCATCACATTTTTTGGGAGTTAATTTGAGTAACAGTCATTACCCTCAGCTCGACAATGTCGAGCAGATTATTAGCGCTTTCGAAACTTCTGGCTACATTTGTACCCAGCGCATCGCCACGGTCGTGTATTTGGCGGCAGCGCTCAACAAGCCGATTTTGGTGGAAGGCCCTCCCGGCGTCGGTAAAACCGAGCTCGCTAAAACCTGCGCTACGGTCATTGGTAAACCCCTCGTGCGCTTGCAGTGCTATGAAGGCCTAGATGAGTCAAAAGCACTGTACGAATGGAAATATGGCAAACAACTTTTGTATACGCAGGTGCTTAAAGAGCAGCTTAGTGAAGTTCTCGAAGGAGCCAAGGGTCTGCGTGAATCGATCCAGCGGCTGCACAATATGGCTGATGTTTTTTATGCCTATGAATTTCTTGAACCGCGCCCACTACTCAAGGCGATGGAGCAGGAACATGGTGCCGTACTGTTAATCGACGAGATAGATAAAGCCGATTTCGAGTTCGAATCGCTACTACTAGAGGTGCTATCAGACTACCAAGTGTCTATCCCTGAAATCGGTACGATCAGTGCTCGTTCTAAACCCATTGTATTTCTAACCAGTAACGACACGCGCGATCTTTCAGACGCGCTCAAACGTCGCTGCCTGCATTTACACATTCCATTCCCATCGGTGGAACTCGAGCAGAGAATCGTAGCCAGCCGCGTACCGGATCTACAGCAAAGCCTGAGCGATCAACTGGTTAAATTTGTCCATGCCATACGCGAACTCGACTTAAAAAAAGCACCATCGATTTCTGAAACTATTGATTGGGCTCGCAGTCTACTTCTACTTCATGCGGACACACTCGACCCCCAACTGGTTCACGATACGCTCAATGTGCTGCTGAAATATGAAGAGGACATCACCACTGCAGGGCGACAAGTTCACAAACTGATTGGCCAGGCATCGGCGTGATCCCTAGCTCTGGTAGCGGTAGCGACCAGCTGCTCGCCTTTATTAAGTATTTACGTGGGCGGGATATCCCCATCTCGCCCGCAGATTCTCTTGATGCCGTGCATGTCGCTAGTCTGATGGGGTATCAAGACCGCGAACAATTAAAACACGGCCTGGCGGCAGTATTGGCCAAGTCACGCCGTGAGGCGCAGTTGTTTAATGAAGCATTTGAGCGGTTTTTCAGTATTGAGCACCACGCTGACCGTGGTGGTTCGGACCCAAAAAATGATGGGCAGACACAAGCAGCAAGGGATTCACAGCAGCACTCGGCACTAGAGCAGCTCGCCGAGGAAAATAACAGCGTCGCTGAACTGATGCAGACACCGCTAATGGAGGCCTTGACGCAGGGTGATGAAGGCGCGCTTGCCGTTGCCTTAGAGACCGCCGCCGGTGAAGCTGATATCAAATCCATCCGTCTATTTACTCAGCGCGGTCAATACACGCGAAAACTTCTCGATGCCTTGGGCGAGCATCAGCTAAGAGATGTGGCTATCAAACTTGAGTCACATCACACCGCGGCTTTTGAAGAATTACAAGCACTGCGTGGCGAACTTCTTGAACGAGCGCGCGATCGGGTAGAGCGGGCCTATACGATATTTGCTAGCGGCGATACTGAAGAATTTCTCGACGAAGCGCTCAGCAAAGTTAAGCTGGGCAATATAGCGCCTCATCAAATGGCGCGCCTTAAAAAACTCGTGGATCGTATGGCGCGCAAACTCGCAGTGAGACACGGAAGGCGTCGTCGTAAATCCCACCGCGGCCAGCTGAACATCACCAGCACATTGCGTAAATCGGCTGCCACCGACGGCATCCCATTTGAGCCACGATTTCGCAGCGTCCAACATAGACGACCGCAAATACTCGCTATATGCGACGTCAGCGGCTCTGTCGCCGCCTATGCAAAATTTTTGCTGATGTTTTTGTATACATTACAGGATGTGCTGCCTCGGACGCGTAGCTTTGCGTTTTCGTCTAATTTGGGCGAAGTCACCCATTGGTTTGACGAGCTTCCGGTCGAGATTGCCATCGAGCGTGTAAATCTCAGTTACGGTGGCGCCACTGATTATGGGCAGGCACTTAACGACTTTTCGGCGCTTGCTCTGCAAGACATCAATCGCTCGACAACCGTTGTTATTTTAGGGGATGCGCGTAACAATAATTCTGAACTTAGACTTGATATTCTGGCTAATATTAAGAGTCGATGTAAACAATTTATCTGGCTGAATCCTGAATCACGACGTGCCTGGGGCAGTGGTGACTCAGAGATGTTTTCGGTGATTCGACACTGTCACACTGCCGCAGAATGTAATAGCCTCAAACAATTAGAGCGCATCGTAGATAAACTGCTGACCGATATGCGTAGCCGCTGATCCGGGATTTCATTTGGTCGCACTCATAGGGGGAACCGTAGTAAACTGATAGCTGTTGGTTACGGCGTGAGATAGTAAAGCATGCTAGATGAAAATAGACTACCACTAACGAGCAGTATTGAGGCCGACGTCAGGTCCGGCTTTAAGGTGCCTGATCGTGTCGAAAGCATCGAGCGCAGCGCCCTTCTGGCGGCGCTTAAGCAACTCGAGCCCGGCGAGCAAAGCCTTGAAGATGCACTGCTCGCTGAGGGCTTTATGGCTCCCGGCGGAGAGGATGCGGCCATCCTTCGCTGGATAGATGCCACTTTTACCCATTGGAATCAGCACTACCCGATTGAAACCGCCTTACAGCGGCTGATCACAGATATCCGCCCACTCGCGGCAACCTTCGCACTAACCGACCCGAGATTTTTTGTTCCAGGCGGACATGGGCTGCATAGATTCCTTGACGCCTTGCATCAGACTCTAAACGGTTGGCAGCTGGGCCTAGGTGCCAACAGTGACAATACGCTAGTAGGTGTTCGCGAGACGCTTCAAATGTTGCGCCGAGATTTCCCCAGCGAGCCTCAGGTCGACAGCACAAGAGCGGCGCTGGATCGCAAGGCACAAGGACATCAAGCGCAGCTGCAGAAACTCGATCCGATACGACTCGAACAAGAGTCTGCCACATTAAAAGACGATAGTGCGCGACTGAACACCATCGTCGCCATCAATCGGCTAATGATCACGCATCAAGTGCCAGGCTCGGTGGCACGCTTTCTCAAAACTGACTGGCTCGAAAGCGGCATCATGATTGCTCACCGTCACGGCTTTGAAAGTGATGCATGGCAGCAATATAGCAGCACTAGCCAGTTGCTGGTGGATGCGGTGCAGCCAGTTGTAGCATCTAATGTAGCAAGTAGCCAAAGGCTGCAGCAAACCATGCAGCAGTTGCCGCAGACTTTATCGCGGCAACTAAAAAGCTTAGGATCCGACTCAGACGCTGTGTCAGGCGCTGTGGGTCTGATCGAGTATGCGCTTATTCGCAATATGCGTGGCGAAGATATGGATTTAGTATTCGCTGAGCCCATCAAGACAAGCGGGCTACCAGAGAGCGGCCCACCGACTGATGAAGACTTAGCCAAGGCCAAGATTCAGCCGGGATATTGGTACTTAATCGACACCCCTGACGGCCCCCAAAGAATTCGTCTCGTTAACAGTTTAGTCAGCAATATCTATCTTCTATTTATGGATTTCAGCGGAGCCCGAGCTTGCCGAAAGTCCTCCGCAGAGTTCCTCACTCTACTCAAATCAGGTGAGGCAAGATGCATAGAAGTAGCGGATAGCTTTTGTCGCGCAATGGTTGAGGCGAGCGACATTCAAGTCTCCGAACAACGAGAATTTACGCGCCAATCGCAGGATTCTGGGTCGCCGGACGCGGCAGCAATGCCACACCCGGACCAAGATGACCAAAGATACGATGGCGTATTAGCCGCTCAGCAGCTCGATACAGAGCAACCCTTTGACGCCGGTCAGCCAAACAATGTGCAGCAGAGCACAGAGAAAAAACAGTCCCCAGAACCTCATCAGACCGAGCAAGGCGGCCACACAGCCAATGCTGAACAGCTTCAAGTTGTACTTGATCCTGGCAGACAAGATCGCCTGCCAGCCGTCGAAATCCCCTACGAGAGCCATACAGTTGTCAAATTACAGATCCCGGTAGGCACCTGGCTGGGATTTCATGATCGCGATCCACCAGTCATGGCCAGGGTCGCCGTACGTGACACCGAGAAAGACTCTTACATTTTTACCAATAGAGAGGGTATTAAAATGCGTGAGCTGACTGCTGCGCAACTTATAGGCCTGATCGATCGCGATATGGTCGACATTCTTGAGCGCAAAACTAATTTCCGTGACACCGTAACCGCGCTGCGCCAAGAACAGCAGGAGCGTTTGAATTGATCAAGCCGGCTCAATCTCGTTCTGACAACATGGCAACAGCACTACCATCTCGTGCTTTTATTCAGATCTATACAGCAGCACATGATGACAGCGAGCCGGCGCTCATTGGGGTGGGAGAACTCGTTGGTATGGCGCCGCGAGACTTACGCATTAATCTGTCTCAAGCGTTAAAACTGGGAGGGATTCACGACATCGCCATCGAGACCGAAGGTGATCTAGAGCCAATTTTTTTGTCCTGCGAATTATCGCGCCAGAGCAGGTCCGCGGAAGACCCACGCTGGCTACTACAGTTCCATATCCTTAATGCGATTGACACCGACCTGCAGCGCTGGGATGCACTTATTGGACGCTACAAGCGTTAGGCAAACCGGCAAGCGTGATACATCAAAACTAAAAAACTTGCGGCGGCTTATTTCCATGCTCGGGTAAATCTTCAAGACTAAAAGCTCCATTACTTTCAATGGTATCACCCGCAAGCTTGATTCGAAGACGAAGATTATTCGCCGAGTCCGCATTACGCAGCGCATCCTCCTCAGTTATAAAGCCTTGTTTAAGTAACTCAAATAACGCCTTATCAAAAGTCATCATGCCAAGGTCTTCTGACTTCTCCATCATCTCCTTTATTGAGCTAAGCTCACCACGTAAAATAAGATCTTTTACCGTCGACGAACCTAATAAAACCTCAAACGCCCCGCAGCGACCACCATCTATTTTCGGTATTAAACGCTGAGAGACGAAGGCCTGTAGATTTGCCGATAAATCGATCAGTAGCTGTGCTCGCCGCTCTTCTGGGAAGAAGTTAATAATACGATCTAATGCCTGATTAGCATTGTTTGCGTGCAAGGTCGAAATACAAAGGTGCCCGGTCTCCGCAAAGGAAATTGCATGCTCCATAGTCTCGCGGTCGCGAATTTCGCCAATCAAAATAACATCTGGCGCCTGGCGTAAGGTGTTCTTTAACGCGTTGTGCCAACTGCGAGTATCTACACCGACTTCCCGCTGATTCACAATTGATTTTTTATGCCGATGAACGTATTCCACCGGATCCTCAATAGTCACAATGTGTCCGCTAGAATTACTATTTCGATAGTCAATCATCGCTGCTAAGGAGGTCGACTTACCTGAGCCTGTCGACCCAACAAATAGAATCAAGCCGCGTTTGCGCATGATTAAATCAGTCATAATTTTGGGTAAACCCAAACTCTGCCAACTGGGAATGTCGGTCACAATATTGCGTGCGACAAGACTGACCTCATTGCGCTGCATGAAGATATTGACGCGAAAACGACCCGAACCAGCGACCGAGACTGCGAGATTAAGCTCTAATTCACGTCTAAATTCTTCGCGTTGCAGCTCATCCATAATTTCATCAGCAACGATTTTGATTTCACCAGGATTCAGTATCGTCGCGGCGATCGGACGCATTTGCCCATCAAATTTTGCACAAGGCGGCGCACCAGTGCTCAGATAGAGGTCTGACCCACCCTGTTCTGCTAGGACTTTCAGCCACTCAAGAATACGTGCTGCCATAGTCTCAATCTCCACTCGATGCTTGATCGTCAGTAAATTTAGCCGCTAAGGCTGCCGCTTAGCCTAGATTATCAATGCCCCCTAGTACAGCGAATCTGTTCTGTACGCCTATAGCCGCAACGCCGTAGACTTGCGCTGTTTATTAAACTACGGAACACTCCGGCGCCTACCCTAATGTGGGTAACGCCTTGACTAAGGAGCATAAGTGAATTCACAGGCCCATTACCATCGCGCTGTTGTAAAAAGCGCATCAAATGATGATGTCCTAACGGGCATTTGCCGCGGCATAGAGAAAGAAGGCCTGCGCGTTACCAATGCGCACGGCATGCTGGCGCAGACGTCGCACCCAGAGGCGTTGGGCGCAGCACTCACACACGAGCTCATCACGACCGATTACTCCGAATCACTGCTTGAATTCATCACACCACCCTGTATTGATATGCGTGAAAGCTTACGCGTTTTACGCCAAATACATCGATACACTGCCGCAGTACTTGACGGTGAATTGGTCTGGGGTGCGAGCATGCCTTGCATCGTGACGGGTGATCGCGGCATTCCTATTGCCCAATACGGCAGCTCAAATATTGGCACCATGAAGCGTGTCTATCGCAATGGCCTGGGTGCCCGTTATGGTCGCATGATGCAAGCTATTGCCGGCATTCATTATAACTTTTCAATGCCTGACAGCTTCTGGAACCAGGCTTGGTCAGAGGCGGGCGGCATAGGCGAACTTCAGGATTTTAAGACTGAGGGATATCTTGGGCTGATTCGTAATTTTTTTAACCGGGTTTGGTTGCTCATATACCTGACCGGCGCCTCCCCTGCTGTCTGCGCTAGCTTTCTGGCAGGTAATCGAAACCATCACTTACTACCGACCGACGAAAGCGCCAGCAGCCTACATCTCCCTTTTGCGACTTCGTTGCGCATGGGTGATTTGGGTTACAACAGCGAAGCCCAAAAAGGTATTCAGATTTGCTACAACTCACTAGACAACTATATCAAGGCATTGCATCAGGCAATTTTGACGCCCCATTCAGGTTATAGTGAGATTCACCTCACCGATGAAGGGGAACGTGCGCAGCTCAGCGATAGCCTACTCCAAATCGAAAATGAGTTTTACAGCCCAATACGACCAAAGCGCGTCAGTCGCAGCGCAGAAGCACCTGTTGTCGCCTTAGCTCGCGGTGGTATTGAATACATCGAAGTTCGCTGCGTTGACATTAATCCTTTCCTGCCTGTGGGAATCGATAAAGAAACGATGCGATTGTTAGATGTATTTCTAGTCGACTGCCTGCTGAGCGATAGTCCGCTCTGCGACGAAGCTGGGCAGAAGCGCAATTCTGAGAATTTGCGCCGCGTTGTCGACGGTGGGCGTGATCCAAAATTGATGCTGCAAGACGGGGATCAAGAAGTACCCTTTGGGACGCTTGCTGAACAGCTACTAAACCAAATGGCTGAAACGGCGGCATTGCTCGATCGCGATCATGGCGGTTCAGGGCACATCGATGCCGTCAACGCGGCAAGGGGGCGCTTAGCCGATCCTGATAGCACGCCATCGGGCCGTATATTGAAAGAAATGCGCGAGCAGAATATGCCCTTTGGGCAGCTCGCGCTCAATTACTCTCGCCGCTGGGATCAGCAATTTCGTAGCGAGGCGCTTTCCGAGGAAGAGGCGCAGCACTTCGCAAGGCTAGCAGTCGAGTCAATAGCTAAGCAGCAGGCTCTAGAGGCCGGCGATAGCATGTCATTTGACACTTATTTGGCGCAATTCTTTGCGCAGTACCAGGGCGTTTCTCTATGAACATTAACGATATAAGCAACCGGCAAATATTCGCACTGATCGCACTCACCACCGCGCTGTCGATGAGTTTTGCACTCTATTTGCAATACATTGTTGAACTCGCGGTCTGCCCACTTTGTTTTACACAGCGTGTATTCATTATCGGCGCAGGTATTATCGCTGCAATCGCTGCATTACATGGTCCCAGTAGTCCACTTGGCCAGCGGCTGTACGGCCTTGGCGTATTCGCCATGATTATTGTCGGGGGCGGATTTGCAGGTCGTCATGTTTGGCTGCAGCATCTACCCGCGGACCAGGTGCCCGCCTGCGGCCCAAGCGTTGAATATATGCTGCAAACCCTGCCCTTCAGCGACACACTGACCATCCTACTCATGGGTGATGGCAACTGTGCCGATGTGGTCTGGACATTCTTAGGCCTGAGCATCCCCGAACTGACCTTGGCCATATTTTTTGCCCTGGGGATAAGTACTTTGTGGCTTATTGTCAGAGCAAAAATAAAATAGCCCATAAAAAAGGGCAACCGATAGAGCGGCCGCCCTTTTTATTAATCCGTGATGTTTGACCCGCCAGTGACTTTACTGGCCTCCGAAGTGCACAAAGACACCGCAGAAACAGTCAATCAGATTGCGTTACTCGCTACCGACTACCTTGATCAGCTCAACATCAAATACGAGTGTCGCATTTGGCCCAATCACCTGGCCGGCGCCACCAGAGCCATAAGCGAGATCGGCGGGAATGAACAGTTTGTACGTAGCGCCTTCCTGCATCAACTGCAGTGCTTCGGTCCAACCAGCAATTACTTGCGAGACACCGAAAGTGACTGTCTCGCCACGTGAGTAGGAACTATCGAACTCTGTACCGTCGATCAGGGTGCCGCGATAATGCACCTCAACGGAATCTTCCGCGGTCGGCGTAGCGCCTGAGCCAGCCGCAATGACTTCGTATTGCAGACCAGAATCAGTCACAACAACGCCTTCACGGGCTGCGTTTTCGGCTAGAAAATCCGCACCCGAACCCAGATTCGTTGTTGCCTCTACTGCCAGCTCCGCTTCACGCTCTGCTTCTAGTTTTTGCTGAAACGCCACCATTTCGGCGTTGATCTCCTCATCGGTTAGCTTCGCGTCAGCACCTTCAAACGCATCCCGCAGTCCCTCAGCATACGCGCCAACATCGAGCATCATGCCATCTGTTTTCATACGTTGACCCATGCGCAGTGCGACACCGTAGCTCAGACGCTCTGCGGGCGTATCCAATGTGAGAGGCTCGGCCTCTTCTGGCGCCTTTTCTTGACAGGCAGCAAGCACACCCACAAACAGAGGTGCGAGTAAGAAAGTCGCTGTGCGACGCTTAGCAGTAGAACTCATGAATAAATTCCTTAAATTGATTTAAATAGTGTGCCTTGGTTGAATGTTACGTTGCGACGATCCGAAGCGCCACCCCGACGCTACGGTTTCTCGCCAAGTTTCAAACCCGCCTCCTGCAACAAAGACATCAAGCGTTCCCTGGTTTCATCAGCAATACCATCCTCCGGTAAGACACGAAGAAGGTTAGCGTCCAGCAGTTTCCAGCACGGTGTTTGTGCATCAAAAGTAGGCATTTTATCTAATAGTAGGTCAGCTAGATGTTGCTCAGCATCTAGTTCCATAGATAACAGATGTTGATAACCCGCATCACGCCCCTTGGTTGCACGCCAATGTAGGCGTAGTTGCCGAAGAGGCAGTACCACCTCATCAACCCATGAGCCTATATGTTGTCGGCTGCGATGATGATCCATCTTAGACCAAGCGACGCCCTGATCAGCCAGCCAGACTGCGAATAACAGCTCCAAGATCACAACTTGATGATCATCTTGGAGCCCCAACAGAATTTCCCGCAAATCCGCGTACCGGTAAAGCATTGATGCGAAGCGCCAAAATTGACTATCAGTGATCGGCATACAATGCCTCTTTTTGAGTTCTATTGAGTGTCTTGATCGCCGCCTCGCGCTGTTGCGCCTCGCTTCGAGAGGCCGCCGGCTCACACCAGCAAAGCATCACTGGGCGACGATACGCCGTGTACTTAGCACCACCAGACAATTCACCGTTGTGCTGCCTAATACGTCGCACAAGATCAGTAGTGACGCCGGTATAGAGCGTGCCATCTGCACAGCAGAGCAAATATACATACCAATTAGTAGCCGTCATATCGTGGCACCGAAATCAGCACTGACCTTAATTTTTGTACGACAACTTTCCAAATCTTTTTCCCTGACAGTACGAATGCTATAGTGCGCTTGTCAGCGGCGCTGGTTTGCTCAACAATATCGTTCGACATATGACCAATTCACTACTTTATTCTGTTGTACCACTATTAATTGAGGAGCCGCCATGAGCGAGAACATCCTGCACGTTACCGACGCCAACTTCGAATCTGAAGTACTCTCTACTGAGCATCCAGTACTGGTCGATTTTTGGGCCGAGTGGTGTGGTCCTTGCAAAATGATTGCACCGATTCTTGAAGAAATAGCCAGTGAGTATGCGGGTCGACTTAAAGTATGCAAAGTCGATGTTGATTCGAATCCTGGTACACCTGAAAAATTTGGCATTCGCGGCATACCAACATTGATCGTTTTTAAAGGCGGCAATGCGGTCGACACCAAAGTCGGTGCGCTTTCTAAGACACAACTCAGTGCCTTTGTAGACAGCTGCCTGTAAAGACTATCCAGTGAGCCTGCCCCTATTAGATGGGGCCTATCCTAGGCAAGGGGCCAAAAAATATTTGATCGTGACTTTAGCTATTCACACATTGAGGACTAGACGAAGCGTCTCTAGAGTGCTAGCTTAGGCCCTCAGCGGGGTAATACATCTTACCTCTGTGGCAACCCCTTCGTAAAATCTTCACCTGCCGTCATTAAGAATGATTTGTGTGGTTATGGTTTTTCATAGCCACCCCGTATTCAAACTTGCATTATTTCATCATCGGATATCTGCATCCCTCTTTTTACTCCTCACCGGAAATTACTAGTGGACGAACAAAACAGCTCTGACAATACAGAAAACAATGTTGCCGACACCCCCATAAGTGTCAGCGAACCCATTGCCAAAATTCGTGCGGAAGTGCCGAAGCAAGCCGATATTGCCGATACTGGCAATACGAGTGATGCAATCGCTCTGCCCGCTAACGGTTCAGATACCGGCAATGGCCGCACCTTGACACTTAATCCTCGCGCCGGCGATGAACAGAGCGATGCAGCGGACAGCGGCAGTTCTGAAGCTAAAGCCAAGAGCAATAGCAGTGACGGTGACGGTGACGGCGCCGGTGATGGCAGCGACGAAAATGACGACGAAAACAATGCCGCTAATAATGGGCGCAATGGTCGTCGGGGTCGCCAGCGACGTCCAAAACGCGATCCAAATATCCCTAGCTCCAACCCCATGAGCCTCACCGAACTCAAGACCAAATCGACGCAAGAGCTGATTGATATGGCCCGCGAGATGGGCCTTGAGAACATGGCTCGCTCGCGTAAGCAAGATATTATTTTCGCGCTCCTTAAACGTCACGCTAAGAGCGGCGAAGATATTTGGGGTGACGGCGTACTCGAAATCCTACAGGACGGCTTTGGCTTCCTGCGCTCGTCAGACAGCTCTTATCTCGCAGGTCCAGACGATATCTACGTCAGCCCCAGCCAGATTCGCCGCTTTAATCTACGCACCGGTGACAGCATCACCGGCATGATTCGACCCCCTAAAGATAGCGAGCGTTATTTTGCGCTATTGAAGGTACGCGACGTCAACTTCGAGTCGCCAGAGAGCGCCAAGGCTAAAATCCTATTCGAAAACCTGACGCCACTTTTCCCGAACGACCGTTTAACGCTCGAGAAGGGCAATGGCAGTACTGAAGATCTCACCGGCCGCATCATCGATTTGTGCGCGCCTATTGGTAAAGGCCAGAGAGGCCTTTTGGTTGCACCGCCCAAGGCGGGCAAAACCATCATGATGCAAAACATGGCCCAGGCGATAATCACCAACAATCCTGAGTGTTACATCATTGTATTGCTGATCGATGAGCGTCCAGAGGAAGTCACCGAAATGCAACGCTCAGTGGGCATCCGTGGCGCAGAAGTCGTTGCATCAACCTTTGACGAACCCCCATCACGACACGTTCAAGTCGCAGATATGGTCATCGAGAAAGCCAAACGTCTGGTTGAGCATAAACGTGACGTAGTGATTTTGCTCGACTCGATCACCCGTTTGGCGCGCGCCTACAATACCGTGGTACCCAGCTCAGGCAAGGTACTCACTGGCGGTGTCGACGCCCATGCGCTGGAGCGCCCCAAGCGCTTCTTTGGTGCTGCGCGTAACATTGAAGAGGGCGGCAGCCTATCCATCATCGCAACAGCGCTGGTCGATACCGGTTCAAAAATGGACGAGGTGATCTACGAAGAGTTCAAGGGCACCGGTAACATGGAGCTGCACTTAGATCGTAAGATCGCCGAGAAGCGGGTCTACCCGGCCATTAACATCCGTCGTTCCGGCACCCGCCGCGAAGAATTACTCACTAGTGATGATGAACTGCATCGCATGTGGATTTTGCGCAAATTATTGCACAGCATGGAAGATCTACCCGCCATCGAGTTCTTATTCGAAAAACTCAAAGATACGAAGAGCAACGAAGAATTTTTTGCATCGATGAAGCGCAAATAAGGAAGCAGCATGTCCGCACGGTTTAACGATCTCCGGGATTTTATCGCGGACTTGGAAGCCCGCGGTCAGTTAGTTCGAATTAAAGCCGAGGTTGATCCCAACCTTGAAATGACAGAGATCGCCGACCGTACGCTTCGCGGCGGCGGCCCAGCCTTACTATTCGAAAACCCTAAAGGGTACGACATGCCGGTGCTTGCCAATCTGTTTGGTACCCAAGAGCGTGTTGCCCGAGGTATGGGTGCAGAATCTGTTACCGCACTGCGCGAAATTGGCGAGTTACTCGCCTACCTGCGTCAGCCCGAGCCACCCAAGGGGATGCGTGACCTTATCGACAAGGCGCCGTTGCTGAAAAAGGTGCTGAACATGGGGCCACGGGTAATCAGTCGCCCGCCCTGTCAGCAGATCGTCAAAACTGGCGACGAAGTCGACCTGACAAAGCTACCTATTCAAACATGTTGGCCGGGTGATGTCGGCCCACTAGTTACCTGGCCACTGGTGATCACACGTGGCCCAGAAAAACCCCGTATGAACCTCGGAATTTATCGCATGCAACTGCTCGGCCCGCGCAAGCTGATCATGCGCTGGCTTTCACATCGAGGCGGCGCACTAGATTTTCGCGACTGGCAACTCAAGCACCCAGGCAAACCCTACCCCGTTGCCATCGCCTTAGGCGCTGATCCTGCCACCACCTTGGGCGCAGTGACGCCCGTACCCGACACGCTCTCTGAATACGCTTTTGCAGGCCTATTGCGCGGCAGTAAAACGGATCTAGCAAACTGCTTGACCCAGGGCTGTCGTGACAATCAACTACAAGTGCCCGCGCACTCCGAGATCATCCTCGAGGGCTATATCGACCCCCAAGAGATGGCGGACGAGGGTCCCTATGGAGATCACACCGGATACTACAACGAAGTCGAGCGCTTCCCAGTATTCACCGTTGAAGCCATGACCACGCGTAAAGATCCGATTTACCACAGCACCTACACCGGTCGACCACCCGATGAGCCAGCGATTCTCGGCGCCGCCTTGAATGAAGTGTTTGTACCATTACTACGCCAGCAATTTCCTGAAATCATCGACTTTTATTTACCTCCCGAGGGCTGCTCCTACCGCATGGCAGTAGTAACTATGCGCAAAGAATATCCAGGTCATGCCAAACGAGTCATGCTGGGCGTCTGGTCTTATTTACGCCAGTTTATGTATACCAAGTTCATTATTGTCGTCGATGAGGATGTTAACGCACGCTCATGGGAAGATGTGATCTGGGCCATGACAACCCGTATGGATCCGCGTCGAGACTGCGTCTTCGTAGACAATACCCCGATTGATTATCTCGATTTCGCCTCCCCCGTCGTAGGCCTTGGTTCCAAGGTGGGCATGGATGCCACTAACAAATGGCCGGGTGAGACCGACCGCGAGTGGGGCACAGCAATTGAAATGAGCGACACAGTAAAAACTCGTGTCGATGATCTATGGCAATCACTGGGTATAGAACTTCCCGAGCGAGTACGCTAACGCACGAGTCCCGCGCGTCACTCATCTCTTTACGATAAAGACTTCTTAGGTAGCGGGAGCGAAGGCAAGTCGCCGACACACAGCGAGACCGCCTCTCGCAACAGATTTTGCGCCATTAAATGGTCGCCCTGCGCGTCGCACAAGCGCGCTAATTCAACACAAATTTCCGCGCTTGCACCTAGCTGATAAGCTCCTTGCAGGTGCTGGCGGGCCTCGTCCCAAGCCTTAGCCTGTAATGCTATACGTCCTGCGGCCAGCAAGAGTGCGGGTTCGTGTCGCTGCTGTTCAAGCCAACGCCTCAGGGCTTTGAGTGTCTTCTCTGGTTTAGTGACAGTAAAAACCCCCACTAAAGGAAGTAGTTCACTGCACCATTTTCGCTCTAAACTATCGAATAAGACTTGCTCGGCTTTGCTATGTGAGCCGATAGCGACTAAACGCTGCAAGTAACGGCGCCTTAAAAGTGGCGTCTCTTTTTCTAATGTCTTAGGCACAGCCCCCCAAATAGTGTTCAAGGTCTGCTCTGCATTAGGCGTGGTCACGGTGACTTTCGCGAGCTGTGCATCCCATGTTTCTAATTCTAGCTGCTGCAGTTGTGCCGCTGGGATCACCTCGTGCTTGCGCAACTCAGGGAGTAGATCTTGCAGGGAGTCCCAGTCATTCAAACAGCTATAAGCCCTCGCCAATAACTCCATAACGTAAGGATGCTTGCTCGCATTACGCCGCGCACGAACCAAAGTCGCCAATGCTTGCTCATAGCGTCCAGCAGACAACTGCAGTTCGGCCTGTGTCAGCTCTAACGCTACCACCGCGTCAGATTCAATCGATTCGGCACGACCTAAATAAAGACGCATACCCTCTAAATCTTCCAGACGAAAGCTCGCACGCGCAGCAAACAAATAGTTGAGCAGCGGCGCCTTACCGTAGCGAGCAGCACGCAACAGCTGTTTACGTGATCGAAACCAGTTGCCCTCGATAAAGCTAATCAATCCGCGATTGGTCAACGCTTCGGCGTTGCGTGATTTACGCCCACCCAGCCAGCCCATCATGGTCGAACGCACTGACCAACCCGAACGCACCGCGCCAAAAACTAAAGCCATTAACCACCATGCGCCCAGCCAAAGCAGCAACCCTACCCACAGACTAGTCTCAACGGTGGTATCACCAAAACTTAGTATTAAAAGGCCCCTGTCTTGCTCGATTAAGGCGACCAGCCCCGCGCCCAACAAAAGCCCTAGTAGCGCATATATCAATAGACGACGCATAATCAATTAACCACACTATCAGCTTCAAGCGAGCGTATTGCGCCATCTAGCGCCTGTCGCGAGGACAGCAAATCAGGCAGAGACGGCGACACCTGTGCGACAGCTAATAGCTCAAGCTCCGCGAGCATCGCGTTGACTCGTGCAGCATCGGCGGACCGCAAGCCCTCAGCGAAGCGTTGAGCCGCGCTGATTGCCGAGGTATAGAGCATTTGATTACCAGAGATAAGCGCTATTTGTCCCTGCTCTAATAGCATCCGCAAATTTTGGCGGACGAGCGCCTCCCATTCGGGTGTCATCAAAGCAGCGACCTCTGCGGTACGATCTCTAATAATTACGTAGCTCGACAGCTTCGATAGTGCCAGCTGCCATCCGGCCTGAGCCTGCTCGAACAAACTGCCATCACCAAGATCAATATCTGTTTGAATCGGCGTAATCATCTGAGTGTTAATCACAAGCACGTCAGTCTGCTGGATCAATGCTGCAAAACGCGCGTGTAGACCTATCACATCTACCGGCGTCAAAGAGCTCAACGCAGCGCGCTCACTCGCAATCGCGCGACGCGCGGCATCAAAAGCAGGATCATTCGCCTGTAAAAGTAAATCGTCGGCATTACCCAGCAACGCCAACGCAGAATCTACGTCTCGTGCAGCGATTAAACGCTGACTCGCCAAGCGCACAAGAAAAGTTGATTCTTGTAACAACCAAGCGCGGCGGTCAGTGCCAGTAAGCCGCGCCAGCTGTGCTTCAAGTTCAGCTAAGCGATCATCAACTCGACGTAGTGCATTCTCTTGGGAAACACGACTCTTCTTCGCTAATTCACCCATCTGGACGATGGATGCATTATCCGCCTCTGCAATTTTTACCAATCGCTGGTGAATCGATTCTTGCAGTACCCGCTCCGTCTCAGCCAGCATTTCTACCTGCGTTCTTCGCTCAGCTGATAAGCTGGCAAGATTCTCACTGATTGTTTGCCAACGCGCATCGCGAGCATCTAACCACGGCTTGCCCGCCCAGACGGCGAGCCCAACTGCCGCCGCAATAAATAATAAGATCAGCGCCACTAGGCCGCGCGCGAAACCATCGCGAGAATGCTTCGCTGCTCGTTCCGGCAGACTGGGCTTTACTTTAACAACATGATCAACACCCGCTTTAATCATAGTAGGGGCACTATTTTCAGGGCTATCGACCTGTACTTCCTCTGTCATAATGTCCTCCTGATCGAATTCTTGTTTTGTTCGGCGCTCAAGTAAATCAAGGAAAGCTTGATCGCTTGCGTCGTCCGCCGTCCATACAGAGCCCCAACCCAACGTGGCTGCGAATGAAGCCAATCGCACCGAAGGGACAACAACAGGCTCATTGCGTAGATTAGGTTGCCCACCCTCGGTAAGCAACTCAGTCAACCGCGTTAGTGTTTCGCCACTATTGGCCTGAAATATCAATCCGTCTAAGCTTGCGAGACCTTCAGTAAAAGCTTCGGCATCGATGAGCTCAACCTCACGTCGATAGCAAATATATTCAAGCACTTCCGCCGAGCGCGCCGTTAATGCTTCAGCGAGTAACTGGCGTCCACCCTCACCCTTAACAATAACGACGCGATGACCCGACAAATCATTCAGCTCGGGCAGCGCGAGTAACCCTTCTGAATTAGCTATAGCTGGAACAACCGCATCAAATCCTGCCGTTCGTAAACTTGCGGCTGTACGCTCGCCAACCGCTAATATTGTTGCGCCACTACTGTTTAAGCCCATTTCGAGTAGTGGTAACCCGTAAGCAACCGCATTTGCACTGATGAACACAACGCGGTCGTCAGCTGTTAATTTCGGTACAGGAGAGAATGTATCTTCCGTTAGGGGCGCAATACCAATGATGGGTTGGACCCAAACCGGCCAGCCCAAGCTGCGCAGCAAATCGGCCACACGGCTGGCATCATCCGTGGGGCGGGTGACGACAACCGTCGCTTTCACGCGCGCACCGCATCAAGAATTGCTTCAGCACCGTCGGCTAATAACTTATCTGCCACCTCAAGACCCAAAATCTCTGGGTCTATACCGCGACCCTCGGCCAACAGCAATTGTGTGCCATCGGGAGTCCCGACGCGGGCTCGTAGCCATAGCTGATCGCCGTCAACCACCGCATAACTGGCAATAGGTACATCACAGCCGCCGTTAAGCCTGCGCACACAAGCACGCTCTGCAATGACACAGCGCGCAGTTATATTGTGCTGGAGGGGCGCCAATAACGCAGCCACACGCTCATCATCACCACGATACTCAATACCAACAGCACCCTGACCACCCGCAGGTAAAGAAAGCTCCGGAGCAATACAAGTGCCAATCCGCGCCTCAAATCCCAGACGTTTAAGACCGGCACTCGCCAAGATGATGGCATCGAACTCTCCGGCATCAAGTTTGGCTAAGCGCGTATTCACATTGCCCCGCAAAAAGCCGATCTGCAGGTCTGGACGATACCGTGTAATTTGACAGGCACGGC
This sequence comes from uncultured Luminiphilus sp., assembly GCA_963926105.1. Classification (GTDB taxonomy): domain Bacteria; phylum Pseudomonadota; class Gammaproteobacteria; order Pseudomonadales; family Halieaceae; genus Luminiphilus. The sequence goes on along the minus strand of CAWUVW010000009.1, from coordinate 51,405 downwards.
GTAAACTTGAGGTGCCTAAAAGCGCGCCATGGGCTAGGTCATCGAAACTCTGACAGCCGACGAGCGCATCTCGAGGATCTTCGCGTTCGCAGATAACCCCTAAAGTTAAGCCGTCCGGCAAGCGCATAGGTACGTCTTTCATCGAGTGCACAGCAATATCCGCCCGCCCATCGAGCAATGCCGTCTCAAGCTCTTTAACAAATAGGCCTTTACCGCCTACCTTGTACAGCGGCTGATCTAAGATCTGATCACCACGAGAAGTCATACCCAGTAGTGAAACATCAAGTCGGTCGTGCAAGCTACGTAGGCGATTGGCGACATAATGCGCCTGCCAAAGTGCCAGCGGGCTTGCACGGGTTGCGATGACAACTTTCGACACGGTTTTTCCTCTAACCACTCCAAAAAAGCGACGCAGATGGACGCAGCCACACGGCTATAACGATGTGCCATGAGATCATAGTACAAAGCTTACCACGGGGCGGGCTGTAACTCCCCGAGATGCTATACTGCGCGCCATGTAATAACAGCTGTAGCTGGACTAATGGGAGACTTAATGACTGATCAAAATAACGCTACCAGCGATCTTTGGGGTGGACGCTTCAGCGAAGCCACTGATGCCTTCGTACAACGATTCACAGCCTCCCACGAGTTTGACCGTCAACTTGCAGAGCAAGATATAGCCGGCTCAAAGGCCCATGCGCAGATGCTTAACGCCGTGGGTGTACTGACAGACGAAGAATATCGCGACATTATCGATGGTTTAGCGCAAGTCGCTGCGGAAATTCAGGCGGGTAGTTTTAACTGGCAGGTTGAACGCGAAGATGTGCACATGAACATCGAGGCGCGACTCACCGAGCTAGTGGGCGCCGCGGGCAAAAAACTCCATACAGGCCGATCGCGTAACGATCAGGTGGCCACCGATATTCGCCTATATATGCGTGAAGCCATCGACGGCGTCAGTGCAGAGCTCACTCGACTCCAACAAGGTATTATCGGCCTAGCGGGTGAGAACACCGACACCATTATGCCTGGATTTACACATCTGCAAGTCGCACAACCCATTACATTTGGTCATCATTTACTGGCATGGAACGAGATGCTCGAGCGGGATTACGGGCGGCTGCAAGACTGTCGCCGGCGACTCAATCGCTGCCCGCTAGGCGCAGCAGCGCTGGCCGGCACCACCTTCCCAATCGATCGCATTATGACCGCCGAAAGCCTGGGCTTCGACGGACCAACGCTTAACTCACTCGACTCAGTCGCAGACCGAGACTTCGCCATTGAATTTTGTGCAGCCAGCGCGCTATTGATGACGCATCTATCGCGCATGGCTGAAGAACTGATCATCTGGACCTCTGCGCAATTCAACTTTATCGACATACCGGATCGATTTTGCACCGGCTCATCGATCATGCCGCAGAAGAAAAACCCAGATGTCCCTGAATTAGTAAGGGGTAAAGTGGGCCGGGTGAACGGTCATTTGGTTAGCTTACTGACGCTGATGAAGGCCCAGCCGCTGGCTTACAACAAAGACAATCAAGAAGACAAAGAACCACTATTTGACTGCGTACGCACAGTAGCTGACAGCCTAAGAGCATTTGCAGATATGGTGCCAGCACTCGTACCCAAAAAAGAAAATATGCGCCTTGCCGCGGCTATGGGTTTCGCTACCGCCACCGATTTAGCGGACTTTCTCGTGCGCAAAGGTGTCGCGTTCAGAGATGCACATGAGGTTGTGGGCAAGGCGGTTGCATATTGTGTGGAGAGCCAGTGCGAGCTTGAGACTTTGCCACTGACGATATTGCAGGGCTTTTCTAGCGAGATCGACGACAGCGTGTATCAGGTACTTACGCTAGAGGGGTCGGTCGCAGCACGGGATCACCTTGGCGGTACGGCACCCAGACAGGTGGCAGGTGCCGCAGCGGCAGCGAGAACCGCTATCGAAAACCGCTAAAACGCGTAAGACTGCAACGAAGCATCCCTTCTGCTGCCAGACGCATCCCATCAGTCAGTGCTAGGCACCGACCTGAGTCACAGACTCACTGCGGCATTAAGATGCCTTGGGTCGGTAGCGCACATTCATCTGAAAGGTCACATCGGGTGCCGTCTCAACCTCAATATCCTCCACAAAACTGAGGTCAATGCTCCACTGCGCAGCAGCATGCCACCGCGCACCAATACTCAGCAGAGCAGCACTCTCGCCAACAGTCGTTAAATTGCTTCTAAGCGGTGCCGAATGCCCATCATATTGCGCGAGCAGCGACCACTGCCGGGATAAACGCCAGTCCAGCGCAAGCCCTGCGAACCAAAGATCGCGACGCTGATCAGGCCCTAGCAGGTCACTGTCACCCGCCATGGTGTAACCAATTTGACCATGCCAAGTCAGCGGTAAATCACCTTGATGGACGCCACTGAAACGCAGCGCTGTAAAAATATCCGCAGCGCCACTCCCTAAAAACGATGCCGCGTCACCGGTCGCAAATTTGTAACCCAACGAAATGCTCGCGGCGCGGTCACTACTTTGATGTAAGGCGCGGGTCAGCTCGACACTCACATCACCGAGACCACCCTGAGTCTCGGTAATATTTAAGCGATGATCAGGGCTGACGTAGCGATAGGCAAAAGCATCTTCAGGGGAACGTGACCGGCCGCCGTCACTCATGCCAAAGAAATCATGCCAGTCGTTAATTATCCCATCCAAAAAACCGCTGCCATGATGAACATAAGGCACAGTCATGGCGACATCCCAGCTCTGACCTATTGCCATACGGCCCGCTAAACTCACCCGTGTGGTTTCGCCATCGAAGAAAACAGTCTCATTATTTTCTTGGTCGACCATAAAATGACTGGCAACAGCGCTGTTAAGATTAAACATCCAGCCCTGATCGACCGCTGCGCTGCGCTGACTCGGTATCCCTAATAGACCGGTGAAAGGCGCCAGGTTATCAACCCATAACGGTTCAGACGCCGCACATTGCACCGCAGCGCAAAAAGCAGTGAAACTAATAGCAGCCACACGAATCATGTGCGTTTCTCGTCTAGGGCTGATTACCATGAAAGACGCGCTAGAGCATACTCCGCCAGCTGAGCAACCAAAAATGGTCGAAATAAATCTCCCGACTTAGTATCGCGCCAATCGTTATGATCGAGATCCCACTCATAGTGAAAACCACCACCCGGGGTCGCCAACCACAACTGCTCAGTCGGGGGCTGACGGCTAAATACAAACACCACCCCGTTGCGAAAAGTAACATTAATGACACCCTCTGCTGTCGCAATATCCGGATCCTGCTCAAGCTCTTCTAAACGTTCCTCTATTTCATTGAAGATGGAATCTATAAGGTCGTAATAGGTCGCGCTGGACATAATTCCTCCGAATTGGCGAATGCGATGATCCGCATCAAGGGACGTCATGGTAGCCGCTCCACGTCAAGCCATCCAGCAGTGGTATACTTTCATTTTTTGGACTCGTATCGTGAAAGCGCTCATTATTATGTTAATCACTGTGTTCACACTGGCTGGCTGCGGGCAATCGGGGCCGCTGCGGCCCGCACCCGATGCCGAAGCGACAGAGGCGTCGTCATGACCCCGCACTTTAACTACCACGAAGGCCGCTTAAGGTGCGAACAGGTCGACCTCGACGACATCGCCAATGCAGTCGGCACACCCACTTACGTTTACTCTCGTGCCACTATCGAGAACAATTTCAAAGATTACCAGCGGGCGCTATCTGGACACAGACACCTAATTTGCTACGCAGTAAAAGCAAACTCGAATCTGGCAGTGATCAATCTACTGGCCGAGCTTGGAGCGGGGTTTGATATTGTCTCAGGTGGGGAGCTAGCTCGCGTGATCGCTGCGGGCGGTGACCCTGGTAAAATCGTGTTTTCCGGTGTGTGCAAAGCGCCTGAGGCAATGAAAGCAGCGCTTGAGGCGGGCATTCGCTGCTTTAATGTCGAATCTGCAGCAGAACTTGAGACGCTCAGCGAAGTAGCAAAAAGCTTGGGCAAAATCGCGCCTATATCATTGCGCGTGAATCCGGATGTCAATGCAAACACCCATCCTTATATATCCACCGGCCTGAAGGAAAATAAATTCGGGGTAGATATTAGCGAAGCACCGGCGATATATCGACGTGCCATCGAACTACCCGGCGTCAATCCCGTGGGTCTCGACTGCCATATCGGCAGCCAGCTCACCGACATCTCCCCCTTTACAGAAGCCCTCGACCGCCTGCTCAATGTGCTCGATGACATAGAAGCACTCGGTATAGAGATTGAACACCTCGATCTAGGTGGCGGGTTGGGCGTATGCTATGCCGATGAAAACGTGCCGAGCATAGGCGACTATATCGGCGCACTCGTTCAGCGCCTTGGTAATCGCGATATCGAGCTAATTTTCGAGCCTGGACGGTCTATCGTTGCCATGGCAGGTGTATTGCTCACACGCGTCAATTATTTAAAGTGCACACCTCATCAGAATTTTGCCCTAGTGGATGCCGCCATGAACGATTTAATCCGCCCGGCACTTTATGGCGCATGGCAAGACATCATTGCCACGCAACCTCATGCTGGTGAGGCAAAGATCTGGGACGTCGTCGGCCCTGTTTGCGAAACTGGGGACTTTCTTGGCAAAGCGCGGAATCTAACCTTAGAGACCAATGACTTACTCGCTGTAACCGGCGCCGGTGCTTACGGTTTCAGTATGGCCTCGAACTACAACACACGCCCACGCGCTGCCGAGGTAATGGTTGATGGTGCTGAGATGCATCTCGTGCGCCGTCGCGAAAAGCTTGAGACGCTCTGGCAGGATGAAAGTATCCTGCCGGGAGTTGCATGTTGAAACTCGCCTTCAGCAAAATGCATGGCGCTGGTAACGACTTTGTCGTGATAGATCTGGTGACGCAAAATGCTCAGCTTAATGTTGCTCAAATCCGTCGTATCAGCGATCGCAGGCGCGGCATTGGTTGCGATCAAGTATTACTTGTCGAGCCACCCACCGACCTCAATGCTGATTTTCGATACCGTATATATAATGCAGACGGCTCAGAAGCTGGCCAATGCGGCAACGGTGCGCGCTGCTTTGGACGCTTTGTCCTTGAACGTCAGTTAACGTTTAAGCGCGCGCTCAAAGTACAAGTGTCAGATGGCATCATGGGGCTTGAGATCGCCAGCGATGGTAGTGTCACGGCCGAATTAGGCCAGCCTATCTTCAATCCTGAGCAAATTCCCTTCGATGCGGACGCCTCAGCACTGGAATACAGTCTCGATGTGGCAGGCCACACCCATTGCATAGGTGCCATATCGATGGGCAATCCCCACGCGGTCATGGTAGTTGAAAGCTGTGAGCAGGCGCCGGTCGGCGAACTCGGCTGTGCAATCGAGTCTCATAAACGGTTTCCAGAGCGAGTGAATGTCGGCTTTATGCAGATCCTCAACCGACAAGAAATTCGACTTCGAGTCTACGAGCGCGGAGCAGGTGAAACAGCTGCATGCGGCACGGGTGCCTGCGCTGCAGTGGTGCATGGCATCCGGCTAGGGTTGCTCGATCGCGTCGTGACAGTACAACTTCCTGGCGGTAAGCTGCAGGTGCGTTGGGATAGTGATGATAGCCCTGTGTGGCTGGGCGGCCCCACCGCATCGGTATTTAATGGTTACTATCAATTACACCACCGCTAATAGCTCGACACAGCGCAATAGGACGGCAGACAACTATGACTAGCGACAATACCGCGGCTGACGAAACAACGCTCAGCAAAGAGCTCGACCCCAGCTTAGTTGAACAATATTTGCGCGATCATCCCAATTTCTTCAAGCACCGGCTCGACTTGGTCGCTGAGTTAGAATTGCCGCATGGCGAACCCGGTGCGGTGTCCTTGGTTGAGCGGCAGGTGTCGCTATTGCGCGAGCGCAATATTGAAATGCGGGGTCGCCTAGGGGATATGACCACCCGCGCGCACCATAATGACGCATTATTTGGGGGCACCCGCGCTGTGGTTTTAGCGTTGCTTGACACCCCCAACGCTGCGGAAATTACTGCCGCCTTTACAAAGTCTGTCAAAGCCCATTTTGAAATCGAGCATTGCTGCTTACTTTGGCTGGCAGAAGGTGATGCTTTACCTATTGGATGTACGCAGGCAAAGCAAGATACACGTGATATTTTGACGCCAATCCTCAAACGACATCAGCCGCTCAGTGGCACGTTCAGAAATGATGAGATGCGAGCGCTTTTCAGTGCGGTCAAAGGCGAGGGTTCAGCCGCACTAGCACCACTGGTCCGCGATGAACAGTTGCTCGGTGTGATTGCTGTAGGCTCGAATGATGCGACCCGTTACCGCAGCAGCGATGGCACACTATTTATTGAGCATCTCGCCGAGGTCATCGTACGACTACCCGCGCTAGCGAATACTCACAAACCGTGAGCAATGCACTCGAGACCGAGGTCTGCGAGTTCCTTATTTATTTACAGGATGTTCGGCGCTTGTCACCACATACCGTGAAAAACTACGGGCGCGATCTAGATCAATTCCAAATATTTTGCACAGCAGCAGCGCTACTTACGTTAAATCAAATACGCGAGCCGGACGTCCGTCGCTGGGCGGCGCAGTTACATCGCAAGGGATTAGCTGCAAGCAGTATTCAGCGTGCTCTGAGCGCAATACGTAGCTTTTTCAGGTATGCATGCAGCCACGACAGTACACTCAACAATCCGGCCCAGTCGGTCAAGGCACCGAAACGCGGCCAGCGCCTGCCTAAAACTATCGACGCCGACCAAATCGGTCAGCTTTTTAGGCCGGATGGAGACGACCCGTTAACATTACGCGATCTGGCCATGGCTGAACTTTTCTATTCATCAGGCCTGCGACTTGCAGAGCTGGTTGCCTGCGATATCGCCGACCTAAACACCTACGACAAACTTATCACCGTAACGGGCAAGGGCAATAAAGTGCGGACTCTACCCGTGGGCCGCGCAGCACTGATTTCGATCAAAGCTTGGCTGACAGTGCGGACAAATGCAGGCGAGTCGCTGACCCCAAGCTCTCCACTGTTCGTATCTGCACGGGGCACGCGTATCAGTGAACGCTCTGTGCAAGCCCGGCTAAAAGCGCTCGCGCTGCAAAAAGGCCTACCGCAACACCTCCATCCGCACATGCTTCGCCACTCATTCGCCAGCCATATGCTGGAATCCAGCGGCGATCTTCGAGCGGTACAAGAGTTACTTGGGCATGCCAATATTGGCACTACGCAAATCTACACACACCTAGATTTTCAGCATCTTGCCAAGGTCTACGATGCCGCTCATCCCCGTGCCAAAAAACGCAACAAGTCATGACCGACAATCAGGTGTCTGAACGCATGAAAGCGCAAGGGGTGATCAAACTAATCACTTTCGATCTAGACGACACGCTCTGGGACGTTAAACCCGCATTGCTGAAAGCTGAGGCCGCGCAATGGCAATGGCTAGCACAACATTTTCCCTCACTTACCCTGTCCGCCAGTGATCCCACGCTGAACGAACGCCGACGCAACTTGATCAACCAGCAACCTGAGCTGGGCCACAATATCAGCGGCTTGCGACAAACATTTATTACGCAGTTATTAATCGATAATGGCGTGGGACAAAAAGAAGCCAAAGCGGCGGGCGCTGCCGCCTTCGCCGCATTTATGGCTCATCGCAATGACGTCGAATTATTTGAAGCAGCCGTACCTGTATTACAGGAACTCTCCAATAAATACCTCATTGGTGCGCTCACTAATGGCAATGCCGATATTTACCGCACCCCACTTGCACCCTACTTTGACTTTGCCTTTAATGCAGAAGATGTTGGCGCGAGCAAACCAAACCCTGAAATATTTCATCACGCGCTAGCACATACCAACACCAGTCCCGAGCAACTGATCCACGTAGGTGATAGTCACCAACACGACATTATGGGCGCAAAAAATGCGGGCGTATTAGCGATATGGTTCGATAGAAACGGTAGCGCAAATATAAAAAGTGACGCCGCTGATGCGACCATCACCTGCTTAACGCAACTGCCTAAGATTATCATCGCGCTAGAGCGCGGCTTGCAGTAACGAAGCGTATGTCGTTATGCCATTTTATAGACGACCGCGCCGAGTTCAGGGCGCTCTACTCAGATCGTAAACGCACTCAATCAAGCCGCTATCGACCATAAATTGCTTGAGTACAGGCTTGTCGACTGACGTGAGCAGTTCCGTGACAGGTAAACATCAAGGCTGCAAGGGTTCTCCATCGCATAGGCCGCCGTCATCGGTTTTAACGGCTATTAGGAAGGCGCTAAAAAATTAGATCGCTTCCGTGCCAGTTTCACCCGTACGAATCCGAATGACCTGCTCAAGATCTGATACGAAAATTTTACCATCGCCAATTTTCCCCGTCGCAGCAGCACCGATAATAGCCTCGATGATGGCCTCCACCTGATCTGTCGCCGCAGCAATCTCCAGCTTCAGTTTAGGCAAAAAATCAACAACGTACTCAGCACCGCGATAAAGCTCAGTATGTCCGCGCTGGCGGCCAAATCCTTTGACCTCGCTAACGGTAACACCTTGAACGCCAATATCTGACAACGCGGCGCGTACATCATCCATTTTAAACGGTTTAATAATCGCGGTAACGAGTTTCATTTGAGAGCCTCCTACTTAAGTCGCTATTATGAATTGCTGGTGGCATTTGGCAATGGGATCGACCATATAAAAAGAACAATCTCGCCACATAAAATGAGTGGCGTGCTCAAAAGCCTCAATCCAGACACTCTTTAAGCTAGCTCATGAGACCCTATGGTAGATCTATCAAAACAGCCTTAGTCGCAATAGGTACGCATTACTCGCCGGTAAGACAGACGTTTGAGCGGCAAGACCGACAGGCATGAAAAAGGGGCCCTAAGGCCCCAAAGCACACGCCAAAGGAGTGAATTAACGCGAACGCGTAAACTCTGGATACGCTTCCATACCGCACTCAGCGAGATCCGAACCTTCGTACTCTTCCTCTTCAGAAACACGCAGACCTAAGACAGTCTTGATGATGAAGAAGGTGACCAACGAGGCACCGAATACCCAGCCAAAGATTGTCAGCGCGCCAATGATTTGACCGCTAAAGCTGGCATCGCCGTTAGTCACCGGCACCAACAACAATCCGAGCAGACCCACAACACCGTGCACAGAAATCGCACCGACCGGATCATCAATTTTCAGCTTATCCAAGGTGATGATAGAGATCACAACCAAAATACCACCCAAACCGCCGAACAATGTCGCCTGGAGTGCTGAAGGCGTGTCTGGACCTGCTGTGATGGCTACCAAGCCAGCGAGGCAGCCGTTCAATGCCATGGTCAAATCAGACTTGCCAAACATAAGGCGGGCGGTAATCAATGCGGCAATACAACCACCAGCGGCAGCGGCGTTGGTGTTCATAAAGACCACAGCGACCGCGTTTGCAGAGTCAACCGATGCCGTAGCAAGGACCGAGCCACCATTGAAGCCAAACCAACCCAACCACAGGATGAACGTACCCAAAGTGGCCAACGGTAAGTTAGCCCCCGGGATCGCATTGATTGCGCCGTTGGCATCGTACTTACCTTTACGCGCACCGACCAACAAAACACCCGCAAGTGCAGCAGATGCACCCGCCATATGTACGATGCCGGAGCCCGCGAAGTCTAAGAAGCCGAGGTCGCCCAGTGAGTACAGACCAAATACCGAGTTACCACCCCAAGTCCAGCTACCTTCCATTGGATAGATTAAACCGGTCATGACGACAGCAAAAGCCAAGAACGCAAACAACTTCATACGCTCAGCAACGGCACCAGACACAATTGACATTGCAGTAGCAACGAATACGACCTGAAAGAAGAAGTCTGCAGAAGGTGCGTACGTTGCCGCCTCTTCCGCGCCGGCGACGCCGTCACCGGTAATCGAGCTGAGGAATAACTCACCGCCATACATGAGCGCGTATCCGCACACCATGTACATGGTCGACGCAACGGCAAATAAAACAACGTTTTTGGTAAGAATCTCAGCCGTGTTTTTGCTGCGTACGAGACCTGCCTCGAGCATTGCAAAACCGGCTGCCATCCACATAACTAGCGCACCACACACCAAGAAGTAAAAGGTGTCTAGCGCGTACTGCAACTGAAAGATTTCGTTTTCCATAAGTGTTCTCTCGCTCCTGTCCTGAGTTAGATCGCTGACTCACCGGTTTCACCGGTGCGGATGCGGATGGCTTGTTCGAGTGCAGATACAAAGATTTTGCCGTCACCGATCTTGCCGGTTTGAGCCGCTTTGGTAATCGCTTCGATAGTTGAGTCAACCGTATCTGCCTTCACAGCCACCTCAATCTTGATTTTGGGCAAGAAGTCGACCACGTATTCGGCACCACGATAGAGTTCGGTGTGGCCTTTCTGCCGACCAAAACCCTTGACTTCGCTGACGGTAATACCCTGCACTCCGATTTGCGATAATGCTTCGCGAACATCATCGAGCTTGAAGGGCTTGATCACTGCGGTAATCAGTTTCATATATTCCTCCGATTGGAAGCGCCCCACCTTGGGGCGCGAAATGGGCTTGTCTTAAAGGCTCTTGGCAACTGTGAAAATCACTGTTGCTTGCGCCCAATCGTAGCCGTAGGTTTCCGCCTCACTAAGATCGGTATCTTCATAGGCCAGCGTGAAATCAAGGTCGGCCAACGATTTGCTGACGCCTACAACCCAATTGATGTGGGTATCGGCACCTTCTGACAGATAAATCACTTCGTCGTAGTTACCCTGACCAATCAAAAGGTCCAGGCTGAAGTCGTTAGGCAGTGCAATACTGTAGCTACCGTAGACGTAGTAGAACTTACCTGCTTCGCCCCAATAATCATCTGAGTAATTGATGCCTACAGTGAAATCTGACAACGAGAGAGCGCCATATAATTCTTGATAATCGCCAAGCAGCGCTTCGTCCTGGGGGTAGTCATAATAGATGTAACCGATGTCAAAGCTGACACCTGACTCGCCAATGTCACTGCCATAGCCGATGTAGTAATCGAGCTCAATACCGCCGTTTAGCCCCACATCGCTGCTGCTATCAAAATCAACGGCGGCGCCCCAAGTACCCATATAAAGACCCGAATCAAAGGCGACGTCAAAACCGCCTTGAATCGAGGGCGCACTATCTGATTGCGAGATACCACGGAAACGGTAATCTGTGGTTAGCGCAACATTACCGCTGACCTCCGCTGCATTTACGGTGGCTGAAGCCAGTAGCGTGGGAACGACTATGGCGGCGCTGACAATGAGTGGTTTTACAAACTTCATACGTAATCCTCTATGTAGTGTGTTGAGCGGCACCCTCTGGGATAAGGCTTGGCCGCCTAGTTGAACGGACCTGTTCGGAATTGTTATTGCCAAATTCGCACCAATTATATATTTCCTAAATTAAATCAATAGGTTAAGGGTTCTTTAATTAGATACCTTCGTCATCCATCATGATGTCGCGCGCTTATTTGGTGCGTAGTGCGCGCTAAATTTGGGCAATTTAGATGGATGAATGCTGAACTCCAGTGCGTTACATTGTCCCCCTGACCTGTAACGGACCAACGCAATGAATGACGAGCAAAAACCCAACCACAAACGCAGTGGCCCGTTTGGCAATCTGTTTGAGCAGCTACTGGGCGATGAGAATCCGGTGCGTGATCAGATCGATCGCAATGCCAAGATGCTCGCCCAAGCCGCACTCAACAAACTCGATGTCGTCACTCGAGCAGAATTCGATGCGCAAACTGCCGTACTCAAACGCATACAAAGCCGAGTTAAAGCGCTCGAGCAAGCATTGGCCGATTTGACGGAGCAACTGGAGAACACACAACGCGAACAACCCTAATCCCCAAAGCGGAGCCAAGGATGGCTGCGCCAACTTTTCAAGGATGACTCATGAACACTGCTTTTGTGCTCAGCCGTGCATGTGCTGGGCTGGCATCACCCGTGGTTAATGTAGAAATACATCTCAGCGCTGGCTTACCGAGCTTCACCATTGTTGGATTGCCCGAGAGTACCGTGCGTGAAGCGCGCGAACGCGTTCGCAGCGCACTGATCAACTCCTATTTTGACTGGCCCGACTACCGCATTACGGTTAATTTAGCGCCGGCTGACCAGCCAAAAACCGGGGGGCGCTTTGACCTCCCCATCGCCATGGGTATCTTGGTCGCATCGGGACAATTCCCCGCAGAAGCGTTAAATGGTCGCGAATTATTTGGCGAGCTAGGTCTCGATGGTAGTTTACGTGCCTGCCGAGGCTTACTCAGCGCTGTGGCTGGTGCGACTGCACAGGGGAACCTCTGCGCGGTACCTGAGATCGTGGCGGCCAGACTGGCCGAAGTGCCTAACAGCCAGGTAGTGGGCGCACCTGATTTATTAACGCTTTGTGCCCACCTCAAGAACCCCTCGCCGCCACTCGCTCGTCGCAGGCAGCTCCAGTCAGTCCAAAAATTTTCGCGCGATATACGCGATGTGCGCGGACAACATGCCGCTAAGCGCGCACTCGAGATCGCCGCCAGTGGTGGCCACCACCTCTTGTTTGTAGGCCCGCCCGGTGCCGGTAAAACATTACTGGCTTCACGCTTGCCCGATCTCCTACCACCGAGCCAGAAAGATGAGCAGTTAACACAAACCTTGATTGCTGATTTGATGGGCCTGTGCGACGACCATCATTCAATCGAAGGGCAAAGGCCGTTTCGGGCACCTCATCACTCAGCGAGCGCTGCAGCATTGATTGGCGGTGGCGCACAAGCGCTGCCAGGTGAAATTAGTTTGGCGCACGGAGGCGTGTTATTTCTCGATGAACTTACCGAGTTTTCGCGGCATGTACTGGACAATCTGCGACAACCACTCGAGTCTGGCGAGGTCATGATCGCCCGCGCCAAGGGTAAATATCGATATCCGGCCCGATTCCAGCTCGTCGCTGCGATGAATCCATGTCCCTGCGGCTATGCAGGCAGTGCAGATACAGCCTGCCGTTGTAGTTCAGACGTTATAAATCGCTACCAGAATAAGGTCTCTGGACCGCTTACAGATCGTATTGATTTGCATCTCGCATTAGAGAGACAACAAGCAAATAATTTATTCGCCAGTACAGATAATGGCGAATCCAGCGCGATCATTCGCGCGCGTGTCACATCAGTACAAACCTTACAGCGGGAGAGGCAAGGGTTTTTGAATTCTCAACTAGAGGGAGATACGCTGCTCGCAGCGGTCGATCTCGACGCGTCAACCGAGCAGTGGTTCACCGCCGCCTGCGATCGGCTTAAATTGTCGGCACGTAGCGTTCATCGCTGTCTTCGCGTAGCGCGGACACTGGCGGATATGGGAGGGAAACTGCAGGTAGAGCAAGACCACCTACTCGAGGCCATGAGCTATAGACCTGTCGTCAGTGAAAGCTAATGCCGCTCAAGCAACAACCGGTCAAGATCGGCTGTCGCTTGAATACACTTTACCGACTGTTGTCGGCCATATAATCGACGGCAGCATTAATTTCGTCATCCGAGCACTGAGCACATCCACCTTTGGCGATCATACCTGTGCCGGGCACGCCGTTGACACCGCTGTCGTAAAGCGCGTCCATGCCCTTAGCAAGACGTGGCGACCATGCAGCAGCATCACCTACTATTGGCGCACCAGCAGCACCCGAACTATGACAGGCAACACAGGCGGCGGCGTAAATATCTTTACCTGAGCGAGTACCGCTCGCAACCGATGCTGCAGCACCGCCGCACTCTTCACCGGGCAAGCAAACCTGGCTATAGGGCTTGATCCGATCTTCAATGGCACTGCGCTGAGCACCCGTTAATTCAACCGCCAACAGCGTCATGGGTAAAAGCGCCAATACAAAAGCGATAATTCGCATGGGTCAATCTCCTAAGTATCTGGCGGCGCAGTATAGCCATTGCTGCAGCTTTCTGAAACTGAGATTGGCAATAACAGTGAGTAACTAGTGCCAAGTTTTGCTAAATTGGCAGTCTCCCACCAGCAGCTGCGTTGATCTCATTGTATTTTTGAGTGAAACGCGGTTTTTAAACACAACAAGGATTGCTCATGAAACTGTACACTTTTGATAGCGCACCTAACCCCGCACGCCTAAAAAGATTCATGGATTACAAAGGCATTCGTTTGAATAACGAGCAAATAGACATGAGCAAGCTCGGCCAGCATGAGGCAAGCTATCTGGCGGTCGTGCCAGAAGGTACGCTGCCCACCTTGGTATTAGAAGACGGCTCGCGACTTACCGAGGTTATTGCTATTGCTCACTATCTCGAGTCAATCTTCCCTGAAAAGCCGCTGCTGGGGATTACACCCCTTGAAAAAGCAACCATTCTCAACTGGAATCACCGTATTTTTAATACCTTTTATATTGCCGTTGCCGAGGCTTTTCGCAACAGCCATCCAGCTTTTGCAGATCGTGGTCTTCCTGGCACCAAGCCATATGCGCAAATCCCTGCATTAGCAGAGCGCGGGCGTGAGCGACTCAGTCATGCATTTGAGGACATCAATCGGCATTTAGCCGAACGTGATTTTGTAGCAGGCAGTAACTTCTCATTTGCTGACATAGATCTGCTTATAGCGCTTGAGTTTGCGGGATGGGCTGCAAAAATAACGCCTTCAGAAGCACACAGTGCTATTGCGAGCTGGCAACAACGTGCGGCCGCACAGCTAGCAGGCTGACGTTGACTCGGATCGGTCCAGTCATTGCGACGTCGCTACTGGCGCTTTTATTAACGGCTTGCGGGGCGTCTGAGGACGGCCCCGAACGCTTAGACCAATACCTCAAGCGTCTGGCTGGCGCCCTCGATGAAGCGCTCCCCGAGCGACTGCTCTCTGCAACAGCGCGTATAAGCGCCGCTGACTTAACGGCACTGCCGGTCACACGCAGCACGATAGACGTACTAGATTTTTTATCGCTTTCAGGCTGTGCACTGCAGATCAATCTAGGCCGGCGCAATAGCGCCTTGGGACGCACTGCGACCCCGTCACAACGACTGCTACTTGACTTAGAGTTTTTGGACCTTGCGCCTGCTTGTATCGCAGAAATGCGCACCACTAATAGGAGCAGCTTAGCCGAGCAACTCTCAATCATGGCTGACAGCCGTCGCAATGAACTGCCTATTAGTCTCTATAACGCCATTCTAGCGGGCCCTGAGTTTCAGCAATTTTGGCAGATACCCAACACACTGAGCGACTACCCTGCCCACACAAATAACGATGTCACGGACACCCTCCAGCGCCTAGATATCCTAACCAAGAGTTGGCTGGCAGGCGACTACCGCGTCGACAATATGGCATTCGAGCAGTTGTTAGCAAAACTGCGTGCAGGAGATGGCGGTGCGCTGTTGGAGGCCGCCAATGTACAAAGCGCAATGCTTGCCCAGGCAGATGCGATACTCGCCGAAGCAAGTCTCGGCAAACCACTGTGCAGCCCTACATTGAAATCACCCAAAGTCGATATCGTTCGCAAGGTCATTAACCAATATTTTGCAGACGACGTGCAACGCTGGCTGGCGGATGTCGCTAAGCGACGTCATCTGCTGTTACCCCCAATTGAGTCACTCGAAACTCGCCTGAGCGCCATACTCCCAGCTAATTATAGGCGCTGGCAAACCGCGCGCGCGCAACAGATAGCAGACCTTGGAGGGGCGTCGCGGCGTCACGTTGAGGCAATTCAGTATTTATTGCGCAACTGCCCCGGCATGCCTGGGAACTAGGCTGTACAGGCAGATTTCAGCGGTGTCATTCCCCCTCACTCAACTATGCACCGATGACACCAGAGATACCCCCCCTAAATACTGTTTACAACACAGACGCGATAGCAATTAGCCTTACTGTTGTGTGCTAACCTTGTCGCTATTGAGCCGACATAAAACCTTATAAGGAGCCCTATTATGCCGATTAACCGTTGCACACTCGGCGCTGTTTTCACAGCAATTACATTTTCCATGCTGGCCGCATGCAGTAGCGCGCCACCGAAGCCAAATGTTGACTTTGCCCCAAGCCATGACTTCAATAGCGACAAAAAAATTGGTTTTTATGCGCTAAGTGGCCGTACCACCGGCGACAATCCAACCCAAATGACTAATTTTCAACGCGACCGTATCGACGCTGCGTTAAAAAACGCTTTGGAAGCCAAGGGCTTTACTTTAGTGAGCGAAACAAACGACGCGGATTTGCTTATTAGCTGGCACTTAAATACCGCTGACAAGACCGATGTTCGCACCTATAACTCGCCAAGCTACGGTATGACAGCGGGCTATAGCCGCTATAACCGCTATAACCGCTACGCGGGCTACAACTGTTACAGCTGCTTTAACAACACTGAAGTGTCGGTGAATAACTATACGCAGGGCACTTTTATCATCGATATGATCGAGCCAGAGTCTGGCAAGTCGGTATGGCGAAGTGTTACACAATCTAAGCTCGACGGCGATGCCATCAAAAACCAAGCAAAAATTGATGGTGCCGCGCGGCTGGTACTACAAAACTTCCCACCTCTGGCAGCCGCAGCAGAGTAAGCATACTGACAAAGTATGAAATGGACCCAAAAAACCGGCACTCCACGAATGTCGGTTTTTTAACCAAATCTTCATGCCAAAGATAACAAGCCGCTACCATTGGCAGAGACTTAATCACCCTAACTGCGCAACCAGATGACCCTATAAAATGCGGACTGTATCGACAAGTGGCATATCGCTTTACGCCCTGAGCAATAACTAATGCGGGAGCAGCCACACAATTCAGCTAAAATGTGCAGTGCATTGCTTAATAGGCACAATTGAACGAAGACTTTACGATATCACTCTCTCTTGATTATGTAATTCGGCGGCGACATGACGCATCAATCAGAACAACCAGATAATGAAAATTTGCCAGCAACGGCCACTACCGCGCCGGCAGTAGAAAAGCCGTCTCCACTCGCCGTGCGCGCAAAACTTAATAGCGAATGGCACGCGCGACCCGTGGCCATAATGGAAGCGCCATACCGATGTAGCCATCAAGTATTTCACCGCGATATGCCTGTCAGTACAGTGCGCAATAATTTTGTTGACCTCTGCGCAACTTATGGTCAGATGACACCCAATTCAGATAGCCGTTATCACTTAGCTCAAATCGGCAGTGCGCTGGTGAAATGGGAAGGTCACACCGAAGCAGATAGTGTTACCTGTCTTGTGCCGGGTAATGGCAGTCCGCCGTTTAGCGAAATTGCAAGTCAGCTTGCGCCTGCTGAGCTACAAACGATTTTTGGCGGCTCACTCATATGTGGTGTCAAAGTCGAAGTTTTGAAGCAACCGGTTGACGCAATCGACAGAGACACCATTCGCAGCCTTCTTGGTGCTGATAACCTCTACGGGGGGCCCGTTGCAGATGGCAAAGCCAGTCTCTGGTCGAGCTTTAGTCTCGATGCCGAAGGCTATACCCGTATCGTACTCATTGATCACGACTTACCCACAAGTGCAACGGGGCGTCTACTACAGCGAATCTTAGAGAGCGAAAGCTATCGCATGCAGGCAATGACTGCACTGCCATTGGCGCGCCAAACAATGTCTACTTTAAGCACACTAGAAGGTCGCCTTGGCCCATTGATGGCAGTGCTTGCCAAAGCTGACAAAGATATTGATCACGAGGCACTACTCACGCAACTATCGATGATGGCCGCACGTATTGAGCACCTTGCAGCCACGAGCAGCTACCGATTTGCCGCAGCGCGTGCTTATTCTCGTATTGTTGAGCAGCGCCTGAGGGAGCTGCGAGAAGAGCGCGTGATCACACAGCCACGTTACTCAGTATTTTTACTCCGTAGCTTACAGCCGGCAATGCGTACCTGCGACGCCGCTGAACGACGCATCGATGAACTCGCCCAGCGGATTGCCCGCGCTATTACACTGCTCAACTCGATGGTTACGATGACCCAGACCCGACAGAGCCATCAAATGATGGAGGAAATGAGTCGCAATGCTGCAATCCAAGTCCGCTTGCAACAAGCGGTGGAAGGCTTCTCGATTTTCGTTATCAGCTATTATGCCTTGGGCTTATTCAACTACATGCTGGAGGCCGCGCAAGCCAGTGGCTTGTCGCTTGAGCCGCGTTTAATTACCGGCGTTGCGGCGCCCGGCGTGCTGCTCTCTGTTTGGCTTATCAGCCGTTGGGTTCGAAAACGCGCCACAAAAAAAGCCGATTAACACAAGGCTTATCGACTAATCGCTCGGCTCATCCAAGCCACGATACTCTGTGGCTTGGCGTATGCAGTCTGTTTAAAGCGCGCGTCTCACGACTTCATTTTAAGCACCAAACCCAACGCTTTGTCGGCGAACTTTCCATAAGGTGGCGCCAAGTGTTTCATTAGTGCAAAAGGTCCCTGGTAGAAAATAGGCCGCAACTTCGAGCAGGACACAAAACCCTCATAGCCATGGTAGTGACCCATACCGCTGGGGCCGACACCACCAAAGGGTAAATCGTGCTGCGCCACATGAAACAATGCATCATTGACCGACACACCGCCGGACATGATGTGGTCGACATAGTACTGCACCAAGCCTTTGTCATTACTAAACGGGTAAAGCGCTAACGGGCGATCACCCGCATTGACGTATTGAGCCACATCCTCAGGGTTTTCATACTCCATCACCATCAGTAGCGGACCGAAAGTTTCACGCTGACGAATCGTCATCTCGGGGGTAGTATCGAGTACCAAGGTCACAGGAATCTTGCGCAGTTCAGCGTTGGCTTCTTGCCCAGTCGCATTAATGACCGTCGCGCCTTTGGCTTGCGCGTCAGCAATGGTGTCTTGTAAGCGACGGAATGATCGATCATCGATCACCGAAGTGTAGTCGACACTATTAATATCGGGCACGTGCTTTTTCAGCCACTCACTCGCCAGCCGTACAAATTCATCGCGCTTGGTTTTATGCACAAAGACGTAGTCAACGTTGGTACAAATCTGTCCTGCGTTGTACTGCTTAGTAAACATAATGCGCTCAACAGCTTTTGCTGTTGGATAGGCTGGGTCAATCACCGCCGGCGCCTTACCGCCAAGCTCTAGTATGACGGGGGTCAAATTCTTTGACGCCGACGCCATGACCGCACGACCGGTATTACCCGATCCTGTGAAAATAATTAGATCGAAGGGGATTTGTGAAAACTGAACACCCACACCGCCAGTTTCTTCAAAAAACTGCAGCTTAGTGCGATCGAAGTATCCCGGTGTTAACTCAATGAGCAAGCGGGTCAAATTGCGCGAGTTTTCAGACATTTTGACGATCGCGCGATTGCCCGCTGCAAAGGCTGCGGCCAGCTGACAGAACGTCAGGTTAATCGGGAAGTTCCAAGGGATAATCAAACCAACAACCCCCAGTGGCTGGGGAATCAAACGATTCTTAGCCAACGGGAACGTCATTTGATCAACATGCCGGCTTTGGGGCCGCATCCACTTACCCACCTTTTTACGGGTATCGAGCAAGTTGTCCAGCGCAGTGATAATTTCGGCAAATAAACTCTCATGCCGTGAACGATTGCCATAGTCGGCGCTGATTGCCGCACAAATTGCGTCAACGTTTTCACTGACCATGCGGTGTAAACGCCCCAAATCGTCTTTGCGCTCAGCGAGCGTGGGTATTGGATAATCGAGATACGCCTCGCGCTGATCATCAAATGCCTTCTTTAACATGGCTTGAATAGCGGCCGCATCCATATCGCTACTGCTCGCTGCTGGGTTCACTTCGGTTATAGCGTTCATCACTGACTCCCTTGTTGGGTTAAATCTTATTTTCTTGATGCATTATACAATACCATTTCGGCGCGCCCAATTCGCCGCCGATACATTGCGGCCGACTTAACAGCCGCACTTGCAGAATGACCGCGATAGAATAGACTTTTAACCGCGATTATTAGGTGCCAAAGTATGAATATTTTCCGTAATGCCAAACAGACAAGCCCGTGCAGAAACAAAGCACGGAGTGAGCACCCGCTGACGATCTCGCTACTACAAGTTAATTGGCTTAGCGACCCCATCGCACACAAAGCCCAGCTCGAGACGGGCATCGCGGCCGCCGCGGATGCAGGCGCAGAAATCGTGTTCCTGCCCGAGCTGACGCTGTCGCGCTATCCAGCCGATACGCTACCTGCGGGTCGCGCTGATCAACTCGCCGAACCGTTACAAGGCGGTCCGACGCATCAGTTCGCAGCAACAATGGCCGCGCGTTACGACATTCATGTTCATGCGTCGCTTTTCGAACTGTCTGGTGCCGCCGATGGACGCGGGTTCAACACAGCGATGGTGGTCGCACCGAATGGGGAGTGCATCGCCCAAACACGTAAACTCCATATTCCCGTCACCGCGGGTTACTTCGAAGATCATTACTTTGAGCCCGGCCCGGCAGATGCACCCTATCCTGTGCATCGAATTCCACTCGATAGCGGAGCGTTAGCGCTCGGACTGCCCACTTGCTGGGATGAATGGTTCCCTGAGGTAGCACGAAGCTATGGGCTCGGTGGTGCAGCACTGCTGGCCTACCCCACCGCGATAGGCTCCGAACCCGATCATCCGAACTTTGATACCGAGCCGCTACTACGCCAAGTTATCGTTGGCCACGCGATCGCGAACGGCTTATTTATTGCGGTCCCTAACCGTTTTGGCGCCGAGGGACAGCTGCAGTTTTATGGTAGTAGTTTTATTGTCGACCCTTTTGGCCGGATACTCGTGTCGGCGCCCCGAGATCTCGCGGCTGTGTTGGTGGCAGATATTGATCTCGGTGAACGCGAAGACTGGCTCACTTTGTTCCCATTTTTTGGCACACGTCGCCCCGATAGTTACAGCGCCCTCGTCGCTCCAATTCGGAATCCGCGAGGTGCAGACGGCCAAGGTGTAAACGGTGGTATTCCTGGAATTTCAGCCTCATGAGTAGCTGCACACAAACACGCTTTATGCCGCCCGAATGGGCACCTCATACCTCAACATTTATGGGCTTCCCAAGCGACGCGTACCCCGGCAGTGGGGTCAGTCGCGACGACGTGCAACGCGCCTGGGCGACGGTTGCCAATACCATTGTTGATCATGAACCCGTGCACATGTTAGTTAACAGTGCAGATAAGTCCATTGCCAAGCGTTTATTATCAGCTGCCGTGAGCTGCCATATCTGTCCGCTTGATGACGCCTGGCTTAGAGATACTGGCCCAACATTCGTCCACGATGGCGGTAATCTGCTGGGGATAGACTGGGTATTTAACGGCTGGGGAGATCATACCGCCTTTGATTGGAACACCGATGCCGCCGTAGCACGCAAGGTGTGTGAGATCGCGGGCGTCAAGTGGGAGTCTTCGCCCCTGACCAATGAAGGCGGTGGCATTCATGTCGATGGCCAAGGCCGCATCTTATTAACAGATTCGGTGCAACTGGACCCTGGCCGGAATCCAAACTGGTCCCGCGCGGCGATCTCGGAGGAAATACATCGTGCGCTGGGTACCGAGCAAGCCATATGGCTACCCAAGGGTCTGTATCGCGACTACTTAGACCATGGTACTCGCGGTCACGTAGATATTGTTGCCTGTTTCATCCCCGATGGACGCGTCGTATTACACCAACAAAAGGACCCGGCGCATCCCGACTTTGCATTATTTAACACAGTGCGCACGATACTCGAAGATCAAGGCTTAAGTGTTATCGCAGTCCCCGCCCCGACGACCGTAAAGGACAACCGAGACTGGGTCGATTACAGCTATATTAACCACTATGTCTGCAACGACGCCGTTATTGTTCCAACCTTCGCCGACCGTCAGGATGATATTGCACAAGAACAACTCGCCGAGCTCTATCCAAATCGCGCAATCTGTGGCGTAGAAGGACGCGTACTGTTTGCTATGGGTGGCGGGGTTCATTGTATTACGCAGCAACAGCCCGCGGTATAGCGCGCAGATCTGACATGGGCACCTGACCCCTCTTACGTTAGAATGCACACGCTCAAGGCAGATCATAGCGACCTGCGGAACTGCTCAGCAGACAACAGTGAGATACCATGTTTACTTATTTAAATCCGGAAATTCGCCAGCGCTTAATCAGCAAAGGCAAGCTTATACGGATTAACGCGGACGGAGATCGCATCGACGACGACGTGCTTCCTGCCGGTGGCCAGCGTGCGCTCAATTTACTCGGCCCCATTCCATTGCCTATAGGCCGCAGCGCCCAACCGCTCCTAGCTCAGTGGTATGCGGCAGTGCGCAGCACCGAACTGCATGAAGTTGAAGCGCTGGCCTCTACGTTGCGTGAGCAAGGTGGCCAACATCTTTTTTCAGACCTCGCATCGAGTATGGCGGTAAATAGTGTCCTGGTTATTGGCTCACCAGAAAACGCTAAATCACCATTGGTACGCGTCCATTCAAACTGTTTAACAGGCGACGTTTTTGGATCGCGGCGTTGCGAGTGTGGGCCGCAATTAGAAGCTGCGATCGATCGCATCGCTGAGGATCCGGAGGGTGGCTATTTGGTCTACATGGCCGGGCATGAAGGTCGTGGCATTGGCTTGTGGGCTAAGGCCGCAACCTATTTACTCCAAGACTCAGGCGAAAACACCTACGAGGCCAATCGCTCACTCGGCTTACCGGACGACTCCCGAGACTTCAGTGATGCCGCCACGCTGCTGCACCACTTTGGTCGTGGACGAACACTGCGTTTATTGACCAACAACCCCAAAAAAATCACTGACCTGAACGATATGGGCGTAACCAACTTGATTCGTGTCAAGCACGTCTCGGGTGTTGATGAATGTAATATACGTTATCTGCAAGCCAAGCGTGATTGGGGCCATAATATCGATGAAGACGATTTAAACCGTCCTTGATGGCCTACATGACAACCACCCTCGCCCTTTGTAGTGACCAGCACGGCGTTTCAATTTAACCAATCAGGTAGCGGCTGGTCCCCTAGCGGCAGTTCCATGGTATTGCTGTTGGCGCTGTAGTTATGCCCTACCATTTCGTCGTAGGCGCTGCGATGACGCAGCACTAATTGGCAGCGCAGTTGCGCTTTTAAACAGCGCTTCATCGCTAAAAGATTAATGCGTTTTAGTACCTTGCCATTATTTTCGGCAAGTAAATGTTCTTCGCCGTTTATGACCGCTTGAGCAATATATAAACTGAGATCCACCGACTCGATAAAAATCTTCTCCACCTCCGCGGATCGTCGACCAAGCTCCTGCAATGTCATTTTCATCGGTGGAATACCTCAATATCTTGATACGACTAATACGCGAGGCAATTAGGCCTGGTTTGCCATTGTCCGATACTTGTCCAAGGCCAGCGCAAACCGAGGAAAATTCTTATAGGAGGCAATATCTGGCGGTGTGTCATCAATCGCATTGAGCAGCGCGGTTAATGCCCCTGGTGTCTCTGTCAGCGATTCAAGTGGCGACATAAACACTCGAATCGTAAACGCGACGGCATCGGACTTGGGCAAACGCCGCAATGTCTGTCGCTCAACACGATAAAATAACGGCGTTTCCGCATCAAAAGGCGCCGACTCATCGGCCGGCCAAGCAAAATATTGGGCGTCTTCTTGCAAAGACCAGTTGAATCGCTCAATCGGCTTGAGATGACGCAGCCGCTCAAAAAAGCGATCGATCATGGGCGTTAAGGTTTCATGAATTTGTGGAATAGGATCGTGCACACGGGCGAGCGGCAAGCCGATTTTCTCACGGAGTCGCCAATGGCTCGGACTACATAAGCTCGCCGCCGCGATGCAGTATCCTGCACGACTCGGCATCATAATGACCAAATCTTCGGGAACACGCAGCGAGGCCTCCCAAAGCAGTTCGTTTGGGTCATCCGCTGATGCCAAGTTTTTTGCCTCGCTCTCGGTATCGATCACCCCGTCTATTAGACGAGCAAACTCTCCACAAGCCGGCAAAGATTCGGGCAACACACGATAAACATCATCACCAAGATGTTGGCGTTGTCCGATCTTATAGTCTCGCCACGCCTTAGGATTGTTGCATGAGTCTAGCCAGTTGTTATCTACTGACGCTAAACCCATGGCCAATGTCTCTGGCTGTTTTAGGTGCGGGAGGTATTGAGGCGCCGAGTCCACTGGGACAAAAACGGGACGAGGCTTATCACTGGCTGCTAGACGTCGGATCATAGGGACATGATGCCAGATTTAGGGAAACTCTCTATCAAAAATGTTGTGCTCTCCGTGACAGGGGATTCGGTCGAGACCTTGCCGCGCTTTAGTGGTGTGTACCGATTCTACGGAGACAACGATAGTTTACTCTATATCGGCAAGAGCGTTGATATCCATAGTCGCGTCATGTCGCACTTTAACGAGGGGCGTAAGCCGGGGCGCCATCAGCGTATGATGAGCCAAGTTCGACGCATCGATGTGCAAGCCAGTGCAGGAGAAGTCGGCGCCTTACTCATTGAAAATGCGGCGATCAAGGCAGAAACACCGCTCTATAATCGCCGCCAACGACAGGTTCGAACGTTGTGGAGTATTGAGCTCAAACAGGTAAACAGTGGTTTTTTACAACCACAGCCCAGCAGCTTTTCGCCGATAGCCGAACGCAGTCAGGACAGTTATGGTCTATTCAACAACAAGCGTCATATCGACACCACTTTAAGGCGTCACGCCCGAGATCAAGGATTATGCTTGCAAGCCCTAGGACTAGAGAATGGTCAGGGACCCTGCTTTCAATTTCAGCTAAAACACTGTGATGGCGCCTGCACCGGCGAGGAAAGCGTCGACTCCCACAATGCCCGGCTGTTGTCAGTGCTAGACACCGAACGTATTGCTGCCTGGCCATTCACGGGTCCACTCATGCTGCGCGAGCGCAATATCACGGCGCTGCCCGGCCAACCGGCTATTCAGTATCATGCCGTCAATCACTGGGCGTATATTGGCAGCTTCGATGTGCCAAAAGCGGCGCAAATAGCCCTCAAAAATGGGCCGGTGAGACGCTTCGATAGAGAGGCCTACCACCTCATTCGGAACGCGATGACGCGCGGCAAAATTGAGTTGTGCGATCTGACGACAGGGGCGATGGTAGACAACCCATTACTGGCAACCGCTGCAGATCTCAGCCGATGAACATTGTTTGGTTTAAGCGTGATCTGCGCTTACATGATCACGAACCACTCGCCGCGGCAATTAGTCTCGACGAGCCTCTATTGATGCTCTACATCGTCGAGGTGGCACTGCTAAAAGACCCTCACTATAGACGCCGGCACTGGCATTTCATCGCACAGTCACTGGCCGATATGAATGCCAAACTCGCCCCTACTGGCAGCTGTATTCATGTTTTAGAGGGCGACCCTGTTGCCCTTTTACAACAGCTACATTTGAGCGCTCCGATCAAACAATTGCTCAGTTATGAGGAAACGGGGCTTGAAGTAACCTATGCGAGAGATCGCGCAATCAGCGCTTTTACAAAATCTGCCGGCATTGTTTGGCGAGAATGGCAAACCAACGGTATTGAACGTGGCCGTAAAGATCGACAGGGCTGGAACAAACAGTGGCATAAAATGATGGCCGCCCCTCTAGCACAAGCTGATCTGAGCAGACTCAGCACAATGCAGAGCACATTGCCGGAGCCTCTGGTTGCTGCGCGCTGCCACAGATTACCTCAATGGCAGTGTCAACACGCCGAATTCCAAGTTGGCGGAGAGACCGCCGCCTACGATTGCCTGAGTCGCTTTTTAGGTGAGCGCGCCCAGCATTACCAGCGCGCAATATCCAAACCCGAAGCGAGTCGCGCACACTGTTCACGACTATCCCCTTATTTAGCTTGGGGTAACCTCAGCATCAGGCAAGTTTCAAAGGCCCTTGCGAGGCGCCGGCAACAGGGAGGCTGGAAGCGTGCATTAGCAGCGTTTGAATCAAGACTGCATTGGCATTGTCATTTCATCCAGAAATTCGAAATGGAGTGCCGTATGGAATTTGAACCCATCAACCGCGGTTTTTTAGCGCAGCCAAGAGACAACAATACGGCGCTACTCACTGCGTGGCAGCAGGGGCAAACCGGCTATCCGCTCGTCGATGCTTGCGTGCGCTGCTTAGTGGCCACCGGCTATATCAATTTCCGTATGAGGGCAATGCTGGTGAGCTTTCTTTGCCATCATCTCTGGCAGGATTGGCGTGACGGTGCAGCCTGGCTAGGGTCATTATTTTTAGATTTCGAGCCCGGCATTCACTATGCGCAAATGCAGATGCAAGCGGGTGTCACCGGTATCAATACCATTCGTATCTATAACCCGGTAAAACAGTCACTGGAGCACGACCCGGAGGGTGTTTTTATTCGTCGCTGGGTACCTGAGCTCGCCGCGTTACCAACACCGCTGGTCCATCAGCCCTGGCTAATGGGCGATCTTGAACGCATGATCCAACCCGTCGACTACCCTGAACCTATTGTCGACATTGAGGTCAGTTATCGCCGCGCCCGCGACAATTTATGGGCGGTTAAAAATGATCCAAAAATAAAACGGGAGCGCGCCCGAATCCTGCGGCACCATGTAGAACATCGACACCAACAACAATTCACTACAGCCGCCGACTGACAGCTCTGCTATCCTGATTTCTTATCTAGACAACCAATTATCCAATTAGCGACATAACTATCCCCACGACAAGGATACGGTGATGATTTTTATTATTTGGTTACTCGGTGTAATTGTCGCGCTATCCGTCTTGGCTATCGTGTTTGTGCCGATGTTTATTGACGAGGCGCAGATCATCGCCTTGGCTGAAGAGGCCGTGCACGAGAAAAGCGGTGCCGAACTCCGCGTACAAGGCGACACCAATCTATCCCTCTTTCCTCGCTTGGAAATTAACCTTGGGGATACTTCAATTGTACTGCCCGCTAAAACTGACTTTGACGCCAGTATCCGCGCGGAAATCGCCAACTTAGATATCGGATTATCTATCTTCGCTCTGCTTGGCGGCGAAACGCAGGTCGGTGCTATCCGCTTGTCGGGTGTCAGAACAACCGTTACCCAAGCCAAACTCGCCCCCGTTGCGCCACCGCCGACACCGGCTTTAAGTGATCGAGAGTGGGAGCGTCTGGGCAGTCAGCTGCGCGCTGAGCGGGCGGCAGAGCGTCAGCGATTGCTCGCGGACGTCGCGCCAGCCACAGGCATAGCCATTGCTATAGACGAAATTGCGATCGAAGATGTTCAAATCATCATCAACCGCGCTGATGGCAGCTTAGATAGTAAAATTGAATTTGAACGCGTCGCCGTGAGCCAAGTGAATACGCAAGGTCGTCCAATGGCCATAGAGGCCTTCGCAACGCTCACGTCAGCCGCTAACGAAGTGATAGAAATCAGCAGCAATGGCAGCATTCGCGTACCGACAGACTTGGGTAAAATAAGCCTCGATAGGCTCGAAACCAATATCAGAGGTGTCTTTACTGAACCCATGATCAACATCGTGAGCGGCGAAGTTGTGCTGCGCCCTCTGCGGGCAGACATCAAGTTTGAGGCTCAGCTACCCGGCGGTAATGTTGATGGCAAGCTGATCTACGCTGACCTAGAGAGCCCGCAGATTACAGTCACTCTAACCACCCAGCACTTAGATCTAGACAAGCTCACCCCAACAACCGGTGAGACAGAAGCGACTCTCCCGGTAGCACCGCCTGTGCCGCTGCCCGTCGGTGCGCTGCAAGGACTCGATCTAAAGCTAGATATTGAGGCCGATGCGTTACTTACCGCAGGCCAAACCATTAGCCACGCGCAGGTCGCCATGCGGGTTATCGATGGCATTACCAAATTTGACGCCATTCGCGGTACATTGCACAAAGGTCAACTCGATACGGTCGCTGAGATAAACGTGCGCCGGCCGATGATTACCGCCAGCATTGAAGGCGGGTTGAAAAGCTTTGATCTGAATAGTTTGGCCAGTTCTTTTGGTGCTATAGACCAAGTCAGCGGTCTTACAGATATGGCTTGGCACATCGATACCCAAGGTGAATCTGCCGCTGCGCTACAGATAGGTCTGGAGGGCGATCTCACGCTAACTGGAAATAACGTTGTTATCGAGACCGCGTCAATCCAAGCGGGTATGTGCCTGGCGGCGGCACAAATTAATCAACAGCCTTTAACCAGCACCATGCCCATCACTACGCCGATCAAGGCACTTGAGATGGTGCTCGATTTTGAAGACGGCGCGGCTAAAATCAATACACTGACCATGGCGATAACAGGCGCGACGCTATCTGGTGCGGGTTCCATCGCCTTAGATAGCTTTGATTTTCGTACCGCATTGGTGGCTAAACTCAACAATGACCTGACGCAAATCGATCCCAGCTGCCGCTTGAATGAGCGTTATGCATCGATCGACTGGCCAGTGGTTTGCAAAGGCAATTTAAACGGCGAGCCCAAGCAGTGGTGCGGCATTAACACCGATAGTATTCTGCAGCAGATCATCCAACACGAAGCCAAATCCCAGCTGGAAAAGCAGGGTGATAAGCTGGGCAAGGAAGCAGGCAAATTACTAAAAAAATTGTTTGGTAACTGAGGAAGTCGATATGGCCCAAGTTAGCATTTCACGGCGAAGCTTTTTGATTGCAAGCACAGGTATCGTGGCCACATCCATAACCGGCGCAATAATCAGCACCCGGGCCGCAGACGCCAATCAACTAGATCCCAATTCGCCCAGCGCAGTTGCGCTCGGCTATGTCACTAATCACCAGCGCGTTGACACCAACCGCTGGCCTAAGAAGGCCAGCGCAGACAGTCGTTGCGCCAACTGCGTTTTATTTGGCGGTGATGGTGCTCAAGGCGCCTGCCGTGTGTTTAGCAATCAGCTCGTTAGCGCTAATGGCTGGTGCAATGCATGGACCAAAAGGTAACAGAGTGACCGGCATATTTAATTTCGATAATACCTATGCGCGCCTGGGGCGGAATTACAGCCAGGCTCAAAACCCTAGCGCCGTCGCCGAACCCCGTTGGATCGCCTGGAATGACACCTTGGCCGAGCGCCTCGGCTGGCCTATTGATTGGCGTGGTAACGATATGGCGCTCGCCGCGTTGGCAGGAAATGACCAACTGCCTGGCGCCGACCCTATCGCAACAGTGTATGCCGGACATCAGTTTGGCAGCTACAACCCCAAACTTGGCGATGGTCGAGCCGTGCTCCTGGGCGAGCTCGTTACACCCGATGGCGCGCGCTTTGACGTACAGCTCAAAGGTGCTGGGCCAACACCATTTTCCCGCGGTGGCGATGGGCGTTCGCCCATGGGTCCCGTCGTGAGAGAATATCTGGTCAGTGAGGCGATGTCGGCGCTCGGCGTCCCCACAAGCCGCGCACTCGCTGCGGTTGCCTCCGGCGAACCGGTCTACCGCAATGGTGCAGAGCCCGGCGCCGTACTAACCCGCATTGCAAGTAGCCACTTACGTATTGGCAGTGTGCAATTTTTTGCCATGAGCCAAGGTGGAGACGGTTTATCTGAATTGATCGATTACACAGTCTCTCGACATTTTCCAGTAGCGCTCGAAGCAGCCATCGCCAATGATCCAAACGCAACAGCCGCCAGTGTACTCCTTGACAAAACCGGCCAGGCTCTGGCATCGCTGGTCGCACAATGGCAGGGATTGGGTTTCATTCACGGTGTTTTGAATACCGACAACATGCTTCTTTGCGGCGAAACCATCGACTATGGCCCCTGCGCTTTTATGGATGACTATGACAGCGCCAAAGTTTTTAGTGCCATTGACACCCAGGGCCGCTACGCCTATCGCAATCAACCGGGTATCGTGCATTGGAATCTCAGCGTCTTGGCACAATGCTTATTACCACTGCTAGCCGACGACACAGACACCGCCCTAGCCCTTGCACAGGCCACAGTTGATCGATTCCCAGATCAGTTTGGTGCAATTCACGAAGCCATATTGGCGGCAAAGTTTGGCCTTGATCGATTCTCAGCAAACGACCGTCCCTTGGTAGATCAGTTTTTCCGCGCATTATCCGAAGATAACCTAGATTTTACCTTGGCATTTCGCTGGCTCACAGAGCAAGCCAGTGGTGCTGTTGATCACAGCCCCTTGCCTGAGCTATTTGAACCCAGCGCTAAGTTACGGGACTGGCAAAACGACTGGCAAGACCGTCGCGGTCGTAATAAGGCCCCCGATGAGCTGAGCGTGAGCACTATGCAGCGCAGTAATCCTGTGGTGATTCCCCGCAACCACCAGATTGCGCAAGCAATTGCAGATGCCGAGCACAATAACTTTGAAACCCTAACCTCCCTGAATAAGCGCTGGCAAAAGCCCTTTTCTTGGCAGAGCGGGGATCACATTATCGCGGCACCGCCAACCGCTGAAGAAGTCGTACAGCGCACCTTCTGTGGAACTTAAGGTGCACGTATACTGCGCCCTACAGCGGCGGAGAGTATTTCAGTGAGTATTGAGTTTTTAGGTAAACAGGTCAGTGGTCCATTCACCATTCCATCAGGTATTGTCACTACTGCACCCTCGATTATTCAGCGAATCATGCGCGACGTACCAGCGATCGGCGTTATCACCACCAAAAGTATTGGTCCTGAGCCGCGAGTGGGATATCGAGAGCCGGTTTACAGTCAGTATGGACCGGGCAGTTTCGTCAATGCCATAGGACTCACCAACCCCGGGGCAAAAGCGGCTTTGGCAGGCCTTCAGCAGCTCAACGTACCGGATGACAAGTTTCTCTTGGTGTCTATCTTCGGCGGTAGCGTCGAAGAATTTGTCGAAGTCGCCAAACTGCTCGCCCCCGTTGCGGATGGTTTAGAACTCAATTTATCCTGCCCCCACGCTCAGGGCTATGGTATGGCGATGGGCCAAGATCCCGAGATGGTGGCGGCGATTGTCAGTGCCGTTAAAGCGGTGGTCAGCATCCCCGTGATACCTAAGCTCACGCCCAACGCCAGCAATATCGCCGCGATTGGCGACGCCGCACTCGCAGCAGGCGCGGATGCGTTATGCGCCATCAATACGGTGGGGCCAGGCTACACCGCAAGCCACGGGTACCCGGTACTATCTAATGGTGTGGGCGGTATGTCAGGCAAAGGTGTACTGCCAATTGCACTCAAATGTATCCGCGAACTGCGCGCCATTACAGATAAGCCCATTATTGGCTGTGGTGGTCTATCGAGCGCCGACGACTGCCGCAATGCGCGGGCAGCCGGCGCCTCCATTATCGGCGTTGGGTCAGCGCTTACAGGCATGGACACCAACGACTTAGTTGATTACTTCAACACATTGCACAACGATTTCGAGGGTCGATCTGAACGCAGTGAGCCCCTGGTGCGCTACGATATTGACATGGGCTTTAAGCCGGTCACGCTCGTGAGCAATGAGATGGTCTGTGAAGATATCACCGTGCTGACATTCGACCGGCAAGTAAATATACAAGCGGGCGAATATGTATTTGTCTGGATCCCTGGAGTAGGTGAAAAACCATTCTCGTGTCTGACCGATAATCCACTGCGCCTCGCTGTCATCGACGTTGGCGTATTTACCAACGCTTTGTACCAGCTGCAACCTGGCGATGAAGTATTCATTCGCGGCCCGCACGGCGTGCCCGTGGATCCGCCCGAGGAGGCGAGCATCATTTGCGTTGCTGGCGGCACCGGTTTGGCGGCGGTCTATCAGCTTGCTCGCGATTTCGGTAGCGACGAGCGTCCTGCAGAAATTTTTGCCGGCGCGCGCAGCAGCGACCGTCTCTATTTTATCGATGAGTGCAGTAAAATAGCCAATGTCACCGTGGCGACTGATGACGGCAGTGAAGGTTTTCAGGGTCGTATTACTGAGGCACTGGATTTACGCCTAAGCGTATTGAGTGAGGATGCTTGTAAGCGGTTAGTATTTTATAACTGCGGCCCCGCACCCATGATTCACGCAGCGATTGCGGTACAAAGAAAATACTGCAGTGACGAACAAATTTTTAGCGCGATCGATTATACAACCAAATGCGGCGTGGGTATTTGTGGCGCCTGCGCAGCACCTGATGGCCGCAGAATTTGTGTCGACGGACCGTTCATCAGCACCGAAGCACCAATCTTTGAACGCAATATTGCTTGAGCATATTAAGGGATCCGCTAGGGTGCCGGTAAATTCACTCTGCCTATCCCATCATGGGATCAACGCACGACTGATGGCGTTATTTTTCAGGCTGATTAACCTTTAAGCCGCTGCTTTCTCACGACTGTAGAGTGTGTTGATCAGGGCGCCAGACAAAATTAGCCCCGCGGCGATGTAAGTCGTCAATGCCGGAATTTCCCCAAAAAATATAACGCCCAGTACGGTGGCAAAAATGATCTGCACATAGCTCAAGCTGGTCGCGCGACTCGCAGTATCCACTGCCATCGCGTAGGTAAGCGTCACCTGGCCGACCTGGGTAAATACGCCAACACCCAACAGAACGAGCAATGTCAGCGCATCGGGCCAGATAAAATCCACACCACCCAAGAGCAAAGTAGCTGGCAGGCACACTAACGGAAAATACACCACGATCACAGAAGGATGCTCATGTCCCGCCAGCTTGCGCACCACGGTATAGGCCACGCCACTGCCAAATGCACCGGCTACTCCAGCCAACACGGCTGTTAATGGGAGTGCCGCAAGATTATCTGGACTCAGCGCTGGAGATAACAATACCAACAGACCCGCAATGCTGAATAAAACGCAGACTATTGTGCGTTTGGCGGGAATTTCCGCTAAAAACAGTAGCGCCAATATAGCGGTAAAAATCGGGTGTAAATACTGCAGAACAGTCGCTTCTGCATAGGGCAAATGCAACATGGCGTAATAGACACAGCTGAGCGACAAAAAGCCCACGATGCCGCGCGTCAACAGCAGCCATCGATAGGTGCCAAGCGGATTTAAACCCAAACGCCAAGTATCCCCCAAGCTCAGTAACAATGAGATCAGCGCGCGAACAAATATGATTTGTAATAGCGGCACACCCGCTGCGCCAGCGACCTTGACCAGCGCCCCCATAATCGCGAAGCCCAATGCGCTGAGTAACATAAACTGAGGGCCCGACAAGGTTCGACTACTCACGGAAAAGCGCATTCAGCGTGGGATGACAACATCAGAAAGCTCGCGCCGAATAACTTCCCGAAGTAAAACGCCAAAACTTTTGTAAAACCCGCGGGAGGGTGCCGAGGCACGGTAAAGCAGTGCATGTTCACGAAATAAGCGACCACCGGTCAGCTCACTAACATTGATTGCCTCGGGCGTGTGAATTTCACTGCGGACGTACAACGCCGGGAAAAATGCGATCCCCATACCCATTACAACCATTTCTCTGAGGGTGTCTAAGCTAGTGCCCTCAAAGCTTCGATTTAGACGTGCTCCGGTACGCTCGCAAATTTGCTCCACCTCACGGCGCAATGCATGCCGCTCATCGAGTGCAAGAACATCAAGATTACTTAAATCACCCTCACGCAGCTCGCCCGAAAAATCGACTTTCATATCCGGTGACCATGCCAGCAGCAAGGGCTCTCTGAACAAAGGCTCCGTGACAATACGGTCATTTACTTCGCCAAAGGGCCCGATGATCATGTCGTAATCACCATCTTCTAAGCCCTGCTGTAAACGATCTGGCACCTCTTCCCGAATATACAAGCGCAAACGTTTAAACTGCTGATGGATCGAGGGCATTAACGTGGGCAATAAGTACGGGCCCAGTGTTGGCGGGACACCTAAGCGATAAGTTGAACTACTTTGATCACCCAGCAAGTGCGCAGACTCAACTAAATCATGCCACTGCAACATCAGCTGACGTACCTCGGGAAAAATCTCGCGCCCCGCAGGCGATAAAGTAGTTGCCGCGCGCGTGCGTTCTAACAGCACGACCCCGAGCTTTTGTTCCAAGGCATTGAGTTGTGCGGTGATGGTCGGCTGAGTAACACCTAAGCGCTTGGCTGCCCGGCGCAATGAGCCGGTGTCGGCTACTTGGAGGAAGTACTCCAATTGTCGAAAGGATGGCATAGCGGTATCTCCAAAGCCTCATCAGGAAAGTTTCGCGGCAAGTATATCATATAGAGAAAATCTATCTAAAAACTATATGCGCGTCGATATAGCTATATGCGAAACTATGGTCACTGGTCTGTTATGACCTCCTAACAAGCGGTATCTCTAATGCTTTCTGCATTTAAATTTGATTTAAGTAACTTACGCGGCGATATCTATGGCGGACTGACCGCCGGTGTTGTTGCAATCCCCCTCGCGCTAGCTTTTGGCCTAGCGTCAGGGCTTGGCCCTATCGCGGGTATGTATGGCGCCATTATAGTTGGCTTTTTTGCCGCGTGGTTTGGCGGTACGCCCACCAACGTTTCTGGCCCTACAGGCCCGATGGTGGTTGTACTCGCGGGCTTGTTCGCCAGTTTATCTGGCGATATTAGCCTCATCCTAACGGCGGTTGTTCTGGCAGGCATAATCCAAATTGCCATGGGTATATTGCGTATCGGTGATTTCATTCGACTGGTGCCCTACCCCGTAGTTTCAGGTTTTATGAGCGGCATTGGCGTGATTATTATTATTCTGCAATTGGACGCGACATTAGGACATGCGGCCCCAGCAGGTACGATTCCGGGCATCATCTACTTGCCGCAAGCGCTATTAGACATCAATTACAGCGCTCTGGGTGTTGCCATAGTCACTTTGGGGGTTGCCTACAACTGGCCTATGACATGGGGTAAATATTTGCCCGGCGCACTGGCTGCCTTGATTATCGGTACGCTGCTTTCATTCTTCTTTGGGGCAATGCCAATATTGGGTGATATCCCAAGTGGTCTGCCATCTTTCCACAGGCCGGTATTCGATCAGTCAGCCATGGCATTGGTAGTTGAAGCGGCCATTATTTTAGCGATTCTAGGTTCGATCGATAGTTTGCTGACTTCACTCGTAGCCGACAATATGACTCGTACCCGTCACGACTCAAATAAAGAGTTGATTGGCCAGGGTATTGGCAACACAGTCGCCGGCTTGTTTGGGGGTATTGCCGGAGCAGGCGCCACCATGCGCACCGTCGTCAACATCCGCTCGGGGGGCGTCACTAAACTGTCTGGCATGATTCACTCAGTCGTGCTCGCCGCAGTGGTCTTGGGTTTGGGGTCCATAGCTTCAGTCATTCCCCACGCTGCACTAGCGGGCGTTTTGATCAAGGTCGGGGTCGATATTATTGATCTAAGCTATCTTAAACGTGCTCATCGTGGTCCGCGCTGGGATCTACTTTTGATGGCGCTAGTACTAGGCCTCACAGTATTCGTCGATCTAATTACCGCAGTGGCGGCTGGCGTTGTACTGGCAGCACTTGCCTATGTTCGCCAAGTTGCAAAAACACAGATCGATGATCTGTTATCTCGACCCCTCACCGCCTCCTCGGATGAAGAAGTCGCTTTAATCAACGAGCTTAAATCAAGAATTACAATTTTTGAATTCGGCGGGCCGCTCAGCTTTGGTGCCGCTGCAGATGTTGGCCATCATGTCCGTGAGCACTATCACGACAATATGCACGGGATTGTTCTGGACTTTCAGCGTGTGCCGTTCATGGACGTCTCAGCCGCTCTTGCAGTTGAGACTATTGCCCTCGACGCACACCACAGTGGCAAACAATTATTCATTACCGGTATGAGTGAGGAAGTAGCAGGAACCATGAGGAGCCTCGGTGCAGATGAAGCCATTGCCGATGACTTGCGCTTTACCGACAGACTCTCTGCGTTGCGTTACATCAGTCTGCAATTTCAGATATCTGGTAGCAGCACCAACTCATAAATACACCAATTAAATTCTAGTTAATTAATCCTCCAAGGGCGTAGCCGCTATGTCAAACGAAGTTATTCTTCAACAATTCTCATACTGGAACGCAGCCTTAGAGACTGGCGACCCTGACCGGGTCACAGCACTCTATGCCAAGGACGGCATCCTACTGCCCACCGTTTCCAACGAGGTACGTCGCAGTCATGCCGCGATTCGTGACTATTTTGTTGCCTTCCTCGCAAGACAGCCCAGCGGCGTCATTGACGAGGCGAATATCCGTTTCTTAGCTGATGACCTAGCCATTAACTCAGGGATCTACACCTTCACCTTTGGAGATGGCAGCGTAGTGACTGCCCGATTTACCTACTTATACCGTTTAGAGGAAGGCAGCTGGAAAATCATAGAGCACCATAGTTCAGCAATGCCTGAATAAACCGACTAATCTATGTAGTAGAACCCCTATCTACTTAATTT
Source organism: uncultured Luminiphilus sp. (assembly GCA_963926105.1). Classification (GTDB taxonomy): domain Bacteria; phylum Pseudomonadota; class Gammaproteobacteria; order Pseudomonadales; family Halieaceae; genus Luminiphilus. The sequence goes on along the minus strand of CAWUVW010000009.1, from coordinate 15,176 downwards.
TGGGTGTTGGTAAGCGGCAATACCCTTTTTTTGCGCAGATCAATTGTGTCTGCAAAATCCAAAATCAATCTTTAAAGCCCGCCGCAAAAACTCCGTTTACTCTGATGCTTACTAGCGTCATTGTTCTCAAACGCTTAACCCCAAAGCGCTAGGCAGATTGCGTGTCAGAATGACACGGCATCCTCGGACAAAGCATCAGCCCAACCACCCTATCAAATCAACCGAGTGCTCGGTGAAGCCGTCAGATACGAGACAGAGCAGTAGAAAAAGGTCGCGGCTGCCCGTGTCTCGTATTCCAGTGTCACTCGTTGGTTCGGAGTGAATGGCTTAGACGTGACTACTGCCAGAATTGCGTCCAAGATGACAGACTCGGTTACGGTAAATACCTATGGCAACGCATACACTCCTCGTTTTAACTGAACGCCATGGATCAGTGCTGACGGTCACCATTAATAGACCGGATGCCCGTAACGCGGTCGACCAACCGACTGCCGAAGCACTCCTTGAAGCATTTACTGAATTTGCCGCTGATGACAGTTTGAGCGTCGCCGTACTGACGGGTGCTGGCGGCAACTTTTGCGCGGGCGCCGATCTTAAAGCCATGGGAGAGCCAGAACGCCGTAACGCGGTTGAAGCCACGGGGACTGCCGCGGGTCCAATGGGTCCAAGTCGCATGCAACTGGACAAACCCGTTATCGCAGCGGTATCGGGTTTTGCCGTCGCCGGCGGTCTAGAACTGGCGCTGTGGTGCGACTTAAGGGTTGCAGATACCACGGCAACCTTTGGGGTTTTTTGCCGTCGCTGGGGCGTACCCCTCATTGATGGCGGTACCGTTCGCCTACCTAGGCTGATCGGCCAATCACGCGCCATGGATATGATCCTAACGGGGCGGCCGGTATCTGCCCACGAAGCACTTGATATGGGGCTCGCAAACAGAGTGGTAGACGCTGGTCTAGCGCTCAGCACCGCCCAAGCATTAGCAGCGGACATCGCAGCGTTTCCACAGCAGTGCCTGCGCGCCGACCGCCGCTCGTCGCTGCAACAGTGGAGCCTCCCGCTACAGCAAGCGCTTGTGGACGAGGGCGCCAGTGGCTACCCCATCGTTTTTGCCGAGGCTATTAAAGGCGCCCAGCGTTTTGCCGGCGGTGCCGGCAGGCACGGCGAGTTCGAAAAATAACGTCTTCGGGCTTCCGACTGCCGATACAGAGATATCGACAAACAACTTTCTACTCGACGGTCATCAAATAAGGCGCAGCCCAACTAAAAGACCTAACTAGGCACCTATCTGCGGCACAGGGTGAGTCGCGCACGAAGTCTTGCCTGTATACCCAGCGCCGCTTATACTCTTGCGCCTTCATAGGACCATAGCTCAGTTGGTTAGAGCGCTACCTTGACATGGTAGAGGTCCCCGGTTCGAATCCGGGTGGTCCTACCAAACAAAAAACCCTCGCCAATGGCGGGGGTTTTTTGTTTGTCGGCATGCCGGATGAGATCGACGACTGCAGTTCAACAAACACGACCCTAGGAGCATTTGGTCCACCGAAGGTGCCCGTAGCAGCCAACTCGCATAAATTCTAAACCCCCCGAAAAAACCGCGTTGTGCGATTAGCAACCACGTGTTCCACGCTGGGTAGACACCGCACCAAAAAATCTCTTTTTTTAATGCCTTAGGTTTTCACCAACAGTCGTCTGCTAGACGTTTTTTTAAACACTCTTATTTAGAGCGCTCAGCAACAACTAATTGCATGCCTGTTGAGTTGGCGCAGGACGCTCCTTTAATCGATACATTTATAACCTAGAAAAACTTTGGTCTTTGGTTGAGGCTCAATGCATCCAGGAAATCAAATAACCCCCTTCTCTCTTAACAAGGGCAATACCGATTCATTAAACGCAACCAAACCCTCTAGGTATCGCGGAAATGTCAGCATGACCGCATCTACACCCGCCAAAAAAGCAGTCTCAAGCTGCGAGGCAATAGCTTCAGGTGTACCCATTACGTGGACACCGCCACCGGAAGACGCGAGCATGTTTTCTGTGAAGGTATCAAATGAGCCGCTACCCGCCGTGAGGTCATGCAGCCAGTTTTTCGTTGCCACATCATCTTTGGAAGCAATAATGTCTGATAAAGCAGCCTCTGCGGCTTGCTGAGAGGTGCCCATCACGACAAAAGGAAAAATCGCAGTTTTCACCGAGCGGCCATGACTCGCCGCACGCCTCCGTATGTCGCTAACCACCTCACCCACCGCAGCAATACTGGGTGTCGAAACAAATGCCCAATCGCATAGCCTCGCAGTCAAATCACGCCCATCACTAGATGAGCCCGCGTTAGCAATAACAGGCGCTATATCAGGAACCGGTGAGGCTTCACCTTCAGAGATCTGATACCACTCGCTTGAATGATTAAACGGCTGCTTATTGGCGCACCACAAACTTTGTAGTATTTCAATGAACGCGGCTGTCCGTTCATAACGCTTCTGGTGTTCCTCCAACTCAATACCCATCATGCCGAACTCACGCTGGCTCCAGCCGCTGACAATATTCAGTCCCCACCGGTTACCACTTATGTGCGCAAGCGTTGCGCCCATCTTCGCCACCACAAACGGATGAAATAGCGGAACATGAACGGTGGAAAAAACATTGATGCGTTCAGTTGCTTGCAAGATGGCCGTGGCCCACGTAATGGTCTCCAGTGAGGTGCCTAAAAAATTGGTCTCACCGCCAAATCCGCGCCAACGTGACACCGGAAATAGATAATCAAACCCCGCTGATTCTGCTACCAGGGCCAATTGTCTGTTGTGCTCGAAGGTCCACTGGTCAGGCACCACATTAGCCGTTGAAATTGATGGCATATTTGAGCAATTGGGCATGAACAGTCCGAGGCTTAGTTTTCTATCAGCCATGGATATGTTTCCTTACTTGAGGGTAACGGGCAGGTATTCATAGCCCCGGAACAAGAAGGCTTTGCGCAGCCTTGCTGCATCTACATCGACAACAAAATCGGGGTATCCATTTATCAATTCCTCAAAGAAAATCTTGCCCTCAAGACGTGCCAGCGCAGCGCCAATGCAATAGTGGATACCACCACCAAATGTAAGCGGTTTCTGTTCGCGAGGAGAAATATCAAACACATTAGGGTTATCAAAGACGGTTTCGTCGCGATTCGCGGAAGCAACAATGGTCAGAACGCGATCGCCCGCGGGAATAAGCGTTTCGCTCACCAACTGGTCTTCAAGCGCTGTGCGGTAGGTGGCTTGTAATGACGACTCATAACGCAAAACCTCTTCGGTTACTGTCTCAGCAAGCCCAATATCTTGTGTTAATCGTTGCCGCTGATGACCATTCACGCCCAACAAATAGGTTCCGTTGCCAATCATGTGGGCTGTCGTCTCAAAGCCCGCACCGAACAGACCAATAACCGATGTACTGAGCTCATCACCGGTCAATGAGTCGGCACCATCTTGTGCATTGACCAATGCCGTCGTCAGGTCGTCTCGTGGATTGCGGCGACGATCATCAAAGATAGAATCAAAAAATTCGGTTAAAAACACCATTTGCCGGTCGGCTTTCTCTAGCTCCGCAGGCAATAGTGCTCTGGTCTCAAACACTGGGAAGGTATCAGCAATAGCTGTGGTCAAGCTCAGCAGTAATTCATCGGAGAACTCCCCTTCGCGAATACCCAACATGTCGCACATGACCATAGTTGGAAACAGATAGGCAAACCCAGTAATAAAATTATCTGTATGGTCGTTCGACGCAAAGGCCTGTAATTGTTTGCGAGCCAGTTCACGTATGCGCGGCTCCATTGCTTTGATGCGCTTAAGCGATAGGGTGCCTGCAATCAGACTGCGAAGCCTTGTGTGATCAGGAGGATCTTGCATCACAAAGACTCGGGATAGCCATGCGTAGGCTGGGTGTGACATGACATCGAAATCGGGGCCGTAAAAAAGCTGGATGTTTTTAACAAAATCGCCCTGACCAAATGCTTTATTTACCAGTATCGACCGATTGTCATCAAAACGTGTAACAACCCAAAATCCAAGATCAGCACGGTGTACTGGATCATGCTTTCTGAGGTACTCAAAAAAAGGATATGGATCCCGCAATAATGCGGGATCCATAGGGTCGAACGAGTAATTACTTGGTATTGGAATCATGAGTGTCTGCTTAACAACTCAGAACTGCAGTCCCACTGTGGCCCCAAAGGTTCTTGGGGGTAGCAATGAACCCACACGCAGTGAATCATAGAGAGGCGCGGTAATAATGTTATTGGAAATAACGTCCTCATCACTCAGATTACGACCCCATAAAGTGAGCGACCATTTGTCCTGATACACATACTCAATGGACGCATTGTATTGCTCATAGGCTGCTTGGAAGGCGTCGGATCTGTTCCACTCTGTAAAGTAAACATCATCTTGATAATACGCTTCACCACGGACGCGCAAGACACCACCAGCCGCCTCGCCAGTCCAGGTCACGCCAAGCTTTGCAGTGGTCTCTGGTGCATTGGGCAGTGTGTTACCACTTAGGTCAGCAATGGCAAAGCCATTTGCATAGTCACCATTGAAAAACTCCTGATACTCGGCACTAAGATAGGTCAGGTACATATCAATGGCAAAGCCGTTACCCAAGTGAGCATCCAGCTCAAGCTCGATACCGTAGTTCTCAGCCTCAGCCGCGTTGACAGTAGTTACAGTAGAGGTTGCATCCACAAATGAGATCTGCAGATTCTGGTAATCGTAGAAAAAACCGGCCAGTGAATAGCGCAGAGTGCTGTCGGCATTGCTGCCTTTTATACCCAATTCAAAGGCATCAACCGTCTCGGGGTCCAGTGGCGGACTCACGCTTCCTGTGTTGATTACACCCGACTTAAAGGCCTCGGTGTATGTGGCATACATCATCAGGTTGTCAGAGGCCTGATACTGCAATGTGATGCGGGGTGTTACATCATTCCAGCTCTCGGTCTGGTTGGTAGGCACGTCAAGGGCTATGGCGTCAAAAATAAATGAGCCTGTGCCTGTGCGCTCTTCATAGTTGTAACGCAAACCAGCGATCAAGCGCCACTGATCACTAAAGGCGTATGTGGCCTCGGCATAGGCACCCCACGCTTCAATATCGATGTCACCATCTTGCAAGTAGTTACCACCATTGAGGAAGTCGCCAAGGGGTGTGCCACATGCGGCAGGGGCAAGCAGGGAACAGAGATTAGTGAGCGGAACACGCACCTCACCAAATAGCTCTTCTTCAAAGTACATTACACCTGCCACCACATCGAGATTGGAGCCACTGTAGTTAAGCGTAAATTCCTGACTGAGTGAATCACTCTCCTCAGTGTAATTATTTTGGCCAAACAGGTTCACATCAGTAGAGTCCAAGTCGTCACGTAAAAATCTGTCGAGGCTTTGTGATGAGGTAATTGATTTAAGACTCATTGAGTCGTTAAATTCGTAATTCATTATCAGGTTAATAAGTGTGCCATCACGATCATTAATAGCCTGCTGATCAGAATTTATGTCCTGAAAACCACCGCCCACCATACCGACGGTCTCACCCCCTAAAATAGGCACAGCCAGTGGCACCGGTAGGGTTGTCCCTTGCGATGGGCCCAAATAGTTGAACGCATAGTTTTGGTCATCTTCCTGATAGGTCTGTGCTGACAATTGCGCGGTGAAGCTACCACCGGCATCGTAGGCGAATGTTGCTCGGAATGCCTGAGCATCACGATCGTTGATATCTTGGCCGTTAAACTTGTTCTCACCGTAACCATCGCGATTATCGATACTGGTTGCCAGGCGCACCGCCAAACTGTCACTCAGAGGAATATCAACTGCCGCCTGAAGTTGTGTCAAACCATAGTTACCCACAGTAACGTTCACATACCCGCCTAACTCGTCGCCGGGTTTTTGAGTCACCATGTTAATGGCGCCGGCTGTCGCGCCGCGTCCATACAACGTACCTTGGGGTCCACGGAGTACTTCCACTTGGGCGAGATCAAACATACCCATCAGCTGTGCTGCCGGACGCGGAACAATGGCACCGTCCTGCAAGAACGCAACAGCACCCTCACCTCCGATGTCGATACTGGTCATGCCCACACCGCGAATGAATACGCGCGCAAAACCAAATTGATCGCCTAACGATAGATTTGGCACATCAACCTGCATGTCCCGTATGTCTTGAATCCCCCCGGGACCAATCTTGTCAGCACCCAGTACGCTGGCAGCGCCCGCCAAGTCTTCCAGTGCCAGTGACCGCTTAGATGCGGTCACAACCACCTCTTCCAACACCGAGTTTTGGGCAACTGCCGCCACTGACAATGCCATCATGCTCAGACTGAGCCCTCTCACTATGCTTTTCTTTACCCGCTGCGTTTGCATATTATTCTCCAGTATTTTTGATGTTTTAAAGTAAGTGGTTTTAGTCAAGCTTCTCGCGCTTGAACGTTATGTTATGTTTCTCTCGATCCCATGAGTCTGAGGTAACGCCCTCTCCACGTAATACATGTTTCATCACCTTTGATGAGGGCGTCTTGGGTAGCTCATCAAGCACACGGATATAACGCGGTACCATGAAGTAGGGCATACGCTCACCTAGGAACAACATGAGGTCTCGCTGATCAATCGTTTGCCCTGACACAGGCGCAACCGCAATCATGACATCGTCCTCTCCAAGATCACTGGGTACCGCATATGCTGCCACCTCGCGCACTGCCCTGTAAGCGACCACCTCGGCTTCCACCTCAAAAGATGAGATATTTTCGCCGCGACGACGCATCGCATCTTTCATCCTGTCGACGAAGTAAAAGTGCCCCGTCTCATCTTGACGGAAGCAATCTCCCGTGTGGAACCAGCCATTTCGCCACGCCTCAGCTGTGGCTTCGGGGTTTTTATAGTAGCCGCTATTCATTCCCCAAGGACGATCGGTACGTACCACCATCTCACCAATCTCTCCCAGCTCGACCTCGCAATCATTTTTGTCTACCAACCGAACTTCAACGCCATCGCGCTTTTTACCGCAGGTGCCTCGGCGTACTGGGTTCGGCTCGGATACAATTGGTGACGAAATCTCTGTCATATTGAAAATGGTATAGACATCGATGCCAAATCGTTCATGGAAATCGGTGCAGGTTTCGGTTAATGGAACCATAAAGGCTACGCGTACATTATGATCTTTATCGCCCACGGCTGGAGGCTGCTTCAAAATAAAGGTGGTCATCACGCCGAGTAAGAAAAATGCGGTGGTTTTGCTCTCTTTTACGAACGGCCAGAATTTTTCCGTATCGAAACCATCCATCATCGCGATCGAACCACCCCGACAGAGCATGACGAAAATCACACCCATGCCACCAATATGAAAAATAGGCATATTGATAAGGAAGCGATCTTCACCCGTCACAAAATGCCAGGTCTCGGGACCCGCATTAGTAAAAATGTGTAAGTACGAAGACAAGACGCCTTTGGACGGGCCGGTAGTTCCCGACGTAAAAATGATTGACTGTGTATCCCATGGCTCAATCGGGCTATCCAGCTCAGGCGGCGGCTCAGTGCTGGTGGCCAAAGTATTAAAATCCGTCTGACTAAGCACACCGGGTGAGGCACTAGGTCCAACATGAATAACACGCTCTATTTGCGCTACATTAATGCCCTCAAGGCGATCAGTTAACTGGCCATGTGCCACCATACATCGCGCATCTGAGACGTTTAGAACGTGCTCAAGCACATTACCTTTAAACGCCGTATTAAGCGGCACGAAAACCCCACCAAGGTAATTAATGGCCATAAAGGCCAGAATGGCTTCCTTGCTGTCGAACATCCACACTGCAACATGGTCGCCCCTTGCGACGCCCTGGCTCGCGAGCCCACTGGCAAGTGATCTCACACTGGCTAGTAGCGCGCTGTAAGTCCATTCCTCACCGTCCTGAAAGACTGCGAACACTTTTTGAGGTGTCTCATGCGCATATCTCTCAAGTACATAGCGGGTAACACACACATCTCGGTTCGGAATACGATGGTCTGTAGTAGAAGACAACGATTGCATAGTCGCTAGCCGCCTTTCTTTTGATTTTTTAGGAGTATTAACTTAGTGACTTCTGGCGAGACAGACCGTCGGTCTTGGCAAACATGCACGACCGCTTCAACCATAAGCAATATGTGATTGATAACCTCAAGCTGTGTTCGCTTACCATCGGGTGAGTACCATTGGGCAACCCATGTGATCATGCCGCCGATGGTAGTCGCCGTTAAAACAGGGTCAATTATCTCGAAATCACCAAGGCTATTGCCTTCCGCAAGAATATCGGCCAATTGATGATCAAATAACTTTCGCAGCTCTCTAATTTCTCTCATCCTTTCAGGTTCGAGATTTTTTTCTTCACGTTCGTAAACCACAATGAATTTACGATACTCAAAGATGATGGCGAGCACTGATTCAACAATAATCTTTAGGCGATCGCTCGGCGATCGGTCGAGCGCGGCAGCGTGCTGAAGCACCTCCAAGGACATAGAGATCCCAAGCCGGCATATGTCATATAAGAGGTCACTCTTGGTAGCGTAGTAGCTATAAATAAAGGGTTTAGTGACTCCGAGTTCTTGAGCTACAGCATCGAGGGTAGTGCTTTCATAACCATGCATGAAAAATAGGGCGCATGCTTCTTCACGGATTCTCAGGCGCTTAAAGCCAGATACCTCGGCCCTTAGACCGGCAGAGGCAGCGTTACCAGGAGAAGTGCGCTGTGCCGTCACTAGCCCTTCACCATGTTTAGAATGGTCATAACATCGTGCGGGCCCTCGATCGGTCTAGGATTGGTCCGAGACCAGAAATCAAGCATGGTGAACTCGGCAATACGCTCAAGTTGATCATCCGTCACATTCACCTCGGACAACGTGCGCGGCATGCCAAGACCGCGAATGAACTCGTCGACAACCTTGCTCGCATCCTCGCCCGGACGGCCAAAACATTCACTGATTTGTGCTTGTTTGTCTGCATTGACCGGCTTGTTATAAGCCAAGACAGCGGGCGCCATGACACACGAGCAATAGCCATGCGGCACATCAGCAGTTCCACCGAGCACATGACCAATCGCGTGACTTGCTCCCATCGGCACACCGCCTATGATCGGCACCATTGACTGCCACGCACCAACTTGGCAACGCAACCTGGCGTCAAGGTCACTAGGATTTGCCTGCACATCAGGCAATGCCTTGCTGAGCAATCTCAGTGCACTTGCCGCCACGCCGTCACAAAAATGATTCGAGTGCTTAGAGCCAAGGGATTCTAGAGCATGATCGACCGCACGAACACCCGTGGACATCCAGAGCCACTCGGGGGTGTAGACGGTAAGCGCAGGATCGAGAACGATGGCCACGGGTGCCATCATTCGATGCGTATAACCCTGCTTCTTATTCTCGCGGTCATCCGTGACACCACCCATGGTGTTGAACTCCCCCCCTGATAGTGTGGTGGGACAGCAAATAACGCGAATGTCAGGCGCTTCAAAGTCGGGCACGACGGTATCACCGGCTTCATTTACATAAACATAGAACCCTTCAAAGTCCTCGTGAGCGCGAATGTTGTGCTTCAGACCCAGGGCAATGACCTTGCCGGCATCCGTGACGGAACCGCCGCCCACCGTAATAATAAGGTCGGCATCAACCTGGCGTGCAGCCTCTAACGCCCTCAAAACATCTGTTCTGGGAGCATGGGGGCCAATACCGTCAAATATAGCGGCCACACGATCACCGAGCGCCGCCTCAATGAGAGTGATCTCGCTGGTTGTAGTTCGTATTGTAGAGCTGACGAGCAAGAAAATTCGTTGCGCCTTCAGGACGGAAGCTTCCTCCGCCAAAGCATCAGCGGCACGCCTGCCGATGTGTACGCGTTCGGTAGACGTTAAACCGAGGGTTGCACTGTCACTAGAAAACATAGCACGTCCTATATTTGTTTTTATTTATAAACTACCTGCCTCAGTTAGACTAGCAATTGCCTACTAACAAGTAAACTGATATACCAATGAGTAGAAATTAATATATGCCATCTAAAGAAGTGCCCCCATCATGACTAAGAATTCAACTGATAAGCCCGTCACTTCCACCTCGGGCATCGAACTCAAACCCTATTACACAGCCGCAGACATTCCCGAGCAACACAAGCAGCATGTCGATGTGGCGCCGGGAGAAGCGCCCTTCCACCGAGGCTTTCATGCCTCAGGTTATCGTTCAAAGCCATGGCGTATTTTTCAGCTCAGCGGCTTTGGCAAGCCCGAGGACGAAAACGAGCGCATTAAGTTCCTACTAAAAAGCGGTGAGACAGGCTTCATTATGGAGCATGATCGTAATACGGCTGACCATTGTTATAACGTCAACCATCCCGAAGTAGTCGCGCGACGCGAGGATGTGGGGCTAACTGGTGCCGTGATGCAGAGCATCAGGGATACTGCGATTTGCATGGATGGTTTACCTGTGGATACAAGCTTTGGCCATGCAGGCGGTGCCGTTGTCCAACATGCACCCTTCGCGCTGGCTGCCTACTGGACAGTAGCCAAGCAGCGGGGGTTTGACCTGCGCACGCTCAGTGGCACAGGCCAGAGCGATTTCAATCTTACCTATTTAGGCTGTGTGACCAAAGAGCAAATCCCCACAGATGCTGGGCTGCGATTTAACGCCGATATAATCGAGTTCTGCGCCGAATTCTTGCCCCGCTGGGTACCTGTTTCCATTGCTGGCTACAACGCAGCCGATACCGGCCTAACACCGGATCAAGAACTGGGCGTTTTGTTTGCCAATGCCGTTGAATATCTCGATGAAATTAAGCGACGCGGTAATATGTCGTTGGTTCAGGCCGCTCAGGGTTGTGGTGGTGTCAGTTTTAGGGCGTCCATCCATATCATAGAAGAGGCTTGTAAAATGCGAGCCGCACGATTCATGTGGAGTCAACTTCTGAGAGAACGGTACGATATCTCAGACCCCAAAGTGGGCAACTTGCGCATTCACTGTGTGACAGCCGGGTCAAAAATGACCTATCAACAACCATTCAACAATATTGTTCGCGGAACCGCGATGGCCCTTGGCGCTATTTTGGGTGGCGTACAATCACTGGGCGTATCAGGCTACGACGAAGCACTTTCTATTCCTTCTGAACATGCACATCAAATGTCTATTCGTATTCAGCAAATCCTGCAAGAAGAGACGGGTATTGCCGATGTCACAGACCCACTTGGGGGGTCATTTTATGTGGAAACATTAACGGCCAAGCTTATCGAAAAAGCTTGGGCATTCTTTGAGAGCATACAGAAGCAAGGCGGCTACTTGGCTGCTCTGGATTCTGGATGGCTACACGCACAAGCGGGCGAAAATCAGTACCAAGAATTTATGAAAACTGAGTCGGGTGATCAGAAAATTATTGGTGTTAACTGTTTCAGAGACGATGAGTCGCCGTTTGAAGTAGACGGCTTCATGGGTACAGATGACGCCTTTGATGTTGCAACCGAGCGGCTAAACGACGTACTGCGAACGCGACACGAAGTAGGTGCCGCCCGCGCACTCAAACAGCTTGAAGCGGACTGCCGTAGCGATAAAAACATCATGCCCGTCATGATGGATGCGCTAGCAGCTGAGGTTACCTTGGGCGAAATTGGCGACGTGTACCGAGACGTATTCGGCAACTGGAATACACCCATTCAGACATAGGAGACCGCGCTATGGAAAATTCTCAAAAACGTATTTTAATGGCCAAGACGGGTCTTGATGGTCACTGGCGAGGCCCAACGATTGTGGCACGTGCGCTACGAGATGCGGGTTTCGAAGTCATCATGATCGGCATGGCAAATACGGATGATATAGTTTCTGCTGCGGTCGATGAAGACGTTGACCTCGTGGGTCTCAATATTGGTGGTCACATTGATGTTGCCATTAGAGCCATAAAAAGAGTTCAAGAAGCACGCCCCGGCCTACCCATATTTGCAGGCGGCACGATCCCGCCGCACGCTGCCAAACAGCTGCAGGCATTGGGGGTAGAGGTTTACCCACCAGGCTCACAACTGGCTGATATTGTAGATGCTGCCGAGCGTCTGACCGGAACCAAATAACTACAATGAGCGAGCCAACGACGCAGGCACTCCTCGCATCTGCCATGGCGGGCAATCGCTCCCACCTTGCCAGACTGCTGAGCCAAATAGAACGGAATCCGAAGTCGGAGACGCAAGTGCGGCTAGCTCTGGCCGGCACTCCGGCAACATCGGTCGTCATTGGTGTAACAGGACCACCCGGCGCTGGCAAATCTACGCTCATAAGTGCTCTCCTCACCCATGCAACTGCATCGTTCAACAAAACAGCTGTACTGGCTGTTGATCCGTCATCGCCCTTCTCAAGAGGCGCTCTATTGGGTGATCGCGTGCGCATGCAGAGCCATGGTTTGGGTGATCGCGTGTTCATTCGCTCGATGGCATCGAGAGGTGAAACCGGTGGCTTGGCACGAACTACGGCTACAGCCATTCAAGTGCTTGATGCCTGTGGGTGGCCGCTCATTGTATTGGAGACTTTAGGTATCGGACAGGTAGAGCTGGACGTGATGGATCTAGCATCTATGGTGGCCGTTGTATTGAACCCCGGCTGGGGAGATACGTTTCAAGCAAACAAGGCAGGCCTCACGGAAGCGGGCGATGTATTCGTCATAAACAAAGCCGATAAAGACGGCGTGCAGCAAACGCGCGCCGATCTACAAGATTCATTGTCGTTGTTGAAAACACCATTACCTATTAATATTTTTGAGACGATCGCGGTTAAGCAGCACGGCGTTGAGGCACTATGGCGTGGGATCGAAGCGTACCTTAAAGAGGCTCAGCAACTTGGCTTGCTCGCGCAAAAACGGCTGTCTCGACGCCGACGCTTGCTGATGCGAATCCTTCAACGCGACTTTGACGTTCGTATGCATGACTATCTGACAAGTGAACACGGTGACAATCAAATACTTGCTGCGCTAGCGGGGAGTCTCTCTATCGAAGCATTAAGAGCCGACCTATTCGAATACATCGCTAACGCTGATTAGAGACCACATTAACAGGAAGAAACAATGAGCAATGACTATGATGAGGCTTTAAGTATTTTCCAAAGTAGTTTGGCTAATTTTCTAGACAAGACAGCCCCGCCTGATCGAATTACTAACTGGAACAAAAATAAACAGGTGGACCGAGATGCCTGGTTGGCCGCTGGAGAGTTTGGCATGCTGGGCGTTCTTGTGCCTGAAGAGTATGGAGGACTGGGCGTCGATTTCAGATACGAGCGCGTCATTATGGAGGCCTTTGCCGAACGTGGTCTTGAAGGGTGGGGGGTTCCCGTCCACAACATGATCGCAGCGCCCTACCTCATTGAACATGGTACACCTGAGCAAAAAACAAAATGGCTACCGAAAGTTGTTTCTGGTGAGACGATCCTTGCTATAGCCATGACAGAACCGGGGGCCGGCTCTGATTTGCAAGGCATGCGTACACGCGCCATTCGAGATGGAAACGAGTGGGTCATCAATGGCAGTAAGGTGTTTATTTCCAACGGCCAAATGGCTGGTTTGGTCTTGCTCTGCGCGAAGACCGAAATGGAGGACGGAAAAGACAAAATATCGATTTTTTTGGTGGAGGGCGATCGTCCCGGCTTCACGCGCGGGAAAAACCTAGACAAAGTTGGTCGTGATGCTCAGGACACATCAGAACTTTTCTTCGAAGATGTTCGACTCCCGCTGGAGAACGTCCTAAGCGGCGCACCTGGCAAAGGGTTCGCACAGCTTATGGCGCTATTACCCCAAGAACGATTGGGCATTGCCGTGATGGGTCTTGGTATGCTCGAACGCGCGCTAAAGCTCACCGTTGAATATACGAAGGAGCGACAGGCATTTGGTCAATCTCTGCTCGACTTCCAAAATACAGCATTTTCGTTAGCTGATATAAAAACTGAAGCCACCATTGGTAAAGCGTTTCTCGACCACTGCACTCAACTTCTGCTCAAAGGTGAGTTGGATGCAGCGACGGCATCAATGGCAAAACTCTGGATAACCGAACGCGAAGTGGATGGTATTAATAGATGTGTGCAATTTTTTGGTGGGTATGGCTGGATGAATGAATATCCCATTGCACAGATGTACAAGGATGCGCGTATTGACACAATTCATGGCGGCACATCAGAGATTATGCGGCTGTTAATTGCACGCTCATTATGACGTGTCTTCAATCTCACAGACCACCACACTGATCGATGGACCGAATAGGGTGACTGAGGGATAAATTTAAGACCTTAAAGGCAAGACATTGTGGCGCACGATGGATCGTCCTTCGGCGCGCTTGGTCCACCAAAGGTGCCCGCAGGGGCTAAGCGCCAGAGGCAATGGCGCTTGGGAATCATCCGCCGGGTCCTACCCACTCTAAAACCCACGCCATCGGCGGGGGTTTTTTGTTTGTGGGAGCTCTGCTCCTGACCTAACGCCTCACAGAGGATCCCCTCCAGGAGCGCTGAGACAACTTCTTCAGACTAGCAAGTTATCGACCGGCTGGTGGTAGTCGGGTAGATCCGTCTCGCCAAGGCGCTGCCGGAGGTTCACCTCGATCATGCGAGTAAGCTGACTCAAGGGGAGATCGTTCTCGTCGTAGCCAAAGGGATTCTCGATCTCGCCACCAATGGCGTCGAGGCCCAAGAAGGCATAGGAGACGAGCAGGACAACGAGGGGCGTGACCATGCCGACATCCACCACTAACCCGAAGGGGAGCATAAAGCCGTAAATCCCAACGATGCGATGCAAGAGCAAGCTGTAGCTGTTGGGGTGGGGATGGGTGTGTTTTTGATACGCTCGCAGCCACCCTGTACGCCGGTAAGCTCGGTAAGGGAGCCCTCGAACACAGGAAGATGGAAGCTATCGATCCATCCTCGCTCCCAGTCTTTGCGGAACTGTAGACCCGTCATCTGAAGCAGCGCCACCGGCCGGTTATGCTCGACCTTCAGTGCCTCGAGTTCCCGCTCGGACAGCAGCCCCTCAACCTCGGTGAAATCGTCCTCGCTGCGGAGATGATGACGAAGCAGATGAACGTACGCGATGACCCGGTAGACGGCGGCCCGGTGATGCTCACGTTCCTCTTCCCCGCCTTCGACCGGCCCGACGAAGACAAGAATTTGACGAGTGATCGTACGGCTGGCGTTCAC
>CAWUVW010000008.1:0-65515 GCA_963926105.1 uncultured Luminiphilus sp. | reverse complement strand
CTGTTCCGGTCGTTACTGGAGAGCTTCAAAACCCGCCCGAATGCTGAAGCAGCGGATGGTTGGGTCGTTACTGGCGGCTTGCTGAAGCTGCTGAAGCCGTCACACAAGTTGTTGCTTGGGACGCTGGGGTTATGACTAGCCAGTGAGGTTCTAAAGCCAAAAAGTCACTCGCACTCCTGACTCATTGGCGCACCCAGCACTCATTCCAAATCGTCCAAGGAATCGACCCTCTGGGGGGCTGTTTGCGTTCTCCGCGCGGTGGGGTGGAACTGTCGTTTGCAAAGGGTCACTTTCGGTTTAAAAAAGTAGCGCAGGGAGACAACTAGTCACGCCAGGTTTCTCTCACGATCCGCTGCAAGGTATCTGTGTCTGCTGCGTGTACCGCAATGCAAAGTCACCCAAACACCTGCTGCCTTCAACAAACATGCTTCTCGACCTGATGGACTAAGATCAAACTGTAGAGCGTGCCAAAAAGCTCACAAGGCGGACTATCTAAAACGTAATCCATGGATATCTTCTTATGCATCCGCTATGGATCGTGCAGGGCAGGCTGCTAGTACACTCTCTGAAGAGCAGACGATAAGACTCAAAGACCTGTATAGGCAGGCTTATGAGTTGCGACGCGAGCTTGGGCTAGAGCGACAGCTAGGTCATATCGTGCCGCTTAATGGCAAGACCGTATCGGGATTACACATTCCTGAAAACTTGCAGCTAGTCACGAGAGAACTTAATGGACGCAAAAGCAATGAGATGATCGCAGAGCTAACCACGTAGACCGTCGCTGGCTCAATGGTTTCATTGCGGCAAGTTTATCTGACTCGTCAACCGCCCTTTCTCTTTGCGCTCTTCATTTTATTTCCCATGCATTGCGTTACAGAAATTCTTAGCCCCCGACTCGGTTTCCGCGCAAATCAAGACGTCAATTTTTTTTAAGGGTTCATACTCGTCCGAAGCTTCCACCTCAGCCACACACAAATCATGCTTTGCAGTTGCGACACTTAGGCATTTTTTCAGATCAGGATTCGATCCGTCACAACCGCTAATTACAATAACTCCAGCGACAATAAAACATCCCAATATTTTTCCTAGAAAATGCTCTACCTCTCTGCGATTCCAATGCCTGACCATAATGTCCGTCTCCAGTGCCGCTCAATTATTAATTTAAAAACCTAAGTTATCACCGGCCACCATAGTTCTCAACCCTAAAGAGGACTTCCGTACGAAATCGATTACCGATAATTGTTTGCCTGAACGATAGGTAATATTACCCATTGAAAATGCGTTATCTAAGCGAGCGAAAGAGTGATGGTTTTTCTTATTTGCTGAGCTGGGGGGCTAGCATAGTATTTGTAGGTGAAGGTCGCGACGCCTACGTGCCTTTAAGCGTAACACTAGTTTTTGTGATCACGACTCTCGCAGCAGGCAGCAGGCGATTACATGACGTTAGTCCAACACTCAGAGTAGATGCATATTATCGTATTCTTCTTGTAATGCGGCAGCTCGTATCGCTCTTCGCTTTGCAGCAGATCTCTGTTTAGAGGTCTCAGTCACAGTAGATGCTTCTCTCTGCAGCCTATGGATCCCCAGTGGCACACTATGACGAGAAGCTTCCGCCATCTCATGACTATAAAGTTCAGAAGTCAGGGTCACTGTCGCAGGTGTCATCTTACCATCGACAGGCAATACAGCGCCTAAGTAAAAGCAGGATACGGCTTGCATCAGCCCAATGACCACCGACTCATCTTCTACTCTACAGACCACACTGTCGTGCGCCGACAGGCACGGCAGTTGCCGGTGCGTCATCTCGGCCATGACAACAAGCATGACCCCGCGCTTTGATCCTATTTCTTCGCCGCAGAAAAACCACGTGCTTCGCCAGGGCGTCGATCAGATCCTATTGATTCCATCCAGGCGGGATAGGGGAGCGGCAGGCGACTCACTTCGTCCAGCTTTGCCAGCTCATCGGCGCTCAGCGCTACATCGACGGTGCCCAAATTGTCCTCCAATTGCTCCATTTTACGTGCGCCAATAATCACGCTGGTGACGGTCTTGTTAGCCAATACCCAGGCCAGTGCAATCTGCGCCACGCTGACTTTGTGATCGCTCGCTATGGCTGACAGCACCTCAACGATGTCGTAGCCTTTGTCTTTGTCAATCGGCGGAAAATCGAAAGAGGCGCGGCGACCGCTGCCTTCGCCATCGCGGGTAAACTTGCCACTGAGGAAACCACCGGCGAGAGGACTCCACACCAGCAGCCCCAAACCTTGATCTTGCAGCAGCGGAATCGTATCCCGTTCGAGTTCACGCCCGGCCAGGGAATAATAAGATTGTGTGGACTTGAAGCGCTGCAGATTTTCGGCGCGGGAAACGCCGAGAGATTTCATCAACTCCCAGGCCGGCAAATTGGAACAGCCGATGTAACGCACCTTGCCCTGATGCACCAGGTCGTCGAGGGCGCGCAGTGTGTCCTCAATATTGGTCAGGTTATCGGAGCGGTGTATCTGGTACAGGTCGATGTAATCAGTGCCTAACCGTTTCAAGCTTGCCTCGACGCTCTGCATGATGTGCAAGCGCGACAGGCCTACGTCGTTGGCGCCGGGACCCATACGGCCACGTACCTTGGTCGCCAGTATCACGTCCTGCCGGTGTCCCTTGAGGGCTTTACCGGTCATGGTTTCGGACTCGCCGGTGGAATACACATTCGCGGTATCGATGAAGTTGATTCCTGCCTCCAACGCCCTGCCCACTAACTTGTCGACCTCGGGTTGCTGCAGGCCACCGATGGTTTCCCACATCCCGCCCTGACCACCGAAGGTCATGGTCCCGAGACACAGTTCTGAAACAAATACGCCGGTGTCGGCAAATAATCTGTACTTCATTGTCTAGCTCCTTTCCAGATACGGCTGTTCTGCAGCCTACTGGTATTAATGGCATTAATCTGAACGAGTATAGCTAGCATTAACACCCCTTACTTTCATAATCTGCTATGGACTACTGGCCACGAACACTGACTTTGCCATCGCGTAACTTTACTTCCTGCCGCAATTGAGTCGTTGAATGCCAACCTGCTTTATCGATTGCAGGAAGAATGAATTTAGTGATTATGTCTGTTTCTGTAAGTTTTGCCCTATCCATCGCTAACCTTGGCCTTGAAGACCTAATTAAGTTCCTAAAACGATCCAAGTACAAATTAAAAGCAGACACCCAGACACCCGCAGCTAATAGTTAACTGCACAAAGACAGGGCGAACAACCATGTGTGTATGACTAGGCAGTGACGTTCTGAAAGGTTACCTAGAGCACTGCGCCAACCTGATCTCGACATGCCGTCAACACGCCATCTTTTATCTTTGTTCCATCATAAACCAGGAGAGATCTTCGACTAAAATTCATACCGTGCTGGTAAAGCGCAGCAGTGTCAGCTCTACTGATTCCGAATGTCCTCTCAAAGTTTTTTGCACGAACAACTATAAGCTCATAATTACCCACGCCGCGCTGACTGGCAGTGAAACCTGAATCCATAAATGGACAACCGGTCTCCGATTGCGCTGCCAAGCTCGGGAGTCGCAATAAGTCGCCACTGGTCACTTTATTTCAATGGATTGGGACTGGGTGCGAGGCCGTTAACGCGAACATAATCTTGAGCAAGGTCTGTTATGAGCGTACTGAAGGATGCCTCGGAGCCGCTATAAAGCGCTGTTGGAGGACCGGTGTTTGTACCAACCAAAGTATAAGCGACGGACTGGGCCTATCCATTAGTAAAAGGCAAGAGCAGCCTCCGTCTGCTACTCTCAACCTCTATAGCAAGGTAACTATTCGCAGCCTGATCCGGTCACGTAACACGCGGGGTTGCCTGTTTGAAGAACGCACATTGGCTGAAAGGTTTTCGGATTTCTCCCATTGGGAACCGTAAATATGTCAATGATGAGCGCGGCAGTTTTGCCTGTGTTAGTAGCGGCCATCTTGTTCTGATCGCTGCCATTGGGCGCGGGCATGGGATAGCACTCGACAACCCCTGACGCTAGATTTCCCCGAAAGGTTCGATCTTCCTCACCTTCCAAAGCGAGCGTCAATTCTCCCTGCAGTACGCACGTACTCCCGCCATAGGGATGCGTGTGCACGGGAGCCCTCGTATTGGGTGCCCTGACGCCAGGCTCAATTTTCACATATTTGCCATTGAAGTTGTCAAAATCCATTATGTCAATATCCGCCTCAATCAAGCATTCCGCTGGCGCGGCAGGCATCTTGCCGTTGATTTTATCGTCGTTCTCCTGTGCGCTCGTGGCTGCAGGGACGGCGAGTAAAACGAGTAAAACTGCTGCTTTAGGTGACATCTTCTTCATATCAATGACTTCTATCCATCAATTTATTTGGCCTACAATACCTGAAGACCCAATAATGCCCTAAACTTTATCGCCTAACTACGTAATTGATCTTCTCGGATCGCGGAGCAAGACGCATCAGGGTTGCATCGTATTTGGCTTTGTTACCACCGGTATAACGTTTGTGAAATCGAAGCTGTAATAATTCAGGTTGACGTGGATCGGTGTCTAAAATTATCTCATGGTCAGGTGAAACACCCTTTTTCAGTCCACTTTTATAGCCTGTATATTTTGCTACTTCGCCTTCTTCATAATAGCGTCCCATGTCATGCGCATAGCCCTTGTAGTTGTCCTATACTTCAATCTGATCTGACGACAGCTAAGGTATCTTTTTTAATGAAAACTGACTTTAATCGCCGTGAATTCTTGAAGATAGCGGGTTCGGCCGGCGCCGCATTCGTCGCCAATTCGGCGTTGTTGGGCTGTTCTGCCGACAGTGCCGAGGCCTTGAGTTCTGAGATCGTCGGCTATGCAATTCATCCGGCGATCGGAATTGCACGTGTTGGAAACAGCTTGGAGTACTTCATCGCGCCTGAGCTCCCTGGGGAGGCGCCTTTTGCTTCAGGCGGATTCAAAGACGAATCGGGTGCGATCAAAAGGCAGGCTGTCCGTTTTCGTATTTATGGCTACAACATCGCAGGGTTCCCTGTACGAGAGATTACTGCCGCTGACGCAGACATTAGCTGGTCCGTTCATTTGGCCAACCGGAAGGCCTCCTGGTACGAATTCGAGACGCCCATGGATATCCCTGGAGCGAAGCCCGCGCCCTTGCGCAATCGAGACTATTACGAAGGGCTAGCGCGGCAGGAACTAGTCGTTGATTCGGGAGAGCACACGATCTCGGGGGTCAATCAGGAAGGCGTTACCCTTAATGGAGGCATTTTCATCTATCAAGCAGTCGGCCTTGGGGAATTGGCGACTGATGAATATGGCCGATTAATTGTCAAACCGGCCATGGGGGCGGCTTTGAGCCCGATCGATGCGCCGATAACGACTTTCGCCAACAATACTGGCTGGGGTGACGATATAGCCGATGGTCCGGTCCGCGCGACAATTCGGATCGGTGGCCAAGAGATTGAAGCGAAGCCAGCTTGGGTAGCTTCAGCACCACCAAATTATGGGCCCTCAATTCTTGCGGGTTTTATAACTATGTATGACATAGTTGAAAACGTCATGGTCGACAAGGGCTGGTTGGGTGCAGAAAGCGTATCCTTCGAAGCCCACATACTGCCATTGTTTTTAAGAATCGCGGATATGCAATGGGTTAACGAGGGGGTCTTTCAACGCTACGGTTACGGGTCTCCCGACGACCTTGAGGATTCCAGCTTTCTCACGCGGTTGGCCGATCCGAGCGAGGAAAATCGCGCATTCAGGAATGAGTGGTTTGAGCGTTTCCGCAACCCGGACTTTCTGGAAGAGCAACCCGATCTGCTTCCGCCTATGTACGGAGACGATGTCGCGATTCCCGCCAATAATCCTCGGCAGTGGCTGGCCCCGACTGTCCTGCAATATTCGCGATTGGAGCAGTGGGCTTTAGGAAACTTTGATAACGACTTTGACCTGCTAGCGACCGCGCCAGCTTCACTCGAGGAACTTCCAGCGTCAGAGCAAGCATCAGCTTTGGATCGAGCGGCATTGGAGCCGCTTTTGGGCGGTGCATTTCATCCTGGAACCGAGCTGACCTGGATCCTTCGCAACCCCGCACTTTATAGTGATCTTTTCAGAATCAATGCCGTGGCAAAGGGCGAGGAAACTCGGCAGGACTTCGGGTCGCTTCTCACTCCGGCCCAGGCCATCGCTGACGATGGACCGCTCGCGATCAGTGGCCCAGGTGATATTACGAAATGGATGGCGTTGCCTTGGCACACCGATACCGCGAGTTGTCGCTCTGGTTACGACAGAGAAGTCGATCCCTATCTGCCGACGTTCTGGCCAGCTCGTGCGCCGAACGACGTTCTGAGTTTGTCGCAATATGAAACCATGATGGAAACGAGCCAGCCAATGGAGGTCCGTGAAGAGGCTTTCGCTCAGCGCGTCAAATGGCTTCGACATATAACCCGCGCCGACCCGCTTGATTCCTTAAGAGAGATGATCCAGAACTGGCCATTGCTTGGAATAATCAGCCTCAAGCCGGGCCCTGAGGATGCTGTGGGTCCCGCATTGCTCAAGGTCGAAACCGACGTCGGCTTTACGGAAAATGACCTGCTACAAAGTGAGGAGCAGTCGCTTTCATTTTTCAGCACCGTCAGAGCGAGACGGGTTAGCAGGGAGTGAGCAGGGCGAGCTCTGCGCCGGACGCCGATGTGCTGATTGTCGGTGATGGGCCAAGCGCCTGCGTGTCTGCGCTGTCTTTGGCCAAGGCTGGCGCGAGAGTAAAAATGCTGGCCCCAGGTAGACCGTTCAATTCGGCTGCACATCTGGGGCAATGTCTTCCTCCAGCGGGGATGACATGGATGCGGGCGCTCGAACTCGACGGGCAATTTCAAGCTTTGGACTCGTTACCAATCGTCTCGCACCGTTCGGTTTGGGGCTCGAAAGCGTTGGAATCTAGAGAGATGATCGCCAGTGCTCACGGTTCATCCTGGGTTCTCGATCGTGATAAGTTCGACCAGATGCTGCGTGATGCAGCCTACGCCGCCGGAGCCGGTTTTATTCGAGGCGAACTCGTATCTATTGAGCGTGCCGGTAGCGTATGGAGCTACAGCTTACACAATGGAGAAAAACTCGAAACGGGGCGCGCAAGCTTCTTTCTGGATGCAACAGGACGGCGGTCAGTTGCGGCTCGAAAGATGGGTGCAAGGCGGATGCGTGCTGACCGCTTGGTCTCTGTGCCTATGGTGGTTCTTAGCCCGACTGCCACCGATCTGGACGCAACGACGCTACTTGAAGCCAGTAAAGACGGATGGTTTTTTTCCTGTCGGATTGGTTCTCACGAGCGATTGGTTAGTTTTTATACCGACTCTGATCTACTGCCGTCGCCACTGACCGAGCGAAAGAAGAAGATAGAGTCACTAGTGCATCAGAGCGAACACCTTGCGAGCATTCTGGAGCAACACGCCTACACAGCTCTTGATCCGTCGACTGTCGTCCCCGCCCACAGTAGCCTGTTGAACACCACGGTAGGAGCGGGTTGGCTTGCGACTGGAGAAGCCGCTATGTGCCACGATCCGTTGAGTGGTGATGGGTTGCTGGGTGCGATGAATACAGCCCGCCATGCAGCCTTGGCGCTGGCGGCCTCGGCCGACGGCGACCTTTCTGCTTTTTCTGAGTATGAGGGGCGGATTCGTGAGGGTTTTGAGCAGTATAAACTTTCGCTCCACTCGTACTACGCGATGGAGTCGCGGTGGCGCACTGAAGCGTTCTGGGCGCGCCGCTGCTGACCGGGTTAGGCATGCCTGAGGAGGGCCGACAGTAGTGGTCGATGTCATGGTTGGATTCTAACAAGTTATTGTGGAGTGTTTAGTTCTCGCAGTCGTTGGCCTAATTATCATGCTAGGCAGACAAGCCTGGTATCCAATCTTCAGATACGGTGTTGTCGGCCTTTGGGATCAAGATCTTGCGTGTCGTCTGCCCTGACGTACCCATCAGGTACATCTATGTAGGGCTCTACTTCCTATGGGGGTGCGGGGGGTACTTAAGGGCAGACGTTAGTCCTACGCTCAGAGGAAATCCAGCTTATGCTATTCCTCTTGTAATGCGGCAGCTCGTGACGCGTTTCGCTTGACAGCAGTTTTCTGTTTAGAGGTTTCAGCCACAGTAGATACTTGTTTCATCAGTCTATGGAGTCCCAGCGGCAGAGCGTGGTTGTCTGTTTGCGTTCCATTGGCTGCACTAAAGCACTCCCCAATACCTTCACGATCCCCTGCCATCGCGACCTGATCGGGGGCCTGTCCGACTATGTGACGACAATGGGTGCCACTCCCGCTTGCGAAAGAGGACTTTCGGTTTTAAAAGAAGATCTCTTTGCGGTAAGTCATATTTTGTAGTCATGTGTTCTAGCGCCTATCTGCTAGACACCATGAAAGCTCAGGCTAGCGAATAAAGAATTGGGTAAGTATTATTTTAATACTTACCCAATTTCTAGCATTTCAATTTCGGCTTTGTTGACTAAGCCCCTAACCCACCTGGCGAACTCAGAGTTACCGCTCTCGTGAGTCATTAACCGCCCGTCGTCAATTATGATGTCGTTGCCGTCGTTATTCTTAGCGACAAGGACCTTATTCTCGCAGTAGTAACGCAGTTCTTCTATGTGCGCTGCTTGCTCTAGCGCAGCGATCTCAGCGACAGTTCCGGTAAACGAAAGATGATCCCACACAATGTTGCAGCCCTTATCCCTGAAAATCCGCCCATCGCCGACTTGTGTCCGCCGCCTCGTCTGTTTCTGGGGGAAGCTATAGGACAAGAAATACGCTTGATAAGCAGCGGTATAACTGAGTCCTTTCTGATAGGCTTTGATCGTAATGGCGAGCCGAAGGAGGTGTTCCTTCATCGCCTCAGTCTCGACGCTTGTCTTCGGCCGACCCATTTCGGTAGGTAGCCCTCGTGTCTCTTTAATCGCGCTCGTTGCTTCTTTGTAAGCTTCCTCGAGCTTGTTTAGATCAGCCGTATCTAGTGCGACCAAAAATTTCAGCTTTGTATCTAGCTCGTAGGCTTCGATATTCTCTAGCGCGAATTTCTCGAGGGCATTCATTGTTCTATCTCCAAAATACTTTGCCACTTCAGCCGGGCATCTAATTTTTGTCCGTTGTTGTCGTGGCGGTCATAGTGCTTCGATTGAACGCCTGAATTACCATGCGACAGCAAGTGACCTTGGGTCTCTCTGCTTACCCCATGCTTACCCCATAGCGTTTCAACCGTTGAGCGCAAAGCCCCAGCGGTAAAGGGTTCGCTTTCCAGTTCTCCAGCGTCTTCCATTTCTTTGACGATGGGCTTTAGCTGCCGACTAAAAACTTCGCCCCAATAGGGTTGGCGCCGTCTGTGGATGACAGGTATTTGCCCAGTATGGCGAGTGACTGGACTACCTCGTCAGCCAAAGGCGTTAGCGGGACAAACTGCTTTCTCGGTTCGCCTGTCCTGCCTTTGCTGTCGATGATCTGCAGCACATTCATACATAGACCGTTTACGATCACTTCATGGATGTCGCGGCATCTGACGCGGGCTAACTGCTGCTGTCGTTGCCGGCAGCGCAGCTTAGGGCAGGGCTTCGCGCTACTCTTGTGTGGATCGCAAAGCGCTGTCTTTCTAGAGCCAGCCAGTCCTCCGCGACACCGCCGCACCAGTATACCCAGCCCGCTCAATCCAATTAGCCATCAGCACGGCGGCAGCGACCACAGCCACGAAAATACAGAAATCAGCTTTGCGTGATCAGCTGTTAGCTGAGTAAGACATCAATAAGATCGGTCGAGGTTCGCCTTCTTCGACTTAGGAAACTATTGTGACTTATCTCCCTCCATCCCCATAATCGATTGATCGTAAGGTCAAATCTTACCGAGCAGTATTGCCTAAATTTTGCCCAAGTCGCAAGGCTATGGGTGTCTTGAACTGTACATAAATGCGGAGTATAACTCCGCATTTATGTACAGACTAAAGTCATACTTCAGGTACTAAGGTCATGCAAAAATTTAAATCTCCCTTAATCACATTGTTAATCGCGTTCTTGGCTGGCTGTAGTGGCGATGAGAGCGTCGTAACATCGCCAGCGAATTATGGGACATTTGTCGTCGAGCAGGCGCCCCCCTCACTTGTTCATATTGATATCGGGCAGGAGGGTGGATCGCATGGAGACATTTTGGCATTTGATGCCGAAATCACCTCCGATACAGGCCTATCGGGCAAACTCAGCGGTATGATCACAACGGCTGATATCGTAGAGTCAAGTCAAGTTGTTCAAGATAGAATTACGGAAATTGTATTCGACTTTCCTGGCTTCGGCACCTTGGTGGTTGGCGGCAAATCGACCTATCCATTTGATGGCAGTGGCACTGAGGAAATGACGTTTAATAACCCGCAAATACGCCCTGTGCTTGGCGGTACAGGTGACTTCCTTGGTGCAAAAGGGCAGGTCGAGACCATACGTAATGAAAATTTCACCTACAGCCATACATTTGAACTGGTGGGGGTAGCACCATGGCAGGAAGGGCTCTCAGACGAGCAACGGACGTTCACACTTAGTCAAGGAGTACCCAATGTCGTTCATATCGATCTTGGGCAGGAAGGCGGATCGCACGGCGACCTATTGGCCGTTGATGCTGAATTTACTTCAGATGAAGGCCTCCAGGGTAAGCTCAGCGGCATAATTACTACCGTAGACGTGCCTGAGCCTAATGAAGTTATCTTCCAAGATAGATTTGTTAAGGCGGTATTCGATTTCGGTGAAGGCAATACCTTAGTGATGTTTGGAAACTCCAGTTACCCCGCTGATTCGAGTGGCGCAGATGAGCTCGCAATTAACGCCCCGGTGATGAAGCCAATAGTGGGTGGTACGGGACAATTTATTGGCGCTCGAGGCCAAGTTGAAACAACCCGAATCGCTGATGGTACCTACACGCAGACATTTCAGCTGGTCGGTACAGTCAATCCCAATCCCTCCACCGAAGATGTCCAGAGCACGCTGACGCTTCATCAAGCGCTGCCTTTCCTTGTCCATATTGATGTTGGACTAGAGGGCGGATCGCATGGCGACGTCTTGGCGCTTGATGCGGACGTGACTTCCACAGAGGGCTTGCTCGGCAAGCTTAGTGGTTTTGTCATCACTGTTGATATTCCAGAGCCAGGCGGCGTCAACTTCAAAGAAAGAATTACACATCTAGTAATTGATTTTGGTAGCGCAAATACTGTGGTCATCGGTGGAAAAGAGGTCTATCCATTTGATGGTCGCTCGGAATCTGAGTTCGAAAAGAACGTTCCTCAAGCTCGCGCAATCATGGGGGGAACAGGCGATTATATGGCGGCACAGGGTCAGGTTGAGACAATACATAATGACGATGGCAGCTATACACATGAGTTTATATTTACTGACATCTAATAACCGCGATTAACGGGCTAATGGCAGCAATACCGGCTCACCATTTTCTCCCCGATATTATGGCAACTACAGAGGTATGAGCGTTGTCTATGGAGATTGCGCGATAAACTATTATGCAAAAATCAAAGAAGAAAATAGCTAGCAACTATTAAGTCGGCGCTCTATCCGGCCCGCGCCATCCAGTTGACCCTATTGCTACGCGACACTTCTCTGCCCGTTGCTTCTCCATTTTAGACTGCTAATCGCAGGTTGTTGCGTTAGACGCTGGGGTGATGACTCGGCAGTAGAGTACAAGAGATGATGAAAGAGAAAAGGGGGGGTAATGCCCTTGGTTGACCATTAGTGGTGCTGGCCAGATATATTAGAGGGTGATGTTAAAAAAAGGAACGATGCTTTCGCTGCTCTAGTCTAACGGGGTGCTCGTTTGTGATGGCGGCCTAACTTACGTGAATCTCATCCAAGGATTGGTGTTAACTTGGGGAGAAGGTCAAAATGTCACCAGCACTTGCTAAGTACCTATTTTACCGCCAAATTAACGGCAACTCGGCCACATTATTGGCCGCCGCGCACTAACTCTTTGAGGTCTATTCTATGCTTTATGATTTAACAGTGGTTCAATTCAGCAAAATGCTGACTAATTTAAGTGCCGTTTTGGACAAGGCTGCGAGCTTTTCCGAAACGAAAAAAATTGATCCTGAAGTGTTGCTCAACTCACGACTAGCACCGGACCAATTTAACCTGATCAGGCAGGTGCAAATTACCTGCGATACCGCCAAGCTGGGTGCCGCACGTGTAACCGGTAAAGCCGACTCTGCACCCAAATACGAAGATACAGAAAAGACCTTGCCCGAGTTACAAGCCCGCATCCAACAAGTCATTGCATATCTGGCTACCTATACGCCAGCAGATTTTGCCAACACTGAAGCTCAGCAGGTCTCGCAACCGCGCTGGGAAGGAAAATACTTGACCGCTTATGAATTTGCGGTGCAGCACGCTATCCCTAACCTCTACTTCCATATCACCACGACCTACGCCATATTACGGCACAACGGTGTCGAAGTGGGCAAGAAGGATTACTTAGGATCAATGCCTTATAAGTCTTAGTGTATGGGTAAAAAATGGCCGCCGAAGGGTGGCCATAACTTATGGGAATCTCATTCAATGATTGGCGTTAACTTGGGAGAAAGGTCGGCATCAACATAGCCCTAAGCGGCAATTCACACAAATTAGGAATCAATCGTGCAAGGAGATTTAAGACACAATACGCTTGAAAGCATTAGCGTGCTTGTCAATAAGCTGGTGTTTTAATGCGCCCAAAATATGCGCGCCTAAAACAATGTATAAGATGTAGGGAAGTACATATTTATGAAGCATTCCCCACGCAATTGTACCGGTCTTACTAAAACCCCAGAGCGGCTCAAGCTCCCAAGCGAAGAAGAACGTTGGCGCGCCATGGAAGCTGGTCATGATAAAGCCGGTAATTGGAATCATAATCATCATCACGTAAAGGGCGATGTGTGCCCCGTGCGCGAGCTTGCGCTCCTTGGAAGTAAGCGCCGCATCTAGTGCTGGGCGCTTCGACTTTCGATTCCAAAACAAACGCACCAGGACAAGCGCTAAGACAGTAACGCCAATGGTTTTATGAACCACATAATACTCAACGCGATATGCCGTGCCTTCGGGAATGATAGACGCGAATATGCCCATTGGGATTAATGCTAAAAAGAGAATTGCAATAGTCCAATGAAGAACACGTGATACTCGACCGTAGCGGTCTGGCTCATTAGCGGCGCTAAGCGCTAAGGTATCGGTGTTTTTATTTTGTTTGACCGCAACAGCGAGTAAAGCAAGCCCAGAAACTAATGCCACCATAGCCTGAATCCAAAGCAATGCTGGCTTGGCTGAATCGAGCGGAGTTTGGTTGGGCTTAGGGTTCTCCAGAAAGCCAGTACCAAGCACATAGACCAAAAACCAGGCTGCGATAGCAAAACACCCTGATGCCGCCAGAATAGTACCGAACACTCGAACTTTTGCAGCATTGTGATTCAAAAACCAAGCCGTTAACACGGACGTTATGAGGATGCTAAGCGCTACCCAACTTTCTAAATTTCCAGGTTGGCGTTCGGAAATTTGAAGCGCCTCTAACGCAAACGCGCTTTGACAAAGTGCAAAACTTGTTGCCGCCAGGCATACTCGTCGTAACATTCCCATTTTTTCACTCCCGCTATGAATGCAGGAAGGATAACCGTATCGGATGGAGAGGTATGCTTATTATTTCAGTATCGAAATAGGAGCGCAAAGATAGGAATAAGACTCTAGGTGCACTCTGGTTGCTTGTACGTTTGCATTGCCGGTGGTGGCTTCCTCTGACTTTGAAAAAATGAAGAGGCGGGCCGAGTAAGGGGAAGTCTTCGTGCAGTACTTCCTTGGCCTTATGTACGCCAATGGTGAAGGTGTCCCCAAGAACGCTGCCGAATAAAATTGAAGGATCGTCGCTAATATACAAACAGCGAACTGTATCTGCGTGACGACAGAGGATTGCTGCATGATATTTCAGGACATTCTTAGCAGCTTTTGAAGGGGCCGGTGATAGGGTGTCGAGTCACTCAGAATAACAAAACGCTGTCGACCCAGATCGGGGTGATAGCCCGAACGAGGCTACAACATGGCCCACTGACCAGCGCCCTTAACCTGTAGGGATTCCGACAAGCTGCAGCGGAGCTGGGTGTGAGCCTTCAACTTGGGGATGTTTTGCCATGGCGCGCGATTTGCCAGGCCGGCATCACTAAACTCAATTAACCGAATAATTTGGCCTATAAAAGCGTCATTTAAGAACGTTCGACTTGTGGCTGTGTGTGGCATCAGTCACGCCTATAGCAGGGCTAAATTCTGCTATGAGATACGGCGCCGAAAACGGTGATCCAACTTACTAATCCAGCGTAATTTGATCGCTTGCTTGCGCCAATGTAGCTCGTTTACTCCGTTGACGAATTGCTTTAGGCTTCCGATGTACTACTCTTATATAGTCCGTCTCAGCGCCTCTGAATCTCGCCAAAGGAATTATCATGAAAAAAACATTTACTACACTGGCTATGCTAACTAGCATAGCGGTTCCAGCATTAGCTCAAGATCACTCTCTGACTACTTACGCGGCTCACGTGGCACCGCAATACGTCGATGCGGCGCCGGCTGGCCTAAGTGTAGGCGATCAGTACCTGCGTTATAATGATATTTCATTCGAACTAAATGGTCCGATCGTAGGCGTGTACTACGGGCAAGCAACGCTGATTTTTTTGGATAGCGCCACAGAGAAGAGTGCGCGCATGTATCTGCGTGAAGAAATTTTCCCGGACGGTTCGATTTATACTAGTGATGTGGTTCAGGTTGATCATGGTGGTCCGATTAAGGAAGGTCATAAGCATGAAGGCGCAATCATTGGTGGCACGGGCAAGTATGCAGGTATCCGTGGTACTTATACTCTGCACTTGGTGCCCACAGAAAATGTTTACGAAACGGTCTACTCATATTGGTTAGGCCAATAAAGCATCCCACAGTGGGCTAATATGCGTCTGTTTAGGGCTCTGTAGACGTACGGCCGAGTCGATCTAAGGCAGTAAAAATGCGCCGTCGCGGCCTTGTAGTTTTAGCAAGCGCGCGGCGGGGCTTCATGATCGAATCGAACACACATACCCTTTAGTAAAGTCTGCATCAGGCAGCCGAATATTCACCGTTAATCGGAGCTGACTGAAAGTTATGCGCTGCAGATAATAAATCTATTGCTGCCATTTACATTGCATTGCTAGACTAACTGGCACAACCCCAATTTAAGAATGGCAGTGAAAAAAATAATTACAAGACTACTACTGCTTGTTTGCTTATTAGCGCTACCTGTTGTGGCCTCTCCAGAGCGAGAGGAGGGCGCGGTGTCGTCTCAGGCGACGGACGATTTCACTTTGCAGCTGAGATGGTCTGATCAAGCGCAGTTTATGGGTTATTACGCGGCGGCGGCGCTGGGCTATTATGAGCAAGAAAATCTCAATGTTGCGCTTTTGCCTGGCGGAATAGGTATTGAACCCATGGGTGCTGTGCGTGAAGGTCGCGCCGATGCGGTGGTTGAATGGCTGTCGACCGTGCTTATCAGCCAAGCAGCGGGAACGCAGCTGGTCAATGTTGCACAGATCTTCCAACGTTCTGGCATCACAATTATTTGTCATCGAGATCGGGGAATTGTTCATCGGGAGCAACTGCGTAACCGCACCTTCAGTGTGTGGTTGAACGGCAGCGAAGTGCCGCTTGTGAAGTGGCTAGATAGCTTGCGTACTGAGCTTGATGAGCCACTCGCCAGCGCACGTATGATTGAGCAGGTCGGGGCGCTAGAAGACTGGAATAGTGGTGTTTCTGACTGTGTCTCGGCACTAATTTATAACGAATACTGGACACTACTAGAGAGCGGTTTGCCGCTCTCTAGTACCACAATATTCAAATTCGAAGATCTCGGTTTTAACCTGCTCGAAGATGGGATCTATGTCGATGCGCAGAGGTTAACGGATCCTGAGTTTGTTGATCGACTGGGTCGTTTTTTGCGGGCGTCAATACGTGGCTGGAAATATGCACTGGAACGTCCCCGGGAGGCAGTCGATCTCGTTATTCAGGTCAACCCAAGTTTAGACAGATTGCACCAAATACGTATGGCCGAAGAAATCGTAGGTTTGGTGGCGACAGATCAACATCCACTAGGCCTGCTTCAAATCGAAGACTACGATCGTACGACGGCGTTGCTTGAAGGCTCGCTAGGCGCCAAAAATGGAGTGGAGCAGAATGTTGCCCATCATGCTTGGACGCATGATCTCTGGTACCAAATCACGTCTGATGAGCAATCGGCATTTAGTATAGAAGTTCGCTATCGCCTAGAGGAGATTCTTTCAACTCGTTGGTTTTATATCCTTGATCTCATTGGCACGTTGGCATTCGGTATCGCAGGGTTTGTGAGGGCTGAACAGCGTCATTACGATATCTGGGGTGCGTTAGTACTGACCTCATTGCCAGCAATCGGCGGGGGAACCGTTCGCGATTTACTCGTTGGTGGTGATAGGTATCCACCCTTTATTTTTACCGATTCAACTTATATCTACATCGTGCTTGCGGTCGTGTTTGTCGGCGCACTGACCAATTTTTACAGACGTAGCTCTAGGGCGATATTGGAGCAGTTCCCAAGGATATTCTTGGTGATAGATACGATAGGATTGGCTGCGTTCGCCATTATAGGTGCCAAGGTTGCTATCGTTGCGCAGCTGGATTGGTATTGGATTCCCTTCCTTGCTGCACTCACATGTGCGGGCGGCGGTGTGTTGTTGGACATTTTCACCGCTCAAGAACCACGGACCTTTAAAGGTATTATGTACGAAGAAGTTGCAATACTGGGTGGGCTATTCCTCGCCGCCATGCTCTATTTTGGTCGTTACGTTGACGACATAGAGCGTCATATTGTGGTGTCAATTATCATGACCTTTTTCTTGGTATTCTTTACGCGTATTGCAATTGTGAGGTTTGGCTGGAGGGCGCTGCAGCTTCGTTAAGTCGCAGATACCAAAAACATCGGCGGATGTCTTAACGAGCGTTGCGTACAGATGAGTGATGAATCCAATCAATCGGTTACCAAATGCTAGCTATGTTGAATAATACTATCGATGGAATTAGCTAACCAAGTTGTCATCGTTTTGATTGATTTACTTCGGTCTCGTTTATAGGCCCATTCCTCTAACGCGTAACTTGTCACGGTCGCATTAAAGCCAAGCCAGGGTAGGGGTTCGGACTCCCAAGGTTTGAGTTGGTCTTTAAGCGTACCAAATTTAATCCAAGGCCATTGAGCGGCCTCCACGCTGTCAGTGACTAGAATCTCTGCGAGTGTTTTGGCGAACAGGTAGCTGGCGCCAACACCCTCGCCGAGATAACCCCCTGCGGTACTGATACCCGCTGTTTTGTCGACTACAATATGCGGACTAAAGCTGCGCGGGACAGCCAGTGTCCCGCCCCAAGCGTGAGTGAGATGACTATCCCTCAATATTGGAAAGAGCGCATCTTTTAGCTCGGCCCTTCTTCTAAAATCAGCATCTTTATTGTTAAAGCGGCTGACCACTTGGCCACCAAATTGGTAGCTGCCGCGCGCGCCAATAATCAAACGATCATCGGCAGTACGCTGTAAATAGGTTGATAACCTGCTGAAATCTGAATATGCCTCGCGCTGCTGAAAACCCAACTGCTCCCATAGCGCTGAAGATAGAGGTTCCGTGGCAACCATGCCGCTCTGAACAGGCAGTAAGCGTCGCGAAAGGTGCGGCATATGCTGTGTAAAGCCTTCGGTGGCAATCACTATTTTGTTTGCTATGACCTCACCTTGCTGAGTTCGAAGCCTACCCGGCTCGACGGCGATCACAGGGCTATTTTCGTAGATAACAACGCCGCGCTGTTCCACGGCGCTCGCGAGCCCCATGACCAGCTTGGCGGGATTGAGTGTGGCCACATGGGGTGTATAGATCCCGCCGCAGCTGCCTGACGCAGCGATGCGTGCGTAACTCTCTTGGGCGCTTAGCCAGCGATAGTCGCTGTTGTCAAAACCGAGTTGATGCAGCGCTTTAAGTTCATCTTGCGCGCGACGCGCTTGCGCTGGAAATCGCGCACCGCCAAAGATAGCCCCTCCGTGGGCCAGCTCACATTTAATATCTTCATCCGCTAGCGTCGCTTTAACTTGGTCGATAAGCGAGCGTAACTCTGTGAGCGACCGCAGCTTTTGCTCCTCGCTACAGTTAGCGAGTAGCTTATCCATGCCCTCTAAGCTGCCCATCAACCATCCACCGTTGCGCCCTGATGCGCCAAAGCCCACGTGCTGAGCTTCGAATACGGTGATGTGTAGGTCGGGAGAAAGCTTGGCTAAAAATAGTGCAGTCCACAGCCCTGTGAAACCACCACCGACAATCGCGATATCAGTGTGAAGTCCACCTTTTACGCCGGGCCTGCAGGGTGGGGCTTGACTGAGACTATCGAACCAAAGGCAGTCGTTTAAGTCTTGATGTGGACGTTGTGTTGAGCTGTCATGCATGGGTTGGTCGGTCACCTCAGATCTCTGTTGTAGGAGTGCTGAAACTGCGCGGTCAATAGGCTAGCGCAGTATCGCCGCACTGATCAATTCTTGAAGGGCATTCATGCCATAGCCCATTAACGATACGTTTGGCCGTGTCTATCAAAGCACAGAAGTTGATCTTTTATCTGGCGTTGCTCGAATTGCTCGGATGCCTTCTCTAGCTTGCTGAAAATCTCCGTAAAAGTGGTATCGTACCAGTTCAATATTTGGCCCATACGCAAAGCGTAGTAGATCACGCATCTAAGGCGTGAAATAGGATATGTAATGTCTGAACCTAAGCTAGAACACCGTCGCGCCTGCCATTTGTGTGAGGCTATCTGTGGTCTTGTGATCGAGACTCAGGGGGAACAAATTCTGTCGATCAAGGGCGATCCAGAGGATCCGTTAAGTCGCGGTCATATTTGCCCCAAGGGTGTGGCTTTACAGGATCTACACAATGATCCGGATCGACTGCGGTTGCCAATGAAGCGGGTGCGTCAGGAAGATGGTAGCTATCAGCATATTGCCATTAGCTGGGAGGCGGCACTAGACACCGCAGCAGCGGCGTTAGTCAAAAGTGTACAGACACACGGTATCGACTCAATTGGTGTCTACTTGGGAAATCCGAGCGTCCACAACTATGGAATGCTGACTCATCAAGGCGCGCTTTTTAAACATTTGCGGACAAAAAACCGCTTTTCAGCGACCTCTGTTGACCAGTTACCACATCATTTGGTATCCCTTTGGCTCTACGGCCATATGTCGCTTTTACCGGTGCCAGATATCGACCGCACAGACTTTTTCTTAATGTTGGGTGCTAATCCTCTGGCCTCCAATGGGAGTATGTGGACAGTACCTGGTGTCCGCAAACGTATTAAAGCCTTGATGACGCGCGGCGGTAAGTTAGTTGTTGTTGATCCGCGACGCACCGAGACAGCGAGTCTTGCGAGTGAGCACCATTTCATTAAGCCGGGTGCAGACGCGGTTTTTTTGCTGGCTTTAATACACGTCATACTTCGAGATGAGCTTGCTAACTTAAATGCACTATCTGATTTTACTGATGGTATTGCTGACGTTGAGTACGCGGTAGCGTCCTTCACCCCGGAAGTTGCTGCTGCGGCTACAGGTATTGAAGCGGACACCATTGTACGCCTGGCCGGCGAGATGGCAGCTGCCGATCGTGCGGTATGTTATGGCCGCATGGGTATATCAACGCAGGAATTCGGCACTATTTGTCAGTGGGCGACGCAAGTGATCAATGTGATCACCGGAAATCTAGATCGAGAGGGTGGATCACTATTTACGCGTCCAGCGGTAGACCAAGTTCTGACGTCGAGCCCAGGCGGTTTTAATCGGTATCAGAGTCGCGTGCGCGGTCTGCCTGAGTTCAACCGGGAGTTACCCGCGGCGGCTTTAGCTGAAGAGATTGCAACGCCGGGTGAGGGGCAAATTCGAGCGTTATTTACTGGAGCGGGTAACCCAGTGCTGTCAACGCCATCGGGACACAAGCTGGATGCCGCATTAGAGCATTTGGAGTTTATGGTTTCGCTGGATCCTTATATCAATGAGACGACACGTCATGCCGATATTATTTTGCCGCCCACTTCAGCACTTGAGCATGATCATTACGATATTGCGTTCCACAATTTGGCGGTGCGCAACACCGCTCGATTTAACGAGCCGGTATTTGAAAAGCCCGACGAAGCGCTACATGACTGGGAGATTTTTGAAGCTTTAGGGCAGCGTGTCGCCGAAGGCTTAGGCTTGACGGCGACACCCTCGATTCCCCCTAGCGCGATGATTGATGCGATGTTGCGTGCAGGTCCATGGGGTGATGCGGCGCCTGAGAAACTATCTTTAGCAACCCTGCGCGTCGCGCCGTCCGGGGTTGACCTCGGGCCCCTGACGAGTCAATTACCCGCGCGTCTGCAGAGTGCTGAGCGGCGTATTAATTTAGCGATACCACAGATATTTAACGATATGCAGCGACTCACCGCGGCGTTACCGGCGCTGACGGCACTGGGATACCGACTCATTGGTCGCCGTGACGTGCGAGATAATAATTCCTGGATGCACAATCACCATCGGCTGGTAAAAGGAAAGCGCCGCTGTACATTATTGGTGAGCCCTGACGATGCGCAGCGTGAGGGCTGGCAAGCAGGTACGAATCTTAGGGTCGTCAGCGCGGCGGGTAGTGTTTGGGCGCCCGTAGAGATTTCTGACGCCATGATGCCCGGTGTTGTGAGCCTGCCTCATGGCTATGGACACGGTAGACAGGGGGGGCGCATGAATATAGCTGATCAGCATGCGGGTGTTAGCTGCAATGATGTTACTGACAATGCTTATATCGATGCGCTCAGTGGTAACGCCGCGATCAATGGTGTCCCAATTGAATTAAGGGCTAGCTGACGACTCTACTGAAAGTCAGGCGTCAGAACGCTATACTGGGCCTTCATTAAGGACATGGTCATTATGTCGAGCAAACTCATACCTACAGTTCAGATACACAGCGGTGAAAAATTCACCAATGATCGCGGCATTACGGCGATTAAAGATGGTATCAAGGCGTCTGCGGATCAGCGTACATCATTTGCTAAACCGAGCTGGCTTCGTATGCGGATACAAAGTAGCCCTAAGTTTGATGCCGTAAAGACAATTGTTCACGAACATCGTCTTGCAACGGTTTGCGAAGAGGCCAAATGTCCCAACATGAGCGAGTGTTGGAGTGCCGGTACTGCAACGATCATGCTTATGGGGGATGTATGTACTCGAGCCTGTCGCTTCTGTTCAGTTAATACGGGGAATCCCAAGGGTTGGTTAGACCTTGACGAACCTGCGAATACCGCCAAGGCCGTCAGTCTGATGGGACTTAGGTATGTCGTGCTCACCTCTGTGAATCGGGATGATCTAGCAGATGGCGGGGCAGGTCACTATGCCGCGACCGTTCAGGCGGTAAAAACAGCCAATCCCGAAACCGCGGTAGAAGCGCTAACGCCGGATTTTCTAGGGGATTTACGCGCGATAGAGGTGCTCGTCGATTCGGGCATCGTGGTATTTGCACAAAACGTTGAAACGGTTGAGCGACTCACCCACCCGGTAAGAGACCCGCGGGCGACATATCAGCAAACTCTCGATGTTTTAGCGCACGCTAAGCGTTATCGCCCTGAAGTTATTACCAAAACATCTTTGATGCTGGGTTTGGGTGAGACCGAAGCTGAATTGCAGCAGTGTATGGACGACCTGCGAGCGCATGATGTTGATGTATTAACCCTCGGCCAGTATCTACAGCCCACTCGAAACCACTTCCCTATCGCTCGTTACGTGACGCCTGAAGAGTTTGAGCGCTATCGTGAGTGGGGCCTGGCGCGTGGGTTTATGGAAGTAGTATCGGGCAGCTTTGTTCGTTCGAGCTATCGCGCTGAGCGGGTGCTTGAGCTCAATAATGTGGGCCTCGATAAATGATTGGGGGCACTGCAAAGAAGCCCATGTCTGTGTTGTATATCACGGCTGTTGATTTGGCTGTAGGCGCTAGCCTTATCACCACTGCTAGTGCCTCACGCTTTTCGGAGAGAATTATTACCCAGTACTTCTGCGCAATCTCGCGCTGATAAATTTCCGCGTGAATATCCTATTCTAAGTTTTTAATCATGGTATTTTGCTATGGCTACCACCAGTGAATTTAAAAGAGTCGGCTTGTTAGGTCGGCGTGAGCATCCGGGGGTGAATCAGGTTGTTGCTGACTTGCTGGCGTTGCTAGACAAGCGTGATATCGAGGTCACCCTTGAGGACCGACTCGCCACTCTTGCGCACTTTGAAAAACGCGCGATGATGCCGAGAGAACAAATTGGCGAAATGGTCGACTTGGCAATTGTCATCGGTGGTGACGGGAGTTTACTTGGTGCGGCGAGGACTTTGGTGCGCCACGACACGCCGGTCATTGGGATCAACCGTGGTCGGCTCGGGTTTTTAACTGACGTCAGCCCAGATGAACTCGGCGAGCAAGTGTCTGCTGTCTTAGATGGCAATTACACCCGAGATATTCGGTTTTTACTCGATGCGGAAGTTGTTCGAGGTGAGCAGGTGATCGGTAGTGCTGAGGCGCTGAACGACGTGGTCGTTAATTCAGGCACTTCGGCCCAAATGATTGAGTTTGAACTAACCATCGATGGCGAGTTTGTCTATCGTTTAAACGCCGATGGACTAATTATGTCGACGCCAACAGGATCAACAGCTTACTCCTTGTCGGGTGGTGGGCCGATCATGAGTCCGCATTTAGACGCCATGGTATTGGTGCCGATGTTTCCGCACTCACTCACCAGTCGACCCATTGTGGTTCAGGGTGATAGCGAAATACGCATCGATGTTGTCTCCCGCAATCAGATCCATCCTCTGGTGACTTGCGATGGTCAGGTATCGATAACGGCCTTACCGGGCGACTCTGTCGTTGTCCGTAAAAAGCGCGAGCCGCTGACACTGCTGCATCCCCCTGGATATAGCTTCTATGCCAGTTGTCGCGATAAGCTGCGTTGGTCCGACACACTTGCCAAATAGTATTCGTTTAGCACCAGTATCCTTCGCTTTGATTGCCTTGAGCAGTCTGGTGTTTGTGTTGTTTTTTGAACTGCGATTTACGGCTCTCCTGCAGTGGTTTAATTTTGTGCCCGTTGAGATGACCGATGTGGGTGTTCGTTTAGGGCGTCCCGGTGATCAATGGTGGCGTTACGTCACGCCAACTTTATTGCATTTTGGTTGGTTACATCTGGTGTTTAACTGTTTGTGGTTATGGGAGTTTGGGCAGCGTATTGAGCATCGTATTGGCGCCGTTAATATGCTTGGCTTGTATTTGGTGACGGCAGTATTTAGTAACGGCGTGCAATATCTATGGTCTGGCCCCTCCATTTTTGGTGGTATGTCGGGTGTTGTGTATAGCTTTTTAGGCTTCTTGTGGGCGGCTTCATTAGTTCGTCCTGGCTGGTTGCAAGCACCTCCACCAGCGATTCTAGGTTTTATGCTGATATGGCTGATCATTGGGCTTCTAGGCACTTTGGAGTTCCTAGGGGTCGGCGCGATTGCCAATGGCGCGCATATCGGAGGCTTGGTGATTGGCTTTCTATTGGGTGGGCTCTTTGGTGCGTTAACGCGGCTTCAGCAAAACGCCTAACTTCAGAGAGTACAGGTGGTTCATCTAATGAGTTCCCGCGGAGAATCGGTATGACTAACCCTTATCAAGAACGCATCGCAGGTATGGGGCGAGAGGTGTATGACAGTATGTTGTCAGCATTAGCGAGCGGTCGTTGGGCTGACGGACGTATACTTTCGGCGGCTCAACGCCAACATACTATGGGCGCTGTGATTGCTTGGGGAGAACTTAATTTACAGCCGCATGAGCGAGTAGGGTATATCGATAAAGGTCACAAAGCAGGCGACGCGTGTGATGATCCAGCACCGCTGCGTTGGTTAACCGACGATGCATCAGCATCTACAGGAGAGCAGTCATGAATGGCATAGCAGGTAGTGTTCGTAAAATGCGCACCCATCTTGCTGATACGGTGCAGTATGAATTTTTAGCGGGTGACGAATCGCTTGTAGTTAACGATCTATTAGGGTCTAAGTTAAGTCTGAATTTTACGGGGCTTATTAACTGCGTACATTGCCAGCGAGTCACCAAAAAAAGTTTTAATCAGGGTTATTGTTTTCCCTGCTTTCGCAAGCTTGCGCAATGCGATAATTGCATTGTCTCACCGGAAAAATGTCACTTCGACGCGGGTACCTGCCGAGAGCCTGAGTGGGGTGATGCAAATTGTAATGTCGATCACGTTGTTTATTTGGCAAATACCTCGGGCATTAAGGTCGGCATTACTCGCGGCACGCAAGTCCCAACACGTTGGATGGACCAAGGGGCGACGCAAGCGAAACCGATCGCACGCGTATCTACACGCCAGCAGTCGGGTTTGTTAGAGGTGCTAGTTGGGCAACACGTCAGTGACAAGACCGCTTGGCAAACTATGTTGAAAGGCAATGCTGACCCCGTTGATTTGGAAGCTAAGCGTCAGACTTTAATGGCGCAATGCGAGGCTGAAATCGCCGCACTTCAGGCCCGTTTCGGTCTGCAGGCAATTCAGCTTCTAGACGATGCAGAGGAGGCGCGCATCGACTATCCAGTACTCGAATGGCCGGTAAAAATTAAAGCCCATAATCTCGATAAAAACCCTTTGGTAGAGGGCACATTGCTGGGTATAAAAGGCCAGTATTTGATGTTGGATACTGGGGTAATGAACGTCCGCAAATACGGCGGCTACACGATAGAACTCAAGGTGTTTTGATATGCGCGAAGGCCCTCCTCAAACGATTTACCGCAAAGACTATACACCGCCGACGTTTGCGGTAGACACGGTCGATCTGCATTTTGCTATATATGCGGGTAAAACTATCGTTACCGCTGAACTGGCGTTGCGGCGCCTTGTTAGTGGTAGCGCGCCTCTGGTCTTAGATGGTGAGCGGCTATTGCTGCAGTCGATCGCCATCGATGGTCTGGATCTGTCAGAGAATCAGTATCAGGTGACAGACACGAATCTTGTGATCGGTGATCTTCCGGATAACTGCCAGTTGCGGACCGTAGTGGAAATTTGTCCTGAGGAAAATACGTCGCTCGAGGGCTTGTACCGCTCGCGCACAATGTATGCGACTCAGTGTGAGGCTGAGGGCTTCCGTAAAATCACCTACTACCCAGACCGTCCCGATGTATTAGCCCTCTTTACGGTGACAGTTGAGGCAGATTTAGCCACATGCCCAGTACTGCTGAGTAACGGCAATTTACAGTCAGCAAAAGCGCTTGATGACGGCCGTCACCGGACCGTCTGGCAAGACCCATTCCCTAAGCCATGCTATTTATTTGCCCTGGTGGCCGGTGACTTAGCTTGCGTGGAAGACAGTTTTATCACTTGCACGGGTAAAGAGGTTGCGCTGCGGGTTTTTGTTGAAACTAAAGATGCCGATTACTGTGGTCATGCTATCGAATCTCTCAAGAAGTCCATGCGCTGGGATGAAACTGTGTATGGCCTTGAATACGATTTAGAGCTGTTCAATATCGTAGCGGTAGATGACTTCAATATGGGCGCGATGGAGAACAAAAGCCTCAATATCTTTAACACATCATGTGTGTTGGCTGATCCAGATATTACGACTGATATGGGATATCAGCGTATTGAAGCCATTGTTGCACACGAATATTTTCACAATTTCTCGGGTAATCGGGTCACCTGCCGAGACTGGTTTCAATTGAGTTTGAAAGAAGGTTTTACGGTTTTTCGTGACTCCGAATTTACAGCCGATATGCATTCTCGGGGTGTGAAACGTGTTGAAGATGTCGCGTTTCTGCGCACACACCAGTTCGCAGAAGATGCAGGTCCCATGGCACATCCCGTTCGTCCTGATTCTTTTATTGAGATTTCGAACTTCTACACGGTAACCGTTTATGAGAAAGGTGCCGAGGTGGTAAGGATGCTACACACCTTACTCGGTGCGGAAAATTTCCAGAAAGGAGCGACGCTTTACTTCGAACGGCACGACGGACAGGCAGTGACTTGTGATGACTTTGTGACTGCGATGGAAGATGCCTGTGGCCGGGATTTAGCCCAGTTCAGACGCTGGTATGAGCAAGCCGGTACGCCGCGTTTATCTTTGGCGACTGACTATAACGTTGAGAGTCAGCAGCTTACTCTGCGTGTCACACAAGACAACCATCGCGCTGAGGCGCCTGAAAATCTGCCTTTGATGATACCATTGGCAATTGGGCTCCTAGTTGGCGGGCAACCTATGTTGCTCGATGGTGATAGCACTACACGGGTGCTAGAGGTAACTGAACAAACCCAACAGTTCGTGATTGAAAATGTCGCTAGTGAGCCAGTACTCTCGCCACTGCGCGGATTTTCAGCACCAGTTCGTCTGAGTAACGAGCCGACACCTGAAGCCCTTTTAACGCTGATGCAGGGTGACGATGATTCTTTTGTTCGCTGGGATGCAGCGCAGAGTTTTGCAGCCCAAGTCATTGAGGCCGTGAGCGATTCTTCAGAGATCGACCCACGGTTTATCGACGCCTATAGCGTATTGATCAAATCTGATATTGATCCTGCACTTAAAGCGCACACCCTAGCGCTGCCGAGTGAAGAATACCTGGCTGATCGAGCAGGTCAGCGCGGCTTGGTAGATGTGTTTGCTATTAGGGCACAGCGGCAGAGCGTCAAATCACTGTTGGCGGTGCGCTTCGAACAAGAGTGGCGTGAACTGTTCTCCTCCTTAGAAAAGCAGTCTGCCTACAGCCCGGTGGGTGCTCAAATAGGACAGCGCGCCTTGCGACATCTGGCGCTCGATTTTTTATGCCACTTGCCTGAGCCGAGTCTGGAATTAGCGCAGGAGTTATTCGCCCAAGCAGATAATTTGACCGACCGTCTGGCTGGTGCCCGCAGTGTTATACATCATGCTGCTGAGCCTCTACGTGCAGATATTATTGATGCGTTTTACAGTGGTTGGCAGCATCAAGCACTCGTCGTGAATCAATGGTTTTCTGTACAGGCCACGCGTCCTGCAGCGGATGCCGTTGAGTCGGTTCAGCATCTTATGACCCATCAAGCATTTGAGTGGCGTAACCCGAATAAACTGCGTGCTTTAGTCAGTGCTTTTGCCAGTGGTAATCCTGTGGCATTCCATAGACAAGATGGCGCAGGTTATGCGTTGCTGGCCGATACGGTTGCGAAAGTACAGGCTGCTAATCCTCAGATTGCTGCACGAATGCTAGCGCCATTAACACGTTTTCGTAGATACGCACATGGAGCTGAAAAAATGCAGCTCGTGCTTGAGGAGTTAACAGCCATAGATAATCTATCGCGAGACGTTTTTGAGGTGCTAGATCGTTCCCTAAATGGGTGATGTATATCGAGCTGAGCGATTTGGCCGTGCGTTAAATGTAACTATGGCTAACGCCTCTTGTTTTCAATGCTTTATCGCGAGCTGCTCTGCAGGCAGCGCTCGAGCGACATTAATGGCTGCGCCGGGGTCGATGAGTAGTCTTTCGATTAAAAGCGTTCAAACACGCAATAAATCATGAATGATGAGAGTCTGAGGTTAGGGTTAGCGAGCAATAAGCGCTGGGCGATAGCGCTCATAGATAGCTTCGATGTCGCGGTGTTTGACAAGCAGCGCTTGTAACACATCTGGATGGAAGTGATCTGGTGACGATTTTATATCGCCATTCACGATGGCATCGACTGCTTCAGCATGGGTTTTCGCTTTACGATAGACACGCTCCGTTCTTAAGTTATCGTAAACGTCTAGCACATGAACGATGGCCGCTTCGAGCGCAATTTCGTCCCCTGCAAGCTGATTCGGATACCCACTGCCGTCCCATTTTTCGTGGTGCTGTGCACAAATGGTCGCTGCTAGTGCCATTATTGGGTCATCTGAATGGCTGAGAAAATTTTGCCCAAGCAGTGTGTGATCTTTGGTTTGCTCAATCTCTTCTGCGGTAAGTTCGCGCTCTTCACGGTAGATTGTTTCAGGGCCTTTGAGCTTGCCGACGTCGTGAAGCATACTTGCTAAGCGCAAATTCTGGCATTCCTGGGTGGTCAGCTCCATACGGGCACCCAAGCAAGCCGACATTTCACCAATACGGTTGATGTGCATGTCGACGCCTGGAAGGTAGTTTTCGGCGCTGATGGCGAGGAGTTCTATGGCGCTTCCAACGCCTGAACTGAAAGCATTAGTGAGACGTTCAATTTTGTTGCTGGAGTCTGCGACTTTTGTCTCTAGTGTTTCACTCTGGAATTGCCGGTAGCGTCGACTATTGACACGATCATGTGCGCTCACTAAATCTTTCAGCAGCTGCTCAATAATCACAGGTTTGAATAAAAACCCGAATGCACCTAACTTCAAAGCAGTGACTATCGAATCGTTATCGTTATTGCCGGTAATAAAAATAGTTTCGAAAATGCGCTTTTCTTTATCTTGAGTTCTCCCAATGGCTTCTAACGTTTGTAAGCCAGTACATCGAGGCATGCGGATATCGAGTAACATGAGCTCGATCGTACGATCTTGTTGAAATTTCTCATAGGCATCTATGCCGTCGACTGCCGCGACCACATCGTAGTTTTCTGACGCAAGTAATTCACATAGTTCTGCCCTTAC
Organism: uncultured Luminiphilus sp.; assembly: GCA_963926105.1. Lineage (GTDB taxonomy): Bacteria > Pseudomonadota > Gammaproteobacteria > Pseudomonadales > Halieaceae > Luminiphilus. The sequence continues at coordinate 36,814 of CAWUVW010000008.1, read as the reverse complement.
CTGCGGGTCATCTTCCGCCAAAAGCAACTTCATACGGGTTATCTCATTTTCAGTAGATCAATATTAACCTAGGTTGGTCTCTTATGTGCGTGGTGTCGATAAAAACTTCTAAGCATCAGACATAGGATCACTGCTCGTCGGGTATAACTGCCACTGCGGTGATGTGTTTTCAGAGTCTGATGCCGGCGCATGATCTCTGGCTGCGGCGAATAGGGGTTGTCCTTGCCATAGTTGATCTGACTCAGAAAAGAGCGCGCGATCAAGGTCATCTATTGCAGTGCTCAGCGCTGGCGAGGCCAATAATCTAACGCGCTGAATAGTCGGTTTGTCATGCAACTGGAAATGTAGCTTGGCCCAATTAATCAATGCACTTCTTGTTGCGCTGCCATTATTGTGTTCGCAGGCTAAACGCAAGGCCACTAGAGCCGCAGTGACCCGAGTGGGGTCAGTCGGGGCTTTGGTATGGGTCACCACCGAAATACCCTTGCGCTTCCTATCCCAGAGTAGGTAGGCCAGGATGGCTGCACATAGCCATCCGCAAGCGGCAATTAGCATCAATAACATAGGCATGGAGGTACTGGATTCCACCACCGTTACTGGCGCTACTGGCGATAGCTGTTGCGCGGTTATCGGTGCGGCAACGCGGATTGCCCTACGGGGCAATTGCGCGTATTCGAGGGTGTCGGTTTCAGTGTTCCACCAAGGTATGGATAGCGCAGGAAGCTGCCAGTCACCAGATGTTGTGGTAACCACAGCCTCACTTTGTAGTCTGCTGCTCGAGATCTCCGATCCCGCTTCTTTATCATCTAGTGTTTCTTGATCGGGATAAAAACGAATGCCCGTTAAAGTATTGCTGCTATCGGTACTGGTGATGGGCGGAAGCTGACTACTGAGTAGTCCCAGTGCTTCTACTTGCAATACGCGGGTGGTGGAGTCGCCGATGCTGAGATTCTCCGGTGCGCTCGACCAGCTTTCATTTAATGTCAGTTGTTTTGCAGGTAGCCAAACTTTCCCTGGGAAATTTCCTGGAACGGGTTTGACAGTGATTTTAATTGGATTGGTATCGATTGCGATCCGCCTCCCCAGTCGGGCGCCAAGCAGCGAACGGCCGGGGAGGATTTCACGTCCAGAAAAGCTCATGCTGGGGATTTCAAAACTGCCGCTTTGCTCCGGAAATACAGCGTAGCGGAGTTCTGTTACTTGCCAGAGTCTTCCGCTGATGCGGCGCTGAAAGCTGCGTTGTTCGAGTTGCTTAACAAATGTATTAGCAATTTCGAGATCTGAAACTGATCGGTTATCAAGACTTATTGCTTGCTGCAAGGTCACGGTGAGTAAAAGTTGAGCCTGTACGTATACATCGGTGCGGTCAACCTCTGCCGTAAAGTAAACGAGCTCATCTCCGACAGGACTTGCGACCTGCGGCGAAACTTTGATTGCAATAGGTGTGGTGCGCAGTCCACCAGCGGACAATGATGGTATGGATAGTATGCCATCGCGTTTGGGTGATAATTCAAGTTCGAGTGTGCGCGTGACACTTTGTGCGCCGTTGATGAGTTTTGCGCTGGTTGCGCTAGATCGCTGTAAAATATCGAAGTCACTATCTAGTGCTGAAATGTCGATTTCATCGGGGCGCTCACCGTCGTCTGCGCGAATGATGAGTCGGAGAGTTTCTCCCAATGCAATATCGTTGCGGTCCGCTTCGGTGGTCAACCGCGCATGCGCCGTTGGTACGGCAAGTAGTGCGCAAAAGAGAAGTGTATAGCACAGGCTGTGCCGCACTGAACTGGCCCAATGATTACCAGCGAACATCTTCATCGGGTTCATCACCACTCCTCAATTTTTGTAGGCTCTCGTAGCGAAATTTACGTCGCATGAGTCCACCTGGGTCATCGGGCACTCGCCGCAGCCATTGCTCTAGGGCTTGCTGTTTCTCGAGCGCTTGGTCGAACTTACTCATTTGTGCGTCTGTCGCATTTTCAAGTGCCTCGGACAATTCTTCACGCATAGCTTGCTGATCTTCGGCCGACTGTTGCGGATTGTCACTACTCTGTGAGCTGCTACCATTTTCGGGGGGAGCGTCATCGGGTGACCCTTGACTGGGATCATTATTGCCCTCTGAGTCACTTTGGGATTGCTGGTCTTGTTGATTCTGCTGTGGGTCTTGCTGGCCGCCGTTGCTCTCGGTCTCGTTATCGTTATCGCTTTGCGTATCCTCGTTGTCGCGCTCACCGTTTTCATCGCTATCTGACTGCTGCTGTTGTTGTTGCTCTAGCAGTGATTCAATCAGTGCCCGATTGCGCAGCGCATCTTCACGGTCAGGGGCTAGTGCGAGGGATTGATCGTAGGCCGATAGCGCCCCGGGTAAATCTCCAGTGAGCGCTTTGGCGTTACCCAAGTTATATAGGCCGTCGGCGCTGCTCACTTCACTAAAAGACGCAACGGCCTCAGGATAGTCACCCGCTTCCATAAACGCAGTACCACGCCATTGCGGGGTTTCAAAGTAGAGAGCGGCTGCCGTGGGGTCACCTTGTTCGAGTCTCTGCGCACCTTGTTGATCAGGAGTTAGCCATAGATTTCGCCAGACATCTGCCGATGTCGATTCTTGTGTCTGTGTCTGTGTCTGTGTCTGTGCCTGTATTTGCATTGGATTCAGCAGTGGTAGTAAACCCAGCAGCAGCACTGCGAGCGCACCACGACGAAATAGTGGCAGCATGCCAATCCCAACAAGGAGTGCCAACCAGTGTCCTTCATCGCGCCAGGTATCGGTCTTGCGTTCAATGGACACCTCGCCACGCGCATCAAAAATATCCAGCTGGGTAACACGGTTTACATCATTATCATCCAGAGTGATCCCGACGTACTGGCCATTGAGCTCGTTTGCAATCGCCTGCAATTGCACAGTATTGAGGCGCGGCACAACGATTTCACCCTTGTTGTCTCGTAAAAATCCACCGTCAGCGAGTGGGATAGGCGCACCAGTCGCCGTGCCAACCCCCAAAATCGAAAGGCGAGCTCCAGCGCTACTCAGTGCGTCGCGTACCAGATTGCTTCTGAATTTCGGAAGGCCGTCGGTAATCAACAATATATGTCCGTTGGTTAGTCCCGCTGCGGTCAGCAGGTCACTCGCCATCACCAACGCAGCGCTCGCATCGGCACCGGGTATGGGCATGATATCGGGGGTAAGTGCGGGTAAAAGATTGGCAATAGTTGCCGTGTCGTCAGTCAGCGGTGTCACGACATGTGCATCACCAGCGAATGCCACCAGTCCTGTGACACCTTCGGTGCGCGTCGCTAATACGTCACGAATTTTTTGCTGCGCGCGCTGTACTCGTGAAGGTTGAGTGTCTGCGGCGGCCATCGAGGCACTGAGATCTAGTACGATGACAAGGGCGTCGGCGCGCTGAAAGACAGGCACGTTAATCTTGCTGATACTGGGTCCGGCGATACTAAAAATGGCCAAGCAAAACAAAGCGACGGGCCCGATCCAGCGCCAGCGCTTAGACTGAGTGGCTCCAGCTGTGAGTATGTGGGGTAATAGAATTGGGTCAATGACTTTGCTCCAGCTGCCACTGCCACGCTGTTGACGCCAAAAAAGGATGCCGATGACTGGCACCAGTGATAGCAGCCATAGCGCTTCGGGCCGCAGCCAGTGAATAGGGTTAATCAGCACTAGAAGCCCCTAGAAATCGCGATCGAGTCAGATTGACTAGGTTTTGGGCAATGACCAATAAGGCAGCCAGTAATAGCGCGCCAGAGACCGGGATCCAGGTCAGTGATCTCACCGGCCTAAAGGTGGTTTTGGCTTGTTCAATAGGTTCAAGTTCGTCGACAACCTGATAAATAGATTGTAGCTCAGCAGGGTTTCGGGCGCGGAAGTATTGTCCGCCCGTAGCCTTGGCAATGGCGTTTAATAATGCCTCGTCCACTTCGCCTGAATTGCTTGCACGACTGCCAATGCGACGACTTATTCCAATGGTATATACCTTTACACCGAGTTCCGATGCTAAGGCTGCGGCCTCCATCGGATCGACGGTACTCGCGGTGTCTTGTCCGTCGGTGAGCAGTATCAAGACCCGTGATTCAGCGGGTCGGTCGCGAAGGCGTTTTATGGCTAAACCAAGGGCATCGCCAATCGCAGTGTCTTCCCCAGCGAATCCTAATTGTGCTTCGCGAATAAATTGCGTCACAGTGCTCACATCAAATGTGAGCGGAGCCTGTACGTAGGCTCTAGTACCAAATAATATCAGGCCAACCCGATCTCCTGCGCGCCGCGCTGTAAAATCGGAGGCAATCGCTTTAACTGCTTCGATCCTAGATAGCAGCGTGCTGCCGATTTGCATGTCTTCAATTTGCATACTGCCTGATAAGTCGATCGCAAGCATAAGATCGCGACCGCTGTTGGGGAGTTCGATGGGCTCCCCGGTCCATTGTGGTCGAGAGGCGCCGCAAAGCAGTAGCAGCCAGATCAGCCAAATCAATAGCGTCTTGATTAAGTTATTGCTGTTGCCTAGCCCTTGTTGCTCACCTAGGGCGCGCCAGCGGCTGGCAAAGGGTGCGCGAATGGCGGCCACCTGGTTATCGGAAGCAGGTGTTAGCCATCGCATCACCAAAGGTATGGGTAATAAGATAAATAGCCATGGCCACAGAAAGCTAAACATCACTCACCTCATGGTGTTTGATCCATTGCTTCGTTACCTCAGTCAATTTTAGGTCGAGGGATTCGGCGCTAGGACGATAGCACTCTGCGAGTGGTGCGAGCTCTTCCGCTGAAACTTTGGGGCAATGTTGCGCTAAAAATTCGAGCCAAGCGGTACCATTTAGCGCGGCCACTTGCTCGGCAGGAAACTCGCACATAACGAGTGTTTTTAAAAGGCGATTGAGCGCAGCCGAGGTATTTTCTTCGCTTTGAATAAGTTGATCAAGCCTCTTTAGGGCCAGACGACGATGCTGTTTACGACGACGGTTACGCAGCCAGAGGCGCATCGCAAACAGGATTAACCCGCAAAGCAGGACAAGTAAAACCCACCAGCCGACTGCCAGAGGCCACCACGAAACAGCCTCGGGTAAACGTAGGGGTGCGAGTTGTTGTTGCAAGTCCTGTGGATTCATCGGCTTGGGAAAATGCGCTGTAACGCGACGAGTGGAGGGTCTTCGGTGCTGATATTGAGTAGAGGTACCCTCAGTCGCCGATAAGCCTGCTGTAAATGTGTTTCTGCTTCCAGCGCTTGCTGCTGATACTGCGCTTTTAGCCTAGTATCGTAAGTGTTTAGGCTAAAACGGCTACGACTATCGGTGACAACGTATTGGCCGGCGCTGGGAAGGTCGCGTTCTAAGATGTCACTAATACGAATGCCGACGACTTGTGCCTGGCGCGTAATACTGGTTAGTGCATCGATAGCCTCGGGTTCCAGCGCATCGTTGAAATCACTGATCACGAAGACCGTCGCACCTGAACGTGTGATCCGGCGTAATTTACTTAATGTTTCAGCGAGGGAGAGAGAACCATCAGTTGGCTCACCTGGCGTTGCACCGCCAAAAGCCACCAACTCGCGGATCATCGACAACACAGCAGTTTTTGCCCGCTGCGGGCGAACGTCCCGATAATTATTGTCGTCAAAGACCATACCGCCAATTCGCTCACCGCGATCGAGTGCTGCCCACAATAGTAATGAGGCCACTTCGGCCGCCATCACCGATTTGAAGCAGTTGCGCGAACCAAATTTCATGCCACTACGTTGATCAACGGCAACTAATACTGGCCTTTCGCGTTCTTCATGAAATAGTTTGGTGTGTGCTTCACCCGATCTAGCCGTGACCCGCCAGTCAATGGCGCGGACGTCGTCTCCTGGTGCGTATTGACGCACCTCGTCAAATTCCACGCCACGACCTCGCTGTCTGGAGCGCTTCGCGCCGGCTAAATTTGCCAGTGCTTTGGATTTTGCGGCTGGATTAATAAATCGCGCGGCAAAACGCGTGGCAATCAGCGATGATGCCTCGACCATAGGGCCGTGAGGAATGTGCTCCAGAGTCGACTGCATACGATCAGGCGACGGGGACACGTGCTAATAAGCGCTCGACAGCCTTAGCGCTGGTGATACCCGCCGCTTCGGCTTCAAAACCAATAATTAAGCGATGTTTGAGACAGTCCATAGCAACTGCCTGGATATCATCGGGGGTCACATAGTCACGACCATTGAGCCAAGCATTGGCACGAGCACAGCGATCAATGGCGATAGTCGCCCTCGGACTGGCGCCGAACTCTATCCAATCGGCTAGCTCTGCGTCATAGGCGCTCGGTTGGCGTGTAGCGATGACCAATTGCACCAGATATTCCTCAACTGCAGGTGCCATATGGAGCCCGAGTATCTCTTGGCGAGCAGCAAAAATGGCTGCCTGTGGTATGACCTCCGGCTTGTCATTGTTATTCCCACTCGCTTCACTGCGTGCCAACCGTAAAATGGCGGCCTCCGCTATGGCATCGGGATAAGAGACATCAACCTGCATCAAAAAACGATCGAGTTGCGCTTCTGGAAGCGGATAAGTGCCTTCTTGTTCAATGGGGTTCTGGGTCGCCATCACTAAAAAAAGTTCCGGTAGCGGATATGTCCGTGTACCGATACTGACTTGGCGCTCGGCCATAGCCTCAAGGAGTGCAGACTGCACCTTGGCAGGGGCGCGGTTAATTTCGTCTGCCAAGATCAAGTTGTTGAATATTGGGCCTTGCTGAAATTCGAAATTGCCTTGTTGTGGACGAAATATATCGGTACCTGTGATGTCGCCCGGCAGCAGGTCAGGGGTGAATTGAATGCGGTGAAAACTGCCTTCAATGCCCTCTGCCATCTGATTAATTGCGCGGGTTTTTGCAAGGCCCGGTGCACCTTCTACTAGAAGGTGTCCATCCGCAAGAAGCGCAATGAGTAGTTTTTGAATGAGATCTCTTTGGCCAATAATTTGACTATCAAGCCATTGTTCAAGTTGTTGCAAAGAATGATTTTTCACGTCAAATACTCACTAAGTTCAGCAGGATACTATGGTGGCATTTACGACAAAAACAAGCCCCGAAGGTTCCCGGGGCTGTTTACATTGCTTTAAATAAACTCTGGCGACAGCGCCTAGCAGGCTGCGCCGCGCTAGCAGGACTTTAAAACGGTCTGTTAGAACCCTGAGAGTTTATGACATGCGGTGACGCTATTGAGCCCATCCCATTGATCGGTTCGGCCCTCTCGCCATCCTAATAACCAGTTGTTGCGATGATCGCCGTCAGAGTGGGGGCAGAGATCGTTGCTTTTTCCTGTGAGACCCGCTTGATAGCCTCGTTCAAAGGCACGCTGATTCATGTCTCGCTTGTGACGCTTCATAGTTTCTCCTTTGCTACAGAAATAGCGGCATCTTGAATGATCAAAGCAGCTTTAAGCCACAGTGATAGACACCGCCGAAATGGGTTAAATTGAAGTTTGTACAGAGCTCGCTGGAACAATGTCCAACTCAGGGAGGCGGGCGTGGTGCACCCAAGCACACAGGCACTAAGGCCATGTGCGCTATCGGCTATAACCGTGTGCACCCGCAGGGGAGTGACTCGCACTCCACTACTAAAACAGATTAGTTCAGCTTTGGCTAAAACCGTTTAGTTATAAATTTCTGCTTTATAGTGATAAAACGAAATACAGGGTCTTTTGATGTTAATTTTATCGCGCTACCGCCCTTCAGAGGCGATCGGCGATCGGCGATAGGGGTTCTGGGGGCTGTGAAGATGACTGCGATTCATGCCGTATAACACCTCCCAGATCTGCAATAGAATTTGCTATCTATCGACTTCGTTGTCGCCAGGGAAAACGCCGAGTTACCGAGCAGTATTGGATTAACCATGGCTTGGACTGGCAGGGTTTCTGAAGAAGGCTGAAAATTCGGATTTTCGCTGTAGAAAGTAAGCTGGTCGCGATTAACTAGACCGAACGTTTTGAGATCTGAGCGCGATAAGATTTTCCCGCACAAGTATTATTGTCATAGGCTACAAACCTAAACCTGCTTGAAAGGATTATCTTTGATGGCTCCGCTAATCCCATTTCACAAATACTTTTGCGCTGCTCTGCTCTTTAGCTGCTTAATGCTTACCTCGCTCAGCCATGCGGGGCTTCCAGAGGGACAGGGGGCGGCTTTGACCGAATCGGTATGTAGTAGATGCCATTCTGTAAGTTACCTTGACCGGGCGCAAGGATACGATTCCCCCGCAGCGTGGCGCGAGCTCATGGCAACCATGGTGAGCTTGCCCGCGGCACAAGCCCGTACCATCAGTGAGTATTTGGCGAAGCACTTTCCCGCAAAACCTGAGCGAATACCTAACTTAATCGCCGGTGACTTCCCGATAGAGATCAAAGAATGGGCTGTGCCCACGTTAGGGCAGCGCGCACGCGACCCGATTGAGTCAGCTGACGGCGCAATTTGGTGGACCGGTATGTGGGCTTCTATTGTCGGACGCTTAGATCCTGAGACGGGACAGATGGAGGAATACCAGCTGCCAGTCACCGCGCGCCCACATTCGATCGTGCCTGATGATGATGGTTATATTTGGTATACGGGTAATAGCAACGCCACCATCGGCCGTTTAGACCCCGTAACAGGTGTGATCACTGAGTATCCAACCACTGCAAAAGACCCCCATACAGCGGTATTTCACGACAACGGTAAATTGTATTTCACCGCGCAGCATTCGGGCGTTTTGGGTAGGCTTGATCCCGCAACCGGCGCGCTGACCGAAATATCAACGCGCGCTAGGCCCTATGGCATCAAAGTAGGGCGCAATGGCATGCTTTATGTGGCTTACAACGGCACTAACGCCATCGCCGAAGTTCATCCCGACACATTAGCCATTCGTTATTTTGAGATTCCGGATCCACGAAGTCGTATTCGACGACTCGATATCGCCAGCAATGGATCAATCTGGTTCGTTAATTCTTCGCTGGGGAAGATCGGCAACCTCGATGCTAAAACAGGCATTGTTAAGGAATGGGATTCGCCTAGCGGACCTTCGTCGCATCCCTATGCCATCGCAGTGATAGATGACGTGATCTGGTACAACGAGTCGGGAATGCGACCAGATACTTTAGTGCGGTTTGACCCCACCTCGGAGCGGTTTCAGAGTTGGGCCATACCTTCTGGGATTGGCATTGTGCGCCATGTTTGGGTTACCAAAGATAAAAACCTACTGATTCACCAAAGTAGCAGTAATCGTATTGGCCTTGTACGCATACCTCGTTAAATGCAGTAATGCGCGAGCGGCGCTTGAGCTTTATGTGGCTTAGATTCAGTGGGTTAAATAGTATTTAATACTGTGGGGGACAGGGGATGGAGTCGATAGAAATTCAGACAGAGCTTGGCGTGATATCAGCGCTATCATCAGGCTCTGGTCCTTTAGTGCTAATGCTGCACGGTTTTCCTGACACCAAGGAGACATGGGCTGCACAAATTGTTTTTCTAGCGGCCAATGGCTTTCGCGCCGTTGCGGTAAGTCTTCGAGGCTATGAACCATCATCAATGCCGCAAGATGGTGATTTCACTGATACAGCACTTGCCCAAGATGTCGTCGATATTATGGACGTGCTGGGGGCGACATCTGCGCACTTGGTGGGTCATGATTGGGGTGCGGCGATTGCTTATCGTGCGGCTAATCTGTTTCCCGAGCGGTTTAACAGCTTAACGACTATGGCAGTGCCTCATGCCGGAAATTTCGCTAACGAAGCGTTCTTTACGCCCAAGCAGGCGTTGATGTCCTGGTACATGATGTTCTTCCAGTTACGCGGGATATCTGACTGGTGGGTGACGCGTAAGAATTTCAAATTTCTGCGCCGACTATGGCAAATATGGAGTCCCGGCTGGGTGTTTTCGGCACAGGAATTTGAGCGGCTGTGCGACACATTTCGAAAACCCGGTGTCGTGCGTGCAGCGCTGAGCTACTATCGTGCCGCATTGGGGCCAGGCGCAGCACCTATCACACCAGCCAGAAGAGCTGCTAATCGTTACATCGTAACCGTACCCACGCTGGGTCTGACGGGTGCTAACGAAGGCTGTATTGATGCCGATGTTTTTAAAATTTTGATGGCGCCACAGTATTTTCCTGCGGGTTTGGAAGTGCAGGTGCTATCGGGCGCAGGGCATTTCTTACACCGCGAACAAGCGGACTTGGTTAACGAACGGATATTGACATGGCTGCAACGTCACTGCGTGGCACCATCGCCCTTAGCGGGCGGATCACTTAAATAGGCTCACGGGCCAGCAAATATGTTAAATTAATCACGTTAACAGCAATAAAAATCCCAACTACCACAAGGAGTTATTCCAATGAATATAATGATTATCGGCGCACTTGCATTGCTGTTAGTCCACATTTGGTTGCTGCCTGCGACCTTTAGTATCAAACACGCCAATTGGCTGCTCGGCGCAAGAGATGAGCCGGTTGATTTTGCCATTCATGCGCTCAGAGCCAAGCGAGCCGCCGCTAATTATATGGAAAGCTTGCCCGCGTTCTTGGTGCTCGCATTGTTGGCTAAAATCGATGGTATTGATCTTGGCAGTCTGCCATTGACTTGGTTGGTTCTTCGGGTGGTTTACGGTGGACTGTATCTGGCTGGAACGCCTATCGTGCGTACTTTGGTTTGGCTCGCATCGCTCGTGGTATTGGTCATGATGGCAATTGCACTGCTTTAAGCTGTCGGTCAAAGGTTGGTATTTAAAATTATCGTAGGAACATCGGGGGGCGGTCGCTCCCCGTTGATCCTGGTTCAATCAACCATGCCCTATGCCTAATTTCCTGGGCGCACATTGCCCACCCGCAAACACTATGATGGGGGTATGAGAAGGGTGTCCTTTTTGGCTTGCCGAAGCCCTTACAGCAAGCAGCCAGTCCTTGAGAGAAGGTTCTGAAACCACAGATTATTTTCACGTGTTACTGCACTATCAAAAGCTTGAAGCGGCTCTTCATGCCAATTGCTTTTCTGGTGCGCCGAATAACCGTTTTCGCCTCAAGGGAATCAGGGGTAGTTACATCAAGGTTGGCCTGGACCCTCAAGAGCCGCAGTTAAAAAACGACATGACGCCAAATGACCCCGGCTATGGCCTCAAAGATCCCCAAGATTATGGGCGCTTCTATTCGGAGTCTTCCACTGAGCTCATGGAAACCGAGCAGGGTTGCTATCAGAAATATTATGCTGGAATAAAAGACGCTATAAAATCGGGGGCTGACAATCTGGTAAACCCTGAAGACGTAGTTGAAGTATTAAAAATACTTGAGTTAAGGGGGGCAGTGCCGATGGTACGACGGTGTCAGTGCCTAAACCCCTTTCAAACAGACTGAACCTAGCAAAACACTAAAGCTAACTATGGTTACTAGAGATTAGTATAGATGACTATTAATGTAACAAATCTAGTGGAGCCCGAGGTCAGCTGTTCAACCTGCCAGGCTAGCTGCTGCCGCTTAGAAGTTATGATTATCACTGACACCGGCGTACCAGCTGAGCATATCTCTGTGGATCGATGGGGTGCACAGACCATGCTGCGCCTAGACGACGGTTGGTGCTCAGCTGTAGATCGCGGTACCTTTATGTGTTCGATCTATGAAAACCGCCCCTTGATCTGTCGTGAATTTGAAATGAGCTCCTACGAATGTCGCCAGGAAAGAGCTGCCCAAGCGCTCCGCTGGTCGTCAGCCTGACCTTATGCAGAATAATTTTCAGTAGACTCTGCAATAAGCGCGCAACGAAAAACCATTAACGCGAAATCGCTCAATATTTTTTCGCCCAGCACGCTATCTCCCAACTACAAATCACCTAAAAGGATCTACCCAATGAACCTGCTAATTGTTTTGACCTCACATGATCAACTCGGTGACACCGGCCATAAAACTGGCTTTTGGTTGGAAGAATTTGCCAGCCCCTATTACTGTTTATTAGATGCTGGCGCCTCGGTTACTCTGGCCTCGCCCATGGGCGGCCAGCCGCCACTTGACCCCAAGAGCAACGAGCCGGGCTTTCTAACCGACGCTACCCATAGATTCGCAGATGACCTGGCCGCCAAGACCACCCTAGCTAATACGTTCAAGCTATCAACAATGAGTGCAGATGATTTTGATGCAGTGTTTTATCCTGGCGGCCATGGTCCTCTCTGGGACCTGCACAACGACACCGACTCCATTGCGCTTATTGAAGCTTTCATTGCCGCAGGCAAGCCTGTAGCCAGTGTATGCCATGCTCCGGCAGTGTTGCTCAAGGCCAAGTCTGCAAACGGTGATCCCTTGGTTATGGGCAAAAAGGTCACTGGCTTTAGCAACAGCGAAGAGGCAGCGGTGGCGCTAACTGATGTGGTGCCCTATTTGCTCGAAGATGAGCTTGCGGCAATGGGCGGCTTATATCAGAAGACGGATGACTGGAATCCACTGGTGGTAGTCGATGGCTTGATTATAACTGGACAAAATCCGGGTTCATCGACGGCCGTAGCTGAGGCTTTACTCAAGACGCTTAACCCGCTCTAGGTAAAAGAACCCGCTATTGATTGAGGTTCGAGCGTACTTATTAGTGCGCTTGAATCACTAGCAACAGCAACCCGTTTAGTCTTGTTTTTGACGCCTCCATCCACCCAAAAGCTGTCCCCTAATTGATCCACAAATGGGCTTAAAAATCGCCTGCACTTCCAGAGTCGCTGAACTTTTCGATCTGCGCTCTGGATTTCACAGTTATTTAAATTAGGAGAAAGCAGTTATGGGAAACAACAACAGTAATATTGGCGATTCGTTTCACTCTTCTGCCACGTTTGGCCGGAGTGACTTCTCCGCGACAGCGGTGGTTCGGTGCTAGAACGCCAGGGTAACGGGTCAGGTGAACCCCCAGTTTGGGTGCTAGCGCTGCAAAATAGGCGATGAAATTCACGAGTTCGAAGGCCACCTGGGTCGTGCCATCCCGGTAGGGCGTCTTCTGAGTATAGACTACCTGGTCCGTAGAGCGGGGGAATTGCGTGGCAGTGTGCTGACACGAATCATGCTTAAGCAAATGACACCAGAAAATTCTGCTGCTTTAAGCAGTGCTCCCTCGGAAACGGCTAACACGCGTGTTACTGCTATAGTTCACACTCAGACACCTTAGATACACGTAAAAAGCAGGTTGTCGCGGATAGTCACAATGACTTAAACGCCTACGTTTTTATTTGTGTTAACGGACGCTAGCAATGGACGTGATATGGATCCTTTAACTCAGGCAGTACTGGGCTCTGCTGCATCCCAATCGATCTTTAATAAAACCAGCTTGATGAGGGTGGGCACCATCGGAGCACTTGCTGGAATGGCGCCAGACCTTGATGTTCTCATCCAGTCAGCCAATGATCCTTTGTTATCACTTGAGTACCATCGCCAGTTCACCCACTCGCTGATTTTTATACCCGTTGGTGCTGCACTGTGTGCATTAGCATTTTGGCCCTTTGTGCGTAGGCACCTGAGCTATCAACAAGTCTGGTTCATTGCACTTTTAGGTTACGCAACACACGGGTTGCTCGATGCTTGCACAACCTATGGCACTCTGTTGCTCTGGCCATTTTCTGATGCCCGGATAGCGTGGAGTAACGTGTCAGTTGTTGATCCACTGTTCACATTGCCACTGCTGTTGGCTGTCGTGGTGGCCGGCGTCAAACAGTCAGCTTTAGCGGCTCGTATCGGCATGGCATGGGCGGTGCTTTATTTGATATTAGGGTTTGTGCAGCAGGAACGGGCTATCGCCGCGGGAGAGGCTGTTGCAGCGAGCCGAGGGCACCACAATGTAGAGGTGTCATCAAAGCCCAGCTTCGGCAACATAATGCTGTGGAAGGTTATTTACGAGTATAACAATCGGTACTGGGTAGACGCAGTCCGAGTCGCAACCGATACACGGCTGATTGAAGGCGATAATGTGGCTCGGCTCGACATTGGCCAGCATTTTCCTTGGCTTGATGCTAAATCGCAGCAAGCAAGAGATTTAGAGCGGTTTCGCTGGTTCTCTAGCGACTATCTCGCCGTTGACAAAGACGACCCTAACCTTGTTGTCGATCTGCGTTATTCCATGCTGCCCAACGAGATCAAAGGCTTGTGGGGGGTTCGCTTGGACGAAGCCGCAAATCAGCAACAGCATGCACAATGGATCACCCAGCGTCGCGCAGGGACTGAGCGATTTGACCAACTACTGGACATGCTAACGGGTAACAACGAACAACTCGTTGAGCTGCCTTATTCGCTTAATTATTAACCAGTGGTGAACGAGCAAGCTGTGGCAGCGAATTAATTAGCCGGATTAAAAGTAGCATTGTGAAGCTCAGCGCCAGAACGTGAGTGCTTTAATGTCAGTGCTTTTAGAAACGGCACTGGGCCTACGAAAAGGTCTTTAGCACTAACTTTGAGTAATTGTTAGCCTACCCACGCCAGTAGTCCCTGTCGTTCCAGGCAGAGACCTACACGCTGACTGATCAGCTGAAACAGGTCCTCAAACTTCTTTTTATCCGGCGCTTTGACGCGCTGGAATCGAGGAGGTCGTTTGTCGCGATAGGCGTATACGCCATCCAGCAACAGGATGTGAATCTGCGCTTTTCCTTTGACCCTGAATCAATGGCCGCTCGTTAATTTCACTAAACTGTCATAGTGAGTACATAAGTCTGTAACACAAGACCTTTATGGTTGCGCTCAATTACTGCCGTCTGCTGTTTAGCCGGTTTAGTTTGCGGTCATATCTAGAGGTCTCAATGACACAATTGCTCAGCTTCAGCCGAACGCTCGCTTTTCTCGGCGCCACCCTAGTAGCACAGCATGCAACTGCCGCCGACGAATTGCTGCTTTACGTATTTGCAGGCGGCGAGGGTGTTGAGGGTGCTGGTGTCGTTGTCGATGGAGTGTCGGTAGGGGAATCTCGTGCAGATGGTTCTCGCTCTGCTGATCTGAGTGATGGCGCTCATGTGGTCGCGATCACAGGGCCAACTGGTAAAACCGCGATCGCTCGATTCGTCACAGGCAGTGGCTTACTCGCCAACGTCGTTGTGAATCTCGATGATGGCACTGCCGGTATTCAAGTGTTCCCGCAGACTGAATCTTCTATAGATCGTCGCGATGCCCCCGTCGGTACCATGACAATTACTGTGCGCAAGGGGCTTATCCCGGCCGCTAATCAACAGGTTGTTTTTTCTGGTGGTGTGGGTGCAGTTAATACAAATGCTAACGGCGAGGCAACCACGTCACTTCCGCGGGGTATGTATACCGTCTCAGTGGGTGAAATCTCTACCCGGGTTCGAGTCGTGGGCGGGGTGACGCGTGGCGCACTACTGAAGCTGCCTGAGGAACAAGGGTTCTCGATTGACGTACCTAGCATGGAAGAGGTTTTTGTAATCGCTTCCTTTGATCCAGGTACCTTTGAAGTCAGTGAGCGAGATACGAGTAATATCGTTGATACGATCGGCGTTGAAATGCTGGCGCGATTTTCAGATTCCGATGTCGCAGCCTCCGTGGTTCGCGTGCCGGGTATTTCAGTTCAAGATGATAAGTACGTGTTTATCCGTGGGTTGGGCGGTCGTTACGTTTCATCCACATTGAATAACGCCACGATGCCCTCGACCAATCCGTCTAAGCGTACGGTTCCTCTCGATTTGTTTCCAAGCAATTTTGTTAACCAGCTAGATATCAAAAAGACTTTCTTGCCTTACATGCCCGGCGAATCCACCGGCGGTAATCTGGTGATCAATACTAAGACTTTCCCCAATGAAGCGGCGGGACGTATGTATGGGTCTTTGGGCTACACCTCAGGTTTAACTGGCGAGACGGTTGCAGTGGATCCGATTTCAGGCACATTTGATGTGATCGGTTGGGACGATGGCTCCCGTGAAGAAAATGCCGCTGTCCGTGCTATTGCAGACGTGCTCGCGCAGGGTACTTTTGTCGCTGCAGATACCGGCGAGACATACGAATTAACGGAATCGACCAGCGGTGAGCTACGCCGTTTGGGCGCTGTACTGATTAAAGATGGCTTCGATTTGGATACCCAGCAAACAACGCCTGATGTCAGCTTTGGTGTTGATTACGGCGATCTGTTTTACCTTGATAATGCAGAGGTGGGCTTTTATTCAGCGGTGAACTATTCCAATGAATGGAATATGCGCGACAACGGCATACGCAGAAGCTATACGCCGACAGGCGATTTACTGAATGACTTTGACTACCAGCAGACTAGCAACGTCATTGAAACCAGTGGTTTGTTCTCAGTAGGCGTTAATGTTGGCAATAGCACCTACGAATGGAATAACGTTGTTTCACGAGTTACCGAGAGCCAAGTAGAGCGTGTTGTTGGCATAGAAGGCGATGAATTCCAGACGGTGTATCGCCAGACTATTCAATGGGAAGAGCGCCAGTATCTATCGACACAATTGTTGGGTTCTCATTTTCTCAATGAAGACGGCTCGGTTTTTGGAGAGTGGCAGTTCACCGCTAGTCAGGCACGTCGTTATGCGCCCGATCGTCGCGAATCCGAATTCCGAGCGGCTGGTAGCCAGACCAATGCGGATGAACTCAGCAGGCGTTTTGATTTTGGTGCGACGAATGATGATCAGCCACTGGCCTTAGATGGTTTTTTCTTGGAGCCGGGAATTATTTTGCGCCGCTACGATGAGCTGACCGACAACAACTTTGATGGCGCCTTTGATCTGACATGGGATTTGTTCGACTCAGGTTCGAGTTTTGCGAAGCTGCGGGCGGGCGTGCAAGCTATTTATCGCGAGCGTGATTCAGAGAGCCGCACTTACGGTTTTAATATTAATCAGTCCAGAGATGACTTGCTGGATACTGCCAATGTGTTGGTGTCGGACGTTATTTATGCGTGTGGCGAAACTTCTGAAACCACAAACTGTGTCGCCGATGGTGGTGGTATCAGCAATAGTCCCAACACAGGCTTTGTGCTTGTAGATAAAACCCTCGCATCAGACAGCTACGATGCTGAACTTGAATATAACAGCGCCTATTTCATGGTCGACCAGACCTGGGATACGACTTGGCAGGTAGTAACAGGCGCGCGTTATGAAGATTATAAGCAGACTACCAATACCTTCTCGCTTCAGGGGGAGGGCGGTGCAGTTCAATCGGTGATCGATGAAAGCAATCTATTGCCGAGCCTCGGTGTTAACTGGTTCTACTCAGAAGAACAGCAATTGCGTTTAGCGCTATCCCAAACGGTCGCGCGGCCTGACTTTAAAGAGGCAGCTAACGCGACCTTCTACGACAATGAATTCAATATTCGTGTTCGGGGTAATCCGTTCTTGAAAGTCTCGACCATCATCAACGCAGACTTGCGATGGGAATGGTATTTCAACGACCAAGACAGTCTCTCTGTCGCGGCATTCTACAAAGTAATGAATAAGCCGATAGAGCGTGTCGTGCAGCCCGCTTCAGGTACTGCTGGCAATACGCGGACTTTCCAGAATTCCGAAAAAGCTGAGCTTTACGGGGTTGAAATTGAGGGCCGTAAAGAATTTGTTTTGACCGATGACTACAATCAGACCGTTTTCGTATCGTTTAACGCCGCCTTCATTGAATCTGAAGTAATAGCAGGGAATCAAGCAACGCGCGCCCTTCAGGGTCAGCCCGACTACACCGCTAATTTGGTCATCGGTTACGACAACATCGATGGCGGTCATCAATTGACATTACTGTTCAACCAAAATGGCATCTCAATAGCAGATGTCGGCGTATCTGGTGCGCCGGATGTTTATCTCGAACCGCGTATGGATGTCAATTTAGTGTACCGCTACGACATTTCCGACAGCGCAACAATTAAAGCCAAGGTCGAAAACATTTTGAACACTGCGGTTCAGTACATGCAAGGGGGTGAGACCTTTCAGAAATATCAAAGGGGCACTACGTTCCAGATCGGACTCGACTGGGAATTCTAGCAAGCAATGCCGACCCACTCGGGTCTTTCAAATCACTAGGGAGTAGCAAGATGGAAAAGCAGTTTGCATTGGCGATGATGACCACTTTTGTGCTGACAGCGCTGGGGGGATGCTCAGAAGGTGATACGGTGACATTGAATATTGATGCGCCAGTAATAAATAACCCAGATAATGGTGGTGCTGATAACGGCGGTGAAACGGATGCTGCCTGTCCAGCTGGGTCTGCTGAACTCTCGGCAACGTTGTGTGCACTACCCGCGACGATCTCTTCCGACATGCGTCTGGTCGCAGGCAATGACTACCTGATGGAAGGTCGCGTGACCGTAGGGAACGGCAACGAGGCGTTGGGCGAAGACGGCAACCTAACCGATGGCACCGCGGTGCAGAATGTGACACTCACCATCGATGCTGGCGTGCAGGTGCTGGGTAAAACGGGCACTTTTGCTAATTTGGTTATTACCCGTGGCAGTAAGATTATGGCCTTGGGTAATGCTGATGCCCCGATTATTTTTAGTTCGGACGATGACGGTTTCGATGGTTCTGGCGAGTGGGGCGGCTTGATTCTTCACGGCTATGCGCCACATAACGAGTGCGCTGTAGGCGGTGTGGTTTGTAACATCGATTCAGAGGGCGAGTCGGGCTTTGCAGGTGGCTATGACGCCAATGATAACAGTGGTGTGCTTAACTACGTTGTCGTCGCAGAAGGCGGTTATGAATTCTCTGCTGGCAACGAAATCAACGGTATTTCCTTGGTTGCCGTGGGTCGTGGTACCGAGATGGATTACATCCAAGTTGAAGGTAACTCCGATGATGGTATTGAATACTACGGCGGCACAGTCAATCTGAAGCACGGTGTGTTTACTAACAATCTGGATGACTCAGTTGACTGGGATGAAGGTTTCCAGGGGAACCTGCAATACATTTTCATTAAGCAGTCGTCTAATGGTTCGGGTGAAGCTTTTGAGATGGACACCCAAGGCACTGACTTATTCTTGTCTAAGCCGACGTTGTCCAATGTGACTATCGTTGCTGACAAGAAGACCCCCGATGATGCGTTTATTTTGAATTTTAAAGCGGGCTCGGGTGGCTTCTTTCACAATACGGTTGTGTCTGTTGCCGAAACGAACACCACGCCACTGAGTCGTTGCATCAATGTCGCAGGTGCTGATTCCGAAGCGTTGGTCGGGACTGCACTCGTCATCAATAACTGGATCCAAGATTGTGCTGCTGGCGCAAGCGATCGCGGTACGCTTGCCAATGTTACAGGTCTCGATAACGGCAGTATCTTTGCAGTCAATGCAGCTTTGGATGCCAATGGCGCGTCACAAGCGAGTGAAGCGCTACTTGCCCAAGCGATTGACTGGGCAGCAATTAATGCGACTTTCCCCGAATCAGTCGCTGATGCGACGTTCTTAGACAGCACTAACTACATCGGTGCAGTGGATCCTGTGACTAGCAACCCTTGGTGGGCGGGCTGGACGATCGAAGGTTCGGTGGGTAATCCGCAAATCCCTGAGGCAACTTGCCCAGCAGCAACCTCGGAAGTCAGTGCGGGTTTGTGCTTACTGCCAGCGACGATCTCTGCTGACTTACACCTTAATGGCGGTGTCGATTATCTGATGGAAGGGCGTGTAACCGTAGGTAATGGTAATGGCGAGATGGGAGAAGACGGAAATTTGACAGATGGTTCTTCGGTACTTGACGTGACGCTAACCATTGATGCGGGTGTCGAAATCTTCGGTAAAACTGGCACATTTGCCAATCTCTTGATTACGCGTGGTAGCAAGATCATGGCGAAGGGTACTAAAACTGCGCCTATTATCATGAGCTCGGATGACACCGGTTATGATGGCGCTGGTGAGTGGGGCGGTTTGATCATCCACGGATATGGTCCGCATAACGAATGTCCTGAGGTTGGTTTTTTCGTTTGCAACATCGACTCAGAGGGTGAGTCAGGCTTTGCGGGTGGCTATGATGCCGATGATAACAGCGGTGTACTCAACTACGTAGTCGTCGCTGAAGGTGGCTATGAATTCGCTGCGGGCAATGAAATCAATGGTATCTCCCTGGTTGCAGTGGGTCGTGGTACTGAGATGGATTACATCCAAGTCGAAGGCAACTCCGATGACGGTATTGAGTACTACGGTGGCACGGTCAACCTCAAGCATGGTGTGTTTACCAATAACCTTGATGACTCAGTTGACTGGGACGAAGGCTTCCAAGGCAACCTGCAGTACATCATTGTGAAGCAATCACCCAATGGATCAGGTGAAGCCTTTGAAATGGATACTCAAGGTACAAATCAGTTCTTGTCAAAGCCCACAGTCGCTAACTTGACCGTGATTGCTGACAAAAAGAGCCCTGATGATAACTTTATCCTACACTTCAAAGCGGGTTCCGGTGGTTTCTTCCATAACGCGGTTGTGACTGTTGCGGATACCAACACGACACCACTTGATACCTGTGTCCGGGTTAACGGAGCGGATTCAGAAACGTTGGTAGGAACTGCGCTTGTACTTAATAATTGGATACAAGATTGTGCGGCTGGCGTGGGTAATCACGGTACGCTGTCAATCTCCACTGCGGGCGTGAATCTCGATAATGGCACCATTATCGCTACCGATGCTTTACTTGATTCAATCCTTGCTTCGCAAGCACCAGAAGCGAGGGGGCTCGATCCGATCGACTGGACGGCCATAAATGGTGCGCTGTCTGATTCGGTTGCTGACCCCAGCTTCTTAGACAGCACTACCTTTATTGGCGCGGTTAACCCCGATGGCAGCGATCCTTGGTGGGCTGGCTGGACATTACCAGGCACCTTGTAAACGACTCTAGTAATACTCAAGCAGGCGACCTCTAGAGGTCGCCTTTTTTGTATCGACACTATGCTATTTTAGCGGGCAAAACTGTTGTCCGTTAAACGCTTGGCCTGAGCAGAGTAGAGGAATAAATGTGTCGCGGAGTGATCCGCACGAAAAACCTCGTCGTAATCCCCACCATTAAGGAGCACTTGGCTATGGCACGTTCCTCCACGTCGGTTGGTAAACCATCTTCCACTAGATGGTTTTTATTCTCTGGCCCGTTGGGCTGGGGTTCTTTCCCCCGTTTATCTTCCTTGTTCGTCGGCAGCCTCATATTGGCGGGTTGTAGCAATGTGTCTGTCACTGACTATGCTGATGCTACTCCAGTCTTTGACCCTCAAACTTACTTCCACGGCCAACTTTCGGCGCATGGTGTAGTTAAAGATTTTTCGGGCAAAGTGACTCGTCACTTCAACGCCGATATTAAAGGCTGTTGGGAAAACGGGGTTGGCACGCTCGATGAACAATTCGTTTTTGACGATGGCGAGCAGCAGTCACGGATTTGGACCCTAGTCCCTAGCGGTGCTAACACATTAATTGGTACCGCCGGCGATGTCGTCGGCCGGTCTGCGGGCGAATGGTCGGGTAATGCCTTGTTTATGGCGTATGTTTTACGCGTGCCCTATGGGGATGATGCTATTGATTTGACGATCGATGATCGTATGTACTTGGTGAGCGATTCGGTGGTGATCAACCAGTCAGGTATGTATAAGTTTGGCCTGAAGGTCGGCGAAATTGTGCTGACCATCGTCAAACACAGTGACGACGCAGTTGTATGCAGGCAAAGCTAACCGCACGGATTCTTGGCGTTGCCGGTCTTGCGCCTTTCTACCTGTTTTTATTAGGCTTCTGGCTCACTGAAGACTATCCGCGCTCGCTCTCAGTGCAGGGCTTTGTCATTTATTCGCTGGGTATCTTGTGTTTTCTATCAGGTGCGTTGTGGGGTGGCGCCAAAGTGTTGTCGCCCCGTGAGCAGCCCCTGCGCTTGTTGATCAGTAATGGCGTGGTAGTGTTTGCCGTGGCCAGCGTATTGACGGCACAGGTAATGATAGCTGCGGGCCTACTGATGCTGGGTTACTTGGCGTTGCTTTGGTACGAACGCAATCTTGATGACACCTCGGGTTGGTATGCGCAGCTAAGATTTCAATTAACGGCCGGTGTGGTTGTCGCCCACGTGCTGTATCTTTGGCTACATGTCACTACCGAATCTCAGGTTTAACAGGTTATGCTGGCGCGGTCTTAGTTGTTCAAACTTGCTGGAGAAACATAATGGACAAACCGCGCTTTATTTTGCATCACTACGAAGACTCCCCTTACGCTGAAAAAATTCGTCTGATGTTTGGTCTAACCAATATGGCATGGGGCTCAGTGTTGTCGCCGGTGCAGCCACCTCGTCCTAATGTCGACCCTTTGACTGGTGGGTACCGCAGGATTCCTGTGGCGCAATTGGGTGCCGATATTTTTTGCGATTCACAAATCATCGCCGCTGAGATCGCCGCGTTCACCGAAGATACACGCGTTGCCGCCATCGTTGAGGATGCGGCAGCGGATGCGCTTGTGAAGCGGGGTGAGGGGGATGTGTTTTTCTGTGCAATCACTCGAGTGTCACCCCTTAAGTTGATGGGTACACTGCTCATGCGCTTTGGTCCCCTCGGCATGTTCAAGTTCGTAAAAGACCGGCAGGGCATGATGAAGGGCGGCACGGTCAAACCCCCACAGGGCGCTGCAGCGCAAAAGCTGATCGATGAATTTATGGTCGATGTCGATGCGCATTTAAGCAGTAGAGATTGGATGGCTGGCGAGACAGCGAGTTATGCTGATTTTGCTGTATTTCATCCTTTATGGCTGGCAAGCCGAGCTGGCGGCCTAGTTATTGCCGATAGCCTGCCGCAGCTCAAGGACTGGTTTTCCCGTGTTGCAGCGATTGGCTCTGGGGCTCGTCAGGAACTTGATGCCGTTGTAGCCTTTGCCGCCGCACGGGAAAACGAACCGCGCGCCTTACCCCAAGGCAGCGAAGACACCGCTTTGATCAACACGGCTGTATCCGTTGCTCCGATGGATTACGGACGTGTGCCTGTTACTGGCGTATTGGTCGCTTATACGCCGACACGAATTATCGTTGCTCGCCAGACCGACGAGTTTGGCTGTGTCAATGTACATTTCCCACGGGTGGGCTATTCGGTCGTGGCAGAGTGACGCACACCGCGTTAATTACCGGTGCTTCCGCGGGTTTAGGCGCGGAATTTGCGCGGCAGCTTGCAGGTAAAGGTTTGCGACTGGTTTTGGTCGCGCGTAGGGAGGACCGCTTACAAGCGCAGGCGGAGTCGCTGCGCGCTGAATTTGGTGTTGACTGCGAATGGATTAGTGTCGATCTCAGTGATTCGGGGGCCGGCGCTGAGATTGAACAAGTATTGCTCGATCGTGATATCAGCGTGGATTACCTTATTAATAATGCGGGTATCGCCGGACCCGATTTACTGCACGACCGGGATTGGCAGGCGCAGCGAGATTTTTATCAGTTGATGATGACCTCGGTCGCTGAACTCTGTCACCGCTTTATTCCAGCGATGGTCGATCGCGGTTTTGGTCGTGTGATTAATATTGCTTCGGTGGCGGCTCGCATTCCCCGCTCAGGGGGCTGTAACTATGGTCCTAGTAAAACCTACTTAGTGGCGCTATCTGAGGAGCTCAATCTGACGCTGAGCCATCAGGGCGTCAATGTCTGTGCATTGTGCCCGGGTTTTACACACACGGATTTCCATGAAACTGCTGGCCTTGGCCCTATGAAAGCCAAGATGCCTAAATGGCTTTGGTATGGCGCTGATGTGGTGGTAAGCGACGGCTTGAAAGCAGTTGAGGCGAGTCAACCCATTGCGATTTCGGGACGGTTGTATCGCTTAGTCGATCCGTTCTTACAGTCGGTGTGGACACGGCGGTTGTTTAGGATTAAAGCGCGGCCGGATTAAGCGGTTCGTGCTGATTCTTCAACCAATTGCTTGGGCTCATCCCTGTGTATTCTCGGAACGAGCGCCGAAAATTCGAGGCGTCACCATAACCTAAGGTTAAAGCAACTGCCTCAACGTTAGAGTCGTCCAGTAACAGCCGCATTGCCCATTTGTGAGTGGCCTCTAATCGTATCTGTCTAAAGGTACTGCCCTCTTCTTGAAGTCGCCGGTTCAGCGTTCGGGTCGATAAATGTAACGAGCCTGCGGTTGTTTTAATATCGGGTAGCGGCGGTTCATGAGCCTGCATATAACTCCGTAAATGCTGGGAAAAAGGTGCTGCGTCGGCGCCACTTTTGGCCTGTAATCCCAGTGCCAACTGTCTCCGGGCCATTATCCAAAGATCTTTGTCTGAGAACGGAGAGCGTATGGCGAGCCACTTTGCCGGAAATGTTATGCCATCAAAAGATTCGTTGAATGCGATGCCACCGTGCAGAAACTGTCGATAGCACTCGGCGAGTGCGGGTGGCGCATAGCTCATAAAAAATTCAGCTGCCGAGCTAGGTCTACCCATGACGCTTTCTATATAGTCTTGAATCATCGCCAACACGGATTCCACATGAATATCGTGGCAGTCAGCGAGATTATCGAAATGCAGCTTAATCGTTGCTGTGTCAGGGCCTGCGAATAGTTCGCTGCGCGCATAGTCCGCGGTAAGTGTCGAGTAGCTGGCCATCGCTTGTAATCCGTCGCGGATGGTCGGCGCAGAATACATGGCGATCCCCATCATGCTCGTCGCGGGCTGATTTTGGTGGCCGGCGATGAGAAAGCCTAGCGACTCCCCAGGTAATTGCTCTCGTGCGTTACTCAATAATTGCAGGAAATCACGATTTGCGAGTCGCTCACTGGTCCAGATCCTCTCTTCGGTCAAAGATGTGCCGGAAAATAAATCTTGATCTGTGAATCCGCGATGACGAAGTTCGCGGTGTAAAACTCTGGCGTAGACACTAGTAATCATCAGCTATTCCAATTTTGGCGGATTATGACACCCTATTGTCGGCTGATAAACTGTTGCCAGCGCATAGAGCGCATATAGTGATCCATTGTAATAACAATCAGTGGCTAAGTGAGGAGTCAGAAGCAATGCCCGTAATTACCTTTATTCAATACGATGGTACCGAGCAGCAGGTGGATGCTGACAATAATATATCGATTATGCAGACAGCTATGAAATATGACATCCCGGGGATCGATGCTGACTGCGGTGGCGCCGCTGTATGTGGTACTTGCCATTGTTATGTAGAGACCGACCAAGTGATGCCTGAGATAGGTGAGCAGGAGTCGGTCATGCTGGGCTTGCGCCCTGACCGCGAAGAAAATTCGCGTTTGGCATGTCAGGTGCAGATGAGAGACAGCATGGAAGATTTCGTTGTGAGGTTGCCTGAGTTTCAGATGTAAACCAGATTTTATATTACATCAAACCATAATTATAAGGAGGTGTACCCGTGAATCAGAGTGTTACAGAAATACTGCCCGACCCCTTAACGACGCCGCTCGATCAGATCGACGTATCGGATCCACGTCGGTTCGAGCAGGATAACTGGCAGCCCTTGTTTGCACGGTTGCGAAAAGAGTCGCCTGTACACTATCAGGCCGACAGCCCCGCAGGTGATTTTTGGTCAATCACTAAATTCAATGACATTGTTGAAGTCGAGCGCGAGACAGAAATTTTTTCGTCGGAACCATCGATCGCAATTTTAGATCCAGAGCCGGATATGATCTTGCGGATGTTTATTGCGATGGATCGCCCCGAACACGATGACCAAAGAAGGGCAGTGCAGGGTGCTGTGGCGCCCAAAAATTTGCAGGAGTTTGAGAAACTTATTCGTGTTCGCACGCAGGAGGCGCTCGACGCTTTGCCTGAAGGCGAAACTTTTGATTGGGTATCTACGGTATCGCGTAATCTAACGACGCAAATGTTGGCGACACTATTTGATTTTCCTTTTGATGAACGCCACAGACTGAGTGATTGGTCGGATATGTTCACCTCAGATGTGCGTATTACAGCAGGCGTGGGTCTGACACTTGAAGAGCGCCGTATTGCTGTAGTGGACTGTCTGACTTGGTTTACCGAGCTGTGGCATAACCACAAAGCTGACAATAAAGAATCTTTCGATCTGATCCGTATGCTGCAACGGGATCCCAATACCGCGAATATGGTTGACGACCCATTAACTTACATGGGCAACATCATGCTGCTCATCGTTGGCGGCAATGACACCACGCGTAATTCGATGACGGGCGGGGTGTTATTCCTCAACGAAAATCCTGCCGAATACGACAAACTACGCAATGATTTGAGTCTGATACCCTCGATGATATCGGAAACTATTCGCTATCAGACGCCGTTGCCACATATGCGGCGTACGGCCACTAGAGATGTTGAGTTTCGAGGACAGCAGATTAAAAAGGGTGATCGTATCGTCATGTGGTATGCATCTGCTAATCGTGATGACGAAGTGATTGACAGGGCCGACGAATATATTATCGATCGAGATCATGTGCGTAACCATTTGTCTTTTGGCTGCGGTATCCATCGATGCATGGGCAATCGTTTAGCTGAGATGCAGCTGCGCGTATTATGGGAAGAGGCCATGTCGCGCTTCAAAGAGATTCGTGTTGTGGGAGACCCCATACGTACACGCAATAACTTTGTGCGTGGATACAACGCCTTGCCAGTACAGGTGTTCCGTCACTGAGTGGCTTTGAATCACATAAAAAACCGAGGGAAATCCTCGGTTTTTTATGTCTTAGGTAATGCCAAGGGAAGGACTTAACTGGCGACCTTCAACATGGTGTATGACGCTAGCTGTCTACTCAACAATGAAACCGCGCAAGTCATCACTAAACTGTCGCAATGACTCAGGATGCAGGTACATCATATGGCCCGCAGGGTAGTACTTGGCAGTCAAGTTGCCGCGCAAGGATTCAGGCAGTTCCATATGGTCGATGAAATAATCAGTGGCCCCATAAGGGGTGGCTAAATCGAACCAACCCTGCTGCACAAGAACCCGCATCTTAGGGTTTTGGATCATGGCATAGTTCAGGTCTACTGCGGTATTCGGTATCGGGAGCTTCCAGCCACTACCCGGTTCATTGTGAGTCTGCTCCCAGCTCTGCCAAAGGCTCGCTGAAGTCACGTAGCGCATGTCGGTGTCTACCTTGAGCGATTCGCGGTAGTAGTCGTTAAAAGTCGCGACAAAGGCGGGTCCTACTGCAGGAAAGAAGGGGTCATAGCTGAAGCTGTCTTTGACGTGGTTAATACCTTCACCGATAAAGCGACCATCGATACGGCCTACTGTCTTGCGCTGCGAACGTAACAACTCTTTAGCAAATATGTCTTCAGCAATACGCAAATTAGCGCGGTCCCAGAAGTCAGCGCTGATACCGGTAAACCGTTGCATGCCAGCGAGCACAGCCGCGCGCTCTTCCACGCTTGCGCGGTTGCCCTTGAGCAGCAATGGAGCGTATTCATTTTCGGCAAATGCTTCTGCCGCCGCGAGGAATGTCGCCAGGTCATCGGGCCGATATTCGCTGACCTTGTGGTACCAAGCGACGGCGGCGTAGGTGCTAAAGTAGTTGATGTACGGCTGATCCATACGCGAGCCCGCGTTACCGGCGACGTAGTCCATGTAAGGGGAGACAAGGATCACACCGTTAAGCGCAATGCTATGACTGGACAAAAGATGCATCGAGACACCACCGCTACGAATACCGCCGTAGCTTTCTCCTAAGATATATTTAGGCGCCTGCCAGCGTCCATTTTCAGTCACCCAGCGGGCGATAAAGTTAGACACTGATTTAATATCGTCATCGACGCCCCAAAAATCTTCTCCTTTGCCTTTGCCAACAGGCCGTGAAAAACCGGTGCCTACTGGGTCGATCATCACTAAGTCGGCTTGGTCCAGGATGGAGAAATCGTTGTTTACTCGGGTAAATGGTCCGGTAGTGTTGAACTCAACATCGTTCACCTGCGTCCGCTGTGGGCCCAAAATACCCATGTGCAACCACATGGAGGCTGAGCCTGGACCGCCGTTATAAGCGAAAAGTACGGGCCGCGTGCGTGGATCACTGTCTTTCTTGGTATAGCTCGTAAAACCAAATAGCGCGATCGGATTGTCTTCGTCATCCTTCATCAGTAGTTGACCGGCGACCGCGGTGTAGTCGATGCGCTTGCCATCGACTTTAACAGTGCCAGTTGTCTCAACGCGGATGGCTTCCGGTATGGGGTCAGCTGCTTTCGCTGATTCTACTTCCACGTTGACTTCTCTTTCAGCGGCGTGGCTGATCGCTATGCCTGAGCAGGGGACGGCGGCAAAAAGAGTGATCAGCAACCAGGGTTTCACTTGCATGGTATGTCTCCATTATTGATGGCGTAAGCAAGCCTTTGCGAACGTAATTTGTAAGGACATTAGCGCAGTTGACTATTATAGGCCATATCTTGCACCGTCGATTAGTTGTTCAGGAAATAGCGAGACTTTCGATATCCTGCGGGCATTAGTGGGTTCAACTGGGTACAAGATTGAGTCGTTGCGAACAGACGGACGGTCGGCGTTTGGAATATCTCACATAGAATATGTGATTAGTTTTCTTGCGATAGCACAGTAAAAAGGACAGATGATAAGGGGTTGTCATTGGGTCGTAAGTCATTCGGCAGGACAGCCAAATGGAAGGACTGGAAAGGGTGCTGGAATATGGCGGCGCGCTGTATCAAGGCTTAAACTACCTGATTCTGCTCTCAAAGCGCTCGGGTGTGACGACAGGTGGCGACTCATCCCTCACTTTCTTCCTGTATTGGATAGGGTCTGAGTGCAAGCTATTGATCCTGTAGCGCCAGAGATTATCTATCTAGACTATGGGTCAGCCGGCTGCACGTTCGTATCGTTAATAAGGCGCTAATGGCGCCTTATTTTTCTACTGCCATCCATCACGCGATGTTTTCACTTCGCAGTTAAATCATCACACCAAGCATAATAGGTGTTAATCCACTCTCCCAATGGTCCTTCATTAACGCGACCCGAACCGCAGCCAACTAATTTGTTTTCGCTAATGTTATACACGCCTGAACCGCCTTTGTAGGCAATTTGTAGCTGCTTACCATCGGGAGAGATGGTGCCGATTTCAAAGGCTTTGTATGTGGGGTTCTCGTAAGTGAACTCAACGTGTGGGCCATCCTGTTTTAGGATAGTTACAGTTGCCCGTACCTGTTGCGTTTGCGTCTTTGGATTCTCTTCAGAAGCATTGATAGAGGTTTCGTTTGTGTGTCCCTCATACACCTTTGCCAAGGTAGGAATGGTTTGGGCATTTACCAGGACGCTCATACCGAGGCCAAGTGTGAGGCTAATGATTGATCTCATAAGGCACCTTTGTTTAAGTCAGTACAGATTAAAGATTTTATGCCTAATTTGTGCAGAATATCTAGTGCGAAGATTGGGCGTTAGCGTTTGCTTTATGGTTGATGCGTGTAACGCGCAGTCGCTAAAATTCAATTTGGTTTGAGCCTTCAGAAAAGACCCCATCCAATCCTTACCGGAGACGACTGGCGTAAGCCTCGATGTCAAAGAAGTCCCCTAAGACCGCAGTTTATTTTTCTGCCCCTATAACGATAGATCGTGCTTATGGCGTAGAGTGTGGTTATTGGTCATTAGAAAATCAATGCAGGCTGATTTATGAGCACACTTCTGATTTTGGTTCTCGTTATTGTATTTATTGTTTTCTCGACCGCCAAATTGAAGATTCATCCGTTTTTGACGCTTCTTCTCGCGTCCTTCATAACGGCTTTTGCCTATGGTATTCCTAGCGCAGATATAGCGAAAATTATCACCTCAGGTTTTGGTTCAATTCTAGGTTACATAGGCTTGGTCATTGCCCTGGGCACCATTATTGGAACTATTCTCGAGAAAACGGGTGCCGCTATAACGATGGCTGATGTCATTATCAAAAAGTTGGGCAATCGATTTCCTACCTTAACCATGTCAATTATTGGCTACCTTGTATCAATTCCCGTGTTTTGTGACTCTGGGTTTGTAATTCTGAATTCGCTCAAACAGTCGATGGCGAACCGAGCGAAAATCTCGAGTGTATCGATGAGTATTGCTTTGGCCACAGGCTTGTATGCATCGCATACCTTTGTGCCGCCTACACCTGGTCCGATTGCCGCAGCGGGTAATCTAGGGCTAGAGTCCAATCTGGGTTTGGTTATTGTTGTCGGTTTATTTGTCGCAGCATTTGCTGCGCTCAGCGGTTTGTTATGGGCCAACCGGTTCGCTGATGTCCAGCCCGATGGACCTAATATAGAGGCATTACTAAACCAGGCAAGCAGTTCTGAAAAGTTACTTGACGATAACTTCCAAGCGCCACGGCCGATCTATGCATTCGCGCCAATTTTTGTACCCATCTTACTGATCTGCCTCGGATCGATGGTCAACTTACCATCGGTGACCCTAGGACAACAAAATTTTATATTCGCTGCGCTAACATTCTTGGGACAACCTATAAATGCATTATTAATCGGGCTGATGCTGTCAACATTGCTGCTTAAACGCGGCGCCAAGATAGCTGCATTCAGTGGTTATATCAGCCAAGGCCTTGTGGTGGCGGCACCTATTTTACTGATTACTGGCGCAGGAGGTGCCTTCGGTGCCGTATTAAAGGCGACAGACTTGGGCGCCTTTTTGGGTACAAACTTATCGGCATTGGGGGTCGGTATTTTGATGCCGTTCTTAGTGGCAGCCGCACTTAAATCCGCACAGGGTTCCTCGACGGTCGCATTGGTTGCGACCTCAGCTTTAGTGGCGCCTTTACTTGCAGATATTGGGTTAAACACTGAAATGGGTCGTGTATTGACTGTCATGGCTATTGGCGCTGGCGCTATGACCGTTTCACATGCAAATGACAGCTTCTTCTGGATCGTTAGCCAGTTTAGTCATATGAGCGTACAACAAGCGTATAAAGCCCACACGGTTGCCACCTTGATTCAAGGTGTCACCGCAATGTTTGTCGTGTATTTGCTGAGCTTGGTTTTGCTTTAATTCGGTCGAGGTTATTTTCGGCAAAAGCAAGCGCGGCAACGGTTAATGTCATACTTAATGCGAGCCGACAAAATGCATGGTGGCACATAGTATGTTGTCATCGTCGCCCGCGGATTAGAGCATAGTGTTCGCGCGGGAGGATGATGAGTGATGCGCCTGTTGCACTCTGAGGTATAGAGGCTGAATTCGCCTGACTAAATCCCTAAACGATCACGACCACAGGAGCTAGTATTATGGATACATTCAGCCCGGAGGAGATGAGTCGCCTGCGCCGTTTACTGGAGGTTGATGCAATACGTCGGTTGCGCCTCGATTATGCCTTCTTTATGGATTTGCGTGACTTTGATCGCATGATAGAGCTTTTTACCGAAGATGCGGTGTGCGAGTACGGGCCCTACGGTTCCTGGCACGGCAAGACCACGATACTAGAAAATTATAAAGCGACATTTACCGGGGAACGGGCTGCACCTTTTACCTCGCTCCACGTGGACACCAATCATCGCGTTGATCTAGTGTCCGACACGCTTGCCGTTGGGCAATGTTATCTCACCGACGTGGCTACCCACGTTGCGCCCACCGAGAACCCATTGGTCTGGTATGCGCTGTATGACGAGGAATACCGAAAGGTGGAAGGCGAATGGAAATTTGCACGTTCCAGCTTACAGTTCTTCTGGCCGGAGCGGCACGCCAGCTCACCCTATATTTAAGTTGTGATCAGATGACATCGAATACAATATCCAGGCGCTTCAGGCTGCGACCAAAAAAGCTGGGGACGTATTCATGTACCTGCTGCGGGTTCTTCAAAGTGAAGCCATCTAGCCGACTGATCAGCACTTGAAAACTCGTGATCAGCTCCTGCCGGGCAAGCGGTGCGCCCACGCAGTGGTGCCTGCCTACACCGAAGGCGAGGTGATTACCCGGCTTTTTCCTGTGCAGTGACAATGTGTCGGCATCCTGGAAAGCGGATTCATCCCTGTTGGCTGCGCCGAACCGCAGGCTTAGGACATCGCCCTGCTTGAAGCTGAAGTCGCCTAGGGTAACGTCTCGGGTGACCTGGCGGAACATGCCCTGCGCAGGGGATTCGAGCCGAATGATCTCCTCCACAAAGTTCGGTATCAGTCCTGGGTTATCCTGCAACTCCCTCAATACGCTAGGGTATTCAATCAGCTTAAGCATGCCGGAGGTGATTGCTGACGTTGTCGTCTCATTGCCAGATGCCAGCAAGTCAATAGTAACTATTGAGAGCAGCTCATCCATAGGGAGTTCGTCGCCATCTTCATTCCTGCCGTTGGCCAGTATTGTCAGGATGTCGTCTTGGGGCTTTTTACGTCTTTGGTCTATTTGCGCTTTGAAAAAGTGCTGCATATCTACCACGAGCCTAGCGCATTCTATTTCGCGCTCCCGGCTCGACATCATGCTGAATAAATCCACAATCGCGTCGGACCAGCTTTTAAATATGTCCAGCTCGCTTACTGAGACCCCTATCTGTTTGGCGATTATAATCATCGGCAGAGGATGTGCGAAGGCGTGCACGAATTCACATTCACCACCGGACGCTATAGCGTCGATCAGTTGGCTGGCGGTGACTTCAATATAGGGTGTCATGGCTCGAACTTTGGCTGTGGTGAACAGCTCGGCCAACAAAGCGCGAACCCAGGTATGGCGCGGTGGATCAGACGTTGAGCAGGACGCTTTCGGCACCCAGCCCTCGTTCTCATAGATAGACATTATCTCTGCCGGTAGGCCGTCGGACTTCAGTGCCAGCGGCGTAACGCCGCTGATAAAAACATCCGGTTGCTTGATAATTTCCCGGCATAAATCGAATGTGGTTACCAGGTAAAACCCCGTTTCTGGCATCCTGTAGACGGGCGCTTCTGCCCGCAGGCGGTTGTACAGTGCGTAGGGACAAGCCTGGACGGCCGGATTCATAAGACTATCGACATAATTCATTTATGTGAACGCCTCCTGGGCAACTTATAACAAGAGAGTACTTTCTTCATATTGCCAGAAGTATAGGGCATATAAACGGCCTGCTTCGTTCAGTAGGAACTGCTATTTCGGCGCTGATTCCGGTTGATGTTGATAGTATCCAGTCATGGGTATCATCAGATGCGCGTAGTCGGTATTTGCAAACATTACGTAAGGTGCGCCTGTCGTGAAGTCTGTCGGAAAGTTTGCCAACGTCGCAGGATCTTTTGGCATCAGCATCAAGTGCGGTCCGGATTCTATCCAATGTCCAGAGGTAGCGTCATGCTTATCTAGGACGCCAGCTTTTGTGT
Source organism: uncultured Luminiphilus sp. (assembly GCA_963926105.1). Classification (GTDB taxonomy): domain Bacteria; phylum Pseudomonadota; class Gammaproteobacteria; order Pseudomonadales; family Halieaceae; genus Luminiphilus. The sequence continues at coordinate 3,710 of CAWUVW010000008.1, read as the reverse complement.
TGTCTTCGCCCATGTCACCGTGCAGCATCCACATATAAGAATCTCGGGTCATGTCGGGTTTCTTGGCGGCCATATACCCTGCCATCCACTTCATACCTTCTCCGTCGTGACAGGCCGGCATCGCTTCATGAGCTGATCCCCAACCTGTCTTTGGCGCGAGACGAGGGTTGGCAGACTGGCAAAACCAGCCATTGGTACCTTCACGCAGAATTGAGCCATCCGTACCAATGATGGTGGCCTGATGACCGATAAAGTCAGGTGCCGCGGAACTATAAGCCTCTATCTGCCATTTCGCACTGGCATGGTTCGCAGCTTCATTAGCTTCATGGTGGTCAGCCAGAGCGCTTGGCGAGAATAGAATCAGAGCGGTATATGCAAAATGTAGTTTGTTCATTAAAGACCCCGGGTAGCTTAGGTTCACTTTATGTTGAGTTAAAATGCGGATCCATAGTAGATGGAACGCTGCGTTTTAGGACATTACCCTATTGCGATTCTGTTTGCATCGATTCGCAAGGTGTCTTTTATTACGGCGCAGGCGTAACTTGTTGTTGAGAATTGGCTGTCTAAAAGAGGAATCTTGGAGACTTTTGGCCGGGTCACTAGCGTTGTAATCCCCCTTGGAATCCGAGACGGTTATTTGTAGAAAATGCTTTCAAAATTAAACAAAGGATTTTTCTATGTGCGAGTCCAGATATAGCGATAGCCAAATAATGGCAGGCTAATGGCAGGCTAATGGTCCCAGCTCACCCAAGTAACCGCCATGCCTCATGCAGAATTAAACACAAAAACAGCAGCGCCGAAGAGTAAAAAGTTAGCGCGAATCCAACAGCACGAGATGCCGCCCCACCGGTGTAACCCCTAAAAAATAAAATACGCCCCAAAGCGAAAATCACCGCACACAGCGGCACAGCCGATAGCATCGAAACCGGCATTAAAAAACACCAGGCTAAATATACCGCCATGGCGAGCACAACTTGCTCTAGCGTATTTTGCAAAAGACTTTGCAGTACTAAGGAATCTTCAGAGCCTTTCGTTAAACCGCTGCCGTCTATCTCATCGGGACTAAAAAAGCGAAACCGTGCCATTCGACCAATAGACACAAACATAAATAGGGTCGGCAGTATTATGGATAATCCAAATATTTGAGCTCTACCTTGGAAGTCATTAATAGCCGACAACCCAAAAGGATCTAGGTAAACACCATAAAAAATGGTCGCTACACACAGCGTCATAGCAAAAGCCATACCCTTTGCCACACCCGCCTGCGTTACTGAAATTGCCATACCTAATCCTCACAGGGCCTTCATGGTTGAGTGCATCACTTTTACACCTTACTGTACCGGCCAGAATTCACCGAAATCCAGCGACGCCTTCAAGTAATGCTTTGATCAAATGTTGCTCATCAGCATTGATATCTGGTCGCCAGACATCGAACAATAAAATAACGCGATCGCTGTTACTAAGGTTCCAGGCCTCGTGATTGACACTGTCATCAAAGGCCCATGCAACGCCACGCTGGGTCGACCGCGTTTGATCACCCACACGCAGTGCGCAGTGATCGGGGACCACCAAGGGTAGATGGCAAATTAAGCGGGTATTGAGCATCCCCGTATGAGGTTCAATCCTTGCGCCAGCATCTAGCTTGGAAAAAAGCACCGAGGGAGAAAAACCCTCCATCAATGTCAGCGGTAGTTCGGAGAGCAGTTCTGTAGTTTTTGGACAGAGCGCCATATTGTCATGGTTGGGACTGCCATCTTCCCAGAGATAAGCGGAGGTCCAATCCCGACTGTCGAGCAAAGTAGTCTCGGAATTCTGCGGTCGGTCGATTCCGCCGTGAATATACGGGGAGAACTTGTCTTTTTCATTACTTAGCAGCGTCTGTAATTCCGATTCAATAACGTCTGTGTGCGCTTCTAGCTCTTTTAACCAGGGAAGTTCTTGTTCCGGAAAAAAAGTGTGATAAGCGACATTGGGTAAAAAGTATACGTGTGGCGCCTGAGGAAATTGCTGGCCGGGGTCGGTACGATCCAGACGCCCTAAGAGCATGTCCAATGACTGAGTAAAACGCTGGCTAGCCTCTGCCCGCCGGTAGCCCACCGTCGCTAGCTGTTCATACAAATGCTCTTTGAATGAGGTCATCAGGTACTGCTGTTGCCCAGCAATACGATTGATATCAGCTTGCAGCGGCGCAGGCATATCAGTAAGGGAGGCCGATAAACGTAAGACCAGTGCATAGTGGGCTGAGGCCGCTTGATTTTCGTTGCGCCCAACAAGAATGTCACCCTTCATAATTAGCGCGCGTAAATCGTGAGGCTCAGTCTTGAGTACTTGGTCGAGTGCGGCCTCGGCTCTTGGGATATCGCTTTGCGATAAACACGCGAGCGCCATACCTAGCCAAGTGCGCGCTGTTGCGATGTTAGCGTCAATAGCCGTTTGAAAATTAGCTCGAGCTTCGTGAGCATTCCCCCCTTGCAGGGCGGCAATACCACCTCGAAACAATGACTCTTCCTGACTTGACTCCATTATGATTCCTTTATAAAGAAGTGACGTATTCTCAGCGTATATTTGAGCACTTTAATCCGATCCTGGGCGTCGGTTCTTAGCGTTGGCTAAGCAACCACAGCCCAGTAGGCTTAGTACAATTTAGCTGTGCCTAGTCCGTAGCTATCACAAAGCTGGTTCGGGCACCCAAAAACTACATTTTAGCGTATAGATCTGAGAAAACGTTCATGTAGCTCTCAGTCTTCCGACAGTAGACGTTGGGCACTTTATGCCTTTGTTTTCGATCACTCAAGTGGTTAACCATAGTAGACACTCATAGCAGACTTGTTATGATGATTCTACTTGAGAAAGCACTGACCATGCCTTATGGCAACAAGAAACTATGCGTTACCTATATAGCTTAGTGTTCGTAGCACTTCTGCCCTTGTATCTCTATGGCTTGTACAAAAGCAAAAAGGATAAGCCGAGCGTCGGTAAGCGCTGGATTGAACATTTTGGTTTCACTCCACCTGTTAATGACAGTATTGAACCGCTATGGATTCATGCTGTGTCGGTTGGCGAGGTGCTTGCAATAACGCCGCTCATTAAGCGCCTTCACACACAGCAACCCTCGCTTAAAATTGTATTGACGACGACGACGCCAACGGGCGCCAAACAGGCCGAGACGCTTGCTGGGTATGTCAGCCATCGCTATATGCCATTAGATCTCTCTTTTGCGATCAGAGGCTTTCTGAAAAATGTCTGCCCAAGCACATTGGTGATCGTTGAGACCGAGCTTTGGCCCAATTTGTTGCATCACGTTGAAAAGCGTGGCATCCCTATCCTTGTGGTTAATGCCAGATTGTCAGAACGTTCATTTGCTCGATACAAGAAAATTCCCGGGCTATTTCAAATGATAGGCCCAAAGCTCTCTGAGGTTATGTGCCACCACAGTCAAGATGCGCAGCGCTTCATTAAGTTGGGGTTACCTCCCAGTAAGGTGAGTATTACGGGCTCCATTAAATATGACGTAGATATTTCGCCAGATACGTCGGAGCACGGACGCCAACTGAGAAAAGCGACGTTTGGTCAACGCAATATCTGGACGCTGGCTAGCTCTCATCGAGGTGAAGATGAGCAGATTCTGCGGGTACATAAAGTACTCTTGCAGCGTTTCCCCGACCTTCTGTTAATTCTGGTGCCGCGACATCCGGAGCGATTTCACGAAG
>CAWUVW010000007.1:0-34394 GCA_963926105.1 uncultured Luminiphilus sp. | reverse complement strand
CATCGCGCGGAGGAAGCAGCAGGCCCCCCCGCCCCCTTAGATTACTGGGCGCTTTGGATCGAGTGTGTGTGGTTCGTTAAGCCCGACGCGGCAATCGCTGCGATGCCGACGTAGATAGACGCTGGGGTAGAATCATGGGGTAGATCGGGGTATTTATGGGGTAGCGGCTGAGCTATAAACCGCATAGATACTAGCTTTGAAGATAATGGCGGAGCGGACGGGACTCGAACCCGCGACCCCCGGCGTGACAGGCCGGTATTCTAACCAACTGAACTACCGCTCCAGGTAGCCGGCACAAAGTGCCGCATCTTAACGCTATAGTGCAATGACACTGCAAAATAGATGGTGGGTGATGACGGGATCGAACCGCCGACCCTCTGCTTGTAAGGCAGATGCTCTCCCAGCTGAGCTAATCACCCTCAACAGGAGTCGGGCATTATAGGGATCGATGACTCCCTGTCAACGGCTGCCAGCAAATTATTTCACTGTGTTTTAATCAAAGCGTGTAAACTTCGCGCCGCAGCGGCCGCGGTTCACGGATAATGTCGCTGACCAGCAACATCAACGAAACTGTAAAGTGCATGTGTGGGTGCTGTTTAAAATCCATCTACTTTGGACGGACAATGGCTAAAGTAATATTGCTTGTAAGAGAGATGCTGATTTTATCTTCCAGCAATAGTCATCAATATTTTTGGAGACCCCGTGGAGCTATATAAAGACTTCCGATTTGAGGCGGCCCATCGCCTCCCCAACGTGCCAGAGGGCCACAAGTGCGCGCGTCTGCATGGTCACTCATTTCTGGTACGCCTGACAGTAGATGGCGAGGTCGATGCCCACACGGGCTGGGTAATGGATTTCGATGACATCAAAAATGCATTCAAACCGCTACTCGACCAGCTGGACCATCACTACCTCAATGACATCGCAGGCCTGGACAACCCAACCAGTGAAGTCCTAGTCAAGTGGATTTGGGAGCATCTAAAGCCGCAGCTTCAAGAGCTCAGCGCCGTAGAAGTGCGCGAAACCTGCACGGTAGGCTGTATCTACCGCGGTTAACCTATTAACCTTGGGTCAAGTAGAAATACACAAACATATAGATAACGATCACATTTATTGCTAAGTTTTTTCTGTAAAGCTGTTGACCCTATTTATATTTTATGCACATCGGCTTATCAACCCGCTTACATCCATAGCTTAGCCTTCACTTCCGAAAGTCAGCCTTAAAGAATCTATTCAAGTCATTGTTTTTAAAGAATAATTATGTATTGATCAAAAAATGATCAACTTAAAGCGGCTATCGCCCAGTCTGGCCTACAGGCTACGCTAAACAAATTATCCCCAGAATTATCCACAGCTTTTGTGGACAAAAATGATGTCAAAATCCAACGCGCGGCAACGGCTAAACTAAAAACGCCAAAACCAATGCGTTAAAGGCGTCTGGCTGTTCAACGTGCAACCAATGCCCCGCACCTGAGAGCCTCTCCACTGCGACATGACTAAACAAACGCTCAATATCAGACACTGCGTCATCAGTAACATAGTTAGACTTACTGCCGCGTATAAAGAGTGTTTTACCATAAAATGGCTTATCAGCATCTAGCGCTCCGCGGAGCTGATCGTATCCTGCCTCTAAGCCTGCACGATTTAAGCGCCACACATAACGACCCTCAGTGTCACGCTTTAAGCTAAGGGACAGAAACTGCACCACAGCAGCATCGCTCACATGAGCGCTGAGAACGGTTGTCGCCTCCTGACGAGAGCTGCAACGCTCCGCTGCTACTGCGGCCATGCCGCTAAATACGTCATCATGTCCCGGGGGATAGGCGATAGGTGCAATATCAGCAATGACCAACTTATCAACCAGCTCAGGCTTTGCCAGTGCGAGCTGCATGGCTACTTTGCCCCCGAGCGAATGTCCGACGAAATGCGCGCGCGCGATACAACGCTCAAACATCCATTGAGAAATTGCATCAGCATAACGTTCGACAGACGGTCTAGCCGTCCAATCCGAACGTCCGTGATCGGGTAAATCCGGACTATGTACGCGAAATTCAGTCTGTAAGCTCCTTGCGATACTGCCTAAATTACTCCCCTGACCAAACAGCCCATGCAAGAGCACCACATCTGGCCCCTCTCCCATAACACTGTCGTGTAGTCTGTTGTCCATTTTACCTCTCCATTTGTTAGCATGTAGCTTCAGTCACAATGCCATCAGTAAGGATTCTTGCAATGTCTGCTTCCCATCATTCACCTCTACAACACTCAATCCGTCAACTTCCCCGGCGCGGGCTCCTTACATTATTGATGCTCAGTCTTTTTGCCTGTGCAAGCGCAATAGTCGGCGGCGGCTATAATCCCACCACTATTGCCGCTGAATTTAATGAAGAGATTTATACCCAGGCGGAAATAAAAACCGTGGTCATCACTAGTGTTAATTTAGGCACTAGGTCACGTACCCACCTTGAAAAAGAGGCCGGTCAAATTGATGCGCGTATCACAAGTTATTTGCGAAGCAATGGTTTTAATGTGCTACCGCAGCGCGAGTTTAGCCAACGCTGGAATAATGCTGTATTGACATATGGTAACCCCGTCGACCCAACAACGGGTCGTGTCAATATGAAAACCTTCATCCAATTGATGCAAACTGTTCGCGATCAAATGCGGGAACAAACCAACGTCGACGCCTTCGTTTTTACTGACCTAATCGAGCTAGAAGTCGTTTTCCAGGCGGGCGTCAATCGCATCGCGCGTTTTGATGGTGTAACCCGTAAGCCCGCTCTGCAAGGTGCCGGTAGCGGTGTGAATGCAGATTTCGACTGGGGACGTCCAGTCACTGCCGCATCCATCCAAATATCTATTTATGACATCGATCTACAGAAGGTCTTTTTAGGCCGGGGCGGTATCGAGCTGACTGAGGCGGTTGATACACGCTCGGGATCTAGCTTTGTCCGCCGTCGAAACATTATGACTAATGAAGACTTTATTGATGAAGGCATAGCATTGGCGCTGCACCCAGTGATACCCATGGCTAAGTGGCCTGGCACAGCGCCTGATTAGCAAAACGCGAGTGCAACACGCTTGGCCGTCAGCCGATGACAGCCAAGCCGCGTTCAATACACCACATTACCGACAAGGCACCCAAAAAATAGATGGGCAGAGGACGCCAGCTAATCGCGCGTTCAGCCGTTAGACCTTTCAATAAGTGCCATGCCGCTAACAGCACCGCAATAAATGCTAACTGTCCCAGTTCGATACCGACGTTGAAGAATACCAAGGCGGTAGGCACCTTCCCCTGTGGCAAGCCGGTCTCAGCTAATGCGCCCGCAAAACCCATACCATGAAGCAAACCAAAGACCGCAGCTAACCACCAAGGTTGGCGCCAAAGCCACGACTGCTGTCCGGGTCGAGCCAACTCCAATGCCAACACAAAAATAGAAATCGCGATCAAGAACTCTACTAACGCAACCGGATAGTCAAAGACACCCAAGGTAACCATCGCCAAGGTCACAGAATGTCCAAGGGTAAACGCCGTAATGGTAAGTACGAGTCGTCGTCTACCTGCCACCAATAGGAGTAAACCAAATACGAACAATAGATGATCAAGGCCTGACCAGATATGTTCAGCGCCTAACCAGCTGTAATCGAACACGACGCTCATCAAGTTGGGGGATTTCGGTATCAGATAACTCGGCTCTGCAGCAGTGAGCACCTGCTGGTAGCTAATATCGTTCAGTAAATTCAACGTAAGCATCACAGAAGCTTGGTTTTCAGCCAAGCCCGATATCGCCAACGACTGCCCGATCAAGCCATTTTCGCCAATACATTCGATAATGTACTGAACGACAACGCCAGTACCCTCTTGGAAGCCCGGCGACTCAGAGAAGACCTGGCAGACCTCAGGTAAAATGGGCACAAGCGGTACAGGGCTCACAGCTTGCAGCGGTGTTTTCCAGGTCATCGCATAACGGGGTGCCGATAGCTCATCAATTTGGAGCAGCGATGGCGCAAACCGATGCGCGCTTGCCAACGACGGTACCATGAGCAATAAAATCCAAAGCATCCTCATAATCTGCGCACCTCATAATGCGCCATCAGCCGCGTCACCGCAGCGTCGACGGCAGCACTCTCCTGCTCTGCTCGCCAGCTGCGTTCAACTTCCATGCGAACCTCGTCTAATGGACGTATACGCGCAGGAATCACATCGCGAATATATAGCCAATGCAAACCATACGCGGAGGTTAAGGGCCCTACCCAGCTGCCCGCACGTTTCTCTAAAGTGGCAAACGCCTCTGCAAACTGCTGACCAAACTGTCTGCGAAGTTGTGCTGCTGATCGAGCATCGAATTCAAAACCCGCTAAAAATGGACCGCCTAATTGGCGAGCATCAATAGCACTGAGATCACCCTGAGAAATCAGGGCACTAATGGCATCTTGCTCGACAGCACGCTCGCTCGGCAAAAACACCTGAGAAAAACTATAACGCTCTGGCACAGCATATTCTGCTTCATTAGCCGTCCAAAGCTCGAGTAATTGGCCCTCGGTAGGTGGCGATATAGCTGCTGATGCCGCTAATAACCGCTCCATCACCTGGACTAAGCGACGGCGTATAACCTCATCGGTCAAATGCATACGCAACGCGAGGCCTTGTTGCACCAACTCACTATCGCTCAAAGGTGAATCCGAATATAAAAAGCGCATATTGAGAATTAAGCGCTGCGCTACCGCCGAATCACGCAGATGTAGCCGCTGATCAATCGCCTCGCGAAACAGCAGCTCTTCGCGCAGTTCACGGTCAATCAACCCCTCCCACTCTGCCTCACTAGGCCGCCTTCGGGTTAACTCGAAGAAATTATCGCTCACCAACACGAGTCGTGATTCAGCAGGCGGGCCGAGCTGAGGCATTGGCTCCGGGAAAATCGCCGACTTCGCCACATACAGCAATGTGCCGAGCAGCACAAAGTGCAGCCAGGGCCGCGATAAAAACATTTTGATCAATGGCTGAACTCCAAGCTAGTCTTCAAAATGAGGCGCTCGGCCTTCTACTTTGGCCATCATGACTTCTTTTAAGTCCACCTGACTCATCATTCCCGCATTCCAGGTGGCAACAAAATTCAGACCATCCTGAATAGAATGTTCGCGCGAGAAGTTCATCACCTCTTTGATCCCGCGTGTCACTAGCGGGGTTTTCCTCGCAATATTTTCTGCCAGCTCACGAACACCTTCAAGTAGCGCTATATGAGTATCAAATACACGATTGACCAGCCCCATCTCACGAGCCTCGTGACTATCGAAGAACCGCCCTGTGTAGGCGAGTTCCCGCGCCACACCCTCCGGAATCAAACGCGGCAGACGCTGCAACGTTCCAACATCAGCAACCAGCGCCACTTCCACCTCAAATACCGAGAAGCGCGCTCCCTCCGCCGCATAACGCATATCACAACAGGTAATCACATCGATAGCGCCGCCCACTACCGCACCATGGAGAGCGGCTATGACCGGTTTGCGGCATTTCTCAATGGCGCTCAAGTTGTCTTGTAAACTCAGAATATGACGACGAAAATGTTCAATAGTGCGGGCTGGGTCCTCACCAACGTCATGCAGATCGCCGAGCATGGCTAGATCTATACCGCTACAGAAGTTCTTACCGTGCCCGTGTAAAATCACTACACGCACGGCATCACAGCTATCGGCCCATTCAAACGCAGTTTGAATCTCACGCCAGAGTGTCAAGTTCATCGCATTCGATTTTTCTGGGCGATTCAGCGCCACCTCCAACACCTTGCCATTTAAGGTCAACTCAAGTGTTTCCAGTACCGGTGGCTGATCAGCCGCCGGTGATGCGGGTATCATAGTCATAAAATCTCTCGGTCTTGTCGTGTTTGAAATTTCCCAAAATTGCCTAGCTTGCCAACAGTTTAACTGAATACGATCATTAGCTTGCGGCCTTCGCTGTCTGAGATATTCCCAAGAGAGCACCCCAAAGCCAAGTACAGCGACGCCTTTTCAAAATCCGACGTTATTCATCGGTGGCAAACGCTGCGATGCCGCTAATAAGAATACTAAAAGTAACTCACATCAACCTCTAGATTAGCTTTCGGCAAGGGCTTGGCCGGACTGGCTTTCGTGCCCAGATAAAGAAATCCAACAATTTCGTCGCCTGGATCACCCCCTAGCGCAGCAATGACCAGGGGATCGCGGGCATAGGGACCCGTTCGCCACACGCCGCCAAAACCCAGCGCTTCGGTGGCGAGCAGCATGCCGTGTAAAGCGCTCGCGACAGCGCCGACCTGCTCGATACGAGGCACCTTGTCGCTGGTCTTATACTTAACCAGCCCCGCAACCATAAGTGGAGCCCGCATCGGTGCGGCCAGCGCTCTAGCGCGCTCTGAAGATGGCGCGTCAGGACTGCGTAACAGTAGGGCTCGCTCAAAAATCTCGCCGAGTTTTATTCGACGATCATCAGTAATGACGACGAAGTGCCACGGCCGCAGGCGTCCGTGATCGGGCGCGCGCAACCCTGCGCGTAAAATCTGCTCGAGAGCTGTGCTATCTGGACCAGGCTCGGTCAAACGAGCATGGGAGTTACGCTGTTGTAGCGCCTCAAGAACAGACATTGATTCCCCTTAGAGCAACGGTGATTAAAACGTTGCAAGAGGATAACAGCTATTTTTAGCCGAGTGGTTAGATAAGCGGGTAACGTGGATGTATCAATCTAGTCGCCAGTTGAGGGGTGTATCGCCCTTCAAGGCAATTTCCCAATCCCCTACGCGAATGCGCTGTTTATTTAAATCAACCTGCTGATCACCGATCACACCATCATCAAAGAAATAACTCGGCGTCCACTGACCCCGCAATTGCCGCGCCTCGGTTGCCTCACGCTGCTGCGCCACTTTTTCCTGGCGAGCCTGCCAGGTACTGATGGTCTTAGCTCCGTGAGCTCGAGACAACAATTGTTCGGTTATAGCGGGACTCAACAGCGCTGCAGAGGCATTGTTGCCTCCAAACCCTTTGCTGTTAATCAAAGCATAGTCGGGAATATCTATCTCTTGCGTTTGCAAGCTGAACTGCAAGTGCGCTCGAGCGACATCGTCGGCAATCTCATTGACCGTTTGAATGCCCGGCAACAGACCATATTTAAATATACCCAGTGTCGCACTTAATTGATCTCCAGAGGCCGCACCCAAGGAATGCCCCACGTAGCTTTTGATCGCAGCGATCGGCCACTGATCAATGCCAAAAGCCTCGGCAACACGATTCAAAATACACGCCTCAGTGACACGATTTTGTGGTGTGCCAGTACCGTGGGCTTGTACAAGTCCGCCGCGGATCAAACGGGCCTCACCCAGAATATCTCTTAACGCAGCCATTGTGCGCGCCGCGGTGATGTAGTTGCCTGCTCCCGGGCCACTGATAGACTTCTTTGCCCCGTCTGCGTGTACAAAAACCGACGGTACCGCACCCTGTATTGAAGCGCCCATCTCTAACGCCAAGGCGTCATCAAACAACACAACGATCTGCGCAGATTCAGCAATAACAAACCCGCAGTTTTGACCAAAAGGCCGGCAGGCATTGCGATAATCCAGTGCGCTATCAGCACCCAGACTGTCTAAATCACGTAATCCTTTATCCGTCGCCAAAGCGCCCATGGCAATATAGCCCTCCATGACCTCAGGTGTAATTGGCGCATCCACGGCACCCACCACCGCGACGCGTGCACGCCCAGCACGAATATCTTCAACGCCCCGCTGTAAGTTGTACAAAAAAGTGGCACAGGCACCCATGGCAGGCCCTGTTTTACCTAATGAACGCAGTAAATAGGCATTGATAAAATCTCCGGGCATCTGCGCAAAACCCAGCGGGCACTGCTTGCTAGACACGCGTTTACCATTAGCCCTGGCGCGCAACATGCCGCCGCTGCCGTCGTCGTCAAGCTGTCCCATAGAGCTACTGACGTAAACGCTGATAAGCTCAGGAGACACCCGATTGCGCACCAAATCCCAATCAATTCCTAGATCAGCGAGCGCATCAGACGCCGCAAAAACCGTCATTTGTAGCGCTCTAGGATGATTTCTAGAAGCGTACAGATCACCCGGGACTAAACCGGTGGGCAACTGTCCCGCTGCGCTCACCTCTAGCTGACGCGTACTCGGAAATAAGACTGTCGGAGCGGCATCAACAGTCACACGTAATTTTCGGTTATCAAGCTTTTGGACTTGCCAGTCACGGGGAAAGCCTTCGGCGCTGCGCGTCGCGCCGGTATCAAAGGTAAGCGGACCGTGATCCGCACTTAGGGTGACTTGTCGATGCCAATTAACCGCTGCCGGGTCAAAGTACTGCGATTCAATTTTTCTAACCAACGTGTGATCCCGCAGGTATTGAAGGTCAGTGGTATCCATTAGGGCAGCTAATGCAGCTTCCGTCTCTCGCCGCTGAACAGTCGATAAATGATCGAGCACCATCCTACGATAAGCGTGATGGCCGGAGGTACGACCAGCGCTATTAATACCGCCGACGGCGACAATGACGGGTAAATTCAGCATAAAACCTTTGACTCCAGTAGCGCGCGGTAAGAATTAAGCGGCCGCAACCCAGCGAGATTCGCAACGCAGCTAGTGTAGAAGGGATATGCGTTTTTTATATGTTTTTTAAGACAAATAATATGTAAAATCAGCCAAATTATAGGTCAAAATTCCTTATATACGTCTGCACTTCGGGGAGCATCTCAAATTGGCACATAATTCAGATGACAGCAGCAGTCTTAGCACCACTGCGCACTCCATCAGCAGCAGGTCGGTTATCCGGGCCGCCGCATTGGTTAATCGCCGTACACTCGCCAGTTCCGTCACACTCCCCATGGAAATCATGCAGGCGGCAGCACAGACCATGCGTCGCGAGCATGCTGCCCACTCAAGGCGCCAGCAAACCAGTCCCGTTATCGAATTTTCGTTACTGAGCACCGAAGGCGGACTCATTGCACTAGACAGTGGTATCACGCTAGATACGCAACCGCTGCATGACATTCCGGCGCTAGACCTTCTGCTGGTTCCGGCGATTTGGCGACACCCACGTTGGGTCATCCAGCAGCACCCCGAGCACATTGCCTTTATCGGCCGCGCAATCTCTCGGGCGACAACCATTTGCAGCGTCGGTAGTGGCAGTTTCCTGCTCGCAGAAACGGGTCTCATCAACTCAGTGGCCGCCACCACACACTGGCATTGGTTCGATGAATTTGAGTATCGCTACCCCTATGTCAAACTGCGCCGCGACCAGCTCATTACCCAAAGCGGCGGTATCTACTGTGTGGGAAGCGTCAACTCGATCGCAGACTTGTGGGTTTATTTTTGTAGCCAGTGGTTTTCGAGATCGACTGCGCTGGCCGTCGAAAATCAATTTTCACCCGAAATTCGCCGACGCTTTTCGCCGAGCGACTTAGATAACAGTAGCCACACTCACGGTGATGAGTTAGTGATGGATATACAGTTCACCTTGCGCGCAAATTTACGTGAAGCACCGAGCATCAGCGCGCTTGCCGAGCGCTATAACCTCGCGGTACGCACACTGAATCGACGCTTTTTGGCTGCCACAGGTTTGACACCCACACATTACATACAGCAACTGCGCCTAGAGGAGGCTCGCGCCCTACTACATCACAGTAATCTAGCCATTGGGGAGATTGCCTGGACTATCGGTATGAACGACGGTTCACGCTTCGCTGAGAGATTTCGTGAAGCTTACGGTGTAACACCACGAGAATTTCGCAAGGCAGTTCGCGGCAAATCCTTTACCCTTGAAACACCAAAAACAGCTATTATGAAGCCCGCGCGACCACATACCTAAACAAGATCTTACGTCGGCTGCGTTGAGCCCATGCCTGCGCTGTGGCTAAATGCGCCCGCTGCCCGCAAATCTACTCATATAGATGTAATGGCAGAGACACATCTAAACAAAAAGCCAGAGGGATATTTTAATGCGTGAAACAGTATATTTAGTGGGTGGTGCACGAACCCCTATGGGCGGCCTGCTCGGCGATTTGAGTGATGTGACCGCACCAGCGCTAGCCAGCGTTGCCATCAAAGCTACACTTGAAAGAACCGGTGCGCCCGCCGACAAAATAGATGAAGCCTTTATCGGCTGTGTCTTGCCAGCCGGCTTAAAACAGTGCCCCGCTCGCCAGGCGATACTCGGCGCCAATATTCCTAGTAGCACCGGCGCAGTCACCGTTAACAAGGCCTGCGGCAGTGGTATGCAAGCGGCTATTTTTGGTATCGATAGTATTCGTGCTGGTACCAATGAACTGGTAATTGCCGGTGGCATGGAAAGCATGACTAATGCGCCACAGCTGCTGTTGTCAGGCCGAAAAGGCACCCGCCTTGGGCATGCCAAAGTTTATGATCATATGTTTCTCGATGGTTTAGAAGATGCCTACACGGGCGGCGCCATGGGCGGCTTTGCACAGACAACTGCCGACCAACAGGGCATTACCCGAGAACAAATGGACGCCTTCGCTATCGAGAGTCTGATGCGTGCCAAACGCGCGATTGAAGAAGGCCTGCTGCGCGCAGAAATTTCTCCCGTCACAGTCAAAACCCGTAAAGGCGAGCACGTCATTAGCGACGACGAGCAGCCGCACAAAGGACAAGTTGAAAAAATCCCCACACTACGTCCAGCATTCGCTAAAGACGGCACTATCACTGCGGCAAATGCCAGTTCGATATCGGATGGCGCGAGTGCGCTTCTACTCGCTAGTGAGCGCGCGGTAAATAAATATGGACTGACGCCCATGGCTCGTATCGTTGCCCACTCACGATTTAGCCGAGCGCCCGAGGAGTTTACCATTGCACCGGTAGGTGCAATCGAAGCAGTTTTAGCAAAGACCGGCTGGGAAGCTAGCGATGTCGATCTATGGGAAATTAACGAAGCCTTTGCCATGGTGACGATGCTCGCGACACGCGCTTTTAGCCTGGATCCTGCCAGGGTTAACGTCCACGGGGGCGCGTGTGCACAAGGGCACCCTATCGGCTCAACCGGCTCTAGAATTTTGGTCACACTAGCCCACGCGCTGAAGCACTATGGTAAAAAGCGCGGTATCGCCGCGCTGTGTATTGGCGGCGGCGAAGCCACCGCCGTGGCCATTGAAATGGTTTAAACAGTGCAACAACACTCGAGCGGATCTTCCAGATCAACTTTAAAGATTCGCTCGAAACGCTATTCGATTTAAGTCACAGGACATCGCAACTATGGCACTTAGCTCAATCCCCGAAATTCTCGACGACATTCGCGCCGGCCGCATGGTCATACTGATGGACGACGAGGATCGCGAAAATGAAGGGGATTTAATCATTGCCGCCGAAAAGGTGACTCCTGAGATTATTAACTTCTTTGCCTCAGAAGCTTGCGGACTTATCTGTATGCCCATCACCGCAGAACGGGCGCGACAGCTGCGCCTGCCGCTGATGGTTCGGGACAACCGTGCTCAGCACGAAACTAACTTTACCGTCTCTATCGATGCCAGTGAGCAACTAGGCGCGGGGATCAGTGCAGTGCAGCGGACCCATACCATTTTGCAAGCCATTAGGTCCGATGTTAAACCAGAGGATATTCGTCAGCCCGGTCATATCTTCCCTCTAGTCGCAAAACCTGGCGGCGTGCTGCGTCGCGCCGGGCATACCGAAGCGGGTGTTGATTTAGCGCGGATGGCCGGTTTGGAACCGGCCGCTGTGATCGTTGAAATTATGAATCACGATGGCACGATGGCGCGCCGAGCCGAGCTAGAGCTATTTGCCGAGCAGCACGGTTTACGCATGGGCACTATTGCAGATTTGATCGAATATCGTTCGCTGCACGAGCAATCGATAGCGGCCCGAGACAGCAAAGTCGTCAACACTGAATGGGGTGACTTTACACTGCACACGTTTGTCGACCTGATCGATGATACTGTCCACTTCGCATTACAGCGTGGCGAAATTGCAGGCGACGCGCCCGTACCTGTGCGAGTACAGCCGATCAACACCTTGCGTGATATTTTAGGCACTCGACTCACCGGCAGCTCAACCGGCTGGTCTTATCGTTCAGCAATGGCCCACATAGCCAAAATGGACTGTGGCGTTGTGGTCATTGTCGGGCAAAGCAGTACATCAGAGGATGTGCTTTCTGAGATCGATCGCTTTTTTGCACTCGATGACGCCAGGATATCGCCACCGCAAAACTATCGACTGATCGGGACAGGAGCTCAAATGCTGCGCCATCTTAATATTCGTCGCATGCAGCTATTGTCGGCACCGATACACTTCAATGCACTGTCTGGCTTTAATCTAGAAATCACCGAGTTTATTAGCGAAGCTTGAACAATAGTGGCGCAGAATTTGCCCCACTATCGCACCGCAATCCATAGGCACCTGAGCTTTGGCTTTACTGGTGGTAGTGGATTAAATCTACCAATCCTGCTCGCTCAGTCATGGCACCATTTACGGGCGCTTGCCAGTCGGGATAACCAAATGACATACCGAACATAAGCTTCTGGTCATCGGGTAATTCAAGTGCAGGGCGAATAATATTAGCCATAAATCCCAGCGCTGTTTGAGGACAAGATCCCAATCCATTTGCGGTTAATCCAAGCATGACCGTTTGAGCAAACATCCCTAAGTCACAGGCTTCGCGCAAGCCAAAAGCTGCCGGCAATGCAAAAAAGGCGACCGCAGGTGCGTCAAAAAAACTAAAATTACGCATAAACCACTGTTGTCGCTCTTCGCGCTGCTCTCGCTGAATGCCGAGCGCATCGTATAGCACCTGCGCCGCACCATATTGTCGCGCCTTGAACGCCCCATCGTACTTACCGTCATACGGGTAATCAGGTGCTACATCCCCCGCCATAAAGCGACGTGGTAGCGCTTCGCGCAGCTGCTCCAACAGATTGCCGGTAACGATGTGGACGAACCAGGGCTGCGTATTACAATTACTGGGCGCCTGCAACGCCGCACCAAAAATATTGTCCATCAGTTTGCGTGGCACTGCCTGCGGTAAAAACGCGCGTATCGAGCGCCGGTCTTGAACAATCTGGTTAAACGCTGCGGCATTTTCGGCCATAGTGTTCACATCTCCTGGTGATAAATTGATTCGAATCAAACGAGTGACAGTAAAGCGCAGGCTAGACGATGATCATCGTAGTACGGCGCACTCCCTGCGGTGACCAGCGGCAAATCTACGACCTGTATGCCGAGTGACTCTAGCAATCCGAAATCCATATCAAAAGGATAACGGCCGTGCGTAGTATCCAACACTAAGTAATTCAATACGGATGCGACCGGCAGTTTTTGCTCGCCATCTTGCTGTAAATGCGTAAGCAAGACCTGCATGAGTCGCGACAAATCCATACCTATTTGTTCGGGGTCGCTGCCCAAATTAGGTACAAAAACCTTGCGGCATGGATTCTCAGCAATAGCGGTACTCACGCCAGAGGACAAAAGATTCGCAATTAGACTGCTATAAAAACTCCCTGGGGGATAGCAAATTAAATCAGCGATGTTGATCATCTCTCTACTTTTTGAATTTATGACGAACGCACCCGGCTCGAAATAGTCCATTGCTTTGGATAGAAATACTCGTTTAATCGGCGCAGTTAATGGCGATGACTCCTTACCCGTCAGCAAATGCTGACCAATGAGTACTCGGCCGTCATCGAGTTCGGCACCCAAATGGCCCACGTCATCTACCACCGACTGTATCGTGCCCCTCACATCAAGTAATTTCGAGCACAGTGCGAGTGCGGAATCGAGGCATGCACCGCCATTTAAAAAGCTACCCGCCAAAATCAAGTTGCCGATCGAGGCACCTTCGAGATCGAATGTCGCAGGGAGTTTCTGTAATACAGCATCCAGCTGCAAGCGGACAATAGAACGGATCTCAGCGGGCAACGTGGATGCCAGTGGATGGCTACCAGAGGCTATATCTGATAGCACCGTTAATAGTGTGTTCGCGTTATCTGTCTGCGTTAAGCGCAAGCTAAATAAGTTGTAGATTGGCAAATATTTATCTGTTTCTTCATTCGCTAATGCGAGCAGACGATTGCGTAAGTCGCCCACAGCGGGCATCGCAAAAGCGTCCCGTAAAGCGGCAGAACTGCCGCCCGAATCAAAGGTGGTCAGCAGGTGCATTGTGTTATGACTAAATGCTTTGAGCTGCTGAGACATACCATTAATCGCGCTGCCACCACTAAAAAACAGCAGCCGAGGGCCCGCCTCCGGTGCTGTTAAGTAGTGCTGAACTTTCGCTTGGCTGGCCGTATCAAATAATGCCGTCATATCGGCGTATCGCCAGTACTGTAGTGCATTAGCGGTAAGTGCCCGAACAATACAAGCTCATCATTTTAAAAACACCTTCGACACACCTATCGCTAGTGAACGCGCGGAGAGCGCCGATCAGGTAATTCACGAGCGTCTCGCAGTTGCCAGGCGTCGCGCGCCAATGTTCGCGAACGTGTAGCGACCTGCTGCGATGACACACTACTCGAGCAACTCTCACCATTAAGCCAAGTCAAAGCAGTTTCCACTGACTTCTCTTGTCTATCACCAAATGGTCTGGTCACATCGTCGACGGCGGCACAAAAATTGAAACGACCCGTATCGACTAGGCCGGTATAGTATTCACCCATTCCTTCACCATTGAGTATTTCAAAAGACACGACACGAAGCCGAGTATCACAATCGGGCATATCAAACGCATATTGCCCTACCGCTTTACCTAACGTGTCCTCCCCCACCAAAATAACTTCAACATATGGTGCCAAGCTATTAATGAGTAGTTCGCTCGCAGAAGCAGTTGACCCCGTCGTAATAAATGCGATTCGCAACGGGCGAACCGATTGCGGCAGCATTGCAAACGACTCGCTGAAATTTTCGTCGCTATGTTCTTCATTATGGCTAAGCAGGTAAGACAACTGTCCTGAGGCAATATCACCGCCCAATAAATTGAGAAACTGTTCGGCGACAGAAAGCAAACCACCACCGTTGTATCTCAGATCAATAATGTAGTCGCTAATGCCCGCATCGTAGAACTCCTGAAAAACCGCATCTAACGGTTCGGTTGCATTGAGGGTAAAGCTACGGAAATGTACATAGCCTACCGAGGACAATCCGGCGCGCTCGATCAACCGTGGCGCATGTGCCACTGCCGGAACATCAACTTCCGCTTTAGCCAACGTCACATCTCGAGTCTGACCGTTATCCAGAATTCGAAAGGTCCGCTCGATGCCCTCTTCGTTAGGACCAAATATTTCCTCATTACTGGCATTGCGAGCAGCCAACTCTTCAATGGTTTCGAAGCCATTACCGGCGTCTATGGCAAGCACTTGATTGCCCCGTGTAAGGGCGCCTAAATCAGCGGGGCTATCTTCAAAAACATCAGCCAGCCGATATTCATTAGCCTCTGTAAAAATCGAGCGAAAGCCAAAGCCGAAGTATGCGCCAGACGTGAAATTTGCCTCATCAGCACTCGCCGTCGTCACATAAGAAAAGCCTTGGTCCCGCTGATCAGCTGATAGTGGCGCTGTCAAAGCCGCCAGTAACTCCGAAGGCGTATCGTAATCCGCCGGATCAACCTCAGCTAACTCGTCATTCCAGAGATACCAACTCTGGGTAACATCGACCACAAACTGCTTCTGCGCCTCAATACCACAGCTATCGACCACAGGGGTCGTAGGAGGACTAACAGCAGTGCCGCCACCGCCGCATGCAACTAAGCTTGTGAAAAAAATTATTAGCGATAATTGTGGCATACGCATGAAATGGCTTCCCTAAGATTTATCGCATGACTTTATCTGCAGCTGCATTTTATGTTTACGCCTCTATTATTACAGTCGTTACTACCTTCTTTTCCGAGACAGCTGCATAAATCAAAATGATATGTTGGACAATCGGAGTAAGCAAGCCAAAACCACCTTCGGCTATGGGGCGCTACTAACTGACCCTCACCCTCACCCTCACCCTCACCCTCACCCTCACCCTGACCCTGACCCTCACCGCCATGCCGTTGACGCGACCAAAAATTTTGGCTGGACGCTTAATTTTATACGCCGCCCCATCGCTGTCTAGAGCCTACCGTGTGATGCCGATAAAGGCGAATGCTGATAGATGCTCAACGAGGGTAAATGTGTGCCTTTGAATCATTTACGTAGCAATCGAGAAACCCCTCATTCAATCAGCCAGCCTTTACAGAACATACCTTCGGACCCTTTCAGGCCTAAATTGATGGCGTTTATGGGTATCCATGACCGTCGCTTTGAATTGGACCAATAACAGCACCCGCCCGCTTCATCACGGCGCCCACTCTAAGGTTGTCTCTAGCATGAGAACCTGGCCTCAGGCACAACAGCAACCACTATGCTCATATCACTAGCCCTCGTCGGCCAATGCCCGTTCTTCATCATTCATCTCGGCGGGTATCGCTTCAAACAATGGCGTAGACAAATAGCGCTCTCCTGTATCAGGCAGCATCACCAAAAATACCGACCCTTCAGGCGCAGTTGCTGCGACTTCCATCGCGGTAGCCAGTGTAGAACCTCCTGAAATACCGGTAAGAATGCCCTCCTC
The DNA here is from genome assembly GCA_963926105.1 of uncultured Luminiphilus sp. Taxonomy (GTDB): domain Bacteria; phylum Pseudomonadota; class Gammaproteobacteria; order Pseudomonadales; family Halieaceae; genus Luminiphilus. The sequence goes on along the minus strand of CAWUVW010000007.1, from coordinate 17,811 downwards.
GGCCGCAAGGCGCTTCGCCCATACCATACCGTCCTCACCATCCACCGGCAGCACGGAATCGAAACCTTTATTATCAATACTCTCTTGCAAAACCTTGGAAATAAAATCAGGCGTCCAACCTTGAATGACATGGGGTTGCCATGCAGGATGGCTACCCGCCGCCGAGCCGTCGTCATGGCGGTCTTGCGACTCACCGGAACCGACCAGCGCAGCATTATGCGGTTCAGAGAGCACAATTTTACAGTCAGGACGTTCTCGTCTCAGCACGCGCGACACACCAGAAACAGTCCCACCGGTGCCGTAACCCGTGACCCAATAGTCTAGTCGATGTCCTGCAAAGTCGGCGACAATCTCTCGACCCGTGGTGCTCTCGTGGATATCTGCATTGGCATCAGTTTCAAATTGTTGCGCAAAGAACCAACCGTATTTTTCGGCCAGCGCTTGCGCCTTGCGAACCATACCAATGCCTCTTTCTTCTTTTGGCGTCAAAACTACTTTGGCACCTAAAAATCGCATTAAACGTCGGCGTTCGATAGAAAAACTTTCCGCCATAGTAATCACTAATGGGTAGCCTTTTGCGGCACACACCATCGCAAGGCCGATACCGGTATTTCCCGACGTAGCCTCTACCACCGTCTGCCCGGGCCTTAAGCGCCCATCGCGTTCGGCGGACTCAATTATATTCAACGCTAATCGATCTTTAACCGAACTCAGTGGGTTAAAAGACTCTACCTTGACGTAAATCTCTACATGGCTCGGCGCAATATGATTAAGCCGGACACTGGGTGTATCGCCGACCGTTTCAAGGATGGAGTTGTAAAGTCTGCCTCGACCGGAGGTTTGAAAAATAGTCGTCATAGTGGAAGTCCCTGTCTACAATAGTTGGCACATAAAGAAAGGTTAACGTTACGCGAGAATGCGAGAACGCGCACTTAAAAAAGCACCCGTCTTTTTCTCGAAGCGTTTAGTCCAGCACTGCTGTCAGTTGATAAAAAATCCTAAACCACTGAAGCTAAAATCGTCTGTCGTCACTACAATAGATACCTGAAATATCGGTTCTATTTACACAGATACAGCTACACAGATACACAGATACACAGATACAGCTGACAACCTTATGGACATGCGCGCACAATTGCACCAGTGACTCTCGCGTCGCTCAGTCCCGCTTAATCGTGGCCAGTGTAGGGTCTGCGTTGCCTTTTATAGACACCGCTCATAGAGTTACATTTTAACGCTATTTGGTGTCTAGAAAATCCTGGGAAGTCCAGTTTGAATAAGGCAGTAAGCTAACATCGGTATCCTAAAGTTTATGATCACGGGACCGACATTTTGGCCCAATAAGACAGGACGAAATCAATGAAAAAAAGTATGCAACAAGCGCTCCAGCTAGGTGTATTGAGCCTGGCTTTGACGTGTACGGCTTGCGGTCAGGATACCGCGGGTCCGCTTGGCGAGGTGACCGAGGCCAGTGTATCGCCACCAACAGCATCTGAAGCCAGCAAAACGCTCGCATTGGCCGACGCGAGCCTCGAACAACAGATTCAAGACGCAGCGGCGGATATCACAGAACGCACGGGCGTTGCTGTTGACGCCATTACGGTAAACCAGGCTCGCTCGGTCAATTGGGGGTCAGGCGCGCTGGGGTGCCCTAAAGAAGGCATGAACTACACCCAGGCGATTGTTCCCGGTGTCCTGCTGTTGCTTGAGGCTGACGGCAAGATCTACCGCTATCATGGCGGCGACAAGGGCCCGCTTTTTTACTGCCCGGATGACAGGGCGGAGGCACCGGCCTACGGTCCTGGCCAGGAAGTCATGTAGAAAATTTGAAACGCTCTGGCTGAAATCGGCTGCGGCGAAACTACCGCTAGCATAAAAAACGCCCGCATCGAAAGGCGGGCGTTTCTTATATTGCCTTAGTCTTTTCCCGGATCAGATGCCGAGTGAAGACACTACTTATCGTGCATCGATATCCAGGATTGTCCTAGCGATTTCACCACTGCCGCCTGCGTGATGCAAAATGCCGAGGTTACGCGTAGGAGCAAAACCGGTGTAATCAACTGTAACGGTACCGGACGCGCCGAACACTGCTGATGCCGGAGCGGTGACCGAGGTGTTGCTATTATCACCCAATACAGGCTGTAACCAGATCGTGTAATCCGAGTCCGTGCCGTTTGAGACGGCAAAATAATCAACAAACACAACATATCCGCCCGCTGGAGCGTCGGAAATATCAATGACTTCCTCTGAGGTCGCCCCGTGGCTTGCGCCAATTTGTGCAATGCCAAACGTCGCACAATCGGTGGCGAGGAAAAGTCTCAGGTCAAGGTCGTCCGCACCCGGAGCGCTAGTGTCTTCGTCGAACATGGCAGCCCGGAAGTGCGCCATCGCCGGTAAATCGACACACCAGATATGGAGGCCATCGGCTGATGTAATATTATCGCTGCCAAAACTGCCAGCTTCAATTCCACTCACACTTGCCGTCTAGCCACCGTCATAACCGAACACAACCGGAACTGCGACCGAACCGTCACCGGAACCGCCAGCAACACCATCTGCAGTTGAGAACGCCGTAGGGCGTACCGCGATTGGGCTACGTACCGAATAGACGCCAACGTTATCTGTCCAGGTCAACGAACCGAAGGCCCACTCGTCAAGGGCCGCTCCACCAGTGACCGTAAAGGTGACTTCATAGCTCGCCGAATCGCCTTTCCTCAACTTGAATGATGACGGTGATACCGATACATCAATTCCCGGAGGTGCATCCACGGAAACACTGAAGGTCTTGTTGCCGTTATCGTTGTACACGGCTGTTACGGTACGCGTAATCGTCTGGGCACCTACGAGGTCGCCGATGCCGATGGACGGCAAATTGAGATCGCTGCCGTCAGACGGTACGCCGATTGACTCGAGGGACGCACAAAACTCATCGCTGAAAATCTGGGCATTGTTCTCACATGAAAACGCAGCGTACTCAGGGAGTCCTGCGCCATAAGCGAGACCCGGATCAAATGCATCACTGGGCCTGACTTCGCCAGCACCGATATCAAAAGGATCCGCAGCGATGTCACCGAAAGTCTGCTTCAAATTCTGACGTGCCGTGGTCATCAGTGCAGACCTGGCTTGGGCTGCACTCCAGTCCGGATGCGCCTGTTTGAGCAGGGCAAACGCACCGGCCACATGCGGGCTGGCCATTGAGGTGCCACTGATGCTCATGAACGCGTCTGTTCCATTGGCAGCAGCCAGAATGGCTACGCCTGGTGCAGAAACATCAGGTTTGATGATGTCGAGGGCGCCGTTGTTGGGTCCGCGGGAAGAGAAGCCTGCGATACGGTTGAGCGCCGGGACGGCATTGGCGGCATCCAATGTCGCATTGACACCGGTTTCTCCAGCCATCAGTACACCGTCAGCATTTCCAACCATGACACCAGGAATAGTCGTGCCCCCAAGGGCCCCCATCACCATCGGATCGGCAGCAGTATTGTAAACAATGATCGTGCTCGCGCCTGCCGCCGCTGCATTGTTGTATTTGGTAGCGAAAGAGCAATCGCCACGTATGGTCAGTGCAATGCCGGATATCGGTGCAGCCAGCGCAGTGCAGCCATTGGCTGGGTTCGTTGCTGTGACATCGGCCGTAATCGGACCGGTGTCTACCAAGGTAACGTCACCGGCCCCCTCAACTGCCACGTAATCGCCAGCAATACTGCCGGGTGCATTCACTGTGACCGAATTGTAAAAAACACCGTTATCCTGGGTTGCGCCGACAGCCGTGATCCAAGGCACACCGGAAGGAGTGCCTACTGTTCCTGCACCGGGACCGGCGTTGCCGTTCGATGTGGCTACAAATACATCTGCAACGGCTGCAAACAGGAAGGCGACGTCATCTGCAGAACCGAAGTAGTTACTGGAGTCGCCAATAGAAAAGTTGATTGCATCAACACCGTCAGCAACGGCCTGGTCGATGGCTGCAGCGCTGTCAGCTGAGGCACAGCCTCCGCCGTTCCAGCAAACTTTGTATGCAGCGATGCGTGCCCGCGGTGCTATACCGCTGATATTACCTGCGAAATCGCCACCGATGAAAGCCGGCACACCATAGTTACCGCCAGCGGTAGACGCTGTGTGGCTGCCGTGGCCGTTATCATCGCGGGCAGACTGGAATGTTGCCGGATCTCCTGCCTGATCGATGCCATTACCGCCACATGGGTTGCTGGAATCGTCTGCCGACGACTGGCCCAAGTTGTAGCAACGTGCCGCGACTAGCTTGTTATTGCAGGTAAATGGCGCATCAGCCGGGTTTGCTGTGGTGTTACCAAAATCACAGCCGCTGGGAGTGAATCCAGCCGGGATCGGCCCGTAAGCTATATTAGGACCCTTGTTACCCTTTTTGGGGGTTGCGACGTCAGCAAAACTGGGATGCTCGGGCCACACGCCGCTATCAACGATACCGATAACGATATCCTCGCCAACATAACCCTTTGACCATGCCTCACCGGGTCCATTGATACCGATCCAGGTCAGAGTGGCATCAGTTTGCAGGTAACGGATTTCGTTCTTCCAGACATTCATGACATCCGCTCGTCCCTTGAGGGCCTCAGCGTCAGCTGCAGTCATGCGGGCTGCGAAACCGTTGAAGGCATAACGGTAGTTATACACCTTGCTACCACCGGCACTGTGGATCATTTGATCCTGTTGTTGTTCGAGATATGCTGCATATTTCTTGACGTTCGCACTCTTTGGATTGACCTTTTTGCCTTTGCCAGGCCTGGTCGCCTTATAGCCTGAAATATTACCCTCGTAAGCGACGATCGGGTCGCCCTTCATCTGGACAATATAGATGTCGCTTTCTTGTTTGGCAGTCTTTGCCGATGTCGAATCGTTCGAAATCTGAATTGAGTCTGCGTCCATGCGCTGGATCTGCATATCGGCGGCACTTGCGCCGCTGGTCAACATACCCAATGCAAATACCGAACAACATGCACCCAGCATGTGTGAGAGTATAGGTCGCATTAACACCCCTTCCTTCGATAATCTGCTAGGGACTACTACTGGCCGCTGGCAATAGTAGATCACGGTAAAGGACAGTATCAGTCGAAAAAGTAAAAAATAGCAAACCGTCCTATTCACAAGCAAACAACGTTAGGGATTTAATTAAGACCAGACAGCATGCAAAAACCCCTGCAAAAGCAGGGGTTTTTGCAGTAACACCGTACCACTCAGGCACGAGTGTGTAACTGCTTGGATATTTAATCTAAAACGATTAGAAACCGATAGCCCATGTGACATGAACTAGGTGTCGTGTGCCGTCCGGGTCAATGCGCATGAAGGTTTCCGCATGACCACTGCGTCCCAATGACATACCCCAGCCAATTGAACCGTTTGCACCCGCTTTATTACAACCCTTTCCTGGAGGAGAATTGCACCCGCCGCCACCGCCACCACCGCCGCCGCCGCCGCCAGCGTAAGAATTATACAAATCCGTATGCCCGTAAATGGTCTCCAGCTGCTCATAATCATGGGCATTTGGATACTCGAATGGTGGGTCCTGGTAGTCCATGCAGGAGTACAGAGAAGCGTTATAAGAGTCCTCATCCTGATGATCAAGACCCAGGTTATGGCCTAGTTCCTGACAGGTTACACTCAATCTCCATGCCGGCGTGTCGTAAAAAGGGTTGGCATAATATGTATCGTTCATTTTCGTGTAGCCGGTCGTAATATGGCCCTGAGTATCTAACGAAATACCCGCGATACCAACCCAACCTGTGTTGCCATAGGTATCATTACAGATTCGCAACGAACCGCTACCCCCTTTGCATTGTCTGCGAACTTTTTTTGCAGTTGATCCATTTTGATCTTCGATCATATTTACTTTGGACGATGCCGTCCAATCTGAAATAGCTTGTGATACATAAGAATCCCATTCAGATGTCGTACTGTTTACTACTATTAAATTGAATGAACTGGTGGTTCGAGCCCAATGATAATCACCCCATGAATGGCTTGCACCTGCAATGGGCGCAAACCCTGCCATCACCATTGACAGCAAAAATGTTTTAAAATATTTATGATTGGTTTTCATTTGACGTTCCTCATAGTTTGAATATGAAATTGTATTAGATAAAGAACTAACGCAACCGGGGTCATAACTATTTGAATCAAAACAATAAAATCTCGGCCCCTCTGCAGACAGATTATGTTACCTAAAGCTTAGCGTCAATTGACTAAGCGGATGAGCATAGGTTGAATCGCCACTGAGATGCCCCTAGATTTAAGGAGTCCGCGAGTTCACAGTTCAATCAGCAGGGAAGCCACTGACGAGGCCTGGCTCGGCTCTCTGCGTTCTACAGTTCAGCAATGGACGGATGTGAATTATTCGATGACTGACGCCGTTAAGATTTCAGGGTGATAGACCCGCTATTCGCGATCTTTTCAGGCCTGGTGGCTCGCATCCATGAGGAGATCTGCTCACCATAGACCTTTTATCTGTCCTATACTTCGGGGCTATTAAATGCCACTTCGCAGGCAAAGAACTCACGGTATAAATCTGAGCATTCAGATGCCTTTTGACGCATGCTAACTCTGCTAGGGCTGAAATCTTCCCCTCGAGATCGCCTGCAGGCTTGAACACACATAGCCAGCCGGCATCGCTCTCTTAATGCAGGGTTCAAAGATTCTAATTTGCTGAAGTCGTAGGTAATCAAAACTTCATCACCACTGTCTCGCAGATTCACCGGCACTTCATTATTAACCAAATGAGAATATCGGCTAACCCTCGTCATTGCTTTACGCAGCGTTGCGCTGGTCAGCCACGCATAGGCCAGCGGACCTATAAAAGACGGGTGCATGTGGCGAGCTAGATTAAAAAAGAAGCCGTCATCGTTACTTTGCTGCTTAGCTAAGTAAATGAGCTTGTCTACTTTTTTGGCAGAAACATACGCCGTTGATTGTCTATGTGTTGTCTATGAAAACACAAACAGCCCACGAGGGAGCCGTAAGTGATTAATCTATATGGTGGAGCTAAGCGGGATCGAACCGCTGACCTCAACACTGCCAGTGTTGCGCTCTCCCAGCTGAGCTATAGCCCCAAATCTTGGGTATCTGTCAGACGTATACGTTGTCAGGCGAAAAGATACTATGGAGCGCAGCGGTCTATGTCAATACAATAAGTGGCGTCTTGCCCGCGAGCGGCTAATGTTTTAGCGTAGGCACGACTGACTCCACTCTCAAAAGGAAATAATCATGGCAGGACAAGGCTCAGGCGGTAACGTGCTCGCTGCAATTTGCAGTTTCTTTATTCCCGGCCTAGGCCAACTTGTTCAAGGACGAGTTCTAGCTGCTATTGGCTTTTTTTTAGCAACATCTATCAGCTATGCCCTAGGCGCCAGCGTTATACTCATCTTCATGTGGATTCCAGGCTTGATCTTTCACTTATGGGCCATTATCAGCGCCGCGCGCTTCAGCCCGTCAGACGACTGACCAAAATCTCGGGAACAAGCATCCGATAAGACGCTTCATAACGTCCTATAAAACAAACAAGGATATAAGCCCACCATGCGTAAATTCATGATTTATATTGCAGGTGGACTGACCCTCCTCGCTCTGACGGCTTGCCAATCGGCCTACTATTCCGCCATGGAGTCCGCTGGCTTCGCAAAGCGCGATATTTTAGTTGACCGTGTAGAGGATGCCCGAGATTCACAGGCTGATGCTCAGGTACAATTTGCCTCTGCACTTGAGCAATTTAGTGTGCTCATTGACTTTGATGGGGGAGAACTGCAGGCGGTCTACGAGGATCTCGATGATGAATATGAAGCCAGCGAAAGCGCGGCAGCTGAGGTCACTGACCGGATCGATGCAATTGAGCGTGTAGCTGATGATCTATTTGATGAATGGCGTGACGAACTGACCCAATATAGTAATGCCAATCTGCGGCGCGATAGCGAGCGAAAGCTCAAAGACACTGAGCGTCGCTATCAACAACTCATCACCGCAATGCAACGCGCCGAAAAACGTATGCAACCCGTGCTCGATGCGCTAAAAGACAACGTGCTTTATTTAAAGCACAACCTAAATGCGAGCGCTATTGGTGCGCTACAAGGCGAACTCGATTCAATTGAAGCCGATGTTTCCCGGCTTATTGCAGAAATGAACATCGCCATCGCCGAATCAGATGCGTTTATCGATAGCTTGCAGTGAACTAACCGCCTCCACTGTTTGAACAGCGGTTAGTCCACCCCAGAGATAACTATCGCTAGGCCAAAGGTAATGCTGCGTATTCCTTCTCAAGGCGCTTCAAGGCCTTTTTCGACACCCCACCCAACACCTCAATAGCAGCACGCAAACGTGATCGCGTCATATCAGGACCCAAGATTGCCATCGAGTCAGGAAGTGAATACGCAGCGCTGCTACCTGCGATGGCGATAAATAACGACGCAAACAAAGGCTTAGGCTTAAGCGCTAACTGATCAGCCAAATGCTTGAGTGCAGCAAATAGCCCGTCGCGATGCCAATCCTGATGACTCTCGAGGCGCCAAAGCACAAACTGCATACGTCTTAGCGTCTCCTCCAATGGATCACTCAGCGCTTCGAATTGCGCTATATCTAACGACAGTTCGCCCGAAGCCAGATAAGCAGACATGGGCACAAAATCAGACAGTACCTCCATACGCGCCTGGGCATGAGGTAATACTTTCATCAGCATCGCCTTATTTAAAGCCCACGCTTGCAGGCGCTCTGCAAGTGCCTCCAAATCCAGTGACTCGCGAATCCACAGCCCATTTAACCAACGCAGTTTCTCAACATCGAAAATTGGCCCACCCAGGGATACGCGTTTAATATCAAACGCCGCCTCCATTTCTGGCAGCGAAAATTTCTCGCTCTCATCGGGCATTGACCAACCCATGCGGCCCAAGTAGTTGAGCAGCGCTTCAGGCAGAAAACCCATACGCTGGTAGTACAAAATACTGGTTGGGTTCTTGCGTTTGCTCAGTTTTGATTTATCGGGGTTGCGCAATAGCGGCATGTGACACAGCACTGGCATATCCCAGCCAAAGTACTGGTATAGCAATTTATGCTTAGGCGCCGAGTTGATCCACTCCTCACCACGAATTACGTGGGTAATGGCCATCAAATGATCATCGACGACATTCGCCAAGTGGTAAGTTGGCATACCGTCAGACTTCAGTAAAATTTGCGCATCTACCATCGACCAGTCGAGTGCTATTTCACCGCGCAACAAGTCATTGATCACACAGGCGCCATCGATCTCTGGCACTATCATGCGAATGACAAAGGGGGCATCAGCAGCTTTGCGCGCAGCTTGCTCAGCTTCGGGCAAAAATAAATCTGAAGGCTTCAGTGCGGTGCTGTTTCCATCGGCTCGGCGCTGCTCTCGCATAGCGTCGAGCTCCTCGCCAGTGCGATAACAGATGAATGCGTGTCCCGCCTCAACGAGTTGCCCAGCATATTGGGCGTAGATATCCCCGCGCTCACTCTGCCGATATGGCCCCGAGGGACCACCAATATCTGGACCTTCATCCCAGCTCAAGCCCAGCCATCGCAGCGAATCTAAAATTGCCTGCTCTGCTTCTGGGGTACTGCGTACCTGGTCAGTATCTTCAATCCGCAAAATGAATTGACCGCCGTGCATATGGGCAAAACAGCGATTAAACAAAGCCATGTAGGCCGTGCCCACATGGGGATCGCCAGTGGGTGAAGGTGCCACCCGAGTCCGAACAGTCATAAGGTTCTCGCGCTAATGGATTAAAGTATTGGAGTTTATCAGACGCGCAGTATTTAAGTGGTATGTGAGGCAGCAATATCCTCCAAAGCTACCTACCTGGCCTGATCGAGCTAAGTTGGACTTAGCTTAAGAATACAGTCACCTATGACAAGGGCGCCAGACAGATTCCTCCCCTTTCGACTCGGTAATTTTTAGGACCGTAAATTTGATGCGTAGGTTTTAAAGCATTCATTGTTCGTATACTCGCAGAGGGTTTTGTTTGGCGTAAGCGTTAGATATTACATACGCGATAGTGGGCATTAGGCATTTTCGCTGAGTAACTCACACACGTTCGCCGCAGAGATCCTGTGGGTAGCAAGCAACGCTTTACAACACCACCCATCCGTCGCCCAGAAGCGCCGTTTATTTGATCCCGTTGATTTTGATAAGGATTTACACACAACGGGCAGTTTGCGATAGCATGCATAAGTCGGATGCTAACGGATTGTTGTTTTGACTTTTATAAAACCATTTTTACTATCTTGCCTTCTCCCCTTACTGCTCATTGCCTGCGGTGCCACTGAAAGCAATGTTGTCCAAGGCAATCGCGATGGCATTTTGCATTATGGCAACGGCGCAGAACCGCAAGGTCTCGATCCGCATGTTGTCACCGGGGTGCCTGAGAACCATTTGATTCGCGCGCTATTTGAAGGCCTTACGGTCAAAAACCCAATAACACTAGAGCCAGAGCCGGGCGTTGCTGAGCGTTGGGAATTTTCAGAAGAAGGCAAGGTCGTTACCTTTTTCTTGAACCCAGAAGCCAAGTGGAGCAACGGAGACCCCGTCACCGCCCAAGACTATGTATGGAGCTGGAATCGAGCACTGCATCCCGAGACTGGTAACCTCTATGCCTACATGCTTTACCCCGTCTTTAATGCGGAAGCTTATTCTAAGGGTGATGTTAGCGACTTCAACGAGGTCGGCATCAAAGCGCTAGATTCTAAAACATTGCAAGTGACGCTTAATGCGCCGACCCCTTATTTTTTGCAGCTAATGGATCACTACAGCACCTTTGCTGTACATGCACCTACGCTCCTCAAATTCGGCAAGATGACCGACCGTTTCACCCCTTGGACACGCGTGGGTAACATTGTTAGCAACGGCGCTTTTACATTAGATGAATGGCTAATCAACCGCCGTATTGGCATGAAAAAAAGCAACACTTACTGGGATCGCGATAACGTTAGTTTAAATGGCGTGGTTTTTTATCCGACAGAAAATGTCGTGAGTGAAGAGCGAATGTTCCGCGTCGAACAGCTCCACCGCACCGAGGTTGTACCGCTCGAAAAAATTCCTGGCTACCGCGCCCAAGAGAAATCAGCCTATATTCAAGCACCGTATTTGGGTACCTATTACTACTTAATCAATGTCGATCGCGCGCCTACCGACAACGTGAAAGTTCGCCAAGCACTGGCGCTGTCACTGGACCGAGACAAACTGGTGCGCTCAGTACTGCAAGATACAGCGGTCCCCGCCTATAGCATCACGCCTCCAGACACACTCGGCTATTACCCGCCGCAAATTTTTTCATATGACCCAGAGCGCGCACGACAACTACTGAGTGAAGCAGGCTATCCCAATGGCGAAGGCTGGCCCGGACTCGAGCTGATCTACAACACCAACGAAGCGCATCGCAAAGTTGCAGTGGCCGTGCAGCAAATGTGGCATAAAGAGCTTGGGATCGATATCACAATCTCGAATCAAGAGTGGAAGGTGTACCTCAATTCAGTCTCGCAAAGAGACTTCCAGGTGGCGCGCCGGGGTTGGATAGGCGACTACGTCGACCCCAACAACTTTCTCGATCTATTCATTACTGATGGCGGCAACAACAACACCGGGTATAGCGATCCCGTCTATGACGATATTGTGTTACAACAGGCACCCCGCGCAACAACCCGCGAGGCCCGCTATGCATTGTTTCATGAAGCAGAAACACGCCTGATGGAACAGATGCCGATCATTCCCATTTACACCTACACGAGCAAACATTTAGTGCATCCAAGCGTTGAAGGCATCTACCCTAATCTCATGGATTCATTGAACCTGAAGTACGTCACACTCCATCCAGGACGAACGCTAGAAGCCGCCAACGAATAACCATCGAGGTCACTACTAATGCTGCGCTTTATTTTGAGCCGCTTGCTACAAGCGATTCCCGTCATTTTAGTGGTCATTACCGCTACATTTTTTTTGGTGCGAACCGCGCCCGGTGGTCCGTTTGATAGCGAAAAAGCCGTTATGCCCGAGGTCAAACGTGCCCTGGAGGCACAATATCGTTTAGACCTGCCCCTCCATGAACAATACTTCGCCTATCTGGGTGATCTTGCAGTAGGAGACCTTGGACCCTCATTTAAGTATCCTGGCCGCAGCGTTAATGAAATTCTATTTTCCGGCTTACCCGTCACTGCTGAGCTCGGTTTTTATGCCTTGTTAATCGCACTGATAATTGGCGGCACCGCCGGTGTCTTCGCGTCATTAAAACCCAATACCAAACTCGACTATATTCCGATGAGCGCAGCGATGATCGGTATTTGTATGCCCTCATTCCTATTGGGTCCGCTGCTCGTTTTAGTCTTTGGCATTTATCTAGACTGGCTTCCCATCTCAGGCTGGGGAGATATTCCAGGGGATAAAATTCTACCGTCGATCACACTCGGTGCGGCATACGCAGCATATGTGGCCCGACTCAGTCGTGCTGGGATGCTCGAAGTGCTCTCGCAGGACTATATTCGTACCGCCAGAGCCAAAGGCTTGCCCGAATGGCAGGTGATCACACGGCACGCATTGAGAGGTGGATTAATTCCGGTCATCGCCTTCTTGGGCCCGGCGTTCGCAGGACTCCTCGCAGGATCATTTGTTGTCGAAACCATTTTTCAGATACCCGGTCTCGGTCGCTTTTATGTGCAAGCTGCCTTTAACCGTGACTACACCATGATATTGGGTACTACCGTCTTTTTATCGACCTTAATCGTACTCTTTAATTTGGTCAGTGATGTGATCGCCGCCTGGATGAATCCGAGGCTACGAGCACAGTTGGGAGGTGGTCAATGATCACTGAGATAGATCAGACAAATGACTTCAGTGAAGCGGATGTAGGTTTCTCGCTTTGGCAGGATGCATGGCTGCGACTACGCAAGAACAAAATGGCGTTATTTGGCGGTGCCGCACTCATTTTCTTGATTTTCATCGCACTCATTACACCTTGGATCGCACCCTATAGCTACGAAGCCCAGAATCTTGATTTAGGTGCCACACCGCCATCAGCGGCACATTGGTTCGGCACTGATATCTTTGGTCGAGATCTACTGACTCAGGTTATGTACGGTGGGCGTATTTCACTGGCCGTGGGGTTCATTGCTACGGCAGTCGCGCTCGTCATCGGTGTCACTTGGGGTGCCATTGCCGGCTATGCAGGGGGCAAAGTAGATGCCGTCATGATGCGGACTGTGGACATCCTCTACGCGTTGCCGTTCATGATTTTCATTGTGTTACTCATGGTTGTTTTTGGTCGTAATGTACTGCTGCTTTTCCTCGCCATAGGCGCAGTAGAATGGTTAACCATGGCGCGGATCATGCGCTCGCAGGTACAGTCACTTCGGCAGCAGGAATTTGTCGAGGCGGCGATTTCTCTCGGTTTATCACCCGCGGCAATTATCCGCCGACATATCGTTCCCAATGCATTGGGACCCATTATTGTTTACACCACACTCACCATACCGAGCGTGATGTTACTGGAAGCATTCCTCAGCTTCCTGGGTCTCGGTATTCAACCGCCAGCCACATCTTGGGGGCTGCTGATTAGCTATGGAGCCGAGACTATGGAAGAGTTTCCATGGTTGCTGATATTCCCAGGATTAGCGCTAACTCTAACGCTTTTTTCACTCAACTTTCTCGGTGACGGACTGCGCGATGCGCTCGACGTCCGCGGATCAAAGGACTGACGATGTCGTTACTTACCGTTGAAGATTTAACAGTCAGCTTCGTTACCCGTAACGGCACGCAGAAAGCCGTTGACGGCATTAGTTTTAACGTCGAAACCAATGCAATTACTGCGATTATTGGCGAGAGTGGTTCAGGAAAGTCTGTATCTTGCTATGCACTGCTAGGGCTTATACCCATGCCGCCTGGACGTATTGATGGCGGCCGCGCCATATTCGACGGTCACGATTTACTGAAACTCAGCGAGAATGATCTCCGCGCTATTCGCGGTAAAGATATCGCGATGATTTTCCAGGACCCCATGACCTGCTTAAATCCATTCATGACGGTGGGCGATCAACTCATAGAGCCGCTCACGACGCATAACAAAATCAGCAAAGTTGCCGCGCGAGCACGGGCGATCGAACTTCTTGATGAAGTCGATATTCAAAATCCCGCTTCGGCAATGAATCGCTTCCCCTTTGAGTTTTCGGGCGGTATGCGCCAGCGCGTGATGATCGCAATGGCGCTGATCAACGAACCCCGGCTTCTGATAGCCGATGAACCCACAACGGCCCTAGACGTGACCACACAAGCGCAAATTTTGCGCCTGATCGCCGAGCTGCAAGCAAAACGTGATATTGGTGTGCTATTCATTAGTCACGACTTAGCCGTCGTCGCCGATATTGCAGACCACATTGTCGTCATGGAAAAGGGTAAAGCGGTAGAGCAAGGGTCGCCTGAAGCGATCTTCCACCACGCCCAGCATCCCTACACGCAAAAATTATTAGCTGCCATCCCCACAGATCAGCGAGTCAGCTCTGAAGCTGAAAAGATACCGCTGATACAAATTAACAACCTGCGCACTTGGTTTTATTCTGCAGGTAAAGACGCCCCGGTCAAGGCTGTGGACGACGTCTCAATCACCATCAACCGAGGTGAAGTCCTAGGACTAGTTGGCGAGTCGGGCTGTGGGAAATCAACGCTCGGCCGCTCACTGCTGCGTTTGGCTCCGATTGCAGACGGCAGTATTATTTTTGATGGCACCGATATCACACATATCGAAGGCGGCCCATTAAAGGTGTTCCGTCGCCGTATGCAGATGATTTTTCAAGACCCTTTTGCATCGCTTAATCCGCGCATGACAGTCTACGACACACTGGCAGAGCCACTGCTGCTGCATAAGGTGGTTGATCGCAAAGGTTTAGATGCCGCTATTCGAAAGCTGATGGATGACGTTGGTTTATCCCGAGCTTTCGTTCGCAAATACCCCCACGAGTTTTCAGGTGGCCAACGACAGCGTATCGCAATAGGTCGTGCGCTGGCGACTAAACCCGAATTTATTGTGGCAGATGAACCCGTGTCCGCACTCGACGTCACAATTCAAGCTCAAATTCTGGATTTGCTTCAGGATTTGGGTAAAGAATACGGGCTGACCATGCTATTCGTCTCACATGATTTGGCGGTAATCCGACACATCGCCGATCGCATCCTGGTCATGTACCGAGGAAAAATCATGGAAGAAGGCACGACCGCCGAGATTTTCGAGTCCCCGCGTCAGGAGTACACGCGCCAGTTACTCAGCAGTATTCCCACAGCGTTAAGGACCTGATACTCGCTCAACGGGTTAATTCGCTAAAGGGTAAAGCCCGAATCAATCGTGACCAGTTGGCCGGTTATGTAGTCTGAACCAGTCAGCAGCGACATCATTGCATCGGCAACATCATTGGGTGTGGCAATATGCCCCAAAGGTGCTTGAGCCTCAAATACGCGCTTGAGCTGATCCCATTGATCATCGCAGCCACCGCCCCATGTCTCATAAGCCCAGTCGCCGTCAATCAGCCCAGGACAAACAGCATTCACACGGATTTTATACGCGCCCAAGCTCTTGGCCAACGTGCGCGTTAAGCTATTCATACCCGCTTTAGAGGCGCAGTAGGCAATGGAGCTGCCATTGGCTGAGGAACCCGCCACGCTGGAGGTCATTAAGATCGCACCGCCCCCCGCCGCCTTCATTGGTTCAACTGCTGCTCGGGACATGAGAAAAGCACCGACCAAATTAGTCTTGAGGGTTTTATACCAAATGTCTTCGGTGAGTTGATCGAGCTCGGCATGTGGTACGAACGTTGTCGTACCGGCATTATTAATAAGGATATTCAGCTGACCAAAATGCTCAACGGCGCTGGCGACCAAACGGTCGCAATCAGCTTGAACGCCGACATCGCCTTGCACCACGAGGGCGGCACCACCTAGCGCTTCGATCTGGCGCGCCGTCTCAGCAGCGCCGTCAGCAGAGCTCGCATAGTTCACAACTACTTTTACACCCTGCTGGGCTAACTGAACCGCCACTGCAGCACCGACACCCGAACTCGAACCTGTGACAATAGCAACTTTGTTATTGAGTTCCATAGACCTGCCGCTCCTTATTAATTTCAGAGCCAACGATTATGACCCCTACAATAAAAACTGTCAGCCGCGCGCAGCAAGGTAGGTACTCTGCCCACCCAAAAACACCACTGGCGCGGAAAAAATCTGTCCCTTAACGAATAAGCGTAGGGTCTAAAATAGGGTCATCACCACTGTAATTAGGCGGCAAAACAACCCATTCTGGCGCATCGAACTGACCGACAAAGCGGATGTCGATAAAGGGCTTTTGTCCTTCAATAATAGCCTTGATCGCCTCAGGCGGATCAGACTCCATCGCGTCTCGGGCACTTTTACTATCCCAGGTTGCGATAGCCAGGGCAACGCCAGGCTCATCAATCTTCCGATGCAACCGTGTCCCTCGGGCACCAGGTGCTTGCTGAATCAGTGCACTCGCCGCCATCCAGCCCTCAGCGTAGGCCTCAATGCTATAGCCGGGCTTCGCGCGGACTTCGAAAATATAATGCATAGGCGTCGCCATAAAATAAACTCAATCATGAGTCTAACCGAGCTGCCCCCGCTATGCAGTCAGCACCGAGAAATTAGGCGACTTCTGCCGTAGCCAACAGCACTTAGCTGCACTAAATAAAGCGTCGATCTCCCGCCTTACACAGCATCTGCTCACCATCTGTGACAGTAAAATCTCTGTCTAGTACCGTACTGACGAAATGCCATTGGCTCATCGTTGCCTCCGGCGTCAAGGTCACCTCCGCCCAGCCTCGCTGTGAAGTGTCTACGGCAAATAACTGCGGCGAGCTCTCCATCAGCGCCGCGGTCAGCACATCGCTTGGCAGCGGCAGAAAAGTTTCGAGTCCTGGGCTGCTGATTCCAGGGCAACCAATTTCAATACCCACAGCCTGACCTTGATTGTTGGACAAATTGAACGCCCAGGCATTGTGCGTATCACCTGCAAGTACAACCGGATTATTGGCCAACGCCATGAAAACTTCGTAAATACGGTTTCTGCAGCTGATATAGCCATTCCATGCATCTAAATTCCAAGGCATATCAAATTTGGCTAATGGGTTAATCTCCATAATCCATGCACGGCTGTACTCGGGTACATCTAATGCTTCAAGCAATTCCTGCGGCACTTTTGGAAACCTAATCTCGCCCATCAATACCTGCTGTCCAATCACCTGCCATGTCGCGCCACGTGCCTTGGAAGCCGCCAATTGATTGGCTAACCACTGCTCTTGCTCGACGCCCAAAATTGTACGCTCGGGGTTACCCAGCACCTCCGTTTTGAAACGTTCTGCATCAACAGATTCAGGTATATCTTTAGGGTAGGCTGGTTGCTTGTCACGGCCTTCAAGGCGGGTATCGAGCATAATAATATCGGCGAGATCGCCCACCGGAAATTGTCGATAAATAGGTAGCTGATCGCTTTGTGCGGCGGTGCGAATTGGAAGCCATTCGTGATAAACACGGCGTGCTGCTGCCATGCGCTGATCAAAATCACCCTCGCCTTCATTGTGATTTTCAGCGCCATTTTTCCAGGTATTATTCGCCAACTCATGATCGTCCCAGACGCAGATCCAGGGGTGCGCCGCATGCGCTGCCTGCAGATCAGGATCGGTGCGATACAAGCCATAGCGCATGCGATAGTCCTCGACACGCAACAACTCGTTATCAGGTACAACATGGCGTCCTAAAGACGCTAACGCAAAAGCATTACTGTAATAGCCGTC
>CAWUVW010000006.1:0-38793 GCA_963926105.1 uncultured Luminiphilus sp. | reverse complement strand
CCACGGCCCACTTCATCGACCCCCGCCACACGGCCCACTGCTGCCTCCGTGAATAAATGCTTCATCGGCGCGACGCCACTAAATTTTCTAGGGCATCGGCACAGCGGTTGGCAAAATCACCCCCAATCATCGCTGCAAGCTCATCAAATGCAGCGACCTGAACATCACCACCCTGCTCCAATACCGACATCATTGCGCGATGCAACGAATCGGGATTAGCTGAGTCTTGGATGAATTCTGGAACTACCTCACGGCCCGCCAATATATTAGGCAGTCCGGCAAATTCAGTCGTCACCATACGCGATATGATCTGCCACGACAGCCAGGCCATTCGATAGGCAATCACCATAGGTTTGCGCAGTAGCATCGCCTCCAGCGTCGCTGTCCCCGAAGCCAGCATGATTTGATCGGCGGCAACCATCACTAAACGACTTGAGCCATTGATGACCGTCACGGGTAATTGGTAGTCCGCAAGCACGCCATCAATTTGTGCGCGCCGCGCCGCATTGGCCGCAGGTATGACAAAGTGGATTGATACATCACTAGCGGAAAGCAGCGCCATGGTTTGGGCAAAAACTGGCATCAAGTGCGCAACCTCCCCAGCACGACTGCCAGGCAACACCGCGATGAGTCGTCGGGCTTGGGTTATTGGTCCAAGCGCAAGTCCCAATTGCTGGCGCGCAGTCTGTTGGTCAGGCAGCAAGGCGAGTTCTTCGATCAAGGGATGTCCAACGCAGATCGCTGGCACACCCGCTTTTCGATAAATGTCCAACTCAAACGGCAGCAGGCAGAGCATCAGGTCAACGGCTTTGGCTATTCGTTTAATTCTGCCGGCGCGCCAGGCCCATACAGAGGGACTAACTAAGTGCGCGGTGGCGATGCCTGTTGCCCGAAGTCTTGCTTCGAGTGCCAAATTAAAATCGGGGGAATCGATACCCAAAAAGACATCAGGTAAAAACTGTTTTTGCTGCTCGAATACATCTCGACGAATTTTTAACAATTCAGGCAACCGTTTGAGCGGCTCGACCAGCCCGAATACCGACAAACGATCCATAGGGTAAAGTGATTGCAAACGCTGTGCTTCGAGCAAAGGACCACCAATTCCCGAGAGCGTCAAACGCTGCTGGCGCTGCCCTAGCGAACGCACCACCGCGGCGCCGAGGATATCCCCTGATGCCTCGCCAGCCAGTATGCCCAAACGCATGGCTTCATCAGACACTAGCGAACAATGCCGCGCTCCGATGCGCGCAAAGACTCTAGCAGGAGTTCTATTTCAGGCGTTTCTGCCACCATTTTTTCAAGTCGCTGAATTGCAACGTCCAAAGTTAACCCCTGGCGATAAACAATCTTATACGCGCGGCGCAGCTCGCTCAGCGTGTGAGGCTCGAAGCCACGACGGCGCAGGCCTTCAGAATTAATTGTTTTCGCTTCAGCAGGGGTACCGGCTACGGTGACATAAGCGGGTACGTCTTTACCTATAGCGGTACCCATACCGCTGAAACTGTGCGCACCAATTTTACAAAACTGATGCACGAGGGTATAGCCACTCAAAATAGCCCAGTCACCCACCATCACATGACCTGCCAGCGCAGCGTTATTGACCAGAATCGTGTCATTACCCACCACACTGTCATGACCGATATGGACGTACGCCATAAATAAATTTCGGTTGCCGATGCGCGTAACGCCTTTGTCCTGCACGGTACCGCGATGGATGGTGACGTTCTCACGAATAATATTGTCGTCACCGATGTACAGCTGAGTGGGCTCATTCTGGTATTTAAGGTCCGGCGTCGCCTCACCAACACTCGAGAATTGATATATATGATTACGCGCACCAATATGCGTCGGGCCACGAATCACCACATTCGGTTCAATAATGGTCTGCTCGCCAATCACCACATCGGGACCAATGTACGACCAGGGCCCAATGGTGGCAGATTCTGCCACTTCTGCCTTGGGATCCACTATCGCAGCTGGATGGATCACAGCTTAACGATCCGCACAGAGGATTGTTGCCGCAGCGCATAGATCGCCATCGACCCGCGCCTCGACGGCAAATTTCCAGATACCGCGACGCTCTCCCACTATTTCGGCAAAAAGATGCACACGATCACCCGGGACGCAGGGGCGCTTAAATCTCAAATTATCGGCGCCAACGAAGTAATAGATGGAACCATCTGCCGGGGTTTTACCCATCGTTTTAAAACCTAAAATACCGGCGGCCTGCGCCATCGCCTCCAGCAATAATACACCTGGGAAGACCGGCGTATCGGTAAAATGCCCCTGAAAAAACTCTTCGTTAACCGTCAAGTTCTTATAGGCCTCTATCGACTTGCCCAACTCCAAGGCTACGACGCGGTCTACTAAAAGAAAGGGATATCGATGAGGAAGGTGCGCACGAATAGCTTCAATGTCCATGATCACGTGACTTAACTCCCTTTGTTATCATTTGCCGCGGCCAAGGACACTAGCTGTTTTTCTAACTGCGCAATTCGCTTCGACATGGTATCTAGCTGCTCGAAGCGTACAGCACTTCGACTCCACGCTTTGAGCGGCTGTAAATTACTACCCGATGCATAATACCCCGGCGATTTCACCGAGCTTGAGACTCGACCCTGGCCACCAATATGAACGTCATCGGCAATTTCGATATGGTCGGCCAAACCCGCCTGCCCTGCGATGGTACAACGCTTGCCGACAACCGTGCTGCCAGCAATCGCCACAGCACCGGCAATCGCCGTGTTTTCACCGATGTGCACCCCGTGTGCAATATGCACCTGATTATCGATGATCACGCCGTCACCAATGACCGTATCTTCTAGCGCACCACGATCGATTGTAGTACTGGCGCCGATTTCAACCCGGTGACCGATACGCACAGTCGCCAATTGCAATATTTTTTGCCAGCCCTGCGTCAAGGGCGCAAAACCAAAACCATCCGCGCCAATCACGCTATTACTGTGGATCAAGCAATGATCGCCAATCTCCACCGCATGATAGACCACTACGCCTGGCCTCAAAATGGTGTCTGCACCAACCTGCACATGAGCGCCGACAAAGCAATGCGCACCAATCCATGCGTTAGCGCCGATAACTGCACCTGACTCAACGACAGCATAAGCATCAATGGTCACGCCAGAAGCCAACTGCGCATCCGGCGCCACAACCGCACTCGGATGTACGCTACCCCGAGGCTGTGGACGATCATCAAACAGCCAGGTCGCCTGAGCGAAGCTGAGGTAAGGATGCGCACTGATCAAACAATTACCTGTCCAAGTATCTAGCCAGTCAGGGTGTAAAATAAGCGCACCCGCTGCACAAGCTACTAACTGTGGCAGGTATTTTTTATTAGCGACAAAACTCAGCTGTTGCGGATCAGCCGACACCAAAGAAGCCAGTCCGACAATCTCACAATCACCATCCCCCCTAAATTCGAGAGCCAGTGCAGCTGCAAGCTCCGCCAATTGCCGCATGCGTGTTACTCAGCAGGTAACTGATTGAGTTTGTCGGTCACCTTGGCGGTGATGCTGTAACTTAAGTCTGCATGAATAACATTTTGCTGCTGCAGCAGTAGGCCGATCTGATCAGTTGCAATAATGTCACGCAATACTTCACGGGCCTTTGGCGCTAACTCTTGAAATACACGCTGTGCATTTTGCTGCTGCATGGCTTGTAGCTTCTTAGCAACATATTCAATATCTGCCTGCTTGCTTGCGAGTTTCTGACGCGCTGCAATCTGCTGATCTTCACTCATAGCAGCGGCATCGCGCTGGAAATTCTTAACCAACTCATCCAGCTCAGTTTTCAGGCCATCGAACTCCTGCTTATCCGAGTCAAAATCTTCGCCTTTCTCAAACTCATTAAGACGCTGCTGGGCGTAATCTGTTTGCAGAATCGCCTGTTCTAAATCGACGACTGCGATACGTCCCTGCGCCGATGCGAGAGCTGGTAACGTTATGAATACGGCCGCAGCCAATAATTTAGTTAGTTTGTTCACAAGAACCTCCATTAGTTAACATTAGAATCCACGACCTAAAGTAAATTGGAATACTTCGGTACGATCGATTTCGCTGGCATTTAGTGGTTTAGCTAGACTAAAAGTCAATGGACCAAAACCCGACAACCATGTCACGCCGATGCCTACCGAATAACGTAGCTCGCCAAAGTCCACATCATAGCAATTGAGTTGATTCTCGCGACAGTCGGTGTTGAATACATTACCTACGTCAAAGAACAATGCGGAGCGTAAGCCGCTACGATCTTTGATAAACGGCATTGGAAATAGCACTTCAGCCGTTCCCTCAAACAACACATTGCCACCGAATGGCGAATCTTGAGTAGTCAAGACAGGCTGAACGACAATTTTACCGGTATTGGGGTCGACAACATAGCCAAACTCAGTACCGTTTGGACCACCAATTTCAGCGGGCAGACCATTTTCGTCGATTCCAGTCACCGGTCTATCTGCGATATACAGCGCCGCTGGTGTGCTACGTGGACCCAAGGTGTTCGCTTCAAATCCACGCACTGAGCCAAAGCCACCGGCAAAGAAATGTTGGAAGAAGGGCAGTTCGCTGGTGCCACCATAACCGCCTCCATAACCGAGCTCAGAGCGCAGATGAAGCGTAAACTCATTATAAATAGGCAAATACAACTCGCCACGATAAGTGAGCTTGAAGAACTCCAAATCCGAGGTAGGTATTGAAACTTCAAGTGCCAGCGACTGTGACTGACCCCTTGTCGCCAACTGACCTCTATTGAGAGTCGACTGCAGCCATGAGCCGGTTATCGTATAATCTAGGAACTCATCGCCGTTGATATCTAAAAAGCCCCGCTGATCTGGAAGGGTCAGGGCAGTCAGCGGCAGTTCGATCAGCGGGTTCAATACTTCGGGCTCGCTTCTCGTACCATCCGCTCGCAACGTACTCTCATACCAGTTTCGCACCCCGTCTTCTAAACGAGGACTCGCTCGAATCTCTTGCACCGCATACTGGCCGGTGGTGATTTTAGTATCCGCCACGCCGAAGGAGACACCTAAACGCTGCGTTTCACTAATTGGATAGCCAAAGTTGACGGAAGCACCCACCGTATCAGTGGTATAGCTCGCCACGTTGATCTCGGACAAATCTGTTTTACGGTAATAAATGCTGAATCCGCGACTGACGCCGTCTTCTGTAAAGTATGGATTGGTGTAGTTGAAACTGGCAAAAGTTTGGTAGCTCGAGGAGTTAATACTGACCCCCACCCGTCGACCGGTGCCCAAAAAGTTATTTTGCTGTAGGTTCAGGCCCAAAATTAGACCCGCATCTTGCGCATAGCCGAGGCTGCCACCAATACTTCCGAAGGATTGCTCTTCAACCGCAAAATCCACATCAATCAAGTCATCGTGACCCGCAATTTCGGTGGTTTCAACTTCGGCGGTCTTAAAGAATCCTAATCGCTCCAGACGTATGCGCGATTGTTCGATAGCCGCCGCAGACGCAGGTGCCGACTCCATCTGACGCATCTCACGGCGTAATACGTCATCCGAAGTCTTCAAATTCCCAGTAAAATTGATGCGGCGCACATAGGTGCGTTTGCCTGGATCCACAAAAAACTTAATATCGACTGTGCTGTCATCTTCATTAACTTCTGGAATGCCCGTCACTTTAGCGAAGTTATAGCCTTCATTACCCAGGCGACGCGTCAGGTACTCTTCGGTAGAAGTCACCAGCTGCTGTGAATACACTTGTCCCTCACGCACGAGTAGAAACCGTTCGAGGTCTTCCTCAGGCAGTACCAAATCTCCCGACAAACTCGCACCACTGACGGTGAACTTATCGCCTTCAGTAATATTGGCGGTGATGTAAACCGCATTTTTGTTAGGAGAAACCGCGACCTGCGTCGAATCAATATTGAACTGTAAATAACCCCTGTCCATGTAATATGAACTCAGGGTTTCTAAATCCGAAGTCAGCTTTTCTTTCCCGTATTTGTCATCGCTTGTAAAAAATGAAAGCCAACCTGTGGTCTTTAGGACAAACAATTCACCTAATAACTCATCATCATAGACATTATTGCCAACAACGTTGATGTGTTTAATGGACGCAACCGTACCCTCGTTAACTTCAATCGCAATTGACACGCGATTACGCGGCTCAAGAATAACTTCCGCATCGATGGTCGCATCGTAACGCCCCTGTAAAACGTACTGGCGCTGCAGTTCGAGCTTCATGCCCTCAAGGGTAGAGCGTTGAAAAACCTGGCCCACGGCCAAACCCGCACCCTTCAAACCGTCGAGTAAAGCATCGGTCTCAATCGCTTTATTACCGTCCATAGTAATTTCACTAATACTCGGTCGCTCGAGCACAGTCACCACCAGCACGTTGCCATCGCGACCTATCGTAATATCGTCGAAATTGCCTGTCGCAAATAAGTTTTTTGCAGCGGCGCGAATAGCCAGCGCATCGGCGACATCGCCTACACCTACGGGTAGCGATGCAAACACACTGCCCGCTGCTATACGCTGTAGACCCTCAACTCGAATATCTGCAATTCTGAAAGCAGCTTGTACCGGCATAGCGGACGCCTCAGGCGTTTGCGCGAAGCCAGTTTGACTCAAGCCACCCAGCACTAAGCATAACAACAGCTTAGCTGCCGACGACCATCGGTAATATTGTGTTGAAACTGTAAATTGCATTATCTGATCTTATCTCCGGGGAGCTAGTGTTTTTGTGGCACTAGCATCGTTTCGGTTAGCCCGTGAATCACCGGCAAGTGGTGCTCGACTGAGAGTGCGTCACAGTCGTGAAAAATCATTATACAGGGCAAACACCATGATGCTTAGTATTAGCATCATGCCAATTTGATAACCAAACATTTGCACTTTTTCGGGCACCGCACGCCCAGTCAGTGCCTCGATGACGTAATAAACCAAATGTCCGCCGTCCAGTACAGGTATGGGCAATAGATTCAGCGCACCCAACGAGATACTCAGAAGCGCCAAAAAACTCAACCAGCTGCTCACACCCGAGGCGGCAGAACTCGCCGCGACCTGAGCAATGGTGATGGGACCAGATAGGTTCTTAGGCGATATCAAGCCTTGTACCATTTTAGCCATTGAATCAAACGTAAAACCAATGAGATTACCCGTACGCATCACCGCTGCACCGAGCGCGTCGATCGGACCTCGATCAAAGACGCGAATACGTTCAGGTGGGAATTGAGGGACCGTCACCATCATACCTACTGAGCCAATCGTCTCGCCGTCACTTTGACGCGGCTCTGGCGTCACTGAGATCATACGCTCAACACCTGCGCGGGCAATCAGCACATCAATTACAGTGCCCGGGCGGGCTCTGACATAAGTAACCCAGTCGCTCCACAAGGGCATAGATGTGCCATCTGCACGCAGGATGAGGTCTCCTGCCACAAACCCTGCAGCACTTGCAGGGCCGGCATCGACGGTAGATTCAACTAATGGCAGGACCTTAGGCATATCGATAGTAATGCCCAAACCGGCGACAGGATCCGGTTGCTCCTCATCGATCAACCAGCGATTAAGTGGCGCCTCGGAAAAATAAACGACATCCGAATCAGGGTACTTGATGCCAATCTGTATCAATCCAGATTCCCCTAGGTGCTCAAGCAATTGGAAACCTAGGGCGGCGACTGTAGGTGTTAAATGGCCATCGACACTGATAATTTCCTGCCCGGGCTCTAGCCCTGCGTAATGCGCAGGCGTATCAAGGGCCACCGCTGCGATCACCGGCACCAAGCCAGTTTCGCCACGGAAGAATAAAAACCAAAATACGAGTATTGCTAAAAGAAAATTCGCTATCGGGCCCGCGCTGACGACCGCAATTCTTGCCCATACCGACTTGCGATTAAAGGCTTGGTCAATTTGTGCCTGCGCCACATCCCCCTCGCGCTCGTCCAGCATACGGACATAGCCACCAAGTGGAACAGCGCACAAGGTGTATTCAGTGCCTTGGGCGTCTGTCTTGCGCCATAGAACAGGGCCAAAACCCACTGAGAAACGCAGCACGCGGATACCACAGCGACGCGCCACCCAAAAATGGCCGAATTCGTGAATCGTCACTAAGATGCCCAAAGTCAGCAAGGCGATCACTACGGTCTGTAAAGTTCCTAACATTGAGGATCACCTGGCTTATACATCTAAGAGCACCGCAAACGCGCGACGATATCAATCGCAACCTGCCGCGCGCTATTATCCAAAGCTTCGACCGCCGATACGCTTTCTGGTTCACTCAAAGCAACAGTATCTAACGATTTTTCTATCACTTGATCAATATCGGTAAATTTAATGTCTGCGGACAAAAAGGCTGACACAGCCACTTCATTGGCCGCATTGAGTACGCACATGCCGCCCGGCACCGCAATGGCTTCCCGCGCCAAGCGCAAACAAGGAAAAGCATCGAGATCCGGAGCTTCGAAATCTAACCGTGCAAGATCGATCAGATCCAATGGGGCCACCCCTGCCTCAATACGCTCTGGCCATGCTAAACCGTAGGCAATGGGCGTGCGCATATCGGGATTACCCATTTGTGCCAATACCGAACCGTCACGGTATCGTACCAACGAGTGAATAATACTTTGCGGATGCACGACCACATCGATGTCAGCGGGGGTGCAACTAAATAGCCAGCAAGCCTCCGCGAGCTCAAGCCCTTTGTTGAGTAACGTGGCAGAATCTACAGAGATTTTCTGCCCCATCGACCAATTCGGATGCGCACATGCCTGTGCAGGTGTGGCACCTGAAAGCGCATCGCGATGCCAGCCACGAAAAGGTCCACCCGATGCCGTCAGTAGTATTTTCTCCACCTCACGCATTCGCGACTGCCCGGGGGAAGACGCAGGAAGGCACTGAAACATGGCATTGTGTTCGCTATCAATGGGGAGCAGCACTCCCCCACCATCGCGTACCGCCGCCATAAAGACCGCTCCCGCACTAACCAGCGCTTCTTTATTAGCCAACAGTAGTCGCTTACCGGCTCGCGCCGCAGCCAATGCTGGGCGTAGACCTGCAAAACCGACGATGGCCGCCATAACCGTATCGACCTGATCGGCCATGGCGACTGTCTCCATGGCCAATTCGCCCTGCTGTACTTGGGTATCAATCCGCCCGGCTAAGCGCTGCGCAAGTTGCTCTGCAGCATCGGCATCCGCCATAACGGCATAGCGCGGATGGTGTTTTAGACAGAGCCTTTCCATCATCCCAACCGCGCTGTTCGCTGTCAGAGCATAGACCTGATAGCGGTCGGGATGACGGGCAATGACATCTAGCGTGTTCTGGCCTATAGAACCCGTGGCGCCGAGCACCACAACATGACGCATATTCAGTATCCTGCCAACATGAGTGCCAAAGTAAATACGGGGGCAGCACCACAAATGCTATCTAAGCGATCGAGCAACCCACCGTGGCCAGGCAATAATGAACCTGAGTCTTTTACGCCACTACAGCGCTTGAACATACTAAACGTTAAGTCACCTAATGCTGAGGCACCACCTGTAGCTAAGCCGACCAGTAATAGTGATTCGATACGTAAATGTGCGTAGCTATCGGGCAGATTAAACCCGACCAATACCGTCACCGCGATGACACAGACAAGGCCTCCCCAGAGTCCCTCCCAGGTTTTCCCCGGACTCACCGCCGGCGCCAGCTTATGCTTACCCAAGGCTTTACCCGCAAAATAGGCACCAACATCTGCTGAGACAACCAACAGAATTAATACAGTGAGGAGTACCGGACCATTATCGAGCGTTAGTAAATACACCACCGACAACCAAGCGAAACTTAAGAATAGCCAGCCCAGTCCCGTCCGAATAATGGGGGGTCGCCAAAGCCACTGACCCTGTGGATAGCTTCTCACCAGGAACATCGCCACAGACCACAGTAATACAGCAAAACCCATATAGGGTTGCACTAATGATCGACTTGGCTGACCGCCTAAATCGCAAAAAACCCAAAATACTGTAGCCAGTAATGGGACGCCCGACGCATAAAGAAGGCGCGCTATAGGCTTTTCCCAGCCCGCCAATGCGGCCCACTCCCAAGCGCCTACAGTCGCCACCAGCAGCAGTAGCGCTGCCATGGCCACGAGTGGCAATGTCGTCACTGCCAACAGAAATAATCCGGCCATGATAACGGCGGTGATAAATCTTTGTCGCAACATAACGTTAGCCCTACTGGCCTTTGCCATCGATTTCGCGCTTGCCAAAACGCCGGTTACGTTGCCTAAAATCATTCAGCGCAGCATCTAGATCACACTCATCAAAATCAGGCCAAAGCGTATCGGTGAATACAAATTCAGTGTATGCAAAATCCCACAGTAAGAAGTTCGATATCCGGTAGTTACCCCCTGTGCGAATACACAGATCTGGCTCTGGCAATGTCCTCAGCGATAGGGCATCTGCGATAACGGCCTCGGATATATCTTCTGGTTGTAGTGTCCCGGCCGCGACCGATTGCGCAATACTGCACACCGCTTGAGTCACATCCCAGCGACCACCATAATCCAACGCCAAAACTAACGTCACCGCGGTATTATCTTGCGTGAGCGTCTCTCCATGATGCATTAACCTTTGCAATCTTGAGCTGAAACGATCGCGTCGCCCAATGAACATAAGTCGAATGCCATCCGCATTTAACTTGTTAACTTCACTGCGAAGATAGCGCAAAAACAAGGCCAGCAGGGCCCGAACCTCCGGCTCTGGCCGTCCCCAATTCTCGCTGCTAAAAGCAAACAAAGTGAGTGTTGTAACACCCCGAGCATTACACGCTGCCAATATCTTACGAACGACTTCAACGCCGGCGCGGTGCCCGAACACACCAGGCAAACCAGACCGCCTAGCCCACCGATTATTACCATCCATAATCATAGCAATATGCTGCGGCACAGCAGGTAGTTTAGATGGCTGATGGCCTAACGGCTTATTCACGGTATTATGGGCGTTCAGTTGTCTAAATTTCCATCAGATCGGATTCTTTTTCAGACAAGGCGGCCTCTACCTTGGCGATATAAACATCAGTCGCCTTTTGGACACTATCTTGGCCACGACGTTCATCGTCCTCAGAAATTTCTTTGCCTTTAACAAGCTCTTTCAACAGCGTCATCGCATCGCGTCTCGCGCTACGCACCGATACTCGGGCCGACTCGGCCTCAGAACGAGCGCGCTTGATGTACCCTTTACGAGTCTCTTCTGTCAACATCGGCATGGGTATACGAATGACGTCACCTGCACTCGAAGGATTAAGACCCAGATCTGACTTCATGATGGCCTTTTCGACCGCAGAGATCATTGCGCGATCAAATGTCGTCACCGCCAAGGTTCGCGCATCTTCAATATTGATGCTGGCTAGCTGATTAAGTGGCGTTTCAGCGCCATAGTACTCCAATCGAATACCGTCAAGCAGACTGGGATGGGCACGACCAGTGCGAATTTTATTGAAGTTGTGCTGCAAAGCCTCAAGCGACTTTGTCATGCGCTCCTCAGCTTCCTTACGAATATCCTCAATCATCATGCCCCCTAAAATTATCTTTATTTTTTTGGTCTCTAATTGAGCGCCTGACACATCAGCGAATCAGGGTGCCTTCCTGTCCACCGCGAACGATACTGACTAAAGCATTCCGCTGTGCCATATCGAATACTCGCACAGGCATCTCGTGATCACGGCACAGACAAATGGCCGTCAAGTCCATAACCTCTAGCTTCATATCAAGTACTTCATCATAAGTCAGATTTGTATACTTGACAGCGCTCGAATCTTTAAAGGGATCCGCCGAGTAAACACCGTCAACCTTAGTCGCCTTTAGCACGATGTCTGCATTGACCTCAATACCTCGCAAACAGGCAGATGAATCCGTTGTGAAGAACGGGTTGCCCGTTCCCGCAGCAAAGATCACCACATCGCCATTACTCAATGCACGCAACGCCTTGCGACGATCGTAGTGATCGACAACACCGCTCATGGGAATGGCCGACATGACCTGCGTGGCAATATTCGAGCGTTCGAGCGCATCGCGCAGGGCCAATGCATTCATTACCGTAGCCAGCATACCCATATGGTCGCCCGTGACTCGGTCGAGGCCGGCTTTTTGCAGCGCTTTACCGCGGAAAAGGTTCCCGCCACCTACCACCAAGCCAATTTGCACGCCGATCCCAACTAGCTGACCGATTTCCAGCGCCAACTGATCAAGAATTTTAGGGTCGATACCAAAAGCCTCATCTCCCGTGAGCGCTTCGCCACTGAGTTTAAGCAATATGCGCTTGTAGATTTTTTCGCTCGACACTGAATTCCCCTCTATTTTTATCGCTACTATATTAACGGAGAAAGGCTACCTACGTCAGACTGATCTTATGAAAAAAAGGCGGTAAAACAACCATCCAGCGCTTCTTAAACATGAAAACGGGGCCAAAGCCCCGTTTTCATGTTTACCTTGTACCAAAATATCGGCGCTTAAAATCACTTAACTACGAAGTTGTGCTGCAACTTCATCGGCAAAATCGACTTTCTCAACCGCAATACCTTCACCAACTTCATAACGAACGAAGGAAACAATCTCTGCGCCGGCGGCTTTAACTAACTTACCAACAGTGGTATCTGGGCTCTTAACAAAAGCCTGCTCCGTCAAGCTGTTTTCTGCTAGGAACTTGCGTATACGCCCATCGATCATCTTTTCGACGATTTCTGCTGGCTTACCGGAATCCTCCGCTTGAGCAGTATAAATTTCACGCTCCTGAGCAATGACTTCCTCAGGCATTTGCTCGGGAGAAACAACCTGGGGATTCAATGCAGCAATGTGCATAGCAATATCTTTTGCCAAGTCTTGATTACCACCCCGAAGGGCAACCAACACCGCAATCCTGCTATTGCCATGCACGTAGCCACCGACAACACCCTGGTCAGCGACGACAACCAAAGTACGGCGCACACTGATGTTCTCGCCAATTTTTTGAACCAGCGCCTGGCGCGCCTCTTCGACGTCATCCGCAGCCAACACCGCCACGTCGCTAATCCGGCCGTCGTAGGCCTTATCGACAACGTGTTTGACGAAACCCAGGAAATTCTCGTCACGAGCGACGAAGTCGGTTTCACTGTTCACTTCGACCACAACAGCATAGCTACCATCGTCAGCAAGACGGGCGGCGACAACGCCATCAGCCGCAGTCCGACCTGCTTTTTTAGCCGCTTTCATACCGCTGGACTTGCGCATTTCTTCAATCGCGGCTTCGACGTCGCCGTTAGATGAAGCAAGCGCTTTTTTACACTCAAGAAGACCTAGGCCAGTGCGCTCGCGCAATTCTTTAACCAATAATGCAGACATGGTTTGACATCCTCGTTGCACAGCTCAATCGAATCGAGCCAATGGGAGAATCCGCCCACATTTTTGTGGGCAGCATATTTAAGATAAAAGGCGCCGCATTACTGCGGTGCGCTAATCAGGCTTCGGCGGTCTCAGTAGTCACTTCAGCAACCGCAGTAGTTTCAGCAGCTTCGACCTCAACAAATTCATTAGCGGGTGGCATTTGACCGGACGCAGTTTTGCCCGCCAATACTGCGTCAGCGACGGCTTTGACGTAGAGTCTGATTGCACGAATCGCGTCATCGTTACCAGGAATCACGTAATCGACACCATCGGGATTACTGTTTGTATCGACAATGCCGATAACCGGAATGCCGAGCTTATTCGCTTCAGTAATAGCGATACGCTCATGATCAACGTCAATAACAAACAATACATCGGGCAGGCCGCCCATTTCAGCAATACCACCGATAGACCGATCAAGCTTCTCTTTCATGCGTGTGCGCATCAAAGCTTCTTTCTTGGTCAGCTTAGCGAAAGTGCCATTAGCCTCCTGCTCTTGAAGTTCACGCAAGCGCCTGATAGAAGAACGAATGGTCTTGTAGTTGGTGAGCATGCCGCCGAGCCATCGGTGAGACACGAAAGGCATGCCGCAACGCGCCGCTTCCTCTTGAATTACTTTGCTCGCGGCACGCTTGGTACCAACGAATAGAATTTGGCTTTTATTACCTGCGAGCTTCTCGATTTTATTCAGCGCTTGATTTAAAGCGGGAACCGTGTGCTCAAGGTTAATGATGTGGATCTTATTGCGTGCACCAAAAATGTACTGATCCATCTTAGGGTTCCAGAAACGAGTCTGGTGCCCAAAGTGTGCGCCTGCTTGTATCAATTCGCGCATGCTTACTTGCGTCATAGTCTCATCCTATTTGGGTTTATCCTCCGCACATCCAGCCCAACCAACCAGTGTAAACTGGCACCCGGAAAACTGTTGTCGATGCACGTGTGTCATTAATTTCACCAAAGCTAACACTCCAGCGCCCACCGACAGTTGTCAGGGAGGCGCGCGTTATACCATAAGCAAGCCATGTAATGAAGCCCTCGCGCCAGACTTACGCAGTTGATGTACACTATCGGCTTTAATGCTCAAGGAAAAATATTACCAAAATGTCAGTGTTAGCCAAAACCGCCGAAGAACTTGAAGGCATGCGTATCGCAGGAAGATTCGCTGCCGAAGTCCTAGAAATGATTGCACCGCTGGTCGAAGTGGGGATGACAACCGGTGAACTAGACCGTATTTGTCACGACTATATCGTCAATGTTCAAAACGCGATCCCCGCACCCCTTAACTACAATGGTTTTCCCAAATCTATCTGCACATCGGTCAACGAAGTGATATGTCACGGTATTCCCTCGGACAACAAAAAACTTAAAAACGGCGATATCATCAACATCGACGTCACCGTTATCAAGGATGGCTGGCACGGCGACACCAGTATCATGGTGGGTGTTGGCGATGTCGCACCACACGCCGAGCGCCTTATGAAGGTTACTCAGGAGTGCCTCTATAAAGCACTCGCCATCGTCAAACCCGGCATAACCCTTGGCGATATTGGCCATATCATTCAGCAGTACGCCGAATCTAATTATTACTCAATTGTGCGCGAATACTGCGGCCACGGCATCGGTAAGATTTTTCATGAAGAGCCACAGGTTCTTCACTACGGTAGACCGGGCACAGGCTTGGTACTGAAACCCGGCATGACGTTCACTATAGAACCTATGGTTAACGCCGGCAAACGGCACACCAAGCTCAATGCGAAAGATGGCTGGACGGTCACAACCAAAGATGGCCGCCTGTCAGCTCAGTGGGAGCATACGATCGGCGTGACAGAAACCGGCGTTGAAATATTCACACTGCGTAGCGATGAACAACTGCTTTTTTAATCCGTTTTCTGACTCAGCGAGACGGTAGAATCCAACAACTAGGATATATTTCGTGACCTTTGATTTTGGCCAGATCATTAACACCGGCGACCTGCGCGCTGATTGCCAGAACTATTTAAGCACTGTCACCGACCTAATCAGCAGCGCATTTAATCCACTGCAACCAGTACAACCGCTGCTCGCGGCCCGTTCTGACGCACTAGATCAAGTCATACAGCACCTGTGGCACCAGATCATGCCGGGAATGGATGGCGCAGCGCTGATGGCCACTGGGGGTTATGGTCGCGGAGAACTCTTTCCCTGCTCGGATATCGATTTATTATTTTTAGTCGATAATCTGAGTGATACAAGCTGCCAACAATCGGTCTCACTGTTTGTCACTACGCTTTGGGATATCGGCCTTAACGTAGGCCACAGCGTCCGGGATATTGCCGAATGCCAGAGCCGCGCTAAGGACGATATCACCATCGTCACCAATCTCATGGAATCACGCGTTATCGCCGGCAACCCGTCACTGTTAGGTGAGCTTCAGCAGGTCACATCTAAAGAGCGCATGTGGTCCAGCGCTGACTTCTATCGTGCGAAATTTAGCGAGCAAGCCGCGCGTCATGAAAAATATGGCAATACAGAGTCCAATCTAGAACCCAATGTAAAAAATTCCCCCGGGGGGCTGCGTGATATCCAAGTCATTGGCTGGGTGGCGCTGCGGCATTTCGGTGTTGCGCTCGAAGATATGCGTGGCGCCGGTTTTCTCAATGATGACGAACAAGTGCTGTTGGCAGGGGGGCGGAATTTCTTGGCGCAAATTCGTTTTGCCCTACACGATTTAACCGGTCGAGAAGAAGATCGACTGCTATTTGACTACCAGCGCGAACTGGCGGCAATTTGGGGGTTAAAAGACGGGGACACACTCGCCGTCGAGCAGTTCATGCAAGTTTACTATCGCTGGGCACAAGCCATCAGCCAGCTCAATGAGCTGTTGATGCAAATTTTTGACCACAGCATTTTGCATGGCGATGAACAAGAGGTCCCGCGCGAGATTGATACGTCATTTGAGGTCCGCGGCAGTTTATTGTGCGCCCGCAACGACTTCATCTTCAGAGAACAACCGAGTAATTTATTACGCGCATTCGTTATCTTAGCCAATGATGAGTCAATCTCGGGTATCAGCGCAGAAACATGGCGATTGATTCGGGCGTCACGCACGGCCATCAACGAGAGCTTTCGAGCCGATCCCGTTAACCGCAAGCTCTTCTTAACGTTAATGCAGTCGCCACATGGCTTGACCAAGCAACTGAGACGACTCAATCGCCACAACTTGCTGGGCCGCTACTTACCCGAGTTTGGGCTGATTACCGGTCAGATGCAGTTCGATCTATTTCACGCCTATACCGTTGACGCACATACATTGGAAGTTCTCGCCAATACCCGACGTTTTTTCCGCGCCGACTACACCGATAAGTTTCCGGTCTCAACAAGGATCGCCCAACGACTAAGACGTCCCGTATTACTCTATATCGCAGCGCTTTATCACGATATTGGCAAAGGTCGTGGCGGCGATCACTCTGAGCTAGGCGCTGTCGATGCAGAAGACTTTTGTATCCGTCACGGACTCAATGCCAGTGATACAGAACTGGTGGTATGGCTCGTTAAAAATCACTTGGTGATGAGTTCAGTATCGCAGCGCAAAGATATTTCTGACCCCGATGAAATTCAGCGATTTGCGACACATGTAGCAACTGAAGAGCGCCTTAACTATTTATATACCCTTACCGTTGCTGACATCCATGGTACGAATCCAGATCTTTGGAATGCTTGGCGAAGTTCTATGCTGCGTCAGCTTTATGCTGAGACCCGCCGAGCGCTACGGCGAGGTTTGCAAAATCCCGTAGGCCGTAAAGAGGTGATCGACGCGACGCGCAAAGCCTCCGCTGAGTTACTGGAATATCGCGGATTTTTTGAAGAAGAGCTCAACAATCTTTGGGAGATGCGCGGCGAAGATTATTTTTTACGCGAACGCCCAGAAGATATTGCCTGGCACACCGAAGCTATCGCGGATCACGCCAATAAAGATAAGCCTCTGGTGCTGGTTCGCCAGTCGGTCGACTCACCAATCGCCAATGCTACTCAGATTTTTGTGCACGCCAAGTACAGTCCAAAGCTGTTTGCCCGTATATGCGCCGAAATCGAAATGATGGATCTGAGTATCAATGATGCAAGGATTTATTTAGGTACCGATCACTGTACCTTAGACACATTTTTTGTATTAAAAGCCGATGGCAGTGCGGTTGCTCAGGACGAACAAGTGCTTGAGGGTATTCGCCTCTCACTACAAAACGCGCTTGAGGCCGGCAAAGATCGCGTAGTGACGCGGCGCACGCCAAGACAGCTCAAGTCCTTTGTACTCCCCACTGAAACCAATTTCACACAAGACCCGGTTCGCGGCTGGACTATTTTGGAAGTCGCAACGCCAGACAGACCGGGCCTATTAGCACGTATCGGCTCAGTTTTTGTCGAACATAATGTCGCTTTGCAAGCCGCTAAAATTCAAACCTTGGGTGAGCGAGTAGAAGACGTTTTTTTTATCACCGATGATGCGGGTAAGGCCATTAACGATCAGCTTGAGCTCCAAGCGCTTAGCAGCGCGATTGCCAAGGCCCTAGACGCAGAATTAAGGGCAAGCGCATGAACCCAGGACTAGACACTTTGCAACCCTACCCCTTCGAACGCCTCACCGCGCTGACGAAAGAGGTGACTCCCGCATCCGTAGCACCTATTTCATTAACCATTGGCGAGCCACAACACGCAGCACCCAAAGTCGTGTTAGACGAGTTGGCCACGTCGTTAAACAATATCAATCGCTACCCCGCAACGCTGGGATCACTACTATTGCGGGAGACGATTAGCCATTGGCTACAAAATCGCTTCAAGCTACCTCATGTAGACGCCCAGCGGCAGGTCATTCCGATTAATGGCACGCGAGAAGCCCTATTTGCCATTGCGCAGACAGTGGTAACTCCAGGCAGAGCTGGCGCCGTGATCAGTCCGAATCCCTTTTATCAAATCTATGAGGGTGCGGCACTACTTGCAGGTTGCCAGCCAAAATTTGTCGCCGCAGGTGCAGCCACTCAGTTTTTACCTGACTTTTCCGCGCTCACTGCCGACGATTGGCAGCGCTGCGAACTACTCTATATTTGTACACCCGGCAATCCATCTGGCGCGGTCATTCCCAAAGCGCAGTTACAAACACTGATAAATCTAGCCCATGAACACGATTTCATTATCGCGAGTGATGAATGTTACAGCGAGATTTATCCAGACGAGGGCAACCCGCCCGTCGGCCTACTCCAAGCAGCGGCCGACATGGGAAACAACGATTTCAGCCGCTGCCTCGTATTTCACAGTCTTTCTAAGCGTTCAAATTTACCGGGACTGCGCTCGGGTTTTGTGGCCGGAGATGCGCAAGTGCTTGCACAATTTTTGCGCTACCGCACCTATCATGGCTGTGCGATGCCACCGCATCATCAAGCAGCTAGCATTACCGCCTGGTCAGATGAAGCGCACGTCAGGGAGAATCGCGCGCGCTATTGTGAGAAATTCGCTGCAGTGCTGCCCATCTTGCAGCCAATACTGAAGGTAAAACAACCCGACGCTGGCTTCTATCTCTGGCCTGAAACACCTGTAGATGATGAGACCTTTGCCCGATCCTTGCTAGAGCGGAGTAACGTTGCGGTACTGCCTGGCCGCTATCTCGGACGAGAGATAGACGGCATTAATCCAGGTGCGAATCGTGTGCGGCTCGCCTTAGTGGCCGATCTAGACGACTGCACCGAGGCAGCCAGGCGTATTGCCGACGCTGTCCGACAGGGTTGGTAAGCAAATATGGCTACGATGCAACGCTCACCAAAAGAGCATAAAGCGCTCAACAAAGCCGAGCGAATTGCTTTCATTGATCAGAAATTACAAAGCCTTTACCCGGATCCACCCGTCCCGCTCGACCATACAAATTCTTTCACGCTACTGATTGCAGTATTGCTCAGCGCACAGTGCACCGACGAACGTGTCAACCAGGTCACGCCCGGGCTATTTGCTCTCGCTGACAATCCCCTCGCCATGTCGATGCTGAGTGTCGAGACGATTCGCGGAATTATTCGACCTTGCGGCCTGTCTCCACAAAAGTCACACGCTATATACCGACTCAGCCACTTGTTACTCGAGCACCATAACGGCGAAGTGCCTGCCGATTTTATAGCGCTTGAAAGCCTTCCTGGCGTTGGCCATAAGACAGCCAGCGTGGTCATGGCGCAAGCTTTTGATGTGCCCACCGTTCCAGTAGACACCCATATCCATCGCCTCGCGCAGCGTTGGGGTCTATCTCGCGGCCGCAATGTTGTAGAGACCGAACGCGACATCAAAAAGATCTTTCCTGCATCACGGTGGAACGATCTGCACTTACAGATAATTTTTTATGGCCGGGAGTTCTGTACCGCTCGAGGTTGTGATGGGCGCGTATGCGAAATGTGTCGGACTTGCTATCCAAACCGAAAACACCCAAAGAAGCTAAACAAGGCTTAGTTTAGTCAGCCGCGCAAACCAATGGCTGTGTTATTGACCGCACTTTGCTACTCTAGCAATTGGCTGACTGGCGCAGACAACCCATAGTATTTTCAGCAAAAGAGGATGCATATGAAGCCTATCATCTATGGCATCCCAAACTGTGATTCGATTCGCAAGGCTCGCCAGTGGTTCGAGGCCAATGGTATCGAGTACACCTTTGTTGATTTTCGGCAGTCGACACTATCGCGTGACAAGGTCGCCAGATGGATTGAGGCTGCTGGTCACAAAATTTTGATCAACAAGCGCAGCACCACCTGGAAACAAATGAAGGATAGTGATCGCCATGAAGTAGAGCATGGTGATTCACTGTCAGTGTTACTCGCGCATCCCACATTAATTAAACGTCCGGTGCTCGAGCACCAGGACAACACCATCGTTGGCTTCAGTGCCGACGATTACGCCAGCCGCTTCGGCGTTGGAATCAGGAGATAATTATGAGTTCCGTGCATGGGTTTGGTTTAGGTATCGCCACCAAAAATAGCCTCGGTGAAGTACTGGATGTTTTTTACCCTACTCCCGTGTCGAATATCAGCGGCGATTTGGCGCAGCTTGTCGATGGTCTCAGTGGTGAATTAGATAGCCAGACACTCAGCGAACTGGCCATCGCTTTCCAAAAAATGGGTGCGGAGAATCTAGCGGCCACTGCACATGCACTCACCCAGTCCAGCAAGGCGGTTGTCGCCGCATGCATGACCGAAAATATCGCCCCCGTATCGGTCGAAGACGCTTACCTCAAACTGCACATGCTTTCGCATCGGCTAGTTCAGCCTCACGGCACCTGCTTAGACGGTCTATTTCCGCTACTGCACAACATAGCCTGGACCGACAAAGGCGCCATTGATCTACGAGAACTGGCACAGCGTCAATTGGATGCGCGTTTGCGCGGCGAAGTACTCGAAGTAGCTAGCGTGGATAAATTTCCCAAAATGACTAATTATGTCGTTCCTACTGGCGTGCGCATTGCACATACCGCAAGGGTGCGTCTGGGCGCATACCTAGGTGAAGGCACGACCGTCATGCATGAGGGTTTTATCAATTTCAACGCTGGGGCCGAAGGCCCGGGCATGATTGAAGGTCGCATATCGGCAGGCGTTTGGGTCGGCGCGGGCTCGGATCTAGGTGGCGGCTGCTCAACCATGGGCACGCTATCTGGCGGTGGCGATATTGTTATTTCAGTCGGTAAAGAGTGTTTGATCGGTGCCAATGCCGGTCTTGGAATTCCCCTGGGCGATCGCTGCACGATAGAAGCGGGCTTGTTTATTACTGCAGGGACAAAAGTGACTATCCTCGATGGCGCGCGTAAACCTGTAGAAACGGTATCCGCCAAGAATCTAGCGGGACGTTCTGACCTACTCTTCCGCCGTAACTCCACCAGTGGCGCTGTTGAGTGTTTGACCAATCGCTCTGCAATCGAGCTCAATGAGACCCTCCATGCCAACAACTAAGTACGGCGCACAAGCCATTGCGCTCACCAAAGCGCTGATCGCACAACCCTCGGTGACACCTAGGGATGCCGACTGCCAAGCGATGATGATTGAGCGCTTACAGGCCATTGGCTTTCAGTGTGAGTCATTACGATTTGGTGAAGTTAATAATTTTTGGGCCACACGCGGCGATACAGGTCCTACCCTTGTATTTGCGGGGCATACGGATGTCGTCCCCACAGGCCCTGAAGACAGCTGGAACACTGCGCCCTTTGATCCGGTTGAAAAAGATGGCTACCTATTTGGACGCGGCGCCGCAGATATGAAAGCGAGTCTCGCGGCCATGGTCGTTGCTGCAGAGGCGTTTATCGCTGAGTATCCCAAGCACAGTGGCAGACTCGCCTTTATAATCACTGCAGACGAGGAAGGACCCGCTATTGATGGCACCGCTAAAGTCGTTGAGACACTCAGAAGTCGCGGCGAGCAACTTCAATGGTGTGTCATCGGCGAGCCTTCTAGCGTAAATCAACTCGGCGACACCATTAAGAATGGTCGTCGCGGCTCGCTCAACGGGGTAATCACTGTACGCGGCATCCAAGGGCACATCGCCTATCCACACTTAGCTGACAACCCCATCCATCGCGCCTTTGCGGCACTAGGTGCACTCGCGGTTGAAGCTTGGGATCAAGGTAATGCGTTCTTTGATCCAACTTCGCTGC
Source organism: uncultured Luminiphilus sp. (assembly GCA_963926105.1). Lineage (GTDB taxonomy): Bacteria > Pseudomonadota > Gammaproteobacteria > Pseudomonadales > Halieaceae > Luminiphilus. The sequence goes on along the minus strand of CAWUVW010000006.1, from coordinate 16,779 downwards.
AATTTTCCAATATAGAAGCCGGCACTGGCGCCACCAACGTCATTCCCGGTGAATTAACTGCGGTATTTAATATTCGTTTCAGCACTGAAATAACTGAAGTTGAGCTGCGTCAGCGCTGCGAGTCTATTTTGCAGGCCCATAAACTCAATTTTGATATCGAGTGGTCGCTGAGTGGAGATCCCTTTTTAACCGAGCCCGGCGCCCTTGTTCAGGCCGTATCCGACAGCATCTTGGAAGTCGTCGGTGTAACCACCACACTTTCAACCAGTGGCGGCACTTCTGACGGGCGATTTATCGCCACTTTGGGCACCCAAATTGTTGAGTTAGGACCCATCAACGCCTCTATTCACCAACGCAATGAGCACGTCAAGATTGATGACATTGTGCGGCTAACCAAAATTTATCACGGCATTATGACGCGATTGCTAGCCGGCTGAGTGACAGTACCACCCCAAAATTTATCTTGAGTGATCAGATACCGAGTCGTACTAGCGCGCGTTGCGACTACTGGACGCGTTAGCCAGTAGTGATTTGGCTGTATGTAGTGCCTCAGCTGTACCGTCCGCAGTTAAAACGATTGAATGACGGGCGTGCTGAATCGCTATCTGCGGATATAGCGGTGCTAACTGGCGTTTAAGCCCCTCTGAAAATTGCTCGACAAACTGCGCCGTCGCCTCGCTAAACGGCGAGAGCGATCCCTCCTCTGGATGACCCACAAAGACCTGCAGCAGCAAACCTTCTTCAAGCGGCTTCATACCGGCCAAGGCGACTTGGGATAGCAGTAGTGTCGCGTCGATATCGCGGCGGACACGCGCCAGTACGCCATCCATTGACGCTTCTATAAAGCAGGTATTTTTAACACTTACCACCGATGTACCTGGGCGGGCTTCAGGTACCAATGAGTATCCATAGAGATTGACGACACAGTGAATAGGGCTCCGTTGACGGATAAAGTCGCTGAGTCGACCCTGGCCCTCAGTCTGACTGAGATCAGCTTGTATGATTTCCAGCGCACATTGCCCATCGAGCAAGTCCGCAATGCGATCTTCAAGATCTCGGTCAAGGCTCGACGAATTCACGACCAAGAATACCTTGCCACAGTGCGCAGCCAACGCTGCGACCCAAGGTAGATCATAATCTGGCTGCGTCATGATGACCAAACCCACTCGCTTTGTCGTCATGGCTTTGCCTCCACAGTTCACTTGTGTTCTCTAATATTCATAGCCATTGCGGTTAAACGCATAAAACTTAACGCCTAGAATTCCAGCTAGCGCACAATAACGTCAAATCGAACCGCTTTGCCCGCAATACTATGTGAGGGTTTGTGGCCACCCAATACCGGGGCCTTGATAGGTCGTTTGATCACGATCCGCGTCACTGGCTGCAATAACGCCCAATCCAACACTGCCTCACCGGTATCTGCGGTATTGGCATGGAGCCGTTGCAACAAAGCTAAATCTTTTTTTGCCGCTGCACTTTTTTTCTCGGGAAACATAGGATCAAGATAGATCACACGCGGCTCATCGCCCCCGACTTGGCGGCACTCAAAGTCATCGAGACCCATCTCATCGAATTCGAAAAAGCAGCTATCACCTTGTCTGACTCGCATGCGCGCCGCCGCATCACGGACTTGTATATGCTGACTAATTAACGCTGCACTCACTGCGTTATCAAGCAACCATGCCAGTATTGGAGATCGTTCTGACAAGGTCACCTGGCAACCGAGATCTGCCAACACAAACGCATCTCTACCAAGCCCTGCCGTTGCGTCAAAAACCTGTGGGTAGCGCTTTGACTTAATGCCAACAGCTCGACCAAGTAACTCGTTCTGTCCACCCTTGCGCCGATATAGCATCGCAGGATCAGAGAAGTCGACGGCCACTGGCCCCGGCGCATGAGCGCCACACAGCTGTAGCCAGCTGCGATCATAATCGACTACCAATGCTAGAGAGCCGTCGGTGCTGGGTAGGCTTTTAAGACAGGGTAACGATAATACGGCGGCTACCGCTTGGGCACGTTTTAGCAATCCTGGCTGCGCAGGCACCACCGTACATAGGGCGTCAGTCACTGAAAAGTGGTACCCAAAACTAGATTTTTCCCAGACAGTTCGAGCTCAAAATTAAGATTCATCGCGCGCAATGTTAAGCCATGTTTATCGGTAATAGTCTCTAGCACCGGGGTGTCAGTACCGCAGCTTCCGGGTAGTAGACGAACCCCCTCCAATGCCTGTCCGGCGATCTGGAGATTATTCAAATCCATCAATTCTGCGATCGCAGCGCGAATAAAAGCAGATCCATCCTGCGGAGAAGACATGGAGGGCAGTGGCGCATCAAAGTCGCCGATGAGTATCTGTCCTGCGTGGGCATTAGCTAACATCCGCGCTAACTTGATGGTGACGTCACCGACAATGTAGCTAAGTAGCGTAGGATTAACGCCTTCAGCCTGAAATAATTCGTAATGACTGCCCACATGATAAGCCGAGCGAATAATGGGCACAGTATGGCCACTAGCCTGACTGCGCGCCAAGGCGTTATCAGTAAGTACCAACAATAAAAACGACAATAAATCGAGATCAGGATAAGGGCCAATATCGCGATTCCAGACGTAATACCCGTCCCCCGTTGTGGTCCGCGCAAAGTTAACCTCCACACCTTGACGCTGTAATTTGCTGTAAGCCGAATTCATCGAATAGGACAAGCTATTGAGCTGACTCGCCTGTTCAAACGGGTCATACAATGAAAATTCAGCAATATCGAAGAGCAACACCGCGCGTTTTTCTACAAACCCAATCCCATATCGTGAAATCACCGACTCGGCTGCTGCTAAAGTCGCCGCATCATGGCCAAGTGGCTCGTCCAGCTTAATAAAGCTGCTCGACACGTCGAGACGCTCTGATATTGAGAATATCTCAGCGTGCGTTTTCAAACGCGACCCACCGATCACACTGCGAATAAAAACCTCATTGGAATTATCTTCCGAGGCATCCTGAGTCTCTGCAGTAAAGTTCCCCAAAAAATAATGCGGTACTACCACGGTCAGTAATCCTCGGGGATCCGGTGCCCAGCACAGCACCATATTCTGACCCAAGCGCCATTGTTTACGGAGTACTAGCTCTATTTGCTCAAGTTGTGACTGTAATTTGGGCGTATAGTTGGCCTGGGCACTGGAAAACCGGCCCGATTGATCAAAGCTTGGTTTTTCTGACTCTGGCGACATGCAGTACCCCCTCACTTCCATTTGTCTGGCATTATAAGTGCACTTGCCTTGGAGTCTCCCCATGCGATCAATATTTATCAACATAAATCAATTTTTGGCGGTTATCTGCATCGCATTAACCACCAGCTGCCAGCAATATGATGTCACTATTAATGACCAATTGGTTTATCAACCGAAAAGTCTATTTCGCGATTACAGCATTGCTGACCCTGCGCTAGAAGACTGTATTGAACAAGTCATTATCGACGCAAACATTACCAATGCCGCCGACCTAAAACAGCTTAACTGTAGCAATGCAGGCGTCACCTCACTGGAAGGCTTGGCAACTTTTACCGGATTAACTGGGCTTAAATTATCAGACAACCAAATTCGTAATCTCGTTGAACTGGGCAACATAAAAAAGCTTGAGGACCTCATACTGGCTAACAACAATATTATTGACCCAGTACCACTGAGCTCCCTACCTAACTTGAAGCGCCTCGATTTAAGTGGAAATTCTGACCTACAATGCCCTCACACTAATCGATTCGGACACATCGTGGATCTAAAATTACCCAAGGCTTGTGCTACACCATGACGTATTGGTTGTATCGAGGAGTCGCCCGACTACCGCTGTGGCTGTGTTATCACATCGCCAGCGTTGCTTCGTGGCTAACTAACCACGTCTTTCGTTACCGGCGGAAAATCATATTAAGCAACCTTAAAGCGGCCTTTCCAGAACAGTCGAACGCCTGGCGTAAACAGCAACTAAATGCGTTCTACAGCGGGCTGGCAGAGACAACCATAGAAATCATCTTCGGCAGCCGCATGAGCCTGGAAGATATTAACGCGCGAGTACAGTACGAAAATCCGGAGGTAGCACGCATTGCCACCAATAACTTCACTCGCTCCGCCTTAGTTTTAACATTACACCAAGGTAATTGGGAGTGGATGCTGCATGGCGCCACCGCCGCGCTGGATATCCGAGTAGACCCCGTTTACAAGCGGCTGCACAACCTAGGCGCTGATCGTTTTGCATATGAAGCGCGCAGACAATTTGGCGCTAAGCCCATTCTTATGCAGCATGTTGCTCGCAACGTACTCAAACATCGTCGTGAAACACGACTCATTGCGCTAGTCGCAGATCAGTCCCCGGGCAAGCGCGAGCGCGTTCACTGGACCACATTCCTCAACCAACCCACAGCATTTTTTTCCGGCGGTGCTACGATTGCAAGGGCCACTGGCCTTCCTGTGCTTTTTGCTGCCTGTCATCGGGTCTCTAGAGGCCATTACAGCGTGCGCTTTGAGTTAATTACCACCACACCCAAAGACCTTAATGCGCATGAAATCATCGAGCGCTACGCACAGCTCGCCGAGCGTGAAATTCGCAATCATCCGGCTGACTGGTTATGGAGTAATCGTCGTTGGAAGCTGAATCAACCCGCGCCTGAGAATCAACCTGCGGCGGCTACTGCACCAGCGGCGGGTAATGATAAATCTAGCCAAGAAAAACCCTCTCCCTGACAGGCATAGACCACCTCGCAAGGTAAGCTGTCCGCGACCTGACTCACCGCGGCGCGCGCACTCTCAACAGAGTTATTTTGCTCACTGATATGCCCAGCAACCAATGCTCGCAGGCGACTGGTATCAGTAGCCCTAAGAAAATCGGTGGCCTGACGATTATTAAGATGGCCAAATTCGCCGCCTATACGACGTTTTAATGCGGGCGGATACGGGCCCGCCCGCAACAAGTCGGCATCGTGATTAAACTCCAACAACAACCCTGTGCAAGCGGCAAAAGCCTTTATTACATGGGGTGTGATAGTACCCAGGTCGGTCAGAATACCCAGCGACATATCGCCGTGAGAAAAGCGAAACTGAACAGGCTCACGCGCGTCATGGGGTACGGGTATTGCACGCACCCGAATATCACCGATAACAAAATCTTCGCCGGCGTTGATGCCAACAACCTTGCGAGCTCCGTCCACTTTACCGCTCGCCAGCGTGCCGTGGGTGACGTAAACAGGGATGTTGTATGCCTTTGACAAGGCGGCGACACCAGAGACGTGATCGCCATGCTCATGGGTTACTAAGATAGCGTCAATATCTGTCGGCGCGAGCCCTCTGCGTTGTAGGCGATACTCGGTCTCGCGACGGCCAAATCCACAGTCAACCATCAGCACCACATCCCCCGCGGCGACAAGTGTGGCGTTACCCTTACTGCCGCTGCCGAGAGAGGCAAATTGCATCAGTCGATATTGCCTTTGAGTATGGTCAGTAAGGCTTGCTGATCCTTGCGCACAACCTGCGCGCCGTTGTCTCCGGTAAGCGTGATGTAAACTACCGTTTCACCTGAATCGGCTAACTTCAGCTGATACTTGCGGCCCGCTAACGGATGAGCCTCATCACTGCCCCAGATCCAGTCCAACCAGCCCTCATCGGTCTCATTCTGGCTTCCCACAAAGGTGAGATAGTAAATGCCCTCGCTGCGGTTGCGATCGTCAATTTGAAAGCCAGAGGCTTCAATACCTTTGCCTGTTGAGGCCCAAGCGCGATCAAAAGGCAGTGCGAGGCGCAGTCGCGTGTAGTCCTCATTATCTTCAATAGAGATACGTCCACTGTCGCCCATGGCGCGATCCGCCATCATCGACACCGGTGCAGCATCGGCGCTATTAGCCAAAAACTGCGCAACGTTACGCAGCATAGTTTGCGCCAGCTCAACATCATCTGACTCTGCTGGCCAAGGGCTGTCAGTCGCTTGTTGGTTCTGTTGCAGGATGTGAAGCTCGGCCGTATTGCGCTGAATCCCTGTTTCTACGCGAAACCGAAAACGGGTCGGTAAATCACGATCAACTAGCTGTACAAATTGACTGTCGATTAAACCCGACTGCGCATCCATACCTGCCACACCAATATTGGCACTGGTCATAAAGCCTCGAACTTGGGGCCATAACTGCCCTGGAGGCACCGCCACAAGCGCCCAACTTAAATCACCTAAACGCTGAATACGCACTGCATCTTGGTCGACACCCGCGGTGAGCGGTGCCGGACGTGGCGTTGCAAACTTACCATCCAAACCGAGTAAATTAGAGACGGGCGGAATTGGATAAACAGGTACAATCGCTTCAGAGGACAAGTTGGCAGGGATTTCTATCACCGCCAACTCTGGGGCTTTTTGATAGTTGTTACTGTTATCTGGGAAGATTCCATCTTCACCAAATAACCAACTACAGCCGGGTAAACCGACAGCAAGCGCTGTCATCAAAAGAATTCTTTTCACGCGTTCAAGTACTCCAAAGCGACCTTAACTTCAGCATGACAGCTGTCGGAAAGCGCGGTTAAAGGAAGTCGAATCCCCCCCTCGATATAGCCCTGCTGTTGCAGTGCCCACTTAACAGGGATCGGGTTGGGTTCTAGGAATAACGCTTTATGCAGTGGCCGCATGCGATCATCGATTGCAGCAGCCGCGTCAAAGTCACCCGCTAGCGCCAAACGACACATCGTTGCCATTTGCGCTGCAGCGACGTTTGCGGTAACCGAAATATTGCCCTTCGCACCGCGTCGCATTAGCTCCAGAGCAGTCGGATCATCCCCAGAGTAGACGGCGAAACTGCCAGGCAATAATTGTATCAGCTCGGCGCCTCGCTCTACATTTCCTGTCGCATCTTTAATTGCGCGGATGTTGTCGATTTGACTCAAACGTAGCACTGTCTCATTGCGGAGATCGACACCGGTACGCACGGGAACGTTATACAAAATAATCGGGATATTGACCGCAGCAGCGACAGCACAAAAATGCTGATAAAGGCCCTCTTGGGTTGGACGATTATAATAGGGCGTCACCAATAAAGCCGCATCAGCACCCATTTGCGCCGCCGTCACGGTGAGCTCAATCGCCTCATGGGTCGAGTTCGAACCGGTGCCCGCCACAATAGCGATACGGCCCGCACTCTGTTTCACCGCGAACTCGATCACCTCACAGTGTTCTGGCACGGTAAGTGTGGCACTCTCACCGGTAGTGCCCACAACGCCTAAGGCATTGGTACCGGCGACAATATGGTGTTCAATTAAGTTTTCAAGCGCCAGCCAATCGACGGCGCCATCGAGTTGCATAGGAGTTACCAGTGCAACAATGCTTCCGGTTATCATCTTGCTACTCCGACACTTGCGGTAAAATTAAGGAATTTGACAGGTATGATCGCGCAATTATCCACGTCACGACAGGTTTCACAACTCATGGTACAGGGGCGATGGGCGCTGCGGGTCATATTTTCGCTATTTTCACTGATGACTGTGACCCCATCATGGGCTCAAGGTTCAGAACTAGAACGCCGTATTGAACCACTTTCGCCTCTCGATCAACAGTTTATGGACAGTCAGCGCAACACCATTGCTGAATTTGCCAACAATTTTGGTCGAACATTCAGCGGCAATGCTGACCGAGACTTGGACACACTGCAACGCATTCTTGATAGCAATGTCATTTCGAGGGATGACCTGCTGACCCAACAAGCCATGGGAATTGTACTGGGCGATCTGCTGGCTAAGACGTTATCAATGAAATGGGTGGTTTATCGGGACCGAGCGGGCAAGTCTAGAGCGCTGCGCTATGGCAATGAAGATATTTATCTATATCCTGTGACGATGATTTCACGACGCTACAGTGCAGCTAATGGTAAGTCAGTGCGCAGCATTTATGATGCCGTGGTGAAGGACACACGGCCGCGTTTGCCTGGCGCGAAATGGCGCGAATGACATGCTGAATCGCGCCGCCGTTGGGCAGTTAATGGACACCGATAGAACCGAGCTAACGCTAACGGGGCTCTGGAAAATTGGCGAGGTGCCCGCTTTTAGTGAATTTTCCTCTAGTGAAACAGCGATATTGTCAATCGATGCCAACGACGTGATCGATTGGGATTCGAGCTTGGTGAATTTTGCTTTGCAGGCCCATCTGCATGCCGTAACTCACGGTTATCGCTTAGAACTTGCACTGCCTAATGGTGCTCAAGCTCTCCTCACACTAGCCCTGTCGGTTCCCGCACAAGCGCAAGTATCAAACACCAGCTCAAAGTGGGCCCAATTCAAGCACGCTCTGAGTCCAATTCATCGCAGCGAGCAATTGGGCGATGAAGTTCAGAGCTTCCTAGAATTCATCGGTGGCTTTATAGCCGCAATGGCACAGGCCATGGTGGGTAAAGCGCGCTTGCGATCCGTCGATATTCTGCGCTTTTGCTATCAAGCAGGCCCCAATGCCTTGCCAATTATCGGCTTGACCAGCCTATTAGTTGGCATGATCTTAGGCTATTTAGGCGCGGTCCAACTTCAGGAATTTGGCGCGGGCATTTATGTTGCCAACTTAGTCACCGTGGGTATGTTGCGTGAAATGGGTCCACTGATGACCGCTGTCATCATGGCGGGCAGGACCGGGGCAGCTTATGCGGCGCAACTGGGCACCATGCAGGTCAATGAAGAAGTGGATGCCATTGAGATACTGGGCATTTCGCCGATGCAGTTTCTGGTATTACCGCGCGTCATTGGTATCGTGATAATGCTACCGCTGCTAGTGGTCTACGCCAATGTTCTCGGTATTTTTGGTGGTGCCATTGTAGCGACCAGCCTAGGCATTACGCCGTTACAGTACGTTACCCAAGCCTCGAGCTCTTTGGCTTTGGATCATATCAGCGTGGGTTTATTTAAAGGTCTAATCTTTGCCGTGCTGATTGGCATTGCCGGTTGCCGGGCTGGAATGCGCTCAGGGCGTAATTCTGAGGGTGTGGGTCGCGCCACTACCAACGCGGTAGTCACCGGGCTAGTCTACCTTATCGTCGCCGATGCGGGGATCAACATCATCTGTCAAATTCTGGATATCTGAGATGTCTGAAATAACCAGTATGCCGGAAAGCACCGTCGCGATTGAGGCTCGGAACTTGACCCTAGCTTATGGAGATCGCGTCATTCTGAATGACTTGAATTTCACGATAAATCGCGGCGATATTTTTGTCATTATGGGCGGTAGTGGCTGCGGCAAAAGCACCCTGTTGCGCAATATGCTAGGCCTTGAAAACCCGGCCCAAGGGTGTGTGCATTTTGATGGCGAAAACTGGCAGGAAGCCACCACTGAAAATCAACGCAGGATAAGACTTAACTGGGGTGTTACCTTCCAGCAGGGTGGCTTGATCAGTGCGATGACCCTGGAGCAGAACTTATCACTCCCTCTCGAACTCTATACAGCCTTATCTGCAGCTGAACGCGCAGAGATGGTGGCATTAAAGCTAGCGCTCGTGGGTCTGGCAGGATTTGAGCGCTACTATCCTTCAGAAATTAGCGGCGGCATGCGCAAACGCGCCGCTCTCGCCCGTGCCATTATGCTGGACCCTCGTTTTTTGTTCTTCGATGAACCCTCTGCGGGGTTGGATCCACTCAGTTCGAGACGGCTCGATGCGCTGATCGCCAGTCTGGCGGAAAATTTAGGCGCTACCGTTGTTATGGTGACCCATGAGCTCGACAGTATCTTTGCCATTGCGACTAAGGCAATCTATCTCGACAATGTCTCGCGCACACTCATTGACAGCGGCAGCCCAGCTGAACTCCGTGACCACAGTGAGCATGCTGTCATTCGACAATTCTTAACGCGCGGCGCCAGCGCCAAAACCATGAAGGAACAGTGACGTGAGCGAACGAACCGATAACACCCTTCTTGGCGCATTCGTCTTAGGCGGGATCACAATTACCATTGCCTTACTGGTCTATGTGCTGGGTAGCGGTATTAACCAGTCAACCCAACGTGTCGTGATGGTCTTCGATGGCTCGGTAAAGGGGCTCACAATCGGTGCGCCTGTTGCGCTGCGCGGGGTCAGCATTGGCCAAGTCACCGATATCCGAGTGCTGTTTGGGGAAGACAATGCCGTGAACCTATTGATGGAAGTAGAGGCCGTACTGGATACGCCGAAATTTCTGCGGGAACGACAAGGTCAAAAAATGGATGAGCTCGAACCAGAACTTTTTGCTGAAGGCCTGCGTGCGCAATTAAATACCCAAAGCTTGTTGACTGGATTGCTTTATGTCGAGTTAGATTTTTTCCCTGGCTCCCCCATTATCAAACGATATAAACGCAAAGGTATGCTCGAAATTCCTACCATCCCCAGTACCCGAGAGCGTTTGCTAAGTCGGTTCAATGATTTCGACTTACCCAAGCTCGCCGGCGACATACAGGTGGTCGCCAGTTCGGTTCGAGAATTCACAGAAAATCCAGAATTTAAAAATTTACCTAATAATGTCAACCGCGCACTCAGCGACACCAGCGCTCTGGCGGAACAGCTGTCGGAAACCCTAGCGACATTAAGCCCACAACTATTACAAACACTATCAAATGTTGACCGCATGACACAGTCAATGGCGGAGTCGCTGCCCGCTATAGAAGCTGAAATCACACGCAGCCTGGGCCAGCTTGAGCTTACACTTGCCAGCTTTGCCACAACCTCGGACCAACTGCGTATGACGCTGGCGCCGGAATCACCGCTGCTTTTCACGTTGGACGCCACTTTAAGAGAAGTGATGCGCGCCAGCCGCTCAATTAATGACCTAGCCCGCTCAATTGAAGAGCAACCGCAATCGCTACTGCTGGGTCGCGGCGATGATGAGGACTTAACACGATGATGGCCACAGTGCGTTACCTGAGTTTTCTACTCCTAAGTATCGGTTTTTTAGTTACCGTCGGCTGCGTGTCACCGGCACCCGTACAACTCTTATTACTAGAGCCTGGCGTACAGATTAACAACCGCGATGGTGGTATTACTGTCGGTCTGCGGACCGTGGCACTACCCGAGTATCTGCGCCGTAATGGCTTAGTGTACAGCGAGACGGGTCACTCGGTTGCAGTGAGTGGGTACGCCCGCTGGGCAGAACCCTTAGAGGATGGTGTTTTACGAGTCACCACCATTAATCTCGCAGAGCTGTTAGCCACCAGCCGCATGCAGACCTATCCATGGCAGGCCAGCCAGCGACCCGAGGTAGACATCGCCATCAATATTATCGAACTGAGCGCCAATGCATCACAGGCACGCCTCTCGGCTGACGTTCAAATACGTACCAAAGATAGTGGCGGCAATAACCACACACAGCAATTCATCAAGAGCTGGCAAAGTTCACTGACCGGGGATTCTCGCGCGGTTGACATTGCCCGCGCTTATAGTGAGTTGCTACTCGAAATGGCCCATGCAATCGCAGAGGTGTCAAAGGCACAATAGAAAGGCCATGGCTGCAGAAGCAGAGCGTGCCTAAAGGCAGTGAGCCTCCGCTTAGCGTCAATGGCGTCAAATACGACCCTGCCAATCAACCTGGCGTATGTAACGAAATGTGCCCTGGGTACTAATCGAGCGATGCATGACCCCTTGCGCCGCTGGATCGGCACTTTCGTAACCCGAATCACCGGGATACAAGAAAATCATGCCCTCGTCCTGCTGAACGATTGTTGGGAAAAAATAAGGCGGTTGGCGCTGGGTCACCGTTTTAACCAACGCGTCAAAAGTGCTGTGCTCTGCCACATCATGCAAACTCACCAATGTCGGTGGCGGCATCGATAGCTCACCTGCCTGATGTTGAGCCAGAGCCGCTGCCGGATTAATCCAAAGGTGTTCAACCATTTCTTCACCATCGACCGTAACGTCTTCCGCCGGGTTTGCAGCGCAGATATAGAACCACGTTGCAAAGCGCCGTTTGACGATGCTAGGCGTCAACCAATGAGAAAAATCAAATAAGCCCGCTTCAGGTAACTTCAAACCGGCCTCTTCCTCCACTTCACGAATTGCAGCTGCTCGCGCTTGTGCTTCGATAGTAGTTCCAGGATCAACCGCATCGACTTTGCCGCCGGGGAACACCCAAATGCCGCCCATATTTTTTAGTGCAGGATTACGCTTGAGCAACAGCACTTCTAACTGGCTGTCTTGCTCTCGACAGACGATCACCGTAGCCGCCGGTACCGCATCGACAGGCTGTTTCTGACTCAGTTCAAGCAAAGTAATACCTCAGCGCACTCATCACGCATTAAAACAACCTAAAGTGCAGCGCACTCGATACAGCGCATATACATATTTTTGGGATCCTGCAGCGCATCTAATGCCTGCAATGGCTGAGCTAAAGTCGACCAGAGCGCGCGTAGCGTGGTGCTCTTCACCGAAAAACCCGTAGCACCGAACTGACGTCCCAGCTCCTCGAGGAAAAGTTGTTCCGGACTCAGCGGTGTTCCGATGATTCGACCCTCCCAGTCTTCTATATCAGCGAGCGCTGCGGCAGCCTCAATAGCGTCATTGATCCCGCCTAACTCATCTACCAAGCCAACTTCTTTAGCATCCGCACCACTCCAGACCTTGCCGCCTGCGATCTCGATGACCGCCTCCGGGCTCATGCCACGACCTTCGGCGACCAGCGCAATAAAGTCAGCATAAATATGCTTAATTACGCTGGTTATAATGCGCGATGTACTCTCATCCAAAGGCATATCCGGGCGAAAACTGCTGGCCCGATCAGTTGTACCCACACCATCGACATTAACACCCACGTAGTCATAGAGTTTTTCAAAAGTGGGAAAAACGGCAAACACGCCGATACTGCCAGTGATGGTCGCAGGCTGCGCCCAAATTTGATCAGCATCGGCGGCGATGTAATAACCACCAGAAGCAGCCATGCTCGCCATTGAAACCACGATAGGAAAGCCCTCTGCCTTGAGTGAAAGTATCTTGCGCCGGATGACTTCAGAGGCAAAAACACTACCGCCAGGAGAATTAATACGCAGCACAATTGCGCTCACGTTTTCCATCTCGGCGGCCTGCTCGAGCTGTGCGACAACTGTATCACTGCCCGCCATACCACTGAATGACTCTCCGGGTATCAGCTCTCCCTCAATAGGAATAACCGCGACAATCGGTGTTCCCTCAGGCTTATCCTGTGGATGGGTTTGGGCTAGGTAACGCATAAAATCAACGCCAACAAAATGGCCGTCATCGTCAGTCGCACCCACCTGTTCTGCAATTAGTCGATCGCTTTCTTCGTGATCTGCCAGCACATCAACCAGACCTGCCGTCAGCATCATCTCGCCGACATTGCCCTCGGCTGCATCTAGGCGCTCGGGAAACTCGTTGATAATCGCCGTTAGACTACCCGCCTCTAGCCCGCGCGCAGTTTCCACCGTATCGCTATAGTTCTGCCACAAACTGTTTATCCAGCGGCTGACCACCAAACGTTCGGTCTCGGACATATCGTTGCGCAAATAAGGCTCAACCGCCGACTTGTTCTCGCCTACACGGAAAACATGCATTGAGACCATGACGTTTTCAAGCAGTTGTTTTATGTAATTTCGATACACACCAAAGCCCTGTAGGCCGACATCCCCCTGGGGATGCAAAAGCACCTGATCAGCCTGTGCCGCCAACAAATATTGGTGTTGTGCATACCAATCAGCAGTGGCAATGACCGGCTTTTTGCTCGCTTTAAATACGTCAACCGCAGCTATGATTTCTAGGCCATGACTGGTGCTCATCGCCATCAAACCTTGCAGGTCTAATACCAACGCGGTGATACGCTCATCGTCTGCGGCGCGCCTAATCGCGCGTGTGACATCCAGTAAATAGATTTCGCCCACACCATCACTCGCCATCAGCGCCTCAAAAAGCTCTTTAGGTTTGCGGTCTTCAACCAGCACACCATTAGGATTGACCACCAGTGCAGCCTTAGGCGGAATCGACTCAGGTGTGGCGTTACTCAGTCCAATCACAATCGCCGTAATGAAAACACCCAATGCAATTAACGGTACCAATACCATCACAGCACGGCTAATGCCTTTTAATACGGACCAGAGCCCGCGAAAGAAACCGCCGACGAAGCTAGCTGCACTCATATGTTTTGCTCCTATTGATCAGACAGTAGCGATGCGCTTACACCGCGCTGTTCACGGCCACGTACGCTGATATACATCGTCGCGACAATAAATAATAAAACAACCGAACTCACACCCCACATTGCAACGGGATCGCCGGGTGACGCAAATATCAATTCCACCGCCGAAATAAAGTAAAGCAGCAGCACAAAACACAACCAAACAATGGCACGCAAATTATCGCGCGCAATACTGGGCACAAAAACCGCCAGTGGTACTAATGGTAATAGCAACATCGGCGCAGCAAAGCGCGCCGCGTCCCACACTAGTTGTGAACTAAAAACAAGCAACAGTAGCCAAAAGCTAAACCACAGTATTTGGGCCCTCGATTGTCGAGGCAGATTTGTATTCATCTTCGCACGCGATCCCTTTGCAGCGACCAGTCAGCAATTCGGCGTCCGAGCGCACGACATAAGGTAGTTTCGCTGTCGGTTAAGTTACGATCATTATGCTCACCCGCCCAATGACTCGCGCCATAGGGTGTGCCGCCGGAAGTTGTCGTAGTCAATGCACGCTCACCATAGGGCAAGCCCATCAGCACCATGCCGTGATGCAGCAATGGCAACATCATGCTCAGCAACGTGCTCTCTTGTCCACCGTGTAAAGAAGCACTCGAGGTGAACACTGCTGCAGGCTTATCAATCAAGGCACCACTTAGCCAAAGATCTGACGTTTGATCAATAAAATACTTAAGCGGCGCCGCCATGTTGCCAAAACGAGTAGGACTACCCAAGATCAGTCCGGCGCAGTGTCGAAGATCATCCGGTTCACAATACAGCGGACCGTCTTCGGGTATGTCTGCAATGGTCGCCTCGGTATCGACACTGATAGAAGGCACGGTGCGCAGGCGCGCCTCGATACCACTCACCAAGCTAATGCCACGGGCGATTTGAGCAGCCATGTCGGCGGTTGCGCCATGTCTGCTGTAATACAGCACAAGAACATAGGGTGTTTCTGTCATACAAGTTCCCAGCAAAAAGCGAATAAAAAGACGTAAACTAACATCAGTGCCTGTGAATACTATTGGCGCAAGGTATTTAGGAGCAACAATGAAGCCGGTACATCCCATCATACAGAAGGTACTGAGAGGCGCGCAGTATTTAGTCGGCCGCTATCGCAGTGACCGCTGCGCCGAAATCGCTGCGGCGCTGGTTTTTATGAGCTTGTTTGCTCTCGTGCCACTGCTCACCGTCCTCTATGCCATTGTTTTGGCGATCCCCACCATTAATGGTATGGAGTCGCAGCTGCAAGACTTCCTAATGGGCTACTTAGTCCCCGATAGCGCCCAAGAAGTCATCACTTATCTACAAAGTTTTTCCCAGCAAGCCAAGAATTTAACCGGGTTTGGCATCGCCATTTTAGCGATTACCGCAGTACTGATGCTGCGCAATGTAGAGCGCGCATTCAATAATATCTGGCGCAATCGCGAGAATCGGGGTGCAGTCTCTAGCTTCTTACTCTATTGGGCAGTGCTCAGCCTAGCTCCCATCATCATGGGAGTCGGTATCGGCGTTCAAGCCTACCTATATGCGGCGGCAAAAGCGATTGCCGATTTTGATGTCCTGGGAATCAGTGCAGCGATGCTCACGCTTCTGCCATTGGGGCTCAGTATTCTTGGCCTGACAGGCCTTTATATGACGGTCCCCAATTCAGAGGTTCCCTTCAAACACGCCTTAGTGGGCGGCGCGTTTGCTGCTGTTGCCTTCGTCATTGCTCGGCTACTGTTTACCAGCGTGATGTCTAATTCCAGCTATACATTTGTCTATGGTGCGTTTGCCGCAGTGCCATTATTTCTACTCTGGCTGTATGTCACCTGGAACATTGTCTTAGTGGGAGCGATTCTGGTCCACAGCATCTCCGCCTACCAGAATAAAGCCCAAGCCAACCGGCCCTTGTTATTGAAAGCACTCGACGTACTATTTTTGCTGTGGCGCGCCCAAGCTAAGGGGCGAGTATTGAGTGAACTCAATCTATTACGCAGTAAAACGGTGGTACCTGGAGGACTAGACAGCGAAAGCTGGCGCACCATTCGAGATGCCTTTAAACGTGCGCACATCATTGAGCAAAATGCACAGGGACATTACTTGCTATCAAAGGACTTACACTCAGTCGAGCTCAACGATATCAAAAAGCTCATCAATCAAGAGCTTGATGTTCCCGATTTACCCGGTAATGCGCTCGACTGGCAGCGACGCGCCAGCGAACTCATCCAAGAACAGCGGGTCGATCAGCATAAGCGCCTGTCAATCAAACTCCATGATTTATTTGCCCAGGGAGTCTCTTGATGCACGCTCGCCTCGTTTTCCTCGCTTGTTTAATGACCTTATTGACGGCCTGCGATACGTCAAAAGCCGTGTTACCCGGCGAGGGTCTTTGGCGATTTGTTAACTACTGGGCAATTTGGTGCGGCCCATGTCGCGAGGAGATCCCTGTGTTGAACGCTATAAATCAGCGCGCGGATGTCCAGGTGTTGGGCGTGAATTTTGATGGTGTCCAAGCAAAGCAGTTATCAGATCAGATCGCACAGCTGGGCATTGCGTTCGATAACCTCTCGTTTGATCCCGCGACGTTATTGACTAAAACCCGGCCGCAAGTGCTGCCCACAACATGGCTTTTAAGCCCCGATGGCACGATAGTTGCGACGCTCGTCGGAC
>CAWUVW010000005.1:0-97075 GCA_963926105.1 uncultured Luminiphilus sp. | reverse complement strand
GGTTCTGTCTTGGACGATCATTCATCTGCGACGAGCGTCGCCGCTCGCCTGTAGCGACCTACCCGAATCCACCGCGGGTCACGGCATACGGATCCCTATTTGGTCTTGCTCCGAGTGGGGTTTACCATCGCCACGCCTGTTACCAGTCGCGCGGTGCGCTCTTACCGCACCTTTTCACCCTTACCGAACTTACGCCCGGCGGTTTCCTTTCTGCTGCACTTTCCGTAGGCTCGCGCCCCCCAGGCGTTACCTGGCACTCTTACCCTATGGAGCCCGGACTTTCCTCTATCAACCGAAGCTGATAGCGACCGCCTAACCGACTCGAGGTGAACTTTAACACAAGCGTTTACGTGACGCCCACTAAGACAACTGTAAATACGTTAGGCTATCGATCACGGGCAGCTAACAATAAATCATAAAGTGTCCGGGCTTTCCCGCCCGTCATTTCAGCGACGATCGCCGCGGCCTTGCGCGGCGGTAATTCTTTAGCCAAACGCATGAGCCATGCGCGAGTTGCGGCATCAACGGTATCCAATTCGGGTACGGCACCGGCGATCATAAGAACCTGCTCACCCCGTTGCTGATTCGCATCGCCATGTACCCAGTGATAGAGTTCGGACAACGGTAACCGCTTGATCGTCTCAAACGCTTTACTTAACTCGCGTGCCAACACCGCTTCACGATTTGGGCCAAATACATCCACTGCATCCGCTAAGGTCGCAGCGATCCGATGGGGCGCCTCATAAAACACCAAGGTACCCTGATAATCAGCTAGAGCTTCAAGTCGGCCATGACGCTGCGAACATTTACTGGATAAAAATCCTTCGAAATGAAAACGATCGGTGGCCAGACCACTCGCACTGAGCGCGGCGATCGCCGCACATGGGCCTGGCAGTGGTATAACGGGCAGACCAGCATCCTGCGTCGCACGCACGAGGCGATAACCAGGATCAGAGACCAGTGGTGTGCCCGCATCACTGATCAGCGCAACGCGCTCTCCAGACATAATCCGGTCAACCAGTTTTTGCGTCTCAGCCTCGCCACTATGCTCGTGATAGGAGACAAGTCGAGTCTCGATATTGAAATGCCCCAACAGGCGCTGACTATGCCGCGTATCCTCGGCCGCGATGATATCAACTTGCTGCAATATCGAGATTGCGCGTAAGGTTATATCTTCTAAATTGCCAATTGGCGTCGGTACAATGTACAAACCGCGTTCCAAGTTGATCACTCCCCTTTATACTATGCCCATGATCGCAGACCAAAGCACATTACGCTCAGCATTTTTTCATTCGCGCCCAACCCGCAGCGGACTGACACTTATGCTGTCAATACTGCTATTAGCGGGCTGCGCAAGCACGCCTGAAGACAATGCGAGTCAAACTGTCCAACCACCTAAAACCGCCGTCACACCTACGTCGATACCCGCCAAGCCGGGGCAGACAATTAACAACACCGCGCTTGAGCGCGTAGATCAAATTGCGCGTGACTTCGGTGACGCTGCTGCCTGGGTCGAGCGCGACACACTATTAAGGGCAGGACTGGATGCCACCAGCCTAGCGTTGATCGACTCAAATTTAGCCTGGCTGTCGGGTGATACCGCAAGTGCAGAGCAACTGCTCAATAGCGCCAGCGAAATGGATAGCTCGGGTCACAAGCAGGTACTGAGGATAAAAGAATCAAGAGCGGCTATAGAACACGAGTGGCTAGAGGCCGCTCGTTTACTCCACCAACGCCTAATGACGACATCGAGTAACAACGCGCTACTAGGCGACCAACTATTTGATTATTTGATGCATGTTAACGATACACAGCTTAGGCACGCTCAAATGAGCGCTGTCGATGCCGACTGGCGCGGCTGGCTAGAGCTACTACAGGCCTATCATCGAGGGCGTACGGCAGTATCGGCATGGATTCAACAACACCCCACTCATTCGGCACTTCCTGCGTTACCCGCCGGTTTAAGCCGCTGGCTGGACCAACCCTCACCGCAACAGCTGGCAGTTTTACTACCCATTAGCGGCCGACTTAGCGATGCTGCAAACGCTGTTCTAGACGGCATCGTCGAGGCACTGTACAAAAACTACCAAGATCCGCAGACGCGACCGAGACTACTCACTGTCGATACAGAGCTCTATCCCGATGCCGTCTATGCTTATCAAGCAGCGCTAGATAGCGGATCAGATGTGGTCATCGGCCCCCTAACTAAAGCCCGCAGCCGCCGCCTTGCCAATCTGCGCCAACGCCCTGTTCCTATTATTGCCCTCAACCGCCCCGAAGCAGTAGCTGAGAGCGATGCGCAAGGCTGGAATGCACTCAGTCTCGCCCCAGAAGATGAGGCCCGACAGCTCGCCGCCCTCGCCTTTGCTGACGGACTGCGGCACGGCGTCATTATTGCCCCCGATAATGACTGGGGCAGAAGAATGACCGCATCACTAACACAAGAGTGGCGAACGCTTGGAGGTCAAATAAAAGCCGAGGCGTATATCAGCGCTGACGAACCCGCATCGCAATATATCGCGGAGATGTTGGGATCTAGTGGATCAGAAGCTCGCATTAAACAGCTTGAAGCTGCATTTGAACCTGCAGTCGTTACTCGCGCTCGACGCAGAGCCGATATAGATAGCGTATTTCTACTGGCGCCATCGCCCGGGGAAGCGCGAACTTTACGTCCTCTACTCGTGTTCCATTACGGTGGAGATCTGCCCATTTTTGCTCCGTCTACGGTCAACGGCAACAGTCAGAACGTGGGTAATCAAGATCTCAATGGTGTGCGATTCGTTGAGATACCGGCCGCACTCAACACCCCACAGCTAGACCGCTACACCAGCCTACAAGCATTAGGGCGTGATGCAGTAATGCTAACCGAACACTTAGATCAATCTGCACAAACCACAGCAGCAATTGCTCGAGGAGAAACCGGACTGCTGAATCGTAGACGCAATGGCGAGATCGAAAGGGAATTAAATTCGGTTATTTTTGCTGGTGACAGCATCAAGTCACACTGAATAAACTTGCTATCACGATACTAGAGCGACCAGTGCGCGGCTATGCTAGACCAAGGAAAGAAATTTGAAGCCCATGCGCAGGTGTTTTTGCTGGGACAGGGGTTACAGTTAGTTCAAGCCAACTACCATTGTGCTTGGGGCGAAATTGACCTTGTAATGACACAAGGTAATTACCTAGTATTTATTGAAGTACGACAACGGCGGCCGTCGCGATATCTTGATGCTGCGGCGTCGGTAGGGCATACAAAACAACAAAAGATAATTAAAAGCGCTCACCTATTTTTGCGACAACACCGGCAATTTGCCAATATGATCTGCCGCTTTGATATCGTCGCGTATGATTGCGATGCCGGATCGATAGCCGGCGCAACGCCAAAGTGGTTGCGCAGTGCGTTTGGCCTCGACTAGCCGCTAACAATATTTCGTCACTGGAAGATTTTATATGTCGTTCTATCAAAGGGTTGCTAAACAGTTTCATCAGCAGATAGAGCAACTCAGCCTGTCTGTCGATGCAATCGCCGATATAACCAGTAATGGCGCTAGCCAGGCTGCGGAAGCGATTTACGCCGACGGGAAGATTTTTGCCTGTGGCGCAGGTAGCGACGCTGCAAGCGCCGCGCTGTTCAGTGATTTGCTTCGAAAAGGCCTCCAGCGCGAACGACCATCCCTCCCAGTGGTTGAATTAACCGCTCGAAACACGAATAGTAGCGAGTCCGGGGTGAGCTGGATAGCGGACCAACTTCGGGCGCTAGGGCAACACTGCGATTTTGCCGTTATTTTTTGCACTCAACTGAGTACTGCCGAAATTGAACGACTCTCTCAGGCACTCGATCAAAGACAGATGAATGTAATTTGGCTAGGCAACCAAGGACCCGGAGCTAGCCTAGCTTTTCCCGGAAGCGATCCGGGAAATTGCTTAGCGCTGACCTGCAGTAGTGCGATCTGCTTAGCACAGCTCATTGACGCCACAATTTTTGGAGAACTTGAGGATTAATCGATGACTCTACCTAGTTCATACAAACTATTAGTAGCCGCTTTATTGGTCATAGCAATGACTGGCTGCGGATCACTGCTGGCGACATTTGAGTCCGATACTATCGAAGAGGATCCCGGCACGCGCACGATGGCGCAGCAAATAGAAGACGAAAGCATTGAAACGAAAGCCATCATCAACATACGGGCCTTCGATGATGCGTTCGATGAAGCCAATCTCGTCGTCGTCTCCTACAATGGATTTGTGCTTGTTACAGGACAAGTCGCCAACCTTGACCTCAAAGCCGAGGTACCCAATGTGCTACGCAAAATCTCTGGCGTTAGGCGAATCTACAACGAGCTAGAAGTCAGAGAAAACGCCGATGCCGAATCTTACGCCAATGATTTATGGCTAACGACACAAGTTAAGTCGAAGCTCCTCATCACCTCGAACACGCCATCCAAGCGGACTAAAGTCGTCACTGAGAATAGCGTTGTCTATCTTATGGGACTGCTAACATCCGAGGAGGCGGACCGAGTTGCGGAGGTGGCGGCAGGTATCAGCGGCGTTTTGAGAGTCGTGCGGCTTTTTGAGATAATCTAAAAAGCACATAAAAAGCCAAATTGACGCACTCAAAATTCTCGCGTTATTTGACGACTTTGAGCGCTGGACGTACGCGTTCAGGCACCGCTGCTTTACCGTTCGGTTCCGGGGATTGAGGCGGCTGAGGTTGGTCCGCAGGCTCCGGCTCAAAAACCATCCCTTGACCGTTTTCCCGCGCGTAAATGCCGAGCACCGCACCGATGGTAACGTAGATATCGAAGGGCTGGCCGCCAAAGCGACCATTGAACAATATCGCCTCGTTACCCAACTGCAATTCGACCACCGCGGTCGGTGAAATATTGAGCACGATCTGCCCCTCAGTCACATAGGACTCAGGGACCATAACGTCACTGCGTGTCGCATCCACCA
The DNA here is from genome assembly GCA_963926105.1 of uncultured Luminiphilus sp. GTDB lineage: Bacteria > Pseudomonadota > Gammaproteobacteria > Pseudomonadales > Halieaceae > Luminiphilus. The sequence continues at coordinate 92,122 of CAWUVW010000005.1, read as the reverse complement.
GTAAATGCGGCGTACAGTTGTTATCTACGATCCAATCATAGATAGCGCGAATAATGTAAGGCCGACTAGATGTCACCGGGTTTCACCACTAAGCACCTTAGGTGCGTATTTCTCGTTCCTGGATCGACAAACTTTCCTGGAAAGACTCTCGCGTAAACAGACGTTCCATATACGCCAGCAGCGGTTTCGATTGCTTGCTCGGACGCACATCAATTCCCAAAGCAGGTAAACGCCACAAAATGGGTGCGATACAGCAGTCCACAAGCGTGAATTCATCGCTCATGAAATACGACTTTTCAGCAAAAATCGGTGCTATTGCCATCAGACTTTCACGCAATTCTTTTGCGGATTTAGCCACCACATTATCGCTTCGAGAGCTTTGAATCGCGTCTACAAGCGCACACCAATCTCGTTCGATGCGATACATAAATAAGCGACTTTCCGCACGAGCGACGGGATAAACGGGCAGCAATGGCGGATGCGGGAAACGCTCATCCAAATACTCCATCATCACCTTAGACTCATAGAGAACCAGGTCTCGATCGACTAACGTAGGCATCGAATTGTAAGGATTAAGATCCCCAAGTTCTGCAGGCATATTGCCGCTGTCAGATTCAATCAAATCAACCGTGACACCCTTCTCTGCCAACACAATGCGAACGCGATGGCTGTAGTGGCTATTACTATCTGAAAATAGGGTCATGGAGGAGCGCTTAGAAACGACCCCTTGCGCATCATCAGAGTGCTTCATGGTAAAGCTCCGGGCTGGCGCCACGATATCGCGGCGCAAAAGCGGGCTGTCCAGCTGGGCAGCCCAAAAATAGTGTCACACGTTTCAGTGGACGTCTTTCCAATATTCGCGACTCAACAGCCAAGCGAATATAAAGAATACCGCTAAAAACAACATCACAAAAATACCCATGCGCTGTCGCTCTAGTTTTGAGGGCTCCGCCGTATAGGCAAGAAAATTAACCAAATCGTAAATTGTCTCGTCAAACTGATCAGCACTCATCATACCAGCAGCCGCAATTTCAAGACGCCCACAGGGGTCTTCCATCAATTGCTCCCCGGTTAATGGGTCTCTGTCTACCTGTCCATCATTAAACGGCGCAGCAGCACACTCAGGCACACCCTGCAGTTCCATCAGTACGTGCGGCATACCTACTTTTGGAAATACTTTGTTGTTGACGCCATAAGGGCGAGAATCATCGCGATAGAATGTGCGCAAGTAAGTGTATACCCACTCTGGCTGACGCGCCCGTGAAATCAATGTTAGGTCTGGTGGTGTTGCACCAAACCAGACTTTTGCATTGGCTTTATCCATCGCGTTATCCATGTGCGATCCAATTTTAGTATCCGGATCGAAGATGAGATTTGCCTTAAACAAGTCCTCGGGGATGCCAAGATCTCTAGCAACACGGTTATAACGCGAGTACTGCAAAGAATGGCAGCCCATGCAGTAATTCGCATAAACCGCAGCACCGTGCTGCAGAGATGCCTGATCTACCGGATCTGCCTCAAAAGAATCACAAGGTATGGTTCCACAAGCAAAGGCGGACTCAGAGCCGACAGCCTTGAGTGGCAAAACAGTGAGCAGCCCGATAATGATGAGCAGCCCCGCAGCTTTTAATAAGCCCATACCGCCGTTCATTGTGACGCGCTCGGGCACAGGCTTAGTCTTGTCCAGCGTCGACCATATTGGCATCGCCAAGAAGAACATGAAGTAAAAAACCGAACAAATCTGAGCCAAAAACGTGCGCTCCGGCGTAGGCGCCTTAACACCGAGGACACCCAGAATCAGGAACGAAGCAAAAAACAGCACCAACATAACGCGATTAATCATGCCACGATAGCGCCAAGACTTTACTTCACAACGATCAAGCCATGGCAATGCGAAGGGAATAGCTACCGATGCCGCGAAGGCGATGAAACCCCAAAATTTGTCAGGTACCGCACGAAGCACCGAATAAAACGGCGTGAAATACCAGACAGGAGCAATGTGTGCAGGTGTCTTCAGACCATTTGCTTCCTCAAAATTGGCAAACTCTAAGAAGTAGCCTGACATTTCGGGCATAAAGAAGATCACAGCACAGAAGAAGAATAAAAATACTGCAATACCTTGAATGTCATGTACCGAGTAATAAGGATGGAACTTGATTCCATCTAACGGAATGCCATTAGCATCTTTGTTTTTCTTGATCTCAACACCGTCTGGGTTATTAGAACCCACTTCATGCAAGGCTAGGATGTGCAACACTACCAGCGCCAACAATACAATCGGGAGGGCGACGACATGCAGCGCAAAGAATCGATTCAGTGTAATACCCGAGATCAGGTAGTCACCACGTATCCAGGTCACAATATCCTCACCAACCACTGGAATAGCACCAAATAACGAGATAATTACCTGCGCACCCCAGTAAGACATCTGCCCCCAAGGAAGTACATAGCCTACAAACGCCTCAGCCATAAGTACGACAAAGATCAACATGCCGAAGATCCAAATCAGTTCTCTTGGTTTTTTATAAGACCCATAAATCAGAGCCCGCACCATGTGCAGATAAATCACGATGAAGAATGCGGACGCGCCCGTTGAGTGCATATAGCGCAGCAACCAACCGTAATCTACGTCACGCATGATGTATTCAACCGATGCAAAAGCCTCTTCTGAGCTCGGGGTATAATTCATTGTCAACCAAATGCCCGTCAACAACTGGTTAACCAAAACCAACAGGGCGAACACACCAAAGAAGTACCACACGTTGAAATTCTTAGGCGCGTAGTACTCACCCATATGGGTGTCCCATGCCCGCTTAATAGGCAGGCGCGCGTCAATCCAATCTACTATGCCAGTTAATGCCCTTTTCATTACGCTGCCTCCGCGTCTACGCCAATCACGAGAATTTTCTCGCCCTCAAAGAAGTACGGTGGTACCTCTAAGTTAGAGGACGCCGGCACACCTGAGAAAACGCGACCCGCAAGATCAAATTTTGAGCCATGACACGGGCAGAAGAAGCCTCCTAGCCACTCATCTCCACCCATATCTGCAGCGCCCACCTCGGGACGATACTTGGGCGCACAACCGAGGTGCGTGCACAAACCGACAACAACTAACAAACTGGGCCGCAGCGAGCGCGCATTATCCGTAATGTAAGGAGGCTGCACAGAAAACACCGAGTCGGGGTCTTTTAATTGTGGGTCCAACTTTGACAAGCTCGCCAGCTGTTCTGCAGTGCGGTTCAGCACGTAAACAGGCATACCGCGCCATTCAACAACAACCATCTGCCCTGGCTCAATTTTACTGATGTCAGCCTTCACGGGCGCACCAGCGGCTTTAGCTTTTTCAGACGGGTTCCAAGAACCCAAAAATGGCACGGCGACACCCGCAGCACCCGCCACACCGACTACAGAGGTCGCCGCCGTCAAAAAACGACGTCGAGTCTGACTGGACGCAGCCGCAGCTTGCGTATCAGAAGTTTGGTTGATTTCGCTCATCTACATCACTCTCCGGATGAGTGGGTCGTATATTCTGGCTTACACCAGTGCCCAGACAATAAAAACGAATCGCCACAGACAGCCGTCGGCAGCGATAGAAATTCGGCGCATGAAGTCTAATAGGCTAGACCGTTAGCGGCAACCCGTAACGACCAAAAGCGGGCCGGGAATTCTGGATATTTCTACCAATTTGCGTTTATAGATAAATACTCGCAGCCAAAAAATAGAAAAGCCGGCAATCGCCGGCTTTTCTGGGGAAATCCGCCGAAAAGAATTAACGCTTGGAGAACTGCGGGCGACGACGCGCCTTTCGAAAACCAACCTTTTTACGTTCTACTTCACGGGCATCGCGAGTAACGAAGCCAGCAGCGCGTAATCCGGGACGCAGCGACTCGTCATAATCCATCAATGCACGAGTCAAACCATGTCTAATAGCTCCAGCCTGACCGAAACTTCCGCCACCGGCTACGGTGACATTTGCATCGAACTTGCCAGCTAAGTCAACTAATTCGAGCGGCTGACGTACAATCATTCGCGCCACTTGGCGACCAAAATACTGGTCAAGTGGCAGTCCATTAACCGTAATGTTGCCACTGCCATTCTTCAGAAATACGCGAGCGGTTGAAGTCTTGCGGCGACCGGTTCCGTAATATTGTGTTGCTGCCATCTGCTGGCTCCTCAGATACTCAGCGCTTGCGGCTGTTGTGCAATGTGGGGGTGCTCAGGACCAGTATAGATCTTGAGCTTCTTAAACATGGCGCGACCTAAAGGGCTGCGCGGCAGCATACCTTTGACGGCACGCTGAAGAACACGCTCAGGAGCGCGCTCAATCAACTTTTCGAAGCTGAATGACTTCAAACCGCCGATATAGCCAGTGTGATGGTGATACATCTTGTCGGTCTGCTTCTTGCCGGTTACCCGAACCTTTTCGCAGTTGACGACGACGATGTAGTCGCCCATATCCATGTGTGGTGTGTACTCGGGCTTGTGCTTGCCACGCAAACGATGTGCAATCTCGGCAGCCAAGCGGCCAAGGGTCTTATTCTCGGCATCGACGAGGAACCAATCGTGGTGTACGTCAGCAGCCTTGGCGCTATAAGTTTTCATTTTCTGTGACCTTTGGGGCCGAATTAAAAGGAGCGCGGATTTTACTGGAACGGCGCGTAGGTTTCAATAGTCATTTCAATAGTGGGCAAAATTTATTACGGCCGATGTTCTCGACCCAGATATTCCCGAGACTGCATCTCCAATAAACGAGACAAAGTCCGCTGGTATTCAAAGCTCAACCGTCGACCAGTATACAGCGCTGCAGGCTCATCTGCAGCCGTTATTAGTAACTTAACGTTGCGGTCATAAAATTCATCAACCAAATTAATAAATCGGCGCGCGGCATCCTCTGACGAGCTATCCATCACGGGTACAGCTTCAATGAGAACAGTCTGAAAGATCCGTGCTAATTCGACGAAGTCGCTAGCGCTGCGCGGCTGACAACATAGTTCGTCAAATGTGAACCAGCCCATCCCCTCAACCATCCACAGTACCTCGACATCCCTGCGATTGATTTGTATCAGTTTGCGTCGCCCCTCCAAGCCATTCGCCAGTGCGGAAAAACTTTCCGCCAATGCCGCATCGGCTGCCTCATCCAGTGGGTAGTGGAATAACTCAGCTTGTTCAAGCGTTCTCAATCGATAATCGACACCAGAGTCGACATTCACCACCCGAGTAAAACGCTGAATCAAGTCAATGGCAGGGAGAAATCGAGCCCGCTGCAGGCCATCGCGATAGAGGTATTGCGGTTCAATATTAGAGGTTGCAACTAATGTAACACCACGACTAAAGAGCGCCTGCATCAAGCCACTGAGAATCATGGCATCGGCAATATCAGAGACAAAAAACTCATCAAAACAGATAACAATGGCTTCATTAGCAATGCCATCAGCTACTAACTCTAATGGATTTTTCTCTCCCGAAAGTGCAGTGAGATCATCGTGAACGCGCTGCATAAATCGATGAAAATGAACACGCATCTTCCGGTCGACCGGGAGGCTGTCGAAAAAGGTGTCTACCAGATAGGTTTTGCCGCGCCCAACCCCACCCCAAAAATACAATCCGAGCTCTGGCGAACTGTTCGCGCCAAACAACTTGCGCAGCCGCGCGCCCTTACGACCATTAGATGCCTCGCGCTTAAGTAGCCGTTCATATAAATCCTGTAACAAAATGACAGCTTGGCGCTGCGCTTCGTCAGCGATAAAATCGCTGCGCTCAAGCTCCTGCGCATAGCGCTCCATCGGTGTAAGTGCAGGGGTAGTGGTCACAACAGCATCCTTTGATTGAGCAGAACTTTAGCGCTCCGAGAAACTAGGAGCAAACTATTGTGTAAATTACACCTCTTGCGTTGTAGGGGTTACACTACCACCTATTCAGTGATGTCCTTATTCGGAGTTATCGACATGTCATTCAGTTTCGCCTATCTCGCTACCGCCGTCCTTGCCTTGGGCATTGGTTTAGGTACTGGCTGGTTCCTTGGACTACGCAAGCGCAGCAATCGCGATGTGGTTGTTGACCTTGAACAGCGATTAGAGCGTGCACTCGAGAGCCGCGCCGATTACGAGGCCGAAGTCACCCAGCATTTCGCTCAGACAGCGCATTTATTTGAGCAACTTACCAGCGACTATCGAGCGGTCTACCGTCACATGGCACTCGGCGCTGACAAACTATCAGATGGCAGTGTCAAGCTAAACGCCACCATTCTCAGCCAGAATGATCAAAATGACGTTTCAGCATACCTCCTAAATACTGCGCAGCCGCTTGATTATGCCCCCAAAAAAGATCCACAAGATCAAGGGCAGTTGGCAGAAGACTTCGGCATTGAAAAATCTACCATTCCCGTCGAAAACTACGAGTACCGCTCCGGCTATTGAGCAAACGAGGACCGATGGCAAGGCTCTCAGATACGCAACCAATGCGGTTGCGTCAACCAATCTGGCCGGCTGCCAGCAATAAGATTTATTGGCTGGATTTTAAGCTTCGCACCCTAATTCACAACCTGTGTTTCTGACAACGGTATAGCACCGCACTCCAATGCCAGCCTGGGTTGCAAACATTGCCGCCATAAACCGCCATCAAATTAACAAGGCTCTACGCCGGGCTGTCGATATCCACAAAATAATGCTCAATATCGAACTCATCGGCCAGCCACGCCCCAACGGCTTGCACACCAAAACGCTCGGTTGCATGATGCCCCGCCGCAATAAATCCAATACCTCGTTCACGAGCAACATGCACCGTTTGCTCTGAAATTTCTCCCGTCACGAAGAGATCAGCACCGGCATCAGCAGCCACATCAATATAGTCTTGCCCTCCGCCTGTGCACCAAGCTATACGCCGCACCGATCGCTCAAGAACCGAAATAACCTGCCGACCGAGCACATTTGTCAGCCGTTCAACCAATATAGACTGAGGCATGGGCTCGCTGAGCTCGCCAATAAATACCGGCAAATTCGGCTCAAGTGGGTTAATGAGGGAAAACTCCGCCAAACCCATTGCACGACCCAGACCAGCGTTATTACCCAAAGTCGGATGGCAATCTAGTGGCAAGTGGTAAGCCAACAAATTGATATCTGATTTAATCAGCGCGGTGATACGACGCCCTTTCATCCCGACAAGACGCGGGTCTTCAGCGCGCCAGAAATAACCATGATGCACCAGTAATGCGTCAGCACGTAAGGAAATAGCCTTATCAATTAGTGCCTGACAGGCGGTAACACCAGAGACTATTCGCGCTATCTCTTGAGTGCCTTCAACTTGCAAACCGTTCGGGCAGTAGTCTTTAAAATCCCCAGGTTGTAGTAAATTATCCAATGCCGAAATCAAATGGTTGCGACTAATCGCCATGTGTTACTCCAGTCAGACAATAAAAAATAATACTGAACAGAGATTAACGCTAACAGAGTGTTTTACAATGCCTGGTAAAGGAGTACGCCAGTGAAAGATGCTTTCATTACGTTTGTTTGGCCAATCATTGCAGGTTTACTTGCCGCGATACTGATTTTAGATCGCTGGGTCCTTAATGAACCCTTACTGCCTACCAGTAGGACTACTGTGGCCAGTTATCGTGATGCGGTAACGCGAGCAACGCCCTCCGTTGTAAATATTTACACCGCCAAACTTGTTGCCGAAAACAGGACTACACGAGCCGACGACCTTTTCTTGCGCAGATTTACAGGCCCAAATAGTCGGCGTCAACGTATTGAGCGATCCCTAGGCTCCGGTGTCATCATGAGTACCACTGGACATATAATCACTAACAATCACGTCATCGCAGACGCCGATGCGATCCAAGTTATGCTTCATGATGGGCGTTCGGCTAGTGCAATCGTAGTGGGAAGTGACCCTGAAACTGATCTCGCCGTATTAAAAATCAACTTACCCAACCTGAACCCTATAAAACCTGCAAACTCAGACCAAGTCCGGGTTGGCGATGTTGTTTTAGCCATTGGCAACCCCTACGGCTTTGGTCACTCAGTCAGCCAGGGTATTGTTTCAGGCCTCGGCCGCTACGGATTGCAGCTGAGCGCCTACGAGGACTATATCCAAACTGATGCCAGCATTCACTTAGGAAACTCGGGCGGCGCGCTGATCGATACTGAAGGTCGCTTAGTCGGTATTAATACCCTCATATACACAGCTAATAACGACGATAGCGATACAGGGCCGAGCATCGGTATCGGTATCAACCTGGCAACACCGAGTAATTTGGCCATCTATGTCATGCAAGATCTCATAAGCTACGGCAATGTGGTGCGCGGCTGGCTAGGCGTCAGCGTCGAATTACTGGTCGGTCAAGATAGTCAAGGCGAACAACAGCAGTTACTCGTCGTCACCGAAGTAAGCGCAGATGGTCCTGCGGGTCGAGCGGGCATCATCGTGGGAGATGCCATCACCTCCCTCGATGGCGAGCCGGTTGCCGACGGACGCTTAGCGATGGATAACATCGCGCGCTTAAGGCCTGGTGAACAGCTGCTAGTCGGCATTAAGCGAGGAGCAGTAGATAAGGTTCTAGAAGCGATTGTTGGTCACCGCGGTAGCAATACTGAGTAACCTTATTAGCTAATCTAAGCGCACAACTACCCTTCTTATTACAGTGCCAAATAGCGCTTGCGCACTAATAAGAATACTCAGTGGCGCTCGCTTCGTAACTCTGCGCTGCGGGCATGGGCCACCAAGGATTCGCCGCGAGCAAGAACTGAGGCCACTTTACCCAGCGCACGGGCGCCTTCGGTGGAACAATTAATAATCGAGCTGCGCTTCTGAAAGTCATAAACGCCTAGGGGCGATGAAAAGCGCGCTGTCCCTGAGGTTGGCAAAACATGGTTCGGACCTGCGCAATAGTCACCCAAGGACTCTGAGCTCATAGCACCGACAAAAATAGCCCCAGCCACTTCAATATGATCAACCCACGCCTCAGCATCGGCGGTAGCTAACTCTAAATGCTCAGGCCCTATCAAATTACTCATCGCGATAGCCTCCGCCATATTGGTCACTTTGATAAGCGCACCACGACCCAAAAGTGATGCGCGAATAATATCTGCGCGCGGCATACTCGGCAGTAGCGTCTCCATAGCCGCTTCGACACGATCAAGGTAAGCGGCATCGGGACTGATTAATATCGCCTGAGCTTGTTCGTCATGCTCAGCCTGAGAAAACATGTCCATCGCCAACCATTCGGGTGGGACGGACCCATCCGCAAGAATAAGAATCTCGGACGGTCCTGCGACCATATCGATGCCAACACTGCCGAAGACCTGTCGCTTGGCCTCTGCTACGTAGCGATTTCCAGGGCCAACAATCTTATCAACCTTTTGCACACTCTCAGTACCATAGGCGAGCGCAGCAATAGCCTGAGCGCCGCCGATGGTAAATACTTTATCCACGCCCGCGATAGCGGCGGCGGCTAGGACCAAGGCATTGAGATCGCCAGCGGGGGCCGGGACCATCATGATCAACTCACCCACCCCAGCAACGCGCGCAGGGATGGCATTCATCAGCACAGATGACGGATAACTGGCCTTGCCTCCAGGCACATAAATACCCACCCGTGCCAATGCGGTAATTTTTTGCCCCAAGGTATTGCCATATTGGTCGTCGAAAGACCAACTACGTGAAAGTTGATGCGCGTGATATTCTCGAATACGTTGTGCCGCTTGCTCAAGCGCTGCGCGCTCTGCGGCTGGAATCTCTGCCAACGCCCGCGCGAGCTCGTCTGCCGACAAGGTCAAGTCACTTATGTGCGTCACAGCACGACGATCAAAGCGGTTGGTGTAGTCGATAGCTGCCGCATCACCGCGATGTCTCACATCATCAATGATCGCACTCACCTGACTTGCCAGGGTTGGATCGCGCTGATCAAACACCGCTGTCAGCTGTTCAAATGCCGTGCCAAAATCGGCAGCAGCAGCATCTAAACGACGAATCAGACCACTCATTCCAGCACCGCTGTTTCACGGCTGGCAACCGCCGCAGATAAACTCTCTATCAGCTGACGAATCGCTGCATGTCGGGTACGCATGGCGGCCTTATTCACAATCAAACGAGCGCTAATATCAGCAATATGCTCAAGCGGCGCCATGCCATTCGCCCGTAAAGTATTACCTGTATCAACAATATCTACTATTTCATCCGCCAAATTCATTAGCGGCGCCAGCTCCATCGCACCATATAGTTTGATCAACTCAGCCTGGACACCTCGCTGCGCATAATGCTGGCGGGCAACATTGATGAACTTGCTCGCAACGCGCAACCGTGGGCGATCACGCGGTGCATCTGAAAAACCGGCCGTCATTAACCGACAGCGTGCAATGTCTAAATCCAGCGGCTCGTACAATCCCTCACTGCCAAATTCCAGCAACATATCCTTACCCACCACCCCGACATCTGCAGCACCGTGGCGCACATAGGTCATGACATCTGAACCCCGTAAAATCACCAATCGTACATTCGGCTCACCGGTTTCAAATATCAACTTTCGACTGTTAAACACATCTTCCAAAGGCGTGATGCCAGCCTGAGCTAGCAGGGGTAGCGTTTCCTTGAGAATACGCCCCTTCGTCAGGGCTATAGTCAGCGGAAGTTTCATAACACTCTCTTTACTCGATTAACACATTAGAGAAAGCGGCGCCGGCACCGCCAGCATTGCAGTAATTAACTTGAAACTCGACGAATATTGGCGCCCAAAGACTGTAATTTCTCTTCGATACATTCATAGCCGCGATCAATATGATAAATTCGATCGACGCGGGTTTCACCGTGCGCAACCAAACCGGCAATCACCAAGCTCGCCGATGCACGTAAGTCAGAGGCCATAACCGGCGCGCCGTTAAGATGTTCACGCCCAACAATCGTGGCTACATTACCTTCAATCATAATATTGGCACCCATTCGGTTCATTTCATGGGTTTGAATTAAGCGGTTCTCAAAGACCGTCTCGGTGATACGCCCGACACCTTCAGCAATGGTATTCAATGCAGTGAATTGGGCCTGCATGTCGGTAGGAAATCCCGGATAGGGTGCCGTGGTAATCGACACAGATTTAGGACGACGACCCTCCATATCCAGCGCCACCCAATCATCACCTGAAGTCACAATAGCACCGGCTTCGCGTAACTTCTCCAACACTACATCAAGATGGCGCGGCGCGGCGCCCTCCAAGCGGATTTTACCGCCTGTTGCAGCAGCAGCGACTAGATAAGTCCCCGCCTCAATCCGATCGGGCATGACCGTGTAATCACAACCGTGTAGCGACTCCACACCCTCGATCACTAGCGTAGAAGATCCCGCACCTTCAATTTTTGCACCCATAGCGATCAGGCAATGCGCGAGATCGACCACCTCAGGCTCTCGGGCCGCATTGCGAAGTGTTGTTACGCCCTCAGCTAAAGTCGCGGCCATGAGCAAATTTTCAGTACCGCCCACGGTGACAATTTCAAAGTTGATATCTGCACCGTGCAAGCGACCATCGATTGATGCGTTGATATAGCCATCCTCGATGAGGATTTTGGCACCCATCGCCTCCAAGCCTTTCAAATGCAGGTCCACAGGGCGACTACCGATAGCACAGCCGCCTGGAAAGGAAACTTTAGCTGTCCCAAAGCGCGCCAATAACGGGCCGAGCACCAAAATAGACGCGCGCATGGTTTTGACCAATTCGTAGGGCGCCTGCTGGCTACAGACCGTACTGGCATCGATTTCCAGTCCCATTTTTTCGTCAACCGTCAGCCCGACGCCCAGACATCCAAGCAACTCGATCATCGTCGTGATGTCTTGCAGATGCGGCAAATTACTCAGCTTAGTCGTATCGCTTGCTAGCAGCGTTGCCGCAATAATGGGTAACGCAGCATTCTTAGCGCCCGACACTTTCAACTGGCCCTCAAGACGACAACCACCGTGGATTGATAAGCAATCCAAAATCAACCTCGCTCTGCAGGAGTGAGCGCGCGAATATTTACCGCGTGAATGACTCCCTGCGCTATAACATCTGCAAGAGGTGCATACACCTTTTGCTGGCGCGCCACCGATCGCAAGCCTGCAAAACCATCGTCGACAACTGTTACGGTGTAGTGCCCAGCAGACAATTCCACTGTCACTTCTGCACGGGGAAATGCTTCATGCACTAAAGCTTTAACTTGTGCCGGTTCCATACTAAGACTCCTGACTATCGGTCTGGTCTGCTACGTTCCAATCAGTGATAACCCTATCAAGATCACCGTCTGCCGCTTTCGCCGCCGCCTCAAATTGACTCTGATAGATCTCACCGAGATTGATATTTTCGATAATGATATTGCGCAGCATCCAGCGACCATCAGCGTACTGACCCATTTGGTATCGGACCGTGTAGACGCGACTCTGGTCACCGTAGACAAGTTGCGTAACCGAGGCCACTCGAACGCTACCCGGTGATACATCGGTCTCAGTCAACTCAAGGCGCGAACCCCCAAAAGCCAGCAATCCTTTAGCATAGGTTTCAATTAAGTTTTTACGAATAACTACCGTAAAATCATTGAGCTGCTGTCGCAACATGTTTTGTCCCGCTTTATCCAAGCGAGAATAGCCTCTTTTGCTAGCATAATCGCCCATTACGCCGCGAGCGAAACCGCGAAAATCAACAAACTTATCTAACTCTGCGCCGATGGCAGCGTAATAGCGCTGGGGGTCTTCATCGACATATTCCGGCGCCTCTAGTACAACCGCCATCACCGCCGCTGTCGCCGCCTCAATAACCAGGGCCGGCTCAGCATGCACGGCCTTATCTTGAGCCGAAGCTACGGAAACATCTTCTGCAACAGCAGCAATGACACCGGGCGACATAAATCCAGCCACGACACTCGATAAAACCATCATAGTCGCCAGCGTAAAACGCAAGCTTAATTTTTTAGCCACAATTGACCCTCCAATATAGTTCGGACTGAGGTAGACTCTCCCCCTCAGCTATGCCGAAATAAAGTGCCTCACCAGGTAAGTGCTGATCGAAAAACCTTATGATACCCGATCCATCGTTAATTCGCCGATCGCAATAAGTTATGTATTAAAAGACCACACAGAGAAACCGAAGGTTCCATGTTATTAGATATAGTTGTTATAGCGACAGGTCTTGGCGCTTTAATCTGGAGCGCTGATCGTTTTGTCGACGGGGCAGCAGCACTTGCGAGACGATGTGGTATGCCGCCGTTATTGATCGGCATGACCATTGTCTCGATTGGAACTTCGGCCCCAGAAATTCTCGTCTCTTTAGTCGCCGCCGCAACCGGCGCCGGCACGCTCGCGGTAGGCAATGCATTCGGCTCAAACATTGCCAATATTGGTATGGTTTTGGGGATTACGCTACTCATATCGCCAATACTCGTCGGCCGAACTACCGTCAGACGAGATTTACCACTACTACTCATCACGGTCAGCGTTTGTGCCATCCTACTGTGGGATCGGAATCTGTCTTATCTTGATGCATGGGTGCTAATTGGCGGTCTATTATTATTTTTCAGCCAAATAATTGCGCATGCACGCCGCTCCGATCGCAGTGATAAAGCGCCAGAAATTCACGACATGACTACTTTACGAGCAAGCCTGACCTTTGTCGTCGGATTAATTGTGCTGATTATTGCTTCGCGGGCCTTGGTAGGGTCCGCAGTCAATATCGCTTCGGCGCTTGGAATTTCGGAACTGGTGATCGGTCTCACGATTGTGGCCATAGGCACCAGTCTTCCAGAACTCGCCGCATCAGTGATGAGCGCAATCAAAGGACATGCCGATATCGCCATTGGTACCATCATCGGTTCCAACATGTTTAATCTCTTAGTGGTCCTGGCAATACCGGGATTTTTTAGTGATCTAGAACTTTCTGATGCGGCGATTCTGCGTGATCTAGATATGGTATTACTCACCACCGTGGCGCTCTGTGGCTTTACATGGATAAGGTTTGATAAAAAGACCCAGACCTCGAGACTCGGCCGAAGTGCCGGAATAGTATTCCTAGGGATGTATGTGGCGTATTATGTTGTTTTAATTTTTCAACCAAACTTCCCAAGTTGAGCGCTCCTATGTTCAGCACTGAGCAACTCATAGCTTCCGCGAGACGCACTATCTCTATGGAAAGCGCGGCAGTATCGGCGCTAGCCGATCACATCGGCAGTGAGTTCGCTCGCGCCTGTGAGTTACTACTTGGGGTAAAAGGTCGAGTCATCGTGACGGGGATGGGTAAGTCTGGGCACATTGCTAACAAGCTAGCCTCCACTCTCGCCTCCACTGGCACTCCGGCTTTCTTCGTGCATCCAGCAGAGGCCTCGCATGGAGACATGGGCATGATCACCGCCCAAGATGCCGTCATCGCTTTATCTAACAGTGGCTCAACCCCCGAAATTCTCATGCTGCTACCCTTCTTGAAGCGCCTAGGGATCCCAATCATTGGCATGACGGGCAACTCTGGCTCTGTGCTTGCTGATGCTGCAAATGTGCATTTGTATGCCGGTGTTGATACTGAAGCCTGCCCGCTCGACCTCGCGCCTACGTCGAGTACCACGGCCGCATTGGTACTCGGCGATGCGTTGGCCATAGCACTCTTAGAGGCCCGCGGTTTCACCGCTGAAGACTTTGCATTTTCTCATCCGGGAGGCGCGCTAGGTCGTAAACTGCTGCTCAAAATCGAAGACGTCATGGCATCAGGATCTGACGTGCCTCGGGTATCGCCTACGACAAGCCTGGCCGACGCATTACTCGAAATTACCGCCAAAGGCCTGGGCATGACTACCATCATCAACAACAACGGCCAATTGATGGGTATTTTTACCGACGGTGACTTACGCCGCGCTTTAGATCATCGGCCCGACGTCAATTCGGTCACAATCGATACACTGATGTCGCCGGGAGGCAAGACGATTAATATCGGCACTCTGGCGGCGGAATCGCTCGGCATGATGGAACAACATCGAATCAGTACGTTAGTCGTTATTGACGACCAAGACAAAGTTGTTGGCGTAGCACATCTTCTGTCCCTATTGCGAGCGGGACTGGCTTAATGATTGACGTTAATCAGCTCGCCCAGGCTATTCGGCTTATCGCTCTCGATGTCGATGGCGTGATGTCCGACGGACGTGTTATTTATGGTAATACCGGCGAAGAGACCAAAGCATTCAACATCAAAGATGGACTAGGCATCAAGCTGGCGCAAAGCATGGGGATCGAAGTCGCTATCATTACCGGAAGAACCGCCCTTCTACTCGATCGAAGAGCTAAAGAGCTGGGTATTAACGCGGTTATTCAAGGGCGCGAGGATAAGCGGGCAGCGCTCCAAGAGCTTGCCGATTCGCGGGACATAAACCTCATGCAGTGCGCATATATGGGAGATGATCTACCCGACCTTGGCGCGATTCTAGCCGCGGGTTTGGGCACATGCCCGGCAGATGCGGTTGCAGAAGTAAAGTCCCACGCCGACTGGGTAAGTGCGGCTAATGGAGGCCGCGGGGCTGTGCGTGATTTATGTGAAGTCATATTGAAAGCACAAGGACACTGGCCGAGAATACTCGCCACCTACGCGTCGTGAAAATCACTTACTCCACCTTGCTCGCATGTATCGCCGCCTTGCTGTTTTGGCTAACCATAGCAGGCGATCCACCACGACAAGAAATCGCTAGTGCCACAGACGATAATCTGAGGCAAAGCTATCTAGAGAATGCACACCGCTGGCGCTACGACCTACAGGGCGAGCGTATTGAATCAATACATTTGAGTACTGCCAGTCGTTTTGTCAACAGCCCGATGACACAACTTGGCGCTTTAGAATACCGAGGCCGCGATAACAAGGGCCAACACTGGACGCTGACTGCAGGTGGCGGCCTACTCCAGGAAAATCAAGATGAACTCAGGCTCAACCAGGGGGTCAGAATTACAGAGCGCAGCGGTGATTCCGTGCTCCTAACAAGCCATTTGCGCGTTCTTTTGCGCGAAGAGCGTGCGACAACGGGTGCTCAGGTCACACTGACCACTCCTGAAGGTGTTACGACGGCGCGCGGCTTAGATGTTGACCTCAAAACAGACAAAGTACGATTGCTACACGATGTGGAGAGCACGTATGAAGGTTAAGCAAAATATGCGGTGGGCCATCCTGGCATTGACCGGATTGATCTTTGCTTTGGACGGCACACTGGCGCTCGCGCTACCCGACGATCAACAACAGCCCATCAAAATTGCTGCAGATACCGCCACCAGAGACGAGCGTGCTGGAATCACCATTTATGAAGGTAATGTTCAGCTGACTCAAGGCTCTCTAAAAATTGTCGCCGATATGCTCACCGTGACGCAGAACGGCAGCACGGCCAACATCATAGTCGCCACCGGCAACCCCGCCACCCTGACCCAGCAACCTGAAGCAGATCAACCCGCAGTCAACGCTTCTGCAGACCGTATTGAATATACAGCCAATGAAAATCGCGTTCATTTGTCTAGGTCTGCGAGAATTGAGCAAGATGGGGCAATCGTCATGGGCCAAACCATCGATTACTTAATCGATGAGCGACGTATTAGAGCCGGCTCGGCCACACAGCAAGGTGGCGAACGCGTAGAAGTTATTATTCCATCAACAACCGTATTACCGGAGGACTCTTGAACGAAAGGGCCTCGTTAAAAGTAGACAACCTCGCAAAATCCTATAGTGGCCGCCAGGTCGTCAGGGACGTATCGCTCGAGGTAAAGGCAGGCGAAATTGTTGGCTTACTAGGCCCAAATGGTGCGGGAAAAACAACCTGCTTTTATATGATCGTAGGCTTGGTACATGCCGATCAGGGCCGCATCGTGCTCAATGAGGTCGATATAACCACACGAGCTATTCACCACCGTGCGCGTGCAGGTCTGGGTTACCTACCTCAGGAAGCATCAATTTTTCGTCGCATGACGGTACGCGACAATATTTTAGCGATTCTTGAAACGCGAGGAGATCTCGACAAAGCTGCCCGCAAGAGTATGTGCCATGCTTTACTGGAAGAATTTCACATCCGGCACCTCGGCGACACCCTGGGACAAGCACTCTCTGGGGGAGAGAGGCGTCGGGTCGAAATTGCGCGCGCCCTAGCCACTAATCCCACATTTATACTACTGGATGAACCATTTGCCGGCGTTGATCCAATCTCCATAAATGATATCAAGGGCATCATCACCCATTTACGCGATCGAGGTATTGGCGTACTCATAACCGACCATAATGTTCGCGAAACTCTCGACATCTGTGAACGTGCCTACATCGTCGGCGAAGGTCGTGTTATTGCGGCGGGCGATCCGCAGACAGTATTGGCCGACGCACAGGTGCGCGCAGTCTATCTGGGCGATAGTTTTAGGCTTTAACTGACCGATAAGCAGAGACCAAAATACTGCAGCTTACGTCACTTCAGAACCGCGTAAAGGCAAGACACTAAAGCGGTACTAAAGACCCCAGCCGCGCCTTCGCCACCTAGTTTGTTAAGGCCAAACAGATTAAAACGCGCATTTTTCAAATACCCCAAAACTAAGACACCATATTAACAAGCAATTTTTGCGCCAATCATTGCTACTTCTAGTAGGCCGAGGATAGACTGGGAGCTGACGAGGTAGATATATAAAGGTGCCATGAAACAATCACTGCAGCTTAAGCTCGGCCAACAGTTGACGCTAACACCGCAGCTACAACAGGCCATTAAGCTTCTGCAATTGAGCACCCTAGATTTGCAGCAAGCCATCGAGGAAACGCTTGAGACGAATCCTTTACTAGAACGTGAAGACGACCAACCAGAACTTCCCATCAATAACCAAGACGACGGCGATGTTGACTTCAGCGAGGTTAGCGCACCCAGCGAATCGTCCAACGAAGACCTCCCGGTAGACACACACTGGGAAGGTCTTATGCCTTCGTCTGACCCCGCATCAGGTAACCGTGGTGATAGTGAAGATGGCCTATTTGGCGATCGCGACGCCGCGCCTGAATCTCTACACAGCCACTTACTCTGGCAGCTTAACCTGACACGTTTCTCGGACTTAGATCACGAAATCGCTCTCGCACTCATTGATGCAGTGGATCCCGATGGACGGATGACTCAAACACCCGAAGAGATTCTCATTGGTCTGGCGCTACCAGAGGTTGAGCTCGACGAAGTGATGGCGGTATTACATCGCTTACAACATTTTGAGCCAACTGGCATCTTTGCCACTGACCTCCGAGAATGTTTGCTCATTCAGTTGCGGCAACTGCCCTTAGATACGCCCTATCGCGACCTCGCCGGCGCAATTGTTAGTCGTCATTTAGAGCAAGTGGCAAATTCTGACTTAAGACAACTGGCACGGAGACTTCGCGTCGACCAAGAAGATGTTACTGCAGCGCTTGATCTTATCCGCACACTGGACCCAAACCCAGGCGCCAGCCTTGGAGAAAACAGTGCTGAGTACATCACCCCTGACGTATTCGTTAAACGCAGTAATGGACGCTGGAGAGTCGAACTCAACCCCGATATTGCCCCGCGCTTGCGCATTAATGAGCAGTACGCAAGTTTAATGAGTGGCAAGTGTTCAGAGAACGACCGAAACTTTGTCAAAGATAATTTGCAGGAAGCACGCTGGTTTATGAAGAGCTTACAAAGCCGCAACGAGACTCTGCTCAAAGTAGCTGGTAAAATTGTTGAATATCAGCGTCGATTCTTAGAGGTCGGCGAAGAGGCTATGCGTCCACTGGTGCTTGCAGAAATTGCTCAACAGATCGATATGCATGAATCCACTATCTCACGCGCCACGACGCGCAAGTACATGCACACGCCTAGAGGTATTTTCGAGCTGAAATATTTTTTCTCCAGTCATGTCGGCAACTCGGATACTGGCGAAACTTCCTCTATTGCCATCAAAGCGCTGGTCCGCAAATTTATCCAAGATGAAAACGTGCGTAAACCACTTAGTGACAACAAGCTCTGTTCACTACTAGAACAGCAAGGCGTCGTCGTAGCACGCCGTACGATTGCCAAATACAGGGAGCAACTAAACATTGCACCATCTAACGAGCGCAAACGGCTAAATTAAGTACAGGTATTTTGATCAGCTACTACTGAAAAAGGAGCGTAACTATGCAATTGACCGTCAGCGGACACCACATCGATATCACCGAAGGTATGCGTATACACGTAACCGAAAAATTTGACAAACTACAGCGACACATCGACGACGTCACTAAAGTTGTAGTGACCTTGATTGTTGAAAAGCAGGGTCATAAAGCCGAAGCCAATCTACATCTTGCTGGCGCTGATTTATTTGCCACCGCAGAGTCTGACGACATGTATGCCGCGATAGATGCACTTGCTGACAAGCTGGATCGTCAGATTATTAAACACAAGGGAAGACATAGAGGACACTAAGTCATGAGTAAGGTGGATAACCTACTGACGCCCGCTCGCGTAATGTGCCGGGTGGATGCGGCAAGTAAAAAACGTGTTTTTGAACTGGCGGCTCGACAAATTGCCGCGTCCGATGCAAACCTCATTGACACCGAGGTTTATGCCCAATTGCTCGCGCGTGAAAAACTGGGTAGCACGGCGCTTGGTACGGGTGTCGCTGTTCCACACTGTCGCGTCGAAGGTTGTGAAAAGCCCATAGGATGCCTTGTCACGTTATCTGAGGCTATCGTGTTCGATGCCCCTGATGATCAACCCGTCGATCTGCTATTTGTATTGCTTGTGCCGGCAGAAGCCGCACAAGAACATCTTGATATCTTAGCCGAACTTGCCACCCGATTTTCGGATCAAGCTTATTGCGCGCAATTGCGTGCCGCTCGGTCCGAACAAGAACTGTTGGCGAGCGCCATGACTGCGAAGGCCGCTTAGCAATGCAACTCGTCATCATCAGCGGTCGTTCCGGGTCAGGTAAAAGCACCGCGTTAAACCAGTTGGAAGACATAGGCTATTACTGTGTCGACAACTTGCCCGCAGCGCTATTGCCACAGCTCACGGGAGAACTACTCAGGGCACATTATAGCGAGTTCAAAGGTATGGCCGTGTGCATTGATGCACGCAATAACAGTCGCGATCTGACTCAAGTCGAAGTTGTATTGCACGCACTGCCTGAATCAATAAAATCGAAAGTCCTATTCTTGGATGCCGCCGAGTCCAACTTAATAAAGCGCTTCAGTGAAACGCGCCGAAAGCACCCACTCAGTAATAATCAACGCTCTCTGGCCGAGGCGATCGCCCATGAGCGCGTACTGCTTGAACCGCTCGCAGCAGCAGCTGATATAAGTATTGATACGACAGACCTCAATGTGTATGAACTTCGCTCAATGATCACTGCACGCCTAGGTGAGAGCACTACGCCGGGGCTTTCGCTATTAATTGAATCATTTGGCTTTAAGCGGGGGGTGCCAACTGACGCCGATCTGCTTTTTGATTGCCGACTCTTATCGAACCCACATTGGGTGTCAGGCTTGAGAGCAAAAACTGGACGTGACATTGAGGTGCAAAAATTCCTGGAAGGGCATAAAGAGACAGGGGAATTCATCCAACAACTGCGCATTTTTATTGAGTATTGGCTACCCTATTACGCTCGCAGTCAGCGCAGCTATTTCACTATTGCCATTGGCTGTACCGGTGGTCAGCACCGCTCGGTTTACGTCGCTGAGCAGTTATTTACCGCGCTGCAAGAAAACTATCCACAAGCACAGTTACGCCACCGAGAACTAACAAGGCTCGATGAAAAATGATTGAGTGTGAAGTCGAAATTATCAATAAGCTAGGACTACATGCTCGTGCGGCTAAGAAGCTCGTTGATTGTAGTGCGCAGTTCAGCAGTCGTATACAGCTTGGCCGTAATAATTCACTCATCGATGCGAAAAGCATTATGGCTGTGATGATGCTCGCCGCAGGACAAGGCTCAATTTTGTGCTTGCGCGTTGATGGACGTGACGAGCAGTCCGCCTATGATGCATTGATAAAACTCATCGGCGAGCGGTTTGGAGAGCTAGAATAACCCATAGGCTCAAACTTAGGATGCATGTGCGGGCGGACTAAAGGATAATCGTGCCCATAGATCGCCGGGGGTTACTGTGAACACAGTCGTCAAATCACAAAAGCAACTTGCTCGCTTAGATCGAGCACTGACTGCTGGCACATTAGCCGATGTGGCCGGCGTAATTGCGGAGCTCAGTCCGGGTGATGTCGCGCACCTATTGAGCTCGTCACCACCCCGTTACCGATATGTACTCCTAAGCTTATTAGACGAAGATCAGGAAGCAGAGGTGCTCAACGAGCTGCCTGATGACTTGCGAACCGCATTCTTATTAGAGATGGAGCCGGAGGCGCTCGCCTCTATCGTGGGCAAGCTCGATGACGACGATGTCGCAGACATCCTGCAAGAACTCCCTGATAAAATTACCAGCCAAGTGCTGAGCATCATGGATGAGCAAGATCGTGCCAGGCTTGCCACAGTACTAAGATACTCGGATGACGTTGCCGGCGGCCTGATGAGTACGGATACAATTACAATCCGAGCCGATCTTACTTTGGATGTGGTCCTACGTTATCTCCGTCGCCACACAGAAATTCCACAAAACACCGACAGCGTCATCGTAGTCAATCGAGACGACCGTTTCGTTGGGCTGCTGCCCATACGCACACTCTTAGTGGCAGACCCCAACACCTCGGTCCGAGAGATGATGGTCACCACTCGAGAAGGCATTCCTGTACTCATGCCATCGTCCGAGGTGGCACGCTTATTCGAACGCAATGACTGGATCTCAGCACCGGTAGTTGGGGACGATGGTGTTTTGCTCGGACGTATCACGATCGATGACATCGTCGATGTTATTCGAGAAGAAGCCGATCATTCACTGACCTCGTTAGCCGGACTCGGTGAGGAAGATACCTTTTCGCCCGTGCTACAAACAGCACCCCGTCGTGCTATTTGGTTGGGTATTAATTTAATCACAGCATTCCTTGCAGCCGGAGTTATTAGCCAATTTCAGGATACGATTGAGAAAGTGGTGGCACTGGCTGTACTAATGCCCATAGTCGCTTCTATGGGGGGTATTGCCGGCACGCAAACACTCACCGTTTTAATTAGAGGCATGGCCTTAGGGCATATAAATCGTCGCAATGAAGCTTGGCTTGTGGGTAGAGAGATAATTGTCGGCGTCATTAATGGTTTTCTATGGGCTGCGGTTGTCGCAATCGTAGCCAGTATGTGGTTCGACGACTGGCGGCTTGGATTGATCATTGGTTCTGCGATGATCATCAATTTAGTCACTGCTGGCGTAAGTGGCGCACTGCTACCACTATTGCTACAGCGACTAAAAATTGATCCGGCACTGGCGGGCGGAGTGTTGCTCACTACAATTACCGACGTGGTCGGCTTTCTCTCATTCCTAGGCTTGGCGACACTGTTTTATGCATGAAAAAATCGACGACTTCGAAGAAGATCTGGGGCCGAGTAAAAGCTCCCTCAAGCGTGACATGCATGCATTGCAAGCAATAGGGACAAGATTAACCGAGCTTTCAGATACCCAGCTCAAGAAAATTCCTATTGAAAACGAATCACTGCTAGACGCCATTCTCTTAGCCCGCCGGATCAAACCCCATGGCGGTCGTCGCCGACAGCTTCAATTTATTGGAAAACTCATGCGCAAAATAGATGCGCAGCCTATTATCGACGCGCTTAGCGAACTAGATGGCCAGCATCAAGCGAGCTCAGCCAGATTCCATCGCTTAGAGCAAATTCGCGACGACCTCCTCAGCCGCGGCGATCAGGGTATTGAGGCAGCCATGAATTTATTTCCAGATGCTGAGCGCAATCAGCTGCGTCAACTGCTACGGCAAAATCAGCAAGAGATCTCGGCTGGGAAAGCCCCGAATGCCTCGCGCAAGCTATTCCGTTATCTGCGCGAATTAGATGAAGCTCAATTTGACGAAAACAAAGATCCTTTATAAGTCGCTAGCGTCAGTATTAACAACACTGCTGGGCGCATTAGCATCATGGCCAACGTTGTTAATAGGCGCTTGCTCAGTTAACACTTGATCAATTTGTAGCTGAGGACTTTCGCTTGGGAATGATTCAGTGGCAGATTCTAGATTTGAAGATTCGTTCTGGGGTATAACCAGCAGATTATCAACCACCCTACTTTTAGCACTTTTGGCATCAAAGACCCGTTCAAACTTAACCTCGGGGTGAGCCAGATCACCTCTGACGGAGTAAACCGCACTGGTTAATGTTTTAAGTTGATCTTTAAAAACCTGACTCACCAAAAAAGCGCCTGCTGCAATTGGTAGGCCCCCCGCCAGCGCCGCTACCCAAGGAATATTGTTAACCAGTGGCAGCGTCACCACCAGATCACCATTTATTTGCTCCTTGATTAAGTCTATATCGCTGACGAATCTAAATTCACCGCCAGACCCATCGATATTAAATCCTGGGATCGTCAACTGGCCCTTGTCGAACAAAAATGCGCCCTTGGCACGCTCAAAAGTCACACCGGCGTCAAATAATTGGGTGATATTTGCGCGACCCAATAAGTCCGCGAGATTCAATAAACTCAAAATCCTCAGTGCACCAGTCGCTCCTGCAGGAACGGGTAAAAACGAGCCATTTTCCATTGACAAGACAACCTCACCCTGCAATTTCGAGATCTCTAGCGCCGCAGGATTACCTGCCCAACGTAAATTTGCACTCGCTTTACCCGAGCGAGTGTCAATAGTCCGTGCCATTGCAAGTGCATCTAAAGTATCACCAAAATTATCATAGCGACTATTCAACGTCAGTAGCGTCTCTGGCTGTTCGTTCTTACCTATACGCCATATCAATTCAGTTCCTTCGAGAATTTCTACCGCTGCCAACTGACCTCGAATATTGTGCACTCGAAGCTGATCTGCTTCGCTGCTTAGCGAAAATGACGCGGCCCCGATCGATCCATCGCCGCGTTTCAGATTGGCAATAATGACGTTAAGCGGCTCAGAAAAACGTGGTGGATTGGGCATACCATCTGTAGCGCTAAGCTGTGGCATTTGATCCAGATCCAACGTGTTGATAATCAGATTCGCACTGCCATCGTCTCGTACTAATGTAAGCTCGGCATCGAGCCAGTGGGCGTTTATGCCGAGCATATCCCAACCATCAAACGGGGTTAGATCTAAATTGAGAGCACCAATATCGGCACCCCCAAAGTGGATGCGGTCAAATGCCAGTGCCTCGACGGTTAAACTGCTGACACCATTGCCACCCTCATTATAAAAATCTCGGATATCAATCTTCTCGATCCACTGATCGACATCCAGCAAGGGCAAATAACCCGTCAGGTGAAATCCCTCGATATTTTCAATATCAAGAATGGTGACTGCAGAAGTTCGCGGCGTGAGATCTAAAGTGCCACCCACTAACTGACCCGCTTGCCGATAGCCCCGGGCTGAAACTCGCCCCTGCCAAAACACGTCAAAAGGTGCATCGGCATCTACTTTAAACGCAACTGAGACCGGAGTGTTTTGCTCTGCTGTTTTACCAATAGGCTCTGGAAGCGCAACCGTCACCCCAACCAATGTTGACGATATTTGGATCTCCGTGCTGTCACTCACTGCAATTTCAGCCACCACCTCTGCAGATCCAGTGAGCGGAATTGCCATTCCTAGATCAGCCCAATCAAGCGCATCCTCAGCACTCACATGCGCCGCGAAGCGCCCCGCAAATATCGGCGCATCTAGAAGCGCATTTACCTCTTTACCAATATCAATATCGAGGGGCTGATTCTTAAATACTGCGGTCAATGCTCGGTCACTAAAACCTTGTGCGCTGTTATAATCCAAGCCGCCGTTAATTTGCGTGATCTCAATGTTCGATATTTTTGAGTACATGCTGGCCGATTCAAGGTTTATGTTCACATCGATATTCCGTGTCTCGTCGGCCCGATTAAGATTAAGCTCAAGATCTACATCTACCAACGCCCTACCCGATGTTGACAGATCCAACAGCAAGGCCTGCACGCTCGAGCCCAACGGCGAAGCCGCCACGATAGCGAGACTGCCGGGAACGCTGTCGTGGGCACGCGCCGTCGCACGCAACAAACTGCCACCCATAGCGTTAGCAGCTACCTCGACAGAGGTTTGTTCGACAAAAGCACTCGACAAGCGAGCGCTCTGCGAAAAAGCACTGACCCGGCTATCATCAACTACTACCGTGGCAACAGCTTCTTCAAATGGCGCCCAATCGGGCTGAAATTTTACGGTCGCATCCCTCACATGCGCGGCGATTTGCATGGTTTGATGTGCACTCTTAAAGTCCCTCAGCGCACCTCTCCAAATAAATGCCACACTCTCTATGTGACCTTTGGGCAATGCTGTATCCAGCCAGTCATAAAGCTTCGGTGGAACAATATAGGGAATATAATCGGTGCGTACGCTCACATCGGCATCACCGGTGGCAACCATCAAATCGAGCGTCAGCGCTTCTTTCCGTTGAGGCTGCAAAGGAATAGCCATGCCAAATTGAACTATTGCGTTGTGCGCCTCACGCTCGACCTTTAGTAATCCCTCTTCTAAAAAGAGCATGTCCGCTTGCCATTGCGCCGACAAAATACCCCTAACACGATCAAATACTAGCGGCACACGGTATAACTTAGGTAGATCGAGAACGAGGCTATCACTATCGATCCAAACCTGAGCGCCACCATCCGTAGCTTCGACATAGGCGTCAATCCCATACAATCCAGGTACGCCTTTATAGGGCTGAGTCGCTATATCACTGACTTCAGCTCTGACAGACCAGCTTGTCATCCAGTCCGTTACATCATCAAAACGCAATTCAGCCACATCGACGACGCCAAATGGTTGGAGTGTTGTTAACATTGAATCCGCCTTTTCAGGCAGCAACCCTGTAATGTTCAGCCATGTAACGAACGGCTCAACATCAAGCGACGAAAAAGTTATCTCCACGGTTTCAGCCATTTTTTGCAGCTGTATTCGAGGCAGTTCGAATAGCTTATTAGCGGAGATAAACTGGCTATTCTGTATTTGAGCCAGCCATCCATGCTCGCCGCGTTCGAGCAGCACATCGACTGCAAATCGATCTAGCTTTAGAGACTGCTCGGTATTTAGGCTGAATAATAGATCTGCACCAGAGACAGTTGCCGCTAAACTGGGTCTGTATTGATCAAGACCGTACCAAAAACTCAACTTACCCGAGCCCTCAGCCGAAAAGTTCATCAATGACCCGACCTTCCTCATGTCGGTCACATCCACTACGCCATGGAGTTCGCCGACAAAAGCATTGATATCAAAGGGGTTACCAATGCCCTTCGCTTGAACGGATATACTAGTGACATCGGGTATATTAAGCCGAGCCCTGACAAAGCGATCTCTGCCCTTTCTGCGATAATCGCCTTCTACAGTCGCCATCAACGGGGTCCCCTGAGCAGAATTAATCGTCAAGCGACCGTTGGTAACAACTATTTTATGAAATGTACGCAGCACATCCGATAACTCAGTCAAATCAGCCGACTGAATCTGGCCATTATTAGTCACATTGATATCGATCTCTGGGGAGTCAATGACCAACTCGGTAAATCGCGGTGACATTGAAAGCAGGCTGTCCCAGGGGTCTAACGCTACAGTCGCCTTAGCGAAGTAAAGGGATTCCTCAGAATCAGGACTGTAGTTAAAGATAACTTCGCTTAATGTAAATACAGGGGTGAAACCATCCAGATGCCCCGACAAACTTCCGACCTCAAGCGCAAACCCGACATTATGATTGAGTTGTTTTAAAAGCGTCTCTTGATAATCTGGCAGTGTCGACAATACAACGCGGCTAACACTGACATAAATGGCAAGCCCAACGGCCACAACCAAAATCAGGCGCCAAAATAGATTGCCCATCCAACGATGATGGTGATCAGCCATTGGCGCTGCCTATCCATGTCGGCACAATCCCAAACGACGCCAATAGCTCGCGCGTTTCCTTCAGCGGCAATCCGACCACGGAACTGTAGCTGCCACTGATACTGGAGACAAAAGTGCCTGCGTAGCCCTGAATGGCATAAGCACCCGCCTTATCCCAAGGTTCATCTGTCTCCAGGTAGTTGTCGATTAAAGCATCAGTGAGGCTATCAAATGTAACTTCGGTCGTGACGAGTCGTGATCTCATTAGGGTATTGCGCCGAATGGCTATGGCGGTGAGTACCGTGTGAACTTGACCCGACAACTGCTTTAACATCCGTCTCGCATCATTCTTACCGATCGGCTTCACTAAGACCTCGTCACCCATCACGACTGTCGTATCGGCGGCAATAATCACCGCATCTTCAGCCTCGCATGCGAGTGCTTTTTTTTCCGCTAAGCGCACAACATATTCAGCGGGTAACTCATTGCCGCGAAGCGATTCATCAATATCAGTGGGCTGACAATCGAAATTAGCGACAATACGTCGCAATAAATCTCGACGGCGTGGACTCTGCGAGGCGAGAACAACACGCATCAGTTCACCTCAAAATATCGACGTAAACTGCGCAATATTTTACGCAGTATGGGCCACGTTGGCGCGGCAATGGCAGCAGCAAGCCACAACTTATAGTCTGGCGCAGGCACATTCATGAGCTGCTGTGACCAGCTTTCTAACAGCAGCGCCAGAGCAACAAGCGCCCCCATAATGGCACTTTGTTGAAGCAAGCTGAACTGCCGGACTCTTTGGTAGGTAAACAGAATAATTAACGTCGACGCGACTGCACCCAAGGCGAGGCCACCTAGGAGATTCCCCTCTAACAGATCGACGGCAAATCCCGTCATCGCCGCAGAAAAAATACCCACGCGATGGGGTAGTGCCAACACCCAGTAAAATAAAACCAGCAGTGGCAACTCGGGTCGATACCAGCGCCAATCAAACGGCAACGGCAATGTATGTAGTACCAATGCGGCGAGTAATGAAAACATCACGACCCACAATGCGTGCGCAGAATTCGTCACTGCTCAGCTTGGCTGGACGCAGCCGGCCCCTCGCTAGCCACGCTGATGAGCACGTGACGTCCTCTGTCTAAATGAGCCAGTGGCTCGGCAAAAATCTCAGCGAAGTCGGCACCCGCGGAAAGTATGACTGAAGAAACAACCGCGACGGGATAGCCTGGCGGGAAGCGACCCCCAAGACCTGAAGTCACCAACAGATCACCGACTAATATGTCGGTTGTCGCTGCGATATGTCGAATCACTAGACGATCCAGATCTCCGATACCCTCAGCAATACCACGAACACCATTGCGATTGATTTGCACCGGTACCGCGTGTGTCTGGTCAGAGATCAGCAACGCACGAGAGCTATGGGTGCCTACCTCGACAATCTGACCCATCAATCCTTTTGCACCGAGCAAAGGCTGGCCAATTTGCACGGAGTCATCGGCCCCTTTATCAAGAATCAACAGATGCCGCGTCGGATCAGAGGTCACCGAAATAATTTCTGCCACCATCACCTCATGCCCAACTAACTGAGATGAGCGAAGTAATGCACGGTATCGACTAATCTCCGCCGTGAAGGCCGCTAATTGCAGAGTTTTGCCCCGCAGAACTAGATTTTCCTGCTGCAGACGACGATTTTCCTCAAGTAGCTCTGCCCGAGATTGGCTGTGATCACGCATCGAAGCCCAAACATCCCGTGGAGCCGCAGAGAAGCGGTAAACGAAATCAGCACCATCTAATAAAACGACACGCGTGCTGGCAAGGCCTGCGGTATCACGAAGAAAAAACAGGCATACAAGACACAGTATCAAGACCAGCATCAAGCGAATGCCAGTATGATTCTCTTTTAAAAATAGTGGTTTGATACTAGCCCCCCCCCGTGGCCAATCAGACCAGCAATATCACTCTATAGACAGCAGATCTAACGCATGTCGATCCATCATTTCAAGTGCGCGACCACCGCCACGAGCCACGCAGGTCAGCGGGTCATCTGCGACCAAAACAGGCAAACCTGTCTCACTAGAGATACGCCTATCAATGTCTCTGAGCAACGCTCCTCCGCCCGTCAGTACAATGCCGGCCTCTGCGATATCCGCAGCCAATTCTGGCGGCGTCTGTTCGAGTGCAGATTTGATGGCACGCATAATTGCTTCTAGCGGGTCTTGAAGTGCACTCAAAATTTCATCGCTATTTAATACGAAACTCTTTGGGACACCCTCAGCCAAATGCCGACCACGAACATCAATCTCTCGAACCTCACTGCCGATAAAGGCACAACCAATTTCCTGCTTAATCCGCTCGGCAGTGGCATCGCCGATCAGACTGCCATAGGCGCGACGGACATAGGCGACAATGGCTTCATCAAAACGGTCACCACCCACGCGAATTGAATCTCTATACACAACACCATTTAAGGAGATAATCGCAATCTCCGTTGTCCCACCACCAATATCTACGACCATACAGCCAGAGGCTTCATCAACTTTGAGACCCGCGCCGATGGCAGCCGCCATAGGTTCTTCGATTAAACGCACCTCCCGCGCACCTGCACTGAGCGCCGATTCACGGATCGCACGTCGCTCAACCTGCGTGGACATACAAGGAACGCAAACCAAAACTCTTGGACTCGGACGGATAAACTGGGTTTCGTGTACCTTAGCTATAAAGTGCTGCAACATTTTTTCAGTCACTTGAAAATCAGCTATGACGCCGTCCTTCAATGGTCTGATAGCTTTGATATTGCCGGGAGTTCGCCCCAGCATACGCTTAGCTTCTTTACCTACTGCCTCAATAGACTTCTGCCCATTGTGAAAGCGAATCGCCACCACCGAAGGCTCATTTAGGACGATGCCTTTATCTTTCACATAAATTAATGTGTTGGCAGTGCCCAGGTCGATGGAGAGATCGTTAGAAAAAACGCCGCGCAGACGCTTGAACATGAGCATTTCCCAATAAGACCAGCTGGATACAGCTGATGCAGCTAAAGTGCATCGAAGACGTGCAGCTCGTCGGGTTAATAAATAACTTAGGCCTCTAAATACGAGGTTGTCCTCTCTAAAGCTGCCGCTGACAACCTCCACGCGCCGGCTAAAACAGAAATGACAGACAAATCAGAGGCTTTCGGCCAAGACCTATGCGTCAAATGTAACAACGTGGGGGTTTTTGGGCAAGGTGCAAATGTGATAGCTTGCGGCTCTCCGCTATTTTTTGGACCTAATTGTATGTCAGTCACCTCTGTTGACGTTGCACAAGTGGCGCTATTGGCGCGCCTTGATATCCTAGACACCGATATCGACTCGGTGGCCGAGCGTTTCAGTCGTATTCTGAAGATGGTCGACGCGTTAAAAACCGTCGAGACCGACGGCGTCGAACCTATGTCCAATCCACATGACATGATCCAGAGATTACGCGCTGATGCCGTAACTGAAACCGACCAGCGTGCGGTCTTACAGGCAGTTGCGCCATCGGTTGAAGATGGTTATTTTCTTGTGCCACGGGTGATCGACTAATGGCTAATCAACTCGACTTAAACACGGCTACCGCCTCGGAATTATCGGTCCACCTCGCCGCAGGCAGCTGCTCTAGTCGCGAGCTCACGGAATATTGCCTAAAGCGGATCGAAAGGCTGAACCCCGCTATTAACGCCGTGATCACTATCTGTAAAGAGAGCGCGCTTGCAGAGGCAGAAGCTGCAGATCGTTGCCGGGCTGCTGGCGAGGCGGGCCCATTAACTGGAATCCCATTGCTGCATAAAGATATTTTTTGCACCTCAGGTGTTCGCACGAGCTGTGCGTCAAAAATGCTTGAGAACTTTGTGCCGCCCTATGATGCGACCGTGGTTAGCAAGCTAAAAGCTGCGGGAACAGTCACTTTGGGTAAAACCAATATGGACGAGTTCGCCATGGGCTCCTCGAATGAGACGAGCTTCTACGGACCCGTTTTGAATCCGTGGGATACCGAGTACGTGCCCGGCGGCAGTTCTGGCGGCTCTGCAGCGGCAATAGCCGCTGGCTTTGCACCGCTATCCACAGGTACCGATACCGGCGGCTCTATTCGACAACCCGCATCGCTCTGTGGCATTACTGGTTTAAAGCCTACATACGGGCGAGTCTCTCGGCGCGGCATAATCGCCTTTGCATCTTCACTAGATCAAGCCGGGCCGATGACCCGCAGCGTTGAAGATTGCGCATTGATGCTCAATGCCATGGCAGGTGTTGATCCTGGAGATTCAACTTCTGCAGATATTGAGGTTCCGGATTTCCGTATAGGCTTATCTGACAGCATAAAAGGCCTTCGTATCGGTCTCCCAAAGCAATACTTTAATGACGATTTATCGCCCGATGTCGCCGCACGCATTCAGATGGCACTCGCCGAGCTCGAGGCCGAAGGCGCTATCTTAGTAGACGTCGAACTACCACATACCCATCAAGGCATAGCCACCTATTATGTGATTGCACCCGCTGAGGCCTCCGCTAATTTATCGCGCTACGACGGTGTGCGCTTTGGCCATCGCTGTGAAGATCCAGAAGACTTGAGCGACCTCTACACACGTTCGCGCAGTGAGGGATTTGGCGCGGAGGTTCAGCGCCGCATTCTGGTCGGTACATATGCGCTAAGCTCAGGCTTCTACGATGCTTACTTTAAGAAAGCGCAGCAGGTACGGCGCATCATCCATCAGGATTTCGTCACAGCATTTGAGCAGGTAGACGTGATCGCTGGCCCCGCCGCACCGGGCACCGCTTTTAAGCTAGGCGCCAAGACCGACGATCCGCTGGCCATGTATATGGAAGATGTCTACACGTTATCAGTTAACTTGGCGGGATTGCCGGGTTTATCGCTGCCGGCAGGACTCATCGATGGTCTGCCAATTGGCTTACAGCTGATCGGTCGCGCTTTTGATGAGTCGACATTGTTACGTGCAGGACATCGACTGCAGATGCGTACCGACTGGCACCGTGTCGCACCGACATTTGGAGGACAGGCCTAATGCGCTGGGAAACGGTCATAGGCCTAGAAGTCCATTTGCAACTGGCCACTAATTCTAAGATTTTCTCTGGCGCCTCAGCACGCTTCGGCGCAGAACCCAACGTACAGGCTTGCGCACTTGATCTCGGCATGCCGGGTATGCTCCCCGTACTTAATGAACAAGCCGTCAAATTTGCGATTATGTTTGGTCTGGGAATCGATGCTGCAATCGGAAGACGCTCGATTTTTGATCGCAAAAACTATTTTTATCCGGACTTACCAAAAGGTTACCAGATCAGCCAATTTTTTGAGCCGATTGTTGGCGCGGGTATTTTTGATATCCCGATGGCAGATGGCAGCCTTTTCCCTGTGCGTATCACTCGTGCACATTTGGAAGAAGATGCAGGTAAATCTGTACACGACGTCTTTGCAGGGCAGACAGGGATCGATCTGAATCGTGCCGGCACGCCTTTACTTGAAATTGTGACCGAGCCAGATTTTCGTACCGCCGAACAAGCAGTTGCATACCTCAAGGCGCTCCACTCGCTGGTAATCTACCTAGGCATTTCCGATGGCAACATGTCAGAAGGCTCTATGCGCTGCGATATTAATATTTCGCTTCGCCCAATTGGCACTGAGGAATACGGCATACGGACAGAGATTAAGAACGTCAATTCGTTTAAGTTTGTAGAGCGCGCGATTACAGTGGAAGTCGCGCGACAGATGGATGTGTTAGAAGATGGCGGAAAAGTAGTGCAGGAAACTCGTCTCTACGACGCTGACAAAAACGAGACACGTTCCATGCGCAGCAAGGAAGTCGCCAATGACTATCGCTACTTCCCAGAACCGGACCTACTACCGATAGTCATTACTGAAGAGTACATCGCCGCAATACGCAATACATTGCCTGAGTTGCCAGGCGCCAAGCGCAAACGCTTTATCGATCAGTATGCTCTGGGTGAATACGATGCTGCATTGCTTGTATCAACACAGGAGATGGCGCACTACTTTGAAGCCACGGTTAAGCATTGTGATGCCGCGAAGTTGGTGGCGAACTGGATGCTTGGCGACCTCAGTGCGGCCATGAATCGCGACGAACTGAGCATCACACAATGCCCGATCAGCGCCGAGCACCTCGCCGGGTTGATCCGACGCATTGTCGACAACACACTATCCAGTAAATTAGCCAAGCAGGTGTTCGAAGGCTTATGGGCTGGCCATGGAAATGCCGATGACATCATCGAGGAACGGGGTTTGAAGCAAGTCAGCGACAGCGGCTCACTAGCGGCATTGGTCGCCGATGTGATCGCAGCTAATCCGGAACAGGTCGCGCAATATCGGGCAGCTGATGAGTCTAAACGGAAAAAACTCAATGGCTTTTTTGTCGGTCAAATTATGAAAGCATCAAAAGGCCAAGCCAATCCTCAGCTACTGAACCAATTACTGATTGCCAAGCTCACCAAAGACTAACAGCCGTTGCAAAGCAAGTGACCTGTCAAACGCTATGGGTCCTGTTCGCGCTGCTGTCTGTATTTTTCTCAAGCAGAGAAAAACCACAATACCTATCTGTAAATTGACTCGGCGATCATTATCTCTCCCACTGGCTGACAACAAGTTCGGCCACCTGTCATTACCCTTTGTTGCGTCAGACTGTTAATCTCAGAAATCCAAATAACAGTTTTTAGGCTGGGCGCACGCCCAAGCTAATGCGGATCAATTTTTCTAGGAGCGGGATCCTTCACAATTGGTCTAGGAGAGCAAAACGCTTAGTTACTTCAGGATAGAGGACCCCAGCTCTGTTAACTGTTTATACTCAGAAAAAAGCAATTTCGCCGCTTAGATCCGGATCACTTATGACAAAACGTGTACTACCTTCCTTGATATCACTGACACTCGGGTGGAGTTCAATTTCAGTGTGCGCAGAGACTCGTTTTGATGAACTTCTGGCGTTACCCTTTGTAGAACCAACCGAAATATTGCGCTACGGAGAGCATTCAGACCAATACGGTTTGTTGTGGAGTCGACCAGCTGACGCCATCAGCTCAGCCCCTTTGGTCATACTTATCCATGGTGGCTGCTGGCTACACGCCTATAATGTCGAACACATAAGGCCGCTGGCAAGTCACTTACTTGCCGAAGGTTTCGACGTCTGGGCGCCGGAATATCGTCGTGTATTGGGCGCGGGAGGCTATCCAGAAACTTTCGATGACATTGCCAAGTCCGTTCAATTTATTCTGCAGCGGCGGCACAACGAGACTCCGTGGGCGCTTATCGGTCATTCAGCGGGTGGGCACTTAGCCCTCTGGGCGGCGTCGGAGCCAAGCTTACCAACGCCACACCTAACGATAGGACTGGCTGCCATCACTGACCTTAATACTTACGGCAGCGCCACAGGCAGCTGTCCTAAGTCAGTCGCTCTGCTACTTGGTGGGAATCTGGATGAAAAGGCATTCTTATATGAGTCGCTTTCACCGATAAACCGAATTTTTGACGCTCCTCTTGTCATCATGCAGGGACTAGCAGACCCGATTGTTTCAACAGACCAGGCTGAAGCCATGTCTAGTGCAACACGTGATTATCTCGAAAATGTCGACCATTTTGATTTTATCAATCCCCAGAGAGATGTGGTTGACAAGCTGGTGAGGCATTTAAAAAAAGGGCTTGAAGAATGAGTTTGAGTGAGGCGCAGCGGCGCGATGAACAAGATTCGTTAGCTCAGCTCCGAACGTATTTCTACCTGCCCGACAGAAAAATTTATCTCGATGGCAATTCCTTGGGAGCGCTGCCTAAGGCCGTCGTAGAACAGGTACACACTACAATCACCCAAGAATGGGGTGATGCGCTTATCGGCAGTTGGAATACCTATGGTTGGATTGACCTACCGCAATCTCTAGGTGAAAAAATAGCCCCCATTGTGGGCGCAGGGCCAGGCCAAGTACTCTGCTGCGACAGTCTTTCGGTCAACGTTTTTAAATTACTAGCTACCGGCTTAGCGTTACGTCCTAATCGCAAAACCATTTTGGTAGAAGCTCAGGATTTCCCTACCGATCGCTATATTGCAGAAGGCTTATCGCAGCTAATGGGGGCAGACCGCTGTCGTGTGAAAGCCGTCCCGCTCGAGCAGATAGCGCAGGCATTAGACAATGATGTCGCTGTGATGCTCTTGTCAGAAGTTAACTATCGCACCGGTTATCGGCATGACATGGCGGCGCTCACGCGATGCGCTCACGCCGTAGAGGCGCTCGTCTGCTGGGACGTCGCCCACAGCGCAGGGGCTATGCCTGTTTCATTTGATCAAGCAGAAGTCGACTTCGGTGTAGGCTGCGGCTACAAGTTCTTAAACGGAGGCCCCGGAGCACCCGCGTTTCTATATGTCGCGAAACGGCATCAAAATCAGGTGTCGCAACCGCTTTCGGGATGGCTTGGACATCGGCAGCCATTTGATTTTAGCGCTTCATACCAGCCTGCTGATGGCGTATTACGTTATCAGGCTGGCACGCCATCGATTATCGCTATGCGTGCGCTCGAAGCTGCATTGGATGTTTTCGACAATGTTTCACTAACCGCACTGCGAGAGAAGTCATTAGGACTCACCGAATTTTTCCTATTATGTTTGCGCAACGAACCAGGCTTCGAGCATTTTGGTGTGCTGACACCTCGTGATACCGAGCGTCGTGGTAGCCATGTTGCAATTACTCACCCAGCGGGATTTGCTATAGCACAGGCACTCATTGACGCCGGTGTCATTGTTGATTTTAGGGCGCCTGACATCATCCGCTTTGGTTTCGCGCCCCTCTACAACAGCTTTGATGATGCGGCGTGCGCCGCGGCCATTCTCGGCTCCATCATGACGGAACACCGCTATCAAGAACCCCGTTTTCAGCGGCGGCAAAAAGTGACCTAATGGTCTTGGGTTTGGTTTCAGAATATTGGCATCAAGCGACTTTATCGCTGCAAACTTCGGCAGACGCGCTCAAAATAAGCCAATCGTTAGCCAGGTAGTCAACCTCAGTGGCAGTTAATGGTTGTCGTAGGGCACCCGACCTTTCATAAATCGCTCGCGGTTTTCGCGCTTTTTCTCAGCACTTTTTCGCAAGAGTAGATAGACCGCGCCAGTACCACCATGAATTGGCTGCGCAGAGTGAAACGCCTGTACTGGCTCTAAATCTTGCAACCAACGATTAACATAACCTTTTAATACTGCCGTCTGGGTCTGCTCCACCTTGCGCTGTCCCTTGCCGTGAAGAATTAATACCGTCCGCAAACCTAGGATCATGGCGTCGTTAATGAAATTATTCACTTCGTCACGCGCCTGCACCACAGTCATCCGGTGCAAATCTAAGCGCGCCTCGCTTTCATACCGCCCCATACGCAATTTTTTGTACACCCCATGCTGAATACCTGGTCGCTTAAAAGAGAGGACAGACCACGCGTCTAACGGCTCCACACCTTCGTCCACCAAAGCGTTCTCTACTGCTTTATTGCCACCCTCCGCTGCGGCGCGGCGCGCTTTTAACGCTACGGCTTCGGCCGCGCGTTTGAGGCGTTCACGAGGCTCCCTGGTCAACGGTTTCACGTCGGCCATCTCCTCTAAAAATAAATCGTCTTCATCCATTTTCGCGCCATTCTCACTCTCGGCCGCTATCGGCACTGATTTAAGTATAATAGGCTTGAGTCCAAGGAGAGGATTAAAGTTATGCGAGGAAATGTCATCACCGGAGCCGGGTATTTTTTCCGCGGTTTAGCGATGTTAAATACACCCGGAATCAGGGGCTTCGTGCTCGTACCGCTCATAGCCAATATCATGCTCTTTGGTCTACTCGGTAACGCCGCCTACAATTTCCTGTCGAATATTTATATCGAAAGCACAGGGAGCTTGCCTGAATGGCTAGCGTTCCTTAACTGGATTATCGCACCGTTTTTCTGGCTTGCGGGTGCGTTAATCACCGGCTACGTCTCAACCTTTGTCGTACTTATGCTCACCTCTCCTTTTCATTCATTGCTCGCAGAGAAGGTTGAAGAACAGGTTACCGGAGAATCGGTACCTTCGCTGGATGGGTTTTTACCCGTCTTAATGGAGGTGCCTCGCGGACTACTCCGTGAAATATTTAAGGTACTTTACTATCTACCAACGGTAGTGTTTGTGTTGATCATTTCTTTTATCCCTGGGATTAATGCTATCGCACCATTGTTGTGGTTCATTCTAGGCGCATGGATGATGAGCCTACAATTTGCCGATTATCCGATGGACAACCATCGTTTACCTTTTCGGGATGTCCGTGAGGCATGCGCCGCCAGGCGGCTGAGTAGCCTTGGTTTTGGCGGGACAGTCGCTTTTATCGCCAGTCTTCCTATCGTTAATTTAATCGTTATACCGGCTGCAGTGATTGGTGCCACATTATTCTGGTGTGATGAGTTACGACCAAGACGTTAATAGATCGCAGCTCAGGGTTATATTTTAACAATCCTAAATAAGTGCTCGACAGGGATGCTTTTCACCCCGTAAATTGACCTTCAAGCCGGATCTCACCCGTATTTGGCAAAACGTACCCGATAATAATTTTTCATGACAAGGAGAGAACACTCATGCCTGAGATGACATTACTTGGCTGGTTTCATACCGTCCTTGGTATATTGGCACTAGTCAGTGCATTTTATACCTTAGCCAAATATAAAATGATTTCTCTAAGCAATTCTTCGGGAAAGCTTTATGTCTTAATCACCGTATTAGTTGCTGGTTCAGCTTTAGGTATATACAACCAGGGTGGCTTTGGCATAGCCCACTGGCTAGCAGTGCTAACGCTAGTGGCTGTCAGTGGTGGCATCATCATGGAGAAGCTAAAGCTTTGTGGCCGTTTTTCTATTTATTTCCAAGCCCTGGGATACTCGAGTACGTTGCTATTTCATCTCATCCCTGCAATCACTGACTTCCTGCGACGGCTACCCGTCGGCGATCCGTTTGTCGATTCATTTGATGACCCCTTGCTACTCGGATTTCATCAATTGTTTCTCGTGATCTTTTTATTCGCTATCGTTGTACAAATGCGTTGGCTGTACAAGACCACAGCTTCAGAGGCCAAGTTGGCATGAAGTATTTGGGGCTAAGTAGATAACGTCTAGAGCGGCGGCTCAATAGAAACGCCGCGCTAATCGACATAGAGAGCGCACGATGCCTTCAATTATTTTATGACGAAGGGGGTCGTATGCAAGGCAGAGATTGCCCGAGTAAGGCCTCGATATCAGGCAGCAAGAACGCATCGTCTTCGCTGGCAAAACTGACAGAAATACCCGTGGCGCCGGCGCGACCTGTGCGGCCAATACGGTGCACATAGTCCTCGGGATCTTCAGGTAAATTGTAGTTCACCACATGACTCACGCCATCGACATGGATGCCGCGACCCGCGACATCGGTGGCAACCAGTACCGAGATTTTTCCCTCTTTGAAATCAGCCAGCGTTTTAGTTCGCTTAGCTTGGGTGATTTCACCTGAGAGCATTCCGCAAGAGAAGCCAGCCTTGCGCAATTTCTCATGCAAATTGCGTACTTGATCTCGACGATTCGCAAACACGATGACGCTAGTCGCATCGGGGCCACGCAAAAGATTTTGCAGTACATGCATGCGCTCATGACTCGCAACTAAATAAACTCTTTGATCGACTGTGGCCGTTGCAACACGCTCAGGCTCGATATCAATGGTAATCGGCTCATGCGTCCACTGCTGCGTCAAATTCATAACATCGGCCGTAAAGGTCGCCGAAAACAATAATGTCTGACGGTTTTCTTTGCGCGGTGTATTTCTCACAATACGTTTTACCTGTGGGATAAATCCCATATCGAGCATACGATCGGCCTCATCTAGAACCAGCGTATCGACACGATCTAAATACATATCGCGACGCTCAAGAAAATCAATCAGACGCCCAGGTGTTGCCACAACGAGGTCGGTGACGACCGAGTTAACACGCTGGAGTTGCTTTTGATAATCTGCTCCGCCGATCAATGTCACCGTATTCAAGCCAGTGTACTTGCCCAGATCGCGCGCATCGGCAGCAATTTGCATAACTAGCTCGCGGGTCGGTGCAATGACAATCGCCCGAGGTTCCGCTAAAAAGCGCTCACCTTCAACCGGATTACAAAGCAAATCATTAAAGATCGTAATCAAAAACGCCGCAGTTTTCCCAGTGCCGGTTTGTGCCTTGCCAATGGCATCGTGACCCTGAAGGGTATGCGGCAAAATCTGCGCCTGAATAGGTGAACAGTATTCAAAACCAATATCAGCAATGCCTCGCATAATCTCGGGGCGAAGACCAAGGTCGTGGAAACGTGTCTTGCCTTCCGCGGGAGGGACCGAAAAATCTTCGGGTTGCCAGGTCGCATCAGCGATGGCTTTATCTTTTTTGCTCAAATGAAAACTCTTGTAAAACGACTTGTGTTGCGAGTCTAACACAGGCACGCCGTGCTACATTGCCCGTCTATGATTTATCTAACGACATTTACACGTGACTAAGTCCCCTTATTTGCGCTCATTATTAGGCGAGTTAAGTCAGCAGTGGAAAATCGCCTGGCCATTATTTATTGCGCAAACGGCTCAAATGGGCACCGGTGTCGTCGATACAATCATGGCAGCACGCTTTGACCCAATGGATTTAGCTGCAATTGCAATCGGCTACAACATCTGGCTGCCGCTCTATTTACTAGTGCTGGGCGTGTTGTTTGCCACTTCGACAATTATCGCTCAGGATTTTGGCGCAGGGCGGATCGATAAAATTCGTGCCCAACTACCCCAAAGTCTTTGGTTAGCGATGATATTGGGGCTTGTTGTCGGCCCAATTTGTTATTTTAGTAATCCCATTTTGGATCTGCTCGGACTCGCTGAAGGTACGCAGATCAAGGCCCATGACTACGTCAAAATGGTGGCTTTAGGTTTGCCGGCTGTGGGCATATTTCACGCGCTTCGGTATCACACACAAGGCTTGGGCATTACCAAACCCTTTGCCACCGCCAGCGTGATCGGTTTTATCGCCAACATCCCCCTCAACTATGGCTTTATCTACGGTAAATGGGGCTTGCCGAGTTTAGGTGCTGAAGGCTGTGGCATCGCCACCGCCATTTCGATGTGGCTAAGTCTCTTGCTGATCGGCTTCTACGTACTGCAGTCCAAAGCTTTGGCAAAATATTTACCCCCAATCCGCTTCGAGTCGCCAAGTTGGACAGCGATAAAAGACATTCTCAGCTTAGGCCTACCCATCGGCCTTACATTTTTCCTCGAAGTCGGCGTGTTCTCTTTCATCTCACTATTAATTGCGACACTTGGAGATACGGCAATCGCAGCACATCAAATTGCCTTTAACATTTGGGATATGTTCTATATTCCAATGCTCGCAGCCGGCACCGCCATGTCAACGCGCATTGGCCATGCCATCGGTGCTGCACAGCCCAATGCAATTAGACTAGCCCTGTGGGTGGGGGCAGGCACCGCTGTAGTTCTAAGCCTATTGACCATGGCCGTTTTGTTTACCGTGCCAGAAATAATCATCACCATGTACACAGATGATGCTGAAATTCATGGCCTGGCAACACGACTCATCAAACTTGCCGCCTTCTTCATACTCCTCGACGCCGTTCAAATTATGGGCTCATTCACCCTGCGAGCGTTCAAAGAAACACGCTTCCCGTTTCTGATGATGGTCATTTCTTACTGGCTTATCGCCCTACCGCTTGGCTATTGGCTTGGCATCGTCGAAGCTCAAAACCCTCAAGATGGCGCCGCGGGATTTTGGTACGCGACCATCGCTGGCATCTCAACCTGCGCTCTGTTAATCGTCTTACGTGTCTGGAGAGTACTGCATATGCCGCTACCGAGCCGGCGTATTTTCACGCAAGATGATCCGCATATAGCACCCAAATCGGCCTTGGATTAAAACTCAGCAGAGGATCCTCCACAGCACGGGCAATCACTGCGACGGCTGAGCTGCAGATACTGCAGTTCACCACTGCGCATATCTGAAAAATGCAATTGGCCCCACTGAACAGGCGCGCATTGGGTAATTATCGAAATAACGGTAAAGGCTTGTGATATCGCAACAAGGCCGACGACGGGACCCAAAATACCCAGGGCTTCACAACCCTCTTGAGTGCTTGACGCCATCGACGGTGCCAAGCAGTGATAGCAGCCTTCCTCTCGATCACCACTGAATGCCAGCCACATACCTGACATTTGTACGGCGGTACCCATTACCCAAGGAATTGATTGTTTAAAAGTGAATGCATCAATCGCTCTGCGGGTCGCTTGTGAGTCGCTTGCATCGAGCACGACATCAATACCCGCGAGCAGCATTGCCGCGCTACTAGCGTCGAATCGGCCAACAATAGCTTCGACTTTGATGTGGCTGTTACGACGCCGTAGCGCTTCCGCCAGCTGCGCGACTTTCAACCCACCCAGATCAGCTTCACTAAAGGCAATTTGTCTGGGTAAATTACTCAATTCGACATGATCATCATCAACCAAACGCAGACAACCAACACCTGCTGCTGCAAGATATAA
Source organism: uncultured Luminiphilus sp. (assembly GCA_963926105.1). GTDB lineage: Bacteria > Pseudomonadota > Gammaproteobacteria > Pseudomonadales > Halieaceae > Luminiphilus. The sequence continues at coordinate 50,659 of CAWUVW010000005.1, read as the reverse complement.
AGCTGCAGGGCATCCGAGCCCACCGCAGCCAACGATCAGCACTGATGCCTTGGCGAGCCGCTCTTGCCCCTCTAAATCCATACCTGGAACAAGCATCTGCCGCGCGTATCGCGCCAGTGCCAAGTCATCATCAACTATAGATTCACTCACTGCATCGATCTCATCACTCAAAACATCCTCCGGTGACGCGCGGCAGTCCCGCCAAATCTTGGCGCGTCTCTAGCATGACAAACCCCGCCTGCTGCATGAGTCCCCTCAAATGTTCGCTCTGCTCGTAGCCATGCTCGAATAATAACCATCCACCTGGCAAAAGATGTTGTGAGGCAGTTGCCAAAATAGCCTCAAAACATTCGTAACCACTACGACCACTCACCAAAGCCTCGATGGGTTCTGCGGGCAGGTCACCCTGTTTCAAGTGTGGATCATTTGCAGCAATATATGGCGGATTGCTCACAATAAGGGGCCATTTACGACCCGCCACCGGCGCAAACCAACTGCCTGCACACCATTCGATCTTAAGACCCAAGCTAAGGCCATTACCAGCGGCAACGCGCAGGGCTTCGGCACTACAATCTATTGCGGTAACCTGGAGATTAAGATTGGAATGCGCTAACGCCAAGGCAATTGCGCCACTGCCGGTGCCCAGATCTAATACGCTTTGACAGGCGCCGTGGGAGATTTTCTCTAACGCCCATTCCACCAAAACTTCCGTATCTGACCTTGGAATTAGCACCGACGAGTTGACCGTTAAATCGAGCGACCAAAATTCGCGGCGCCCTAATAAATAAGCGACGGGCACGCCCTCAGTTCGCAGCTTATCAAGACGATTGAATGCTGTCAGTTGGGTATCTGAGAGACTCGATTCACTATGACTAAACAGCCATGCGCGATCGCGGCACAGCACTGATAGCAGCAGTAACTCTGCATCACGACGCGGCGCTCGAGCGGCACGCAAACAACCGGCAACACTAGATTTATCGGTATCTATTGTCATCTGATCTCGACTTTCACCTAGGCTTAGTCAGCCCTTTTCAGAACTATGTTCATTCAGCCATCGCCGCCAACTGGTCAGCTTGGTGCTCCTGACGCAAGGGTTTAATGAGCGCATCCAAGTCGCCTTGGATAACTTCATCTAACTTATAAAGCGTGAGATTAATACGGTGATCCGTCACTCGACCCTGCGGGAAGTTATACGTTCGGATTCGGTCTGAACGATCTCCAGTACCCACTAGGTTGCGCCGCTCCTGTGCCTGCTCTGCGGATGCACGCGCCTCAGCAGCACTCGAAATCTTCGCTTGCAGTAAAGACATCGCACGCGCTTTGTTTTTGTGTTGCGAACGCTCATCTTGGCATTCAACGACAATACCTGTCGGCAAGTGCGTAATTCGCACTGCAGAATCGGTGGTATTCACATGCTGGCCACCGGCACCGGAGGAGCGGAAAGTATCAATACGCAGATCACCTTTATTAAGCTCAGCCGCCTCGACCTCGTCGGGCTCAGCCATGACCGCCACCGTACATGCGGAAGTGTGGATGCGACCTTGAGACTCTGTGTCTGGGACTCGCTGTACACGATGTGCACCCGACTCAAATTTTAAATGTGCGTACACATCCTGACCTTCAACCCGCGTAATAATTTCCTTAAAGCCTCCATGCTCTCCCGCTCGCTCGGAAATAATTTCAACCCGCCAGCGCTTTGATTCAGCATAGCGGGCATACATACGAAACAAATCGCCAGAAAAAATTGCCGCTTCGTCACCGCCAGTACCCGCTCGAATTTCTAAAAACACGTTATTACTATCTCGAGAATCATGCGGTAGCAGTAACACCTGAAGATCAGCTTCTAGCTGAGCCTGCTGCAATTGAGTAGCTACAAGTTCCTCACGCGCCATTTCCCGCACATCCAGATCAGTATCGCTCAGCATTTCTTGGGCGTTCGCTATATCGACTAATAGCTCGCGGTAATCGTTAAAAGTTTTGGCTACATCATCTAGCTGAGAATATTCCTTAGAGAGCTCTCTAAACCGATTTTGATCTCCAATGATATTGGGCTCGCCCAGCAGAGCAGAGACCTCCTCATGTCGATCACAGAGTTGTTCAAGTTTGTTCTCAAGGGAAGTTTTCACTGTAAAGTGGTGTTCTCATTTCGATCGGCATCAAGGCCAGTGGGCAAATCGACCGAGTCTGCTTGCGTAGCCGAAGTGGGCTCCGCAAGTCCGAGCAAAGCCGCTACTTTTGAAACACTACGTGGATCTCCTTCGCGCGCAACCTGACGCAAGCCCGCAGTCGGTGCATGAATCAACTTATTGGTGAGGTCACGTGCAAGGCGCTGCAATACAGACTGCGCATCCTCACCCCGCCTCAATGCCTTAACCGCTCGATCCAACTCTTGTCGCTGAATTGCGAGTGCAGATTCTCGATAATTGCGAACCACATCGGCAGATCGGCGAGTACGAAATTCAATCTCGACCTGATCAACTCCCTCCGCAATAATTTCATCAGCTCTGTTAGCTTCAGATGCGCGCAAACGAAGATTTTCTGCAACAACGTCGCGCAAATCATCGACGGTATATAAATAAACATCGGACAACTCTGCGACTTGCGCCTCGATATCCCTAGGCACTGCCAAATCAACTAATAGCATCGGCCGATACCGGCGCGCTTTTATCGCCGCCTCAACCGCTCCTTTTCCCAAAATAGGTAACTGACTTCCCGTTGAGCTAATTACAATGTCCGCAGCCGCAAGTCTTTCAGGCACATCGGCGAGCATAATCGCTTCGGCGTCGAACTGCTCCGCTAGCGACTCGGCTCGAGCCAAGGTCCGATTAGCAATAATAAGCTTGCCGAGTTTTGCCTCCTGCAAATGCCTCGCAACTAATTCAATAGTCTCGCCCGCGCCCAATACCAACGCCGTGCAGCTAGACAAGTCAGAAAAAATATGGCCCGCCAAATAGACCGACGCAAAAGCCACCGAAACTGGGTGTTCGCCGATGGCGGTATCAGTACGTACTTTTTTGGCTATGCGAAAAGCTTCCGGAAACAGTTGGGATAGTTTGCCGCCGATCGCGCCGGACGCTTCAGCAACGGCATATGCAGACTTCAGCTGGCCAAAAATCTGCGGCTCCCCCAACACCATGGAGTTAAGGCCTGCCGCCACGCGAACCAAGTGCATCAATGCAGGCTTACCATGACTACGATAGGTACAGGTGGTCAGTGCAGAAGGCTGGACATCGTGAAACTTAGCAATCCATTCGATCAAGGCATTACCCGCCTGCGCTGGATCCATTTGCTCATCAACCGCGCCATAAATTTCGGTGCGATTACAGGTCGACAAAATAACCGCCTCTTTAAGCGCGGTATCATTGATCAACTGTGACAGAGCCTGCCGCATTTGCTCGGGGGCAAAAGCCACACGCTCGCGCAGCTCAATACTGGCAGAGTCATGGTTGATACCGATTGCGATTAAATTTTGAAACATTGCGACTGAAGGGCTCTGTTGGCTAGGTGGAGCGAATCATAACAAATAACGGGTTTTCTGGGTGGCGTTTAAATTTGGCATAGCAACAACGTGGGTTTGATCGCCAGCCTGTGTCATCATCAGTACCTATGAAGCTATTACCTACATTGTTGCGCGTTCTACTGCTTACCCCCATTGCCTTAATTTGGGGTTGTGCCGTATCGCCTGAAATCCCGTCTTATACGGATCCGACACCGAGCCCAGCAGCAGCCATAATTGCGGCATCAGAAGACCTGGAAACGCCCATTCCAAAGGATAGTGTGTATCCGCTGATGGCGGCAGAATTTGCGCTTCGCAATCGCGACTTTGAACTCGGACTCAGCTTATTAATCGAGCAGAGCCTGGTGCTGACAGATCCTGAAGTAGCGCGACGCGCGCTACAGTTAGCGGAATTCGTCAACAATGATAGGGCCGCACTAACCGCAGCGATGCGGCTCGCTGAACTAGATACCTCCGATGGCGCAGCTGCCGCCACTGCCATGAGTTTATTAATTCGTGCCGGCCTTACCGATCGCGCTATAGCCTACGCTAGTCAAGCGAGGAATGCGGGTGGGCGCATCAATGCGCCGGCGTTGATGCAAGGCTTTGAAGGCCTCTCTCAAGAACGGCAAAATATTATAATTATTGGACTTGAGTCAATCGCCGAGGCTTACCCCAACGATCCAGATATCGCCATCGCGAAGGCACTACTGTATCGACAGCTAGAGCGCTATGACGCAGCGGGCGATGCGCTTAACCCAGTTTTTGATGCTAATGCCTATGATGAACGTGGTCTGGTACTTTGGACCCAAATACAGATCGATAAAGCGGCACAAGAGCCTTTGAAACGAATTCGGCTTGCCGTTGATATGCAGCCGGATTCGGAAAGTTTACGGCTGCAGTACGCGCGTTTGCTGGCCTCAAATACACAGTTGGACCTCGCGCGCGAGCAGTTCCAGATTTTAAAGGATATCTCGCCTCGCAATGGCGATTACCTTTTTTCACTAGCGCTACTTGAATACGAGCAAAAGCAATTTCCCACCGCCAAATCTTTATTGCAGGCATTACTTGCATTACAACAGCGAGTCGATGAAGCGTGGTATTACTTGGGAAGAATTGAAGAACTGGCGGACAATATCGCAGCGTCGGTTGAAGCTTACAGCCAAGTCATGCCGAGCCGCGAATATATCGATGCCAATCGTCGCGCCGCATCACTGCTACTTGGCGCCGAGGACTCCCAGGATTTAGCCACTTTTTTCACTCATGCCCGAGACAGAAATCCAGCGCATGCAGAGCGCCTGTATTCACTGGAGGCTGAGCTACTTAAAGATGCGCAATTGCGCAGCCGTGCCATGGCAGTCTTTGATGCCGGCATTGCTGCATTCCCAGACTCAATGGCGCTGCACTACGGTCGCGCGATGCTACGCGAAAGTCAGGATGATATTCCTGGTATGGAATTCGATCTTCGGACCATTCTCAACCATGACCCCAATAACGCGACAACGCTTAATGCATTGGGCTATGCGCTGACAAATAGCACCAATCGCTATCAAGAAGCGGCTGGTCTAATTGAGCGGGCGCTGGCCTTATCGCCTGGCGATGCGGCCGTACTAGACAGTCTAGGCTGGGTTTATTTTAAATTGGACAGGTTGTCAGAAGCGCGTCAAATCCTAGTTCAAGCCTACAAGCTACTCCCTGAACCAGAGGTTGCCGCACATCTTGGCGAAGTTTTATGGGCGTTAGGCGAACAGGAGCACGCGCGGCGAATATGGCTCCACACGCTACTTGAAGACCCCCAAAACCCCTACGTGATTGATGTACTGGATCGCCTAGACGTCAATGACATTTGATGTCCAGATGCTCGTAACAACCACGCCACTTGCCATGAAAAACATCATCAAACCCATAACAAACAGATACTTATTCAGACATCTACTGCAGGTAGCTTTTATTCTATTACTATCGACAATGAGCGGATGTGCACAACAGCCCAGCGTCCATTCTATTGAAGAAATAGCAGAAAAAAGTCGCATTCCGAGCATGGGAATGGCGCCCTGGATAGCGAGCGGGAAGTTAGCCCTGCAAAGCACTAACAACAGTGAAAATGTGAATTTTCGCTGGCAAAGATTTAGTCCTGATTATGAAGAAATCACACTATCCGGCCCGATTGGCATCGGTGCCGTTCGTATTGCTCGCGACGGACGCTCGCTGTGGTGGGTCGATGGCGACCAGCGCCGGCCGCTCACCGCACTGGCGTTGAGCCAAGAGGGTCATACGGTACTGGCAACACTCCCTTTTTCAACGCTGGGTAACTGGTTACTCGGAGTCATCGAAGATACGGCACCGTGGCATGTTGAAGTAACGCGCTATCAGACACAAAGCGGCTGGTACGTTCCGCAGACATTATCGATGTATTTATCTTCGGATCAGCCCTCAATACTCGGCGATCTCACCGTCAAGACGGTGGTACTTAAATGGCAGATTGAAGCCAACCCCACCCCAGATATAGCGCAAACACCGCCATGATTCAGACTAGTGACTCAAATACCGTCCTGACCTGCCTGTCGCCGGCAAAACTAAACCTTTTCCTACACATTACAGGCATCCGCGCCGATGGTTACCACACACTACAGACATTATTTCAGCTGCTCGACTGGGGCGATACATTGCGTTTTTCACTCAGCAATATACCCGGAGTCAGAATTCAGTCAGGGTTCAATGGCATGCCCGATGACGACAATCTGATCATACGTGCAGCACGCCTATTGGCCCGCCCGGATCTAGGTGTTGATATTGAAGTCGATAAAGTCATTCCAATGGGTGGTGGCCTGGGTGGGGGTAGCTCTAACGCGGCCACCACACTGCTAGCACTCAATGCATTATGGGGACTGGATTTCTCTGTCCAGCAACTCGCCGATATGGGTTTGCAGCTCGGCGCCGACGTTCCTGTATTTGTGCGGGGCCGCACCGCATGGGCCGAAGGTATAGGGGAGGTACTACAACCGCTGACTTTACCTGCAAGCTGGTATGTTATTTTGGTACCCGACTGCCATGTGAGTACCGGTGAAATCTTTAGCGATCTGCATTTGACACGAGACACTGCTCCGATCACAATATCGGCCTTTTTCGCGGGGCAGATTCGCAACGACTTACAAGCCGTTGTTGAGCAGCGTTACCCCGCAGTGCGTAACGCGCTGATTTGGCTAAACAAATATTCGCCCGCAATAATGACGGGCAGTGGTGCTTGTGTATTTTCCGCAGTAGACAAAGAAGCTGACGCGCGTACAATCGCGGCGGCAGCATCTGAGGCACTGCCAGCGCTGAAGCAAGTGGTCGTCGCGCGGGGCACCAACTACAGCCGACTTACCTAGCAGCTGTATGCTGAGTATGCAAAACATTACGCGATGGTTAGCTTAACTTTCGCAACAACCAGTTTCTTGGGGTGTCGCCAAGTGGCAAGGCACCGGGTTTTGATCCCGGCATTCGCAGGTTCGAATCCTGCCACCCCAGCCAATTCATGAAGACGAGGTTAAAGACATGTCATCCAAGATGATGGTTTTCACTGGTAATGCCAACCCCCAGCTTGCGCAACGCGTTGCGGAGCGACTTTACCTAACGCTTGGAAAGGCCAATGTTAAAAAGTTTTCAGATGGTGAGATCACGGTTGAGCTCAATGAAAATGTGCGCGGTAAAGATGTGTTCGTTTTACAAAGCACTTGTCAGCCCACCAATGACCACCTCATGGAATTACTCCTGATCATCGATGCATTGCGTCGAGCCTCAGCAAATCGCATCACGGCGGTCGTTCCCTACTTTGGCTATGCCCGACAAGATCGTCGAGTGCGTTCGGCGCGGGTGCCTATTTCAGCCAAATTAGTTGCCGACATGATGGTTAGTGCGGGTGTAGACCGTGTTTTAACCGTCGACTTACACGCAGAACAAATACAGGGTTTCTTTGCTTGCCCAGTCGACAACGTCTATGCCTCGTCCATACTGAATAGCGACATCGTCCAATGCAACTATGAAAACGTAATTGTCGTTTCACCGGACATTGGTGGCGTTGTGCGGGCTCGCGCAATCGCGAAACAACTCGATGATGCGGATCTGGCTATTATTGACAAGCGTCGGCCACGTGCTAACGAAGCGCAGGTCATGAACTTAATTGGCGATGTCGATGGCCGCACCGCCATTTTAGTTGACGACCTTGTCGATACTGCTGGAACGTTATGTGCTGCGGCTACCGCGCTGAAAGCACGTGGCGCAGTTAAAGTCGTCGCCTATTGCACTCACGCGGTGTTGTCGGGTAATGCTTTAAGTACTATCCGCAACTCAGAACTCGATGAGCTAGTTGTCACTGACTCAATACCGTTATCAGCCGAGGCGCTCGCGCTCAAGCAGATCCGCCAGTTAACTATTTCAGATCTACTCGCCGAGTCTATCCGTCGAGTCAGTAACGAAGAATCCATAAGCGCGCTGTTCGACGAATAAGGGCAGCGTACAACCCACCCACCACCAAGCCGGTCGCAAGCACAGTGGTGTTTAAATAGGAGACAGACCATGTCTGAATCTTTTGAGATACAAGCCGAAGTTCGTCACGATCTAGGGAAAGGTGCGAGCCGCCGCCTTCGTCGTAACGAAAATAAAATGCCCGCTGTGATATATGGCGGCGGTCAAGAAGCCGAAAGCATCAACTTGATTCTAAAGGACTTCGTAAAGCAACTCGAAAATGAGGTGTTCTACACGTCGGTCCTAGATATCGTTGTTGATGGTAAGCACGAGAGTGTCATCCTCAAGGATATGCAGCGTCACCCTGCGAAGGGTTTCCCAATGCATGCAGATTTCTTACGCATCGAGGCTAATAAGGTACTTAAAGTCAACATACCGCTGCACTTTATCAACGAGAGCGCAGCACAAGGTGTCAAAGTTGGTGGCGGCATGGTCCAACACCAAGCGACAGAGATCGAAGTGCAATGTCTGCCTAAAGACATTCCTGAGTTTATCGAAGTCGACATGCTAGACGTTGAACTAGGCGACATTGTTCACCTGTCAGACTTAGTGTTACCCGAAGGTGTCATTTCGACAGCTTTGGCGCTAGGTGATGATCATGACTTGGCGATTGCTTCAATCATCGCGCCTCGTGGCAGCAAAAATGCTGACGACGAAGACGAAGGCGAAGCCAAACCAGAAGTGGACGCAGAGTAAAACTGTCGTATGCCTAGCATCCGGCTCATTGTCGGACTCGGCAACCCAGGCGCCGAATATGAAGGCACCCGCCATAATGCGGGTGCCTTTTTCGTTACCAAATTAGCGCGACAAATGGACACCGAGCTCAAATTGGACAGCAAATTTTTCGGTGCTATAGGCCGAGGCGATTTCCATGGGCACGATGTGCGCTTAGTGGTTCCATCAACATTTATGAATCGCAGTGGACAATCGATCGCAGCAGTTGCGCAGTTTTATAAAATTGCGGTTGAAGAAATTTTAATTGCGCATGATGAACTCGATATATCCCCTGGGGAAGCGCGCTTTAAGCAAGCTGGCGGACACGGTGGGCACAATGGGCTACGCGACATCATTCCATCACTGGGCGGCCAGAATGGCTTTCACCGCCTTCGCGTTGGCATAGGGCATCCTGGGCACGCAAGCCGTGTTAGCGGTTGGGTTTTATCCAAACCGAGTCACGATGATCGAATATCTATCGATGCCAGTCTTGATGCGTCAATTGCCGCACTGCCGCTGCTGCTCAATGGCGATGCCATAAAGGCCATGACACAACTACACAGTTTCAAAGCCGGCCAATGAGCCTCGAAACGGAGATTTAAGTATGGGTTTTAAATGCGGCATAGTCGGGTTACCTAACGTAGGCAAGTCAACCCTATTTAATGCATTAACAAAAGCAGGCATTGAAGCACAGAACTTTCCCTTCTGTACTATTGAACCCAATGCTGGCGTTGTACCCGTTCCAGATCCTCGTCAAACCAGGCTCTCTGAGATTGTCAAACCAGAACGTGAAGTCTCGACGACCATGGAGTTTGTCGATATTGCAGGTCTGGTTGCCGGCGCGTCTAAAGGCGAAGGCTTAGGGAATAAATTTCTAGCCAACATTCGAGAAACAGATGCCATTGCACATGTCGTTCGCTGCTTTGAAGATCCCAACATCATTCACGTGGCGAACCACATCAATCCACTCTCGGATATTGAAACGATCAATATCGAGCTATCCCTGGCTGATCTTGAGAGCTGTGAAAAACAATTACAAAAAGTAATTCGTACTGCCAAAGGCGGCGATAAAGAATCACTTGCTCTCAAGGTATTGCTAGAAGACAAGCTACTGCCGCAACTAAATCAAGCCAAGCCTGCCAGATCGATCGCTTTCACTGAAGAAGAAATCGCATTAGTGAGAACGCTTCATTTACTTACTATAAAACCTACCATGTATATTGCTAACGTGGCGGAAGATGGATTCGAAAATAACGTCCATCTCGACGCGGTAAGGCAGCTCGCCATTGAGGAAGGCGCCGAAATTGTAGCCATCTGCAATAAGCTTGAAGAAGAGATTATCGAGCTGGAAGATGATGAGAAAGAGGAGTTTCTCGCAGAAATGGGCATGGTTGAGCCGGGCCTGAACCGCGTGATTCGCGCCGGTTACAAACTTCTCGATCTGCAGACCTATTTCACTGCCGGTGTAAAAGAGGTTCGTGCATGGACTGTACGTGTTGGGGCTACCGCTCCCCAAGCTGCAGGGGTAATCCACACCGATTTCGAAAAAGGTTTTATACGCGCAGAAGTCGTCGCTTATGATGATTTTATTCGATACAAAGGCGAAGCGGGCGCCAAAGAAGCGGGCCGCTGGCGGCTTGAGGGCAAAGATTATATTGTAAAAGATGGCGATGTCATTCACTTCAGATTCAATGTTTAGCCCAAATAATATCGACTAAAAGAGCGCCAATACCTCGCTTATCTCCTCTTTCGCGGCCTGTAGCGCAGCGATGCGCTCATCTGGACCTACAGCGTCTAGGGAGGGGCAGCCGCTGAAAGGCGGGCAATGAGCGTAATGGCGGGACTTTCGCGCCAAATAATCTCAATAGAAATGCAATCATGTCGTCTTCACGGCAGATAAAATGAAACTGTACCAGTAAACAGCGGGAATTTAACTCCTGACTTGACAGTCAGTGGCGAATTCTGGAAAATTCGCCACCCTCGTTTAGGCGAGAAGTTTTTGGCTACGTAGCTCAGCTGGTTAGAGCACAGCATTCATAATGCTGGGGTCGGTGGTTCAAGTCCACCCGTAGCTACCACTTATTTCAAGCACTTTTCTTATATATTTCATTAATTTAGCGCAGTTTTTCGATTGTGCGAAGCTCGTCTAATTTTGCTCAATTTCAACTTGAGACCATTTTGAGACCGCCCCCTTTTTTACCCTGACAGAGGGTAATCCAGCCACGATTAAACCGACCTCACCTTTGACCGCGAGTTAGCCCACCAGCAATCTCGGCATTAGCTCGGCTCTCAACCTCAATATGCCCCAGGGCACCCTCTCTTGATGCTGCGCATCAATTCACCTTGTACATTTTCACATCTTGTTTCTAGATGGCGTATACGTCTATCGCGATAACCGGCCCTCTCGATTTCAGCGCGTAAAAGCGCCGGTTAAAGACGAGCTGGAGGATCTGGTTCAGCTGATCAGTCAGCGTGTAGGTCGCTGCCTGGAACGCCAGGGGCTACTGGAGCAAGATGCCGAGAGCACCTGGCTGGAACTGGAGCCCGCGGACGACACGGATGCCATGCCTCATCTTCTGGGTAGTTCCGTGTCTTATCGCATCGCCGTCGGCCCGCACCAGGGTCGCAAGGCGTTCATAATTCGCACCATCCGCCCGCTGGACCGGCCAGATCCTGGACTGGAGCGAGTGGCCAAGGCGAATGGCTTCTCTCTGCACGCCGGGGTCAGCTGTGAGGGGAGTCAGAAAGACAAGCGCGAACGCCTTTGCCGGTACATCGCCCGTCCCGCCGTGGCCATCCCGCGTCTGTCACTCAGCTCTACGGGCAAGGTGCTCTATACCCTGAAGACACCCTACCGGGATGGGACAACCCAGGTGGCCTTTGATCCGGTGGATTTCGTTGCCCGCCTAGCGGCTCTGGTGCCAAAGCCGAGGATTAACCTCACCCGATACCACGGCGTCCTGGCTCCAAATCACCGCTGGCGAGCCATGGTCACGCCAGCCAAACGTGGCAATGGAGTGAAAAGAATCGCCAATACTGAAGTTCCCTCACCCGCCGAACGGCACGTCGCGATGTCCTGGGCACAACGGCTCAAGCGCGTATTCACCAACAGTAGGCGCTGTTAGGCGATATCGATATTGAAGTTTGTGGTCGCTGCGGTGGGTCCGTCAAAGTCATTGCTTGCATTGAGGATCAGGACATCATCGACAGGATCCTGGCTCACTTGCGCGATAAAGAGCTGGCCACCCCTTCCCTACCGCTACTGACACCACCATCTCGAGCACCCCCTGAGACAAGGTGAATTGATGCGCAGCATCAAGAGAGGGTGCCCTGGGGTACATTGCCTCTTTTCGCTGGGAAGGATTCCAGCTCAACAGCACTCAATCAGCAAGGAAGCCACTGAGAAATTCGTTGGTACAGAGTTGTTCGTGCCAAGTTTCGAAGGTGAGCGAAAAAGAGCTACAAGACCAGCAATGCGAGTACTAACCGCAGGCACTGCCCGAGCTTGCATCCATGATCTCATGCCTCCACGACCACTTTCTGGACGACCAGTTACTCCCGACACCCCCTTTATACTTCTTATACTTTCATTTGACGCCCACGGTCTCTCGTTCAACGTCAGGAACCGGGGCGTACCTCCGGTTCCATCCCGTGAGAATTGAGAACAACAGAACGAAGATGAGTGTCCACGCATATGGGTTGAGGAATGCGGCACCAATCGAGATCATTGGCAAGTCATATTTGTTGGCTGTCGCGAGTACCGTTGCGAACCAAATGATCACCGCGTTGTGCCAGGGCAGCATGTAGAAGACGGTGTTGGCGGCACAATCCATAAGGTTCGCAATGCGCGCGGGCGCCAGGTTAAATCGCGCCCCGAGTGGGCGCCCAATGGTTGGGCCAACAAGCAAAATCGCCGGCGCATTTGCACCGAGGGGCACAGTAAAGAGCATGGTAACTCCAGCGATGATAAGTTCAGCACTTCTTACGCCTTTGCCAGCACGCGACTCGAGCACCTTGAGCACCCGCCCCATAAAGCCACTATCGGTCAAGATCTGCGCCAGCGCGAGTATGAAAAGCACAAGGATGATGGCTCCAGAAATATCAGCAATTCCGTCTTGCACAAGCCCGGTCGAATCGCCGCGATGCTCTGGAATTGAGAAGATATCGGAGAATTTCATGAGGCCGGTAAGCCCACCAATAACGATGCAACTGATACTTCCCCAGATGAGCGCAATAATGATGGGGAATCGCCGCATCGCCAACACGAGAACAACAAGAAAGGGAATCAACATCGCAAGGCCCCAGGGATTTGCGTCGACGCCGATTCGCTCGACTGATACGCCCTGGCTACCACCACCGAAGATTGCAAAAACGACCATCGCAACGGCGGCCGAGACAAGAGCAAGTGGAAGTCTCGAACGAACGACATCCGCCATCATTGCCTTCGACGTATAGGCGGAAGTGATTGTCGAGTCGGAAATCGGAGCAATGTTGTCACCAAATGCGCCACCCGCGATCATTGCGACGGCCAACATCGTCGGGTCTGCCCCCAGCGCAATTCCAGTCGGATAGAGCACCGGGATCAGCGCGAGAGAGGGAGCAATGCTACTGCCGGTCCCCGCAGCAAACAGACACGAAAGCAGGAACGCGAGAACCGTGAACATCGCCCCCTGAAGCCCGGTCGTCTCTCCGACCCAAAGCAATCCGTTGACCAGACCGCCTCCCGCCAAGAGACTCCCGAACACCCCGGCAAAGATATAGGCCGTAATGATCACGGCCCCTGTGCTGTCGGAGAGCCCCCGAACGACCGAATCAGCGAAGGCGCGCGGCGTTCGTGTCAGCAGCAAGCCGACAACGATAGCAGCCCATCCCCCCACCCAAAAGGTTGAGAGGTCTGCGCGTTGAGCGGCCGACAGCCAGATCAGAATACCGACCAGTACGAGTGCTGGCACAAGCACCATTGCGGACCCGCCCCACATCTTTACGGTCGGCTCCATCGTGTCGGCCTGCAGTTCCTTTAACGCATTCGAAGTCATATGTGTCCTAAATTCGTCTTTGAATTTTTGATTTAATCGAGTGTCGCATAACTTTCAAGTATAAGAAATATAAAGGGGGTGTCGGGAGTAACTGGTCGTCCAGAAAGTGGTCGTGGAGGCATGAGATCATGGATGCAAAGCGCAGTGTCCATATAGGCAGCGGTGAAATCTAGGGTGGGGGTTGTAGATCATGACGCTACTGCCTCCCCTTCCCTGATGCTGGTGACCGTAATACATTGCCGTTCAGCTAGCAAGATCAGTAAGGCAATCTACACCCAACAGGCCGTTTATTTGTCCTATACTTCTAAAAATGCTCAATAGGAAACATGATGGAAATATTAAGAACTCCCGATGAAAGATTTGAACATTTAAGTGGCTATCCATTTGAACCTCATTACACCATCATCAAAACGGATGACGGCTCAGATTTACGTATACATCATATCGATGAGGGTCCTAAAGATGGGCCGATCTTATTGGCTATGCATGGCCAACCCGTATGGAGTTATCTATACGCAAGAATGATTCCTTTTTTAACCAAAGCAGGCATTCGAGTAATTGCCCCTGACCTGCCCGGTTATGGCAAGTCAGATAAACCCGCAGCGAGAGAGGATTATAGCTATCAGCGACAAGTGGACTGGATGGGTCAGTGGCTAGAAAAAAATAATTTTTTTAATCTGACTTTTTTTGGCCAAGATTGGGGCGGGCTTATTGGGCTTAGAATGGTTGCACAAAATCCTGATAGATTTATTAAGATTTCAATGGGTAATACAGGGCTACCCTACAATCCTGACACAACGCAAGCAGTGATAGATCAGGTTAAAGCGTTCCGGGCGAGCAATACAAAACTTAATCTTTTTTCTATGGCAAAAGAAGTTAGGAAAATGGATAAGGATGTATCTGATCTAGCTTTGAAATTTATGTACTGGCAAAAATTTTGTTGGGATACAGAAAATCCCCCCGTCGGTATTCTCAATTCTTTTCAGATGGAAGATAGATCAAAACTCTCTATAGCCATTCAATACTTTTTCCAAAGGCTTGGCTTGGAAAGGTTTTCGCCTTGTTCTTCAGAATTAACCAAAGCTTATGAAGCGCCGTTCCCGAATGCCAAGTTTAAAATGGGGGTTAGAGCTATGCCGAGTCATGTGCCTATGCTTCCAGATGCCTCGCTAGAGGCCCAAAAGAAAGCGATAGCATTCTTTAAACAGTCTTCCATACCTTTTTTAAGCGTATTTGCCGGAGACGACCCCGTCACTAATGGCATAGAATCGGCTGTTCTTGAAATGGCACCCAATGCAAAAAGTGCCCCACATATTGGCGGCGGTCATTTTTATCAGTGGACGCGAGCTGAAAAGCTCTCTGATATTTTAGTCTCATTTATAAAAGAGTAATTATTTGTACTCAGCACAAACCACAGCTCCATCGGGGGCTGTTTTTGTTAGCTCGTAGCGCCGTTGGTGTAATGATCCACTGAATTCCTGCACAGCCTATAGTCGTCTTACTACAAGCTGGGCAATGTAAGCGCCGTCGATAGAATTACAGCTTCTTTGATCATAATTTTCCAGAGGCAGACCCGAAGATACGCCTACTCAATGCGTTACAGGACCTGTTGTGTTTCTAGGCGCCGCTGCGGGAACCGCGTCCACCCGTATCCACTCAATCGTGCGGCTCATGCAACCTACTTTGACTTTGAACTGCATAAGGCCAGGTTCCTTCAGAGATATCTCAACGTCCTTGTACTCACCCAGCTTCTGAGCACAGAGTAGACCCTGCCACAGGTTCTTCTCAGCCGGATCGGCCTCCAGCTATTTGATGATCTGGTGGCCGACACGTTCGGGGAACTGGTCATTGCGCACCACAGTACCCCTGCCCTCATCCAAACTAATTTCAATCCGGGCCGTTTCGTCAGTCTGTTTTCAAAAACCTGAGATATCATCTGCTAATAACAGGGGTGCGGTGAGCATGGTGCACACAAAAAATACGCTACGCTTTATGTTTATTGCTCTGTTGAATAGTCGTTCAGTTCGCTCTGCTAGTCTGAATAGCGTGAGATCAGTGCATTCACCGCCTGATAAAATTCATTCATAGTGTCCTGCACGATATCGGCCGCACTCTTCACCTCATCAATGCGCCCGACCACCTGGCCGGAGAGCGGAATCGCTGCCTCCATATCACCGCCGAAGTAGAGTTCGAGAATCCCAGTCATGTGTTCTATGGCGTTGAAGGCACCCAGCGGCTCCAGCATTGCAGTCCGTTTCGTGCGCAATGCTCGCAAGGCGGGGCGCGATTGTTGATTCAGAAAAACGGTATCTGTTTCCTTCGCCGCCACAATCGACTGTTTCCAATTGTTATGCACGGGCGAGTCAGAGCTGCTGAGCATACGGGTACCCATCTGCACACCCTCCGCACCCATGGCGAAAGCACCTGCCATGGAGAGTCCATCACACATACCGCCGGCAGCGATGATGGGAACGTCGGTGCGTGAGCATATCAGCGGTAATAGCACCATCGTTGATACCGGACTCGGGTTCTTGAAGCCACCGCCCTCCCCGCCTTCCACTACCAGACCGTCGACGCCACAATCGATAGCTTTCAATGCCATATCGAGCGTGGGAACTACGTGAAACACCTTGATACCCGCCTCCTGAAACGCCTGCGTGCAAACCTTCGGGCTTCCGGATGATGTCGTGACAAACTTCACACCCTGCTTGATCACGAAGTCGACAATGTCGGTGCCCTTTACGTAAGACAGGGCCACGTTTATGCCGAAAGGCTTGTCGGTGAGGCCGCGCATTTTCGCCACCTCATCGCGGATGTTGTCCAACTCACCAGAGGCGGTTTCAATGACTCCCATGCCACCGGCATTGCTGACTGCGGAGGCCAGTTTAGCGCGGGCAATCCAGCCCATAGGCGCTTGAATGATGGGGTAGTCGGTACCGGTCATTTCGGTGACACGGTTTTTGATTGGGCGTGCTGTGCTCATCTTTTACCTCAGTTAACTCTGCTTGATTACGCGCGGGACAGCATCATTTCCACACCAGTGTCCTGCAACGAGTTCGGTGATCCTCCAGGCCCGCCCCCTCCAGCTACCACTTCACTGAAGCGTTTCTGGGGGTAGCGCATCAACTCGTACCCATTCAATAGTGCGGCTAATAAAGCCAACTTTAACCGTGAAGATCATCACATCAGGCGTCGATAAGGATATCTTGGCGTCTTTGTACTCACCCTGTTTCTCAGCATAGACCTGCCCCTGCCAAAGATTATCTTTAGATCCATCGGCCTGCAGTCCCTTAACGATCTTACTGCCGACACGTTCGGGAAACTGCTCATTGCGCACTACCGTCGCGTCACCGCTATCAAGGCTGACTTCAATCCAAGCAGGCCCATTAGCAAGCCGCCAAACCCCCGAGATATCACCGGCAAAAGACAGCGGCGCGGCGAGCATGACACACATAAAAAGTACTAATCGGTTCATCGAGTTCTCTCCTTTACTTGTTGGTTAATTTCGCGAGCGGTCAGTTTACCTAATTGGGACAGGTGTACCTCATCAGGGCCATCGGCAATGCGTGAGAAGCGTGCCAAAGTGAATACCTCAGGAATCAAGGTGT
This sequence comes from uncultured Luminiphilus sp., assembly GCA_963926105.1. Taxonomy (GTDB): domain Bacteria; phylum Pseudomonadota; class Gammaproteobacteria; order Pseudomonadales; family Halieaceae; genus Luminiphilus. The sequence goes on along the minus strand of CAWUVW010000005.1, from coordinate 33,299 downwards.
CCTGACAAACACCCATACCACCAAATACCTGCATGGCGCGGTCAGCCACCTGCTGAGCCATGGTGGGCGCCACAATCTTAACCATACTGATATACGGAATAGCGGCTTTCATACCTTGGGTATCCATCACGTAAGCGGCCTGCAGAGTCAATAATCGGGCCTGCTCGATATCACAGCGGCAGCGGGCGATCTCATGCTGCACACTGCTCTTCTTGATCAACTTTTCACCAAATGCCACACGCTCTTCTGCACGTGCGCACATCAGCTCTAAGCAACGCTGCGCTAGGCCGACTAAACCCATGGCGTACTGGAATCGGCCCGGGCCGAGTCGACCTTGGGCAATTTCGAAGCCACAGCCCTCACCTTTGAGCATATTACTTACCGGCACACGCACATTGTCGAACAAAAATTCGGCCTCACCGCCGGGTGAATGGAGATTATCGAACACACGCAGCTCGCGCACCAGCTTCACGCCCGGCGTATCGCGCGGTACAAGAATAGTGGAATGCTGTCGGTGACGGTCGTTCTCTGGGTTAGATTTACCCATCACCAACATGATTTTACAGCGCGGATTAATAGCGTTAGTGGTCCACCACTTGCGACCATTTAGCACGTATTCCTCGCCGTCGCGCACAATCTCCAACTCCATATTGGTGGCGTCAGACGAGGCCACCTGGGGCTCTGTCATGGCGTAGGCGCTGCGAATCTCGCCCGCCAGCAAAGGCTCCAACCACTGCGCCTGTTGCGCCTGCGTACCATACTTGGCCAGAACTTCCATATTGCCGCGATCCGGTGCGTTACAGTTAAACACTGCCTGAGCCCAGATAACCTTGCTCATTGTCTCGAACAAGGGCGCAATTTCTACGTTGGTGAGACCGGGGCTCCAAGGTTGATACTCGTGCGGCAGAAACAGATTCCACAGGCCCTCGGCCTTGGCCAACTCACGCAGCTCATCAAACCACGGAGGTGTCTGCCAAAGGTTGTCTTGGTTAAGCGTCCACTCGTTCCAGTCGTGCTCTCTGGGATAAACGTGCTCCTCCATGAATCCCGCCAATTTAGCGTTCAGCACCATGATTTTTTCGCTGACTTCAAATCCCATATTTGTTCACCTCAGTATGGTTCGCGCGAAGTTAATTCGACTCACCGCTTGATAGAATTTATGTACAGCACCCTACACGATTTCGGCAGTACGCTTTATTTAAGCACCACGGCTTATGATTGTGCGCGCTGTGGACCTCTTTTCTCGGCTACACGCGTCTGATTACGCGAGGAAAAACATTGTTTCCACACCGGTACCCTGAAGCAAGGCATCAACCCGCGAACGATCAGCCTCACCAAGGGCCTGATAGCGCTCATTGGTCCACTGTAGGCACTTAGCCTGATACGCAAAGGTCTGCTGCGTCCAACAGACACCATCGATTTCAGACTCCCAGGTCTTTTCATCCGCTTGCACAGCGCGTAAGTTGGCTAACTGCGCTGGGGCGTACACTCTACCAATTTCTTCCATCAAACCCCTCAGGCTGTCGGGTTGATCTTCCAGGCGAATCCAGTCTTGCGCCTTCGGTTCATGGCCACTCTGATCATCCATATGATCAACCCAAGCTACCGTGCGTGGAGACACTTGGTGGGCGATTGCTCGGGGTGTGGGATCAAAACCCACCAGCTGCGTCAGCTGGCCATAGAGACCAAAATCACCTGCTGCAGGGCGATTGCCCAGCATAAATTTTTGGTTGGCGAGGTGATTTTCCATCGCAGCCAGGAAACGTCGATAGCTGGCGTCGATAATAGGTGCAGTGGTGTCATTGGAGCCCACCACGTAGAGGCGATTGATCTGACGATCGGCTATGTAATGTTTGAATTGCTCGTGGGCATTACTGGGCAAGCTTACATCCATTCCTAGGGGCAACAGCGTACCGGCATTATCCGCATCCGCTTTGGGGTGCCAGCGATAATGAAACATGTACTTGGTGCACCACTCGTCGGCAAAGTCCTCGATCAAGTAATCGATAAAGGCAAGTGCGGGGTCTTCAGGCAATACCGAGCGCGCGGGATACATCTCTTCAAGACGGCGGATAATAGGCGTGGAATCGGTTGTGGCCTTAAGTGCGCCCTCCTCCTCGAAGAAAAAGGTAGGCATGAATATTGGCTTTGGCTTTTCCACGCCCAGCGCATCGCATACCTGATCTGGCTGACCCCAAGTAATCGCGTAAGGCACACGCCGATAGCGCAGCAGCGCCACCATTTTCTGGGTATAGGGCGAGCCTGTGCCGCCCACTAGGCGGATCGGTTCTTGTTCCGTCATAGACACTTCTCCCTTTAATGAAATGAGGTCGCTGTCACTTATATAGGCCAAACAAAACATATTGACATAGAAACTGCCATTATGTAAATCTGCCTAGGCAATAAATACACAGTTTTGCTAGGCATCCAACGCCGTAAACAGGAGCCACCTATGTACAGAGGGACTTATCAACTCATCGGCAGCGAGATGAGTTTCTTTACTCGAAAATTGGAAGCCCAGCTCCGCTGCCAGCAGATACCTTGGCGCTACCTGTTTAAGACCGAAGAACGCAAGGCCGCGTTAGAGTCGAGGGCTGGCACCCACTTCATTCCCCTGCTGATGACCCCCGATAAATGGCTCATGCACGATACTATCGCCATAGGTCCCATGCTCAGCGAGCGTTTTAATACGCGTGCGGTCGTCCCCGAAACGCCATTACAGCGCGCTTGTTGCTACATACTGGAGGACGCTTTTAATCACTGGCTAGGGCGAAGCTGTGTTCACTCCCGTTGGTGTTACCCAGATAACGTGGCATGGGTTGGCCCAAGATTCGGTGCCAATATGATGCTGGACCGATCCATTGATGAGCCTTTCTCAGAGGCAGAACTGGAACAGCTAGCGCCTATTGGTCCTATGATGTATCAAGGCTTTGGTCAGGGTGTCTGCGCGGTTAATGGCGTAGGGCCCGACCAAGCTGCAGCCGTACAAGGTGACGTCAAAAAACTGCTCAAGGCCCTGGCGATTCATTTCACCAGCAACGACTTTTTGCTGGGCGAAAGGCCCTGTCTGGCAGATTTCGCGCTGGCGGGTGCCAGCAAAGCCCACTTTTTATGCGACCCAGAGCCAAAAAGCTGGCTGGGAGAACACGGTGACATGCTGCATGCATATACCGACCGCTTTTTTGGTGACTGGCAAGGTGAACTCGCTCATTGGCCTGCAGAGGACCAGGTGCCAGATTCACTAAAAGTCGTGCTCGACTACCTGCAGAGCAGCTACTACCAATCAGCATCGGCGAATATCGTCGCCGGAATGGCCGGTGAGAAGTACTACGAATACAATGACGGATTCGGCACGATCCGAGCGCGTACCCAGAAACACCTGAATCAGGCGAGACTTCATGTACAGGACGAACTCCACCGACTTGGGGCAAGCGAGAACAGCAATATCTCGGATCTATTTGCTGGGCGCGGCATCCTAGAGTACTACCTTACCCAAAGTGCTACCTGACCTAAAAACCCTATTTATTAAGTGATGCGCTGTCACAGACGTTACCCGTTCAAAGGAGACACTCATGTCCATACGCCTAAAACTATGGCTCTTCCCGGCTCTGCTCTATGTGGTTTTTGTCTACTGGTATACCGACTTCGGCGGCCCCTTGAGCGACCATGAAATCGATCAAGTTGTCATCACTATGGAAGCTAACGGTAGCGACCCTGAAGTCATCACTTTTTTTGAACAGTTTGCCCGGCAAGACAGCGGACGTCAGTTCTTGATGGTGAATAATATCGACATGAATGAGAATCCGCCGGATGTCGAAGGCGCCAAACCCGGTGAAAGTGCCACTAGCCTCATGCAGCGCTACATGGAACACATGTTTCCTGCATTACTGGCACGCGCTTGCCATCCAGTACTCATGGGTACTGCCGTCTATTCCACTGTGGACTTGGTCGGTATTGACGGAGCCGAGAACTGGGACCAGGCCGCACTATTTCGCTATCGCAGCCGCCGCGACCTCCTCGAAATCATTGCTAATCCCGCCTTCAAAGAAAAGCATCACTTCAAGACCGCCGCGCTGACCAAAACAATTGCCTACCCAATTGAAACCGACTTGTATCTAAGCGACCCCAGGCTGTTGTTAGGACTGCTGCTCTTGGCAATCACCGCGCTCATCGACACTCTCAGGATGTCCAAAAACCAAAAAAGTGCGCATGCTTAAGAATTGCTGCGGATCTATTCAACCACCTCCCACCGCTAATTGGGGGTATAGACGTACTCATCGCCCTCAACAAACTTCTCGGCCAGGGTCTTATCGACCATCACAGGGAACTGCATCGTAGACTCGTACAGTGGCTCCCGAGCGCCCGCTTGGTGCGCCGCCAGTAGTGCGCTTAACTCTGTGAGCTTGTCAGTGCGGCTAGCCGCAAGATTGTTTTGCTCAGTGGGGTCATCCCTGAGGTTATAGAGCCAGCGCTGCAACCCATCGGTGAGGCGATTATTAACCTGTAGTTTCCAGTCACCGTGACGCACCACTCGGTAGTGGCCGTTCTGCCAGAACAGTGTTTCGCGGCGCCAGTCTGCCGCGCTCTCATCCATGGCAAGCGGTAACAGATCGAGACCATCGATCGCTATATTCGCCGGTATGATTGCACCTGCCGCAGCAGCCAACGTAGGCATCATATCGATATGTGCCACCGGATTTTCCACCGTCGTACCGGGCGCTATTTTAGCCGGCCATTTGACAAACATGGGGACTCGGAGACCACCTTCAAACATCGTGATCTTCCAGCCTCGATACGGGCTGTTAACATTATCAATTCCAATATAACCCGGGCCGCCGTTATCGCTGGTAAATACCACTAAGGTATTGTCGGCTAGACCTTCGGCCTCCAACGTGTCCAGAATGCGCGAAACGCTGCGATCTAAGGCGCGAACCATCGCCGCGTAAACTCGCTGACGGTGGGGTTTAATATCGCCCACCGCCTCATAATCTTCACGGGTAGCCTGCAGTGGTGTATGCGTTCCCCAATGCGCTAAATAGAGAAAGAACGGTCGGTTCTTATTCGCTTTAATCACCCTGATGGACTCATCGGTCCAGTAGTCGGTCAGGTAACCGTCGGGTTTGAACCGGCCCTGATCGCCGGTGTTGAATGAGTTAGCGTAGGTCAGTCGTGCCCAAAGAAATTGATCAATAGGGTCAAAAGGCAGCCGGGCATTTACCACATTAGGATCGTCTTCTGGCAGATAGAGCCCACTCGCCATCAACAAGCTGTCGTCAAAACCCTGCTGATGAGCTGCCATTCCATTGCCGCGACCCAGATGCCACTTACCGATGTGTGCGGTGTAATAACCCTGATCTTTCAATAATTCTGCAATCGTCAGCTCCGACGCCGGGAGACCTTTCAGCTCATACGGCGGCTGGCTGGCCTCTAGCGACTCGTCGTAAAAATTGGGGGGCAGATTGCTATCCCCATCCGCGAATATTCTGGAGACCATCTTTCCCATACCTGGTGGCGTGGGCGTAAATTCATAACCGGTTCGCGTCGGGTAACGTCCGGTCATCATCATGCCGCGCGATGGCGCGCATGTGCTGGCACCCGAATAAGACTGCCTAAACACCACGCCTTCGGCGGCGAGTCGATCAATACCGGGGGTCTTGACCTGACCCCCTGCAACGCCACCGCCAAACGTGGAGATATCGTTATAGCCTAGATCATCGGCAACAATCAGAATGATGTTAGGCGGCTGCTCGCCCTCCAGCACTGCTGGCTCGGCGGGCCCGTGCTGCCAGGGAATTTCTCGATTGCCGGCTATTTCATAGGCGGCGGCCGATTTATATTTGATCACTGCTAACAAAATATCTATCTGCTTAGACCAGGCGATGCCACCCGCGATCACTGCAACAATCGATAAAACTATCAAAGGCTTCTTCACTGATGCGCCTCCTTCAGCCAATAGCCAGAAAGCCCGGTGGTTTCGAGGTTGAGCTGGCCTGCCAACCCTGCCGCTCGGTGCACTGAGATTTCCTGCATCTCTGGCGATTGCATCACCTCGAACATGGCCTGGCGCGAGGGCCAGACCGCCAGTGCCACCACGTCCCATAGTTCCTCTACTTCACCCAGCGTCAGGCGCTCCACATCACCCTGGAAACCAACGCCACCGCCAATGCCTTGCAGCAATGTCTTTACACCCTGTTCATACAGCTCGTAAGCTTCTCGTCCGGTTAGGTCGGTTTCGCGGCCATCCGCATACTCAGCTTGTTGCTTGAACTTGATGAGATTAACCATGTAGATCGTGCCATCAGGGCCTGGCTCCAGAAAACCCTGCATCTGCGCCTTATTGGGATACATTTGATTAACAACTTCCATTGTTATTTTCTCCGTTAAATCGGCTGTTGAAACAACACACAGGCTTCTAGGCAACCAGCCCATATCGCGTTATCAAGCATCGCTACTGATGACATCAAGAAGCCTCACCATTGAAAAATGCGTAACGCTTACCTCTGAGCTGGGGCACTTTATGTTCCTCAGGCAGGGTGCAGAGCCTGTCCATATGGGTGGTACTGCCATCCACGTACTCCCACACCAGTTGTTCGCCCTCCATATAGCGCTTTACGACCACCGGCCCCCAGCCAAAGACATGAAAATCCAGTACCCCGTCATTCCAGATCATGCTAGCTGAGGTGCGCATGCAGTAATCGCTGCCGCCAGCAGTAAATAGCACTGAACCCTCGGTGTCGTCAGTATTGAGGCCCGCCGTACTGTTGGGGCCATAGTCGTGAATGATGCCACTGGAAGTCACAACGACGCGGCTACCGCACTGCTCCACCCGCTCTACATGACCCGCATGACCGCCCTTTACGCCTAACCAAAGGCCCCGGATATCGTCCACGCCCTCTGGTAATGGCTCGGTACACTGGGCCAGGATCGGCAGGGGGAAATGCGAGTACCCACACCCCGGCGTGTTCCCCTTGGGTATATCCGCCGCCAGTTTACCTCCACCTCCGAGCTCCGGCAGATCACAGTAATTGAGCTTACTGCCGTCACCCGCCAGGGTGATGGGGTCAGTGGTCAGTGGCGGCCTTGAAGAAAAGTAGCTCAGCCAGAACAGAAACAAGGACAAACAGAGCGGCACTACGACAAGGGCTGTAAGTATTTTTTTGATCATAGCGATCTGACGCACCTATTTTATCGGGCAAAAATCACGTTTATTAAAGCGCGATCTATCCACGCTTTTAACCCGCCACCAACGCATCCGCCATGGGCCCGAGCAACCTGAGCCGTATGACCTATAAGCCAGTCACCCTAAAATGCGTGACAACCATCAATGCCTATCTTGCACCGGCTTGCCGTGACGAAAATGGATAAATGGCCCGGGCTCACCCACACCGTGATCCCCCGCCAGGCGACGCTCCACCTCGGTCAGCACGATACGAGTGATGTTGGGTAACTCTAGTTGCCGCGCCTCCGCCAAGGTCACCCAGTGAATCTCCAGCAACTCGCCCGACCCCTGCGGTAGGTGCTCTCCATCCTGAATAATGTCTGCATCGGCCATAAAAAACCGCGCGTCAAAACGCCGGTTTCGATACGGTGGTGTAATAGCTCGGGCAATATAGTGCAGGGTATCCAGCCGAGGATTGATATTATGCTGCAGGAAATCCCGCCATTGGCGCGACCGGGTTTTCAGCAGTGAAGCGTTTGTCTCACCCACGATCAGCCCGGTCTCTTCAAAGGTTTCCCGAATCGCTGCCATGGCCAGTCCACGGGCCCTACTTTCGGAACAGCCTCTCATCAGGCGCGCCAGCACCTGTGGGTGCAGGCCACTAGGTGGCCGCAAGCGACTGTCCGCCGGATCAACTTTACCGCCGGGAAAGACGAACTTATTGGGCATGAAGGCGTGTCCGGCGGAGCGTTTTCCCACCAAAATTTTCGGCTCAGGCGCATCGCGACGAACCAGAATCAACGTCGCGGCATCCTGGGGGCGCACCGCCCTGCCAGCCGAGCGCACTTCAGATTTTGCCGTATATGCGGGGTCGTACTGAACTTTAGATGACATGGCGGCATGCAGATTCCTATGTTTATCTATTAAGCAAATGATTTTGACATAGTATATGCCGATTTGTATAGTCGGAACGAAAAGACGGACTGTCCACAACGACTTCTTACCAGAGAAAACTCAATAATAAAGACCGCTTACTTTGATTCAAAAATAATTATTAATCGCTAATCAATAAACGTTGTTTACGCCAGAAAAAAACTAATGCTAAACGCTCTGAACCAAGCCACTGCCGCAATGACCAAGCCCGACCCAATGTTTGGCATCACCAAGACCGTTGTTAGAAGCCATAAAATGAAAACCCGAACCAACGCACTGGGGTCGCTAGGTGATGTGTAGCGCAGTACCGCCCAACACGGCGACAAGGACTGATGGGTTTGCCAAGGCGAGCGCCGGAGCGACATTCGGGCCCAGGAAATCGCGCGCATCGCCAACCGACTCACAGTCAAAGACATCAAACAGCACGATCTTTGTCTTAAGTTTGGCTCATTAAGGCCCTATTAAAGTCACCCAGTATCAACAACCCGTGACCCAAATCCAGACGCTGAGGAGTGCCGTTCGACTCCCATAACAGCGTCGGCGGCGCTAGATTATTGAAAGTGAGCGTCGGCAACCGGTTTCAACTTAAGGACTATTCACACGACGCTGTAATTGTCGCTGGATTTCACGGGCAAATAGCCACAGGCGATCCTGCCCCCAAAGCGCCAACAACTGCTGACCTTGGTCGTTCAGTAGCCGAAAACTAGGCACACCCCAGAGACCCGCGTCATACATGGCCGTGCGGTTGTCCTCCACGAGTGCCTCCCAATCAGAATCACTAAGATGCTGCTGTGCCGCTCGCCAGTCGAGGCCAGCAGCTTCCACCACCTGGCGCAGGCCACGATTACTATTGGTGTTAATACCCAGCGAGAAAGCCGCGCGAAGAAAGCTAGACAGTAATTCGTTTCCCCGGCCTTGCTGACAAGCCCAGGGGTAGAGCGCATAGGCGCGGCGTACCGGGTCACCAATGGGATCATAAAAATTGCCGTAGGGCACATCTGCCTCAAGGGCCTCCCGCGTCGCGTCGGAGAAGATATAAAAACCTTTCTCACGCGTGGCCGGTACGCCACGCATCACCATGGGCAACACCGGGCGTACCCGCAGCTGAACACCAGTATCCTGTGCAAGTTTCACAGCGCGATCAAAGGCAATAGCGGTATAAGGGCTGCGCAAAGAGGGGTAGATTTCAAGTGTCAAGCTACCGTTGTCCCGAAGAGGCCCCGCATCAAGTGCCGGACGTGGCACCAACAGACGTTCTCCAGATTTGCGGTCAGCGCCCAGTGCGGCAAGGCGCTTTTCAAGGTGATAGAGGCGATCGACACCCCAATACCACTCCTCCCCGTAATAGAACATCGCGCCGGAGTAATGCTTGAGTTCCATACGGCGCGCGGTATCGGATTCGAGCCGAACTTCTCTGTCGCCATCACTTGCGCATCCGAGACTGCTTGCCAGTTCTTGCAGACGCTGCGCATCGCCAGACCACAACGCCTCTCCAACGTCCGCTGCGCACTCGATAAAACGGTCATTACCCTGCGCCGCCAGCACAGCATTTGCCAGCTCGACCATAGAAGTATCCAATGCGTGCGGATGCTCGGGGAACTGCAAACCGTATTCCGGCGCCACATGAAAGGCGTCATAGCGCGAAAGTTGCAGTAGTAGCTGTGGCTCTGCCACATTGTGACCCTGAGGGCCACGCACAAGATGACAGATTAGATCGATATCGTATCGCTCTGCCAGATCGGCCAGGACCTGTGCGGCAAGATGGCTATAACCATCGTCCACCTGATGGAAGTATTCCACAACATGCTTGCCACCAGTCGTAAGGCGAGCTTGCTCCAGTTTCTGACGCCGCTTGTGTTGTCTCTGCGGGCTGCAGATATGCCGAATGACGCGTGAACTGAGCCAGCGATAAAAAGGATTCGGGTCCATAGACGCCGCGCCACCCTGGTCTTTGAATCGCTCCGCCATGGATTACCCCTACAAATGCACGCTCAGTCTTTGAGCTGTGAATTGATCAGCCCGACGATGATGTCGATGGACGTCTGCTTACTCAAGCCTTGGTGATAACGCAGACGATGCCACATGTCGAAAGAAGCAATCGCATCCACTGCGCCACGCTCGATGCGCCCCAGCTGTTTTAACTCAGGTAGCCAATTATCCAGATCTCTGCGCAGACCGCGCTGGTAACGGGCGTAGTTCTTCCTCAGCGTCTCCGAACGCCATAGCTGAGCTGAGGTAGCGAGTATCTTGTAACCTTGCTTTTCGTAGCCGTCACTGTAGCGTTCTATCGCGCGGAGAATGCGCTCTTCAAGGGTCCCATCGCGGTCTCCTCCAAGGAAAAGCGCCTCTGTCGCGGCACGGGTCTGCGCATCGATCGTCGCAAACAAAGTTTCCATATCGTCGAAGTGCCGAAAGAATGAGCGAATTCCCACCCCAGCCTTGTCAGAAATTTGCTGCGCTGTAGGAATGAGATTGCCACCCTCCATCAATGCCAATGACGCATCAATAATGGCCTGCTTGCTGCGCTCACTGCGTGCGCGGCGACCGTCTACTACTTCCGGCTCTAATGACTCCGACATGGCCTCTATCTTTTCCTTATGCGCAGCATGTATTTATTGGCGTTCGTAATGTCGTTAAGCACACTCAACCTGCGATCATACCCATAAGGCGATTGCGAATAATTGCTTCTGCATCCGCAACGATATTGTTGACCAACTGTTCGCAGGTGGGGATGTCGTTGATCAAACCACCACACATACCAACGGTAACCATACCCGCTTCGATATCTCCCGTACTCCAAGCCTTTTCCTGATTAGCACCGGATACCAGATGATGCACCTGACCGAAATCACCGCCAGCGGCTTCAATAGCGACCACTTTATCAGCTATGCCATTGTCATAAACCCGCGCGGTATTCTTGTAGGTTCGGAAAATGAGACGAGTTTGGTTCTCATTCATCTCCACTTTCTGCTTAATGTCCTCATGAATTGACGCTGCTTGGATAAAGATGAATCGGGGGGGATGGCGACGCCCGTATTTTTTGAGATCGACGCCGGCGTTTTTTTTGCTGCGACAAGATTTATCGGCAAACCGTCTTTGCTGACAGAATGCGCGCCTACATAGCGACAGAAATGTTAGACCGGCAATTCGTTGGTCGAGCGGATCGGCATCCATCATCGCTGGAACCGCTTTTCCATTAGCAAAATTGGTAGAGACCATTAACAGCAACTTACAGAGCTAAATACATGTTAGTCACTGGATTCGAGCGATAAATGTGTACAGATAAATCTTTAAGCCTCCCCCGCGGGGGAGGTGGGTAAGAGACCGCTTTAAACGCGCTAATGACTTAACGCTTAAGACAGCAATTCAACAGTGACGTACTTATTTGTCTTTAGCTTTATCGAACATCACCTTCAGTGCAACGACCACTGCAGATGGCGCCACAAAGACGGTTATCATGACAAAGAATGGCCCTAAGAACGGCAGACCTACCGGTACGTTGCCAAACATGTCACCTAGTACTTTTAAGCTCACCATAAATGCTATTGCCGCAATCAAGTAAGCCGACGCTTCATCGTCCGTAATATTAAGCAACCCAACAACTAAACCTAAAACAATGAGTGCTAACACCGCCCAGACTGGAATGCCACCGCCTTGCGTCGCCATTGCCGCGATCAACGCCGCTGCGACCAAACCAATGATAAATGACCATTTTCCAATATTTTGCATAACTTTATCCTTAGGATTGATTATTAATTATTTTTTGGCGGGTTTTTGATCCGCTAATCAATAAATATCATGTTATGCGCAACAACTCTACTAATAGTTGAGCCGCACTTTCGCTCCGGTTGGTGGACTGCACTCATGGGGTACTCATGAGAAAGTCTGCAACAGCCTGGTATGCCGGCAGCGACACATCATCGTAATTACCATTGGCCGCAAGCGGATGCGATGCGAGACGCACGATCACCATCTCGGCGGCTGGATCAATATAGATTGTCTGCCCATGCACGCCACGTGCACTAAATGCGCCGTTTTGATTGTGATGCACCCACCACTGGTCGCGATAACTAGCACCAGGTAAAGTCTTGTAGCCCGCCAGGGCGAATTTAGCAGGGTCACCGCCAGCACGGATTGCATCAACGACACTACTGGGCACAATTTGCTTTCCTTGCCATTGCCCATTGAGGCGCATCATTTCACCAAATCGCGCCTGATCCCGCAGCGTTGCATTCAGACCGCCGGCAGCCCAGCCGGTCCCCAATGAGTCCACCAGCATATAGGCGTCTTGTTCCGCACCCAGTCGGGACCATATACGCTCTTGTAATACCTCAACGGCATTCTTCCCACTGACCCGCGCGATAAGCCACCCAAGTACTTCAGTATTAACCGAGCGATAACTAAATACCTCACCATGTTCGCCGTCCTTTCCCAGTGTTTCGACATAGGCATAGAAGCCCTCCGGACCCTCGTAGTTGTCTAACTGTGGAAAAATTCCACCTGCACGAGCAAAGGCAAACACATGTGCATTGGGGTCGGTGTAGTCCTCCGAATAATCAATCGCCGTGGTCATATCAAGAATCTCGCGAACGCTCGCATCAGCAAAACCACTATGTGCCAATTCAGGAAGGTACTCGCTAACGGTCTTATTCTCATCAAGCGCACCCTCGGCAATCAACATCGCAGCAAGAGTCCCGTAATAGGATTTGGTCATTGAAAAGGATATATGCGGGGTATGTGCCTCAGTCACACCAAAGTAGCCTTCGTAGACCACTTGTCCACGATGTAATACCAGCGCTGCATCCGCATAGGTTGCGTCCAGCATTTCCTGCCAGGTCATTGTTTTATCACTATTCATCGGTGTAAATGAAATAGCAGCAATATCTTCCAATGGCCTGGCGGGTAACGTACTGACTTCGCCCGGGCCTCGCCACAGTGACACAGTCGGCATCAGTTGACGGAAATTAGAAAACGTCCAGCGGGTCCTTGGGAACTGATAAAAGCTCATATCCTTGTAGCGCACCTGTTGCTCTGCCGCGGGGGGCGTTCCCTGCATCCAATCCATCTTGGCGGGATCGGTGCTTGCGGCAGACGCCCGCAAATCCTGTGCATTAGCCAAAGGCAGCACGCCTAATAATGCCAAAAAAAACAGCGCGTGCAGGCAAGTGATATCGGAATACTTAGGGGCACTAGACATGCTGAATTACCTTATATTTTTTTGTGGCTCAATAGTAACTCAATCGAGTTCGCTTAGTCGGGAGCAAGAGCAAGCCCAGCCTATCCAATAGCGTAGGATGGTTTTCGAATAAAACATTTGAGTTGCGTTAAACTGCGCATTTTGGACCATGCCATGTCAGACTTGGATCCGTCAGTTGTTCATTTAGTGGTCGCAAAGATTAGTCCTGGGCACGTTGCCAGCTATGGTCAAATTGCTGCGCTAGCGGGTTATCCTGGTCATGCGCGCTGGGTGGGTAAGCTACTCGCCCAACTGCCAGCCGATTCTAGTTTACCTTGGCATCGCGTGATCAATAGCGCCGGAGTGGTTCGCGCACCGCACACAGAAATCGCATATCAACGCCTTGCTGCTGAGGGCATCGTTGTTAAAAATGGCCGCGTCGACATAAAGCGCTTCGGCTGGATGACAAAACCACATATTGATGACAACCGTCAGCAGCGCTAAGGTGCTTACGTATCCCTATCTGAGAATATACAAGTGAAAGACCCTAAACCACCATCACTCCTGTCGCATCTACAAACGAGACTTGCCCACGGCAGTGATGCTGCACGAACGGACGCTATTGCTAAAAGACACGCGCGTGGATTTCGCAGTGCACGAGAAAATCTTCAAGACTTAGTCGACTCCGATAGCTTTATAGAATATGGGCAGCTAGCAGTCGCAGCGCAGCGTAGTCGACGTGACCTCGACGCGTTACAGCGAGACACACCCGGAGACGGCATTATTACGGGTATAGCGACGGTTAACACCAAGGCCTTTGGATCATCTGCAACGCAAACCGCAATAGTCATTAACGACTATACGGTCCTTGCTGGAACGCAGGGTTATTTTCACCACCAAAAAATCGATCGGTTACTGGAGATCGCCGAACGCCGAGCATTACCCGTCATTATGTATACGGAAGGCGGCGGCGGTCGTCCGGGCGACACAGACGTAATGACCAGCATGGCGGGGCTCAATGTGCCAACCTTTTGGCGCTGGTCGAAGCTGAGCGGCAAAGTGCCAAGAGTTAGCGTAGCTAATGGGTTTTGCTTCGCGGGCAATGCTGCCTTATTTGGCGCCGCCGACGTCCGCATCGCCACACAGAACTCATGGATCGGCATGGCGGGACCTGCAATGATTGAGGGTGGCGGCCTCGGAGTCTATAAGCCAACGGATATTGGTCCTGCTGATCTACACGCACATAATGGCGGAGTCGATTTGCTGGTCGCCGATGAAGCCACCGCCACGCAGGCGGCGAAGGCTGTGCTTTCTTACACTCAAGGTGACGCGACACACTTTGAAGCTGAAGATCAGCAACCGCTGCGCGATATGCTGCCCGACAACCGTCGTATGGCATACGATGTCCGAAAAATCATCAACCACCTATTTGACCGCCAATCAGTCACCGAACTGCGGCCAGCCTATGGTCGAGCAATTATTACCGGATTCGCGAGAATTGCAGGCAAAGCGGTCGCCTTTATCGCCAGTGACTGCCGTCATCTTGGCGGGGCCATCGACACCACCGCGGCACGCAAATGTGATGAATTTTTGCGCTTGGTGCAGCGCTGGCAATTACCCGTCGTATCACTCATCGACACACCTGGATTTATGGTGGGCCCCGCAAGTGAGACCGAGGGTGCCGCTCGCGTTATGCCTGAGCTATTTAACGCAGCTGCCGCCATCGACACGCCTTGGGTAGCGATCTTTTTAAGACGTGGTTATGGATTGGGCGCTATGGCTTTGGCCGGAGGTTCATTTGAGGCGCCTATCATCGCGGCCAGCTGGCCTCATGGTGAATTTGGAGGCATGGGCTTAGAAGGCGCTGTTAAGCTGGGTTATCGTAAGGAGCTAGCTGCGCTACCTGAAGGGGCCGAGCGCGAAGCACTATTTGAAGTACTGCTAGCCCAACTCTATGCTCAAGGTCGTGCCACAGAGGCTGCAAGCTTCTTAGAGCTGGATATGGTAATCGACCCAGCTGACACCAGGGCAACCATATTGCAGGGCTTGCACCGCGCAATGTGATCAAAAACTACCCAACGATGAGCTCAGGTCACTAAAGCGAGGCCCACGAAAGGCTGGTCTCAATGACCAATACTACGCGCCGCGTAGCTCATTC
Organism: uncultured Luminiphilus sp.; assembly: GCA_963926105.1. Classification (GTDB taxonomy): domain Bacteria; phylum Pseudomonadota; class Gammaproteobacteria; order Pseudomonadales; family Halieaceae; genus Luminiphilus. Next base: position 17,873 of record CAWUVW010000005.1, on the reverse strand, counting down.
AAAGTCTGCTCTAAACGCTGAAGGCCTAAGTTTAAATCGGCAGCGATGTTATCTACCTTATCTATAACTAGTGGCCGACCACCCCTGACCTCCGCCTCAATGTGGCGAAAAGCCATGCCCGCGGACATCAAACCCAAAGACAAACAAGCACTACCCAAGGTATGCGCTTCGCGAGCGATAAACGGCGTATCGGCTGCGGCAACTGCGTTATGTAAATTTTCCCAGCGGCCAGCCGATTCGATTAAAAACTTGTTCACCAATGTTCCGGTCACATCGACTCCGATTTCATGCGCGAGTGTCGTAAATACTCGCGTGTCAAAATTTTCGACTAGCGGATCCACAGTAATTACCTCCTGACTTTCATCAACAAACTGCATGCCGACCGACAACAAAGGGGCTAAATGGCGAAAAAGTTCTTTAGGGGAAACTGGCTTACGAATAAAGCCCGATATACCTGCGGCAGTCGACTTCTCGCGTGCCCTACCTTCCATAAACGCCGTAAACGCAAAAATAGGAGGCGCGTTGCAAGCGCTATCAAGACGAATCCTCCGCGTGGCCTCGAATCCGTCGACATCCGGCATATCCAGATCCATCAAAACAAGCTGATAAGCATTGGGATTCGAGGTTACCTGTGCTACTGCGGCCTCACCCGAGTTGGCAGTCTCAACCGTCAAGCCCAAAGCACGCAAAATTTCAGCATTCAGCAACAAATTGGTCTCCGAGTCGTCGACCAATAGAATATTTCCATGCAGTTTGTTGTCGAGGAATAAGAGCGATGTCATTTGCGTTTCTGCCAGCTCACACGGGTCAGCTCGCTCAAAGACAACACTGAAGTGAAAGCGACTCCCCTTCCCAATCACCGACGTTACGACTAGCTCTCCACCCATAGCGTCGACGTAGTGCTTGACAAGACTTAAGCCTAAACCGGTTCCATTCGTCGATTTAACGCCGGGTGTAACACTGTGGACAAATGGTTCAAAAATATGTAACAGCTCACTCTTGGGAATACCTATGCCGGTATCCTCGACTACAATATCAAGTCGATCACAGCCCGCGCGCGCATCGGTACTGATCTCTACTGTCAGCCCAACAGAGCCTCTCTCAGTGAATTTGACCGCATTAGCGAGCAAATTGATTAATACTTTTTTTAGTAATCGAGCTTGACCGCGATAACAAGCAGTCTTGGATTTATCGATCGTAAAGGCTAGATCAACACCACTATCTAAAGCCTGAGTGCGGATTATGCCAAGTACATCAGCGCATAAAATATGGGTGTCAAACAGCTCACTGGGCTCGTTCGCCAGGCCATCTGCGGCCGAAGCAGATTCAAGCGTGAAGTTAATCACCTCTAATAGTTGCTCACCACTGCGCGTTGCCACATCTAGCAACTCTAACGTTTTACTCGGTAAATTGTTTTTTGGCACCAATGCAATGGCGCTGATAACACCGTTTAGCGGAGTACGCATCTCATGGCTTACATGGTGGAAAAAATTTTGCTTTATTTGTATGCTTTTCTCGACCGTTTCCTTGGCAGCTGCCAGCGCATCATTCGACATTTGCAGGTCCTCGACCATGGCCTGCTGTGCGGACATAAAAAATAACTGATCCATTTGAACGTCATGAACAGGAAAGTCAGCTAGCGCTAATGGCGCGTGGGTGGCGTTGCTCTGCATCCACCACAACCACGGCACCCCGACAAAGCATAGGCCTTCAACACCATACTTGGAGAGCTCTATCATCTGACCACGGATCGCAAATTGATGCGATTCGCTGAACCCCAGAAATAACTGACCAACAGCCGCTTGCGCTGACTGATAACTACCGTCAATTAACACAGGACGCTTAAACTTAAAGGTCTCAAAAAAGTTCTGCGAATTACTCACATCAAGATCACAGCGCTCTCTCAGCAAACGGCTGGCACGAACGATTCTCCCATCGGGGTTTAACTGGCATACCACCGAGAAAAGTTGATTTAGTTCAGCCCAAAGAGAATCATAAACATCCATTATCAGTCAGGCTCCGTCTAGGAAGAATTCGGTATGTTCTCCCTGCTCTACCTCGACGGACTCAATTCTCCGAATACTCATGGAAGTGTTAAATCGCTGAGCAAGCCCAGCTAATAGTCCCTCAACAAAAGGCGTTAACCCTTCACGCTCGCTGATATAGGTCACTTTAAGTGCGCCGTCGCTGAGCTCCTCGACCATAAAGTGAGGGGGCTTATAGTCCAAAAAGGTTGAACTTATCCGATCGTGCAGGGCGTTAAGGTTTCTGAGGAAGCTAGCCATATCTTTGCCGGTTGCTTGCATTAGCGTCTCATATTGCTCCTGCAACGTAACCTGCACCCAGTGCACACCGAAAGCACGTAGCGCATCTTCAAGTGTCAAGCCGAGCACTTCGGCTGCTGCAGCAGCCAAACTATAGGTCACCTGATCATCGTAAATGCGCATAGTCAGAAAGCTATCATCGTCAACCTGAGCAGACTGCATAACTCGCTGCCAAGCCGGCTCGCCGAATTGTCTCAAAACCATATCTTTAAGAGACTTATTAATAATTCCGTACATGCTTTACCTCAAGCAAAAGCTACTAGGCGTTACAAGATTCTTTCCATGACTGGATTTTGCGATAGATTGTTGATGGTGCAATCTCAAGTAGCGTCGAGGCTCGATGAATGTCGCCGTCACACCGATCAATGGCAGATTGGATCGCATGTTTTTCAGTCACCCATAAAGGCTCAATGCCCTCTCGCCTCTCACTTGAGACGGCGCTCATATTCCTGGGTGCCGTGTTATCGCCACAATCACTACCAACAATTACTGTGCGTACCTGATCGCATTCAATAACATCGCCGGTCGTCATGACAGTCAATCGATGGATCACGCTCTCCAATTGACTAACATTACCAGGCCACGGATAGCGCTTTAGTTCACCGTACGCATCTTTGCTCAGGACTTTTTTACCTCGATGCTCCTGCTCTGCGAAGCGCGTCATAAAGTGCTCGGCCAAGCCATAAATATCATTTCCCCGCTCACGCAACGCTGGCATGCGAAGCGGCACCACATGCAATTGATGAAATAGATCTTCATGTAAGCGACCTTCCTGCATTTCGAACAAGGGATCGCGACTAGTCAAAGCGATGACATGAACATCAGAGGTCCGCTCTGGGTCACTGCCAATAGGCTTCGCAGTGCCGTTTTGTATAAATCGCAGCAAAGCTGACTGTGATTCATACGACATGTCACAGACTTCATTCAGTAGCAATGTCCCGCCATTAGCCAAATGCATCAAACCCTCTCGCGCCGGTGACTGTCCACGTGCAGCCTCTATTTCACCCAGTAATTCAGACTCGATCAACTCTGGATGGATAGCTGCGCAGTCAAGCGTAACAAGTTCGCCGGGTGCTCGAGCTGATAAATCATGAATGACACGCGCGACAAGCTTTTTCCCAGTGCCGCGCTCTCCCGTGATAAATACCGGGGCGAAGCCACTAGCGAGCGCATCAACCTGCCCATAAACAGCCTGCATGACCGGCGACGACCCTAACATTCCACCCAAATGGGCACGCGCTACGGAAAGCGCACTGAGCTTTTGACTCAATTCAAGCTTCTTAGCAGCGTTGATCAAGGTCACCCGCAGTCTTGAAGCATCAAATGGCTTGCAGAGAAAATCGCTGGCGCCGCGGCTGATAGATGCTTCAGCAAGCTCAATCCCATGCCCCGTCATGACTACCACAGCAGGTGCCGGGTCCATCAAACAAGTCTCTGCCAGTAAATCTAGACCGCTACCATCGGGCAGCTCAATATCCAACAAAATCAATTCAGGCTTCAGTGTATCTAAAGCCAACAACGCTTCCGACAGTGTTTCTACTGTGTATACATCTAGACCCATGCCATCAAGATAGGCCTTATATATGGCACATAACGTCGAGCTATCCTCAACTATCAGTGTTTTCATAGGTGGCGCTCCTCTTAGAGAATGCGAGAGGGCTGGCTATCTTGCGGGGCGGCCTCGTCGCGGAATTTTTCGAAAATCTTGTTCATTTCATCCGCGTGCTGCTCAAATGCTTCGAGCACCTCGGGCCTAAAGTGCTCCGGCAGCGTGCGTCCATCGCCTTTCAAAATAATCTCCATTACCTGCTCATGACTAAAACTTGTCTTGTATGGCCGCGCAGAGCGCAGCGCATCATATACGTCGACTAAAGAAGTGATAGAGGCTTCAATGGGTATCTCATTGCCTTTTAGCTGTCTTGGGTAGCCGCTGCCATCCCAACGCTCGTGATGGCAAAATGAAATTCGCGCCGCCATAACCATCACAGGATATTTGGAGCTCGACAGAATTTTATAGCCCATCTCAGGATGGGTACGCATTACCTGCTGCTCTGTAGCGTCAAGCGGCCCCTGCTTTAACAAGATAGCGTCCGGCATGCCGACCTTACCTACGTCGTGTAGCGGTGCCGCCAGACGAATCATATCGCATCGCTCTTGACTCCATCCCATCCTGCCAGCTAATGCACTTGCATACTCGCCAATTCGAGTAATGTGGTATCCCGTTTCAGGATCCTTATATTCAGAAGCCGTAGCCAAACATTCTAGCGCCTCACCGTAAGCGCGCTTTATGTCCATATGTAGTGTGTTAATCGCTATTTGATCCGCGGTTACTTTGGCCGCAAGCGCCTGTTCGTTAAGTCTGCGGAAACTCTCACCCGCGATAAACTGTTGTGCCGACGCGATACTCTGCTCGAGTGAATTCAAGTCTACAGGCTTCAAAAGAAATTCAGTGGCGCCAAGATGCATAGCGCGAATGACACTCTGCGTATTGCCGTTACCCGTCATAAAAATAACTTGTTTGACCCGATCCTTGCCTTCGGGCGAGCAATTCATGCTGTCGAGCATATCCAGGCCATTGAGGCCCGGCATCATTAGGTCACTCAAAATAATGGCTATAGTCGGGTCTGCAAAAAACTTAGTCAGCGCCTCTTCACCATTTGCAGCAACTTCCACCTCTAAATCCAGCGACGCGACAAACTCACTCAATTCTTCGCGAATATCGGGCTCATCGTCGACAATTAGTGCCTTCACTGTCGACGCTCCAATTTTTTCTCGGAAATAGTCATACCTTATTATCCCTGTTTCATCAACGGCAAGCTTATCGTGATTTGAGCGCCGCCGGGCACATTTTCTACCCACATGTCTCCCTGCATTTCCCGGACGATGCCATAACTGATCGATCCGCCCAAACCCGTACCTTTTCCGACTGGCTTCGTTGTAAAGAATGGCTCAAAAATATGCGGCAACACATGGCTCGGTATGCCGCCGCCAGTATCGGTGACTCGCAGCAGGATCCTGTCATCGATTAGTTCAGCATCAAGCGTTACCATACCTTTTTCAGCGCCGGACTTGATCGCATCCTTTGCGTTGTTAATTAAGTTGATCAACACCTGTTCGAGCTGAATTGCGTTGCCTTCAACCCACAAAGTCTCGTCGAGCACCTGATTAATCAGCGAAATATTGGCTAATTTCAATTGCTCGCCGACTAAATTACATGCACCTGCGCAAATCTCACCGACGTTAACTTCACTCATGCCCTCGCCGGCCAAGCGGCCATAAGCGCGCATATGATCAATGATGCTAGCAGCACGATGCACAGCACTTTCAATACGATCGAGTTTCGACAAGGTATTCTCGGATGTCCCATTACCCTTCTTAATCGTAAAACGCAGGTTACTAGCCGCCAAAGCAATAACGTTAAGCGGTTGATTTAGCTCGTGCGCCATGCCCGTAGACATCTCACCGAGTGTCGCCAGCTTCGCAGCCTGGATGAGCTGTGCGCTAGTTTGCTTTTGCGCGGTCAAGTCGGTGGCGATCACCCAAAAACCCGATTCTTGACCACGATCGTCAAGTCGGCGGTTTACCACTAACAACAAACTCCTTGGTGCGCGCTCTTCGAGGACTAGCTGCCACTCATCGACAGGCGTTCCTGCAGCCAACATTTGAGCCGCTTGCGTTGTCAAACGCACCATAGCGTCTTGTCGCTGCCCTGTAATTTCGCCTAACGCATCGTTTAAAAATTGTATCTGTGAACTGCCATCAACCGCCAAAACGCCCAAAGGTACACTACGCAGTAACTCGTCATAATTGGCTGCGATGGTCGATAAGCGACGTTCAGCATGCATGACATCTTGCACCAACGAACGAAACCCAACCTGCAGCCCGTGGATGTCGCTCAGTGCTGAATCGCCGCCTAAATCAACCGGGAGCGCCACCGCCGAAGCCAACCCAGCGCCACTTACTTGACGCCAATTTTCAAATATATGTGTCAGTTTCGAGAGGGGAGACATCAAACGCATAAAGGACATGCGCGCAGCCCATAGTAAAATCATTAAAATAACGGACGATAAGAGAGTACTTAAAATCACGGGTTCAGCAAAAGATATAAAGTAAGGCCAATAAGACAAAGTGACTCGGAATTCACCTGCGCCATGCAGCTTACGAGAGTATCTGTCGATATACGCCGGCGAGGGCATCAAGGTTAACTGTGTGTCCACCGTTACTCTGGCAATAAAGATGCGTCCCCGCAGAATATTTTCGGATGCTGACGGCACCCAGCTAATTCGATCATCATTTGGGTCGCTTAGGATACGTGTATTTGGCGGCAGTCCAAAGCCACTGCGGACATCGACAGCACCCTCCTTCGCCAGAGACAATGTGTTTCCGAAAATCGCTCTGTAAACCTGCCGAGCGTGGCGAAACTCAAATAAGAGCGCATCGCTTAGAGAGTGGTATCGAATGAGGGCCGAGGGCTGCCCGTCGTCACCCAAGAAAACACTAAAAGCGTGTTTTTCGCCATCAGCCAGAACAATATTTAGCGCCAATAAAGTATTTCGTTCAGCGGATTGCACACGCGCTAGTGCAATTGCGCGATCCACGACATCGGCCGACAGACCCGGCGTAGCTAAAGTTAGACCATCACCAAAGACCACCGCATAATCGAGTGACTCAGTAGCTTCGGTCGAACTTGCTGCACCACGGTGCGTGAGCAGGCGCCCCATTTCGGGAATTATTTTGGCGTCTAACCCTTTTTCACGCATAATTTCCGCGGACACTGTGGCCTGCGCAAAGCGCTCAGTAAGCGTAGCTTCAGCCACCAAATACAATGCGTCCAAACGCGTATCGGCATCAGCACGAGCTCGTGTCTTCAGCGAGTCATCCCAGTTTTGCCAGAATAACAACAAGGCTGCAAGCAAACTGACTACGACTGAAATCGTAACGACGAACTCAATTATTTGCAACAATGAAGGACGGAACCCCAGCATCTTGCGAATCGCCTGCAGGGACGGCCATTCGCTCAGTTTCACGGTAAGGATTAATACTTCGGCGAGCACCACTGAGAAAAGACCTGTCACTGCATAGCGCGATGCCAATAAGAGGGATAGATGAGCGTTCAGTCCTGCCCAGGAAAAATTCAGTAAAGCCATGAACGGAAACGCTAAAACGATCAGCAATGTCGCAGCAACAATGAGCGTATCTGACTGACTTGTTAAACTCCGCCAAAAGAAAACGGCTATCAAAAATATAGCGCTTACGAGTGACTCTGGCGCGGTAGTAGGCGAAAGCCCACCGACCATGTAATTAGCGAAAGTTATGCCGCACAGAAGACCCGTGACATACAGCCAAAACGGCACACAGTAGCCCACCAGCAATGCCGGAGCCAGGTAAAAATACATCGGCAATCCGGCGATGCTTAATGGCGGCATCGTAAACAGCATACCCGTCAGCATAAAGCCGATAACAAGTAACAAAACTTCCAAATATGTCGCGCGGAAAGGGAGTCGAATACCTAGCATTCGGCTAACTCCATGATGATCGGGATAGACACTGACGCAGCAATGCCGGTATCCGTATTTACCAAGGCGATACGGCCATTTAGCTCATTTATTAACCCCGCCACTTCGGCCAAGCCCAAACCGGTATTTTTAGCGTTAATCTTGGTTGTAAAAAATGGATCAAAAACCTTCGGCATAACCGTCTCATCAATACCCCCGCCATTATCTGCGATAATAATAACAACGTTGCCATCAGCAGCAACCTCGGCACTGACTTCCACCTTTGGAAGTTTTGGTGCTTTTTCAAGCACTGCATCCCGTGCGTTATCAAGCAAGGCGATGAGGGTACGTTCAATCTGGACCGGATGTCCCTGTACCTTTTGATCTTTTAAATCATTATGCAACACCAGTCGTATGCCGCGTTCGTTAAAACTACTGCGCGCCAAATCCACACATCGCTCAACGATAATGCCGAGGTCAAAACCACCTGACACAGGCTCTACTCGCTGGCCAAATATCCGCAGATGATCAACAATTTCTGCGAGACGACTCAGCTGTTCATCAGCGCCTTTAACCTTGGCCGCAACGACCTCTCGGTCGATGTCGGGCAGGCGCAGTCGATTATTGGCGTTTGCCAGCAATAGTCGCATTTTCTGTAACGGCTGATTAAGCTGGTGGGCGGCACCAGACGCTAACTCACTAAAGTGGAGCGCGCGCTGCACCTCCACTGCGCGTTGCGTAGACTCCAGCAACTCCTCTAATGCATGTCCAACACATATAACACCGGAAATATCGCCCGCAACATCAGTCTGGGGGCTCAAACTTATCAATAGCTGGACTCGCCGAGCTCTCGTTGTTGACAAAGACAAACGCAAATCATCTTGGGGAGTACCTTCAATCGATAAGGCAAACGACGATAAGAATCTTTCCCGATTAGAAGCGTCAAGAAAAATTGCGTCAAACATTCTTCCAACAGCAATATCCGCGGGATATTGCGTCAATTCGGCGACTTTGCGGTTCCAGCTTGTAATTGTGCCATCCAGACCTAACATGAATATCGGGGCGCTACTTTTATCAAACAGTCGCGCCAACTCTAATGCCCCGCGCTCAGCCACCACGCGAGCGTTAGATTGGTAGACATGAAATTCTTCGCTTTTAGCCTCCAAGGCGCGCTCTAACTCACCGACCAGAGCCTTAAACGATCTAGCCAAAGATGTTATTTCTTCCGGGGCAAAATGGTTATCAGAAAATACAAAAAAACCCCCAAAACGGCTCTCCTCGACGGCGATCTTCAATCGCTCTATGGGACGAACAACGCCAAAGCGATAGCCCGCCCACAAAACAAACAACGCAACTAATACGGCGCCACCCCAAAGTAGGGGTATGACTGTATTTTCTCCATAAAATCCCTTTAAATTCGCTTTCTGAGCTGCGGTATGGCGCTTAACCGCAGCCAACAAAGTACTCGCATTTGCCGCCGTGTGCGCATCAGCACGTGTTACTAAATCATCAAGCACCAAAGACTGTAAGAGCGCCAGATGTTCAGTAATGCAGCAATCACCGGGTATAGGCGCTGCAAGCAGTTCATCTAATAACGGCGACGGGATTGGCTCATATTCAGCCACACCAATGAGCCCATTATGTAACGCTCTCTCGAGAACCATTTGCTGCTCGAGATTTTCCACCAAGCTCAGCTGAAGATCCCGCGTGTAGGTAAGGCGTTCAACAATAACCACCTCTACAAGCACAGCGAGCACCCCGCCCAATACAAGCCCTAAGACGACCAATGTACGTGCTCTTATTTTCATAGATCTACAGCCAAACAAGCTAGACAAAATACTATCATAGTCTCGCTGCCTTAGTTTAATTAGCCCGTCGTGAGCATCAAAAAATCGGGCAACTTTAAGTAATTAAATATAAAAACTCGATAACGGCGTCAAGGCTCTTTCAGTGGCTTGATGTTCCGTTTATGCTAGACATATGTTGCATAGAAAAATTCTTATTGTCGATGATGAACCGATGATTGCCGAGGAGCTGGCAGAATTCCTTGAGTCATTCGACTACCCCTGCAGCGCGGTCAATAGTGTAGACAGTGCGCTGGCGTTTATTGCCAACGAATCTGAAGTTACGCTAATCATGACTGACATGCGCATGCCTCAGCGCGATGGTGCTGACTTGCTTCGCGAACTGACGATGATGGCAGGGCGAGAATTCGAATATATTGTTATTTCCGGGCACTTAGATGCAGAAAAAGAGCTTGAAGACCTAAGCGGCGCATCCATCACGCTGATGAGGAAACCGATCAATATTGAAGAAATGATGGCTTTTCTGGAATCTCTAACCTTCGCTCAATAACAGCACTAGCGCACCTGCGGTGTCGCCGGCATAGGTCCTAGCCGTCACCTTAAAGTGCTTGAAAAAATCCTATTAGCATTTATTAAATACTTCAAGGACAACAAAGCCCGCCAAAAGACGGGCTTCAACGCACACTCTGGACAGCTACATCAACTCACCGGAGACCGCAGCGCGGGCGTTCAATCGCTCAAATATAGCCTCTTGATTGATAATAATTTCTTGTGGCACACCCGCCGGACAAACAGAAATATTTTCGTCAGCGCCGCGAGTGAGGTTTAGCTCTAGCGCTGCGAGCTTATCGGCGTTAAAGCCTTTGGCATCTAATGATCGGGTCAGCATACCCAAAGCTGCCAATGTTTTAGCTTGCGAATTTGCCAAGTTTGTACGCGCCGAAACTAACGCTCGCTGAGTATCAAAATATTCGTTCTGAGAATCCAACAGGTCAAGCAAAGAGCGCTGTCCAATATCGAACTGGTCGTCATAAGCGCGGCGGGCCTTATCCTGGGCATCAAGCTGCTGTGTCAGATAAATGACCTGCTGCTCAAGCGCACGCACATCGTTAAATGCCACCATAGACTCACGACGGACATTGAGACACGCCTGTTTACGTGCCTCGACAGCGGCATAGTAGCGATTGGCGTACTCTCGACGACGGGCACTATCCGCACCCCCTCGATACAGGTTGTAGGTCAGCACCACTTCTACTGCCTGTAAGTCGAAGTCACCCATAATGCCATCGGTGTTAGTTTCTTGCTCATTGCGATAACGAAGATCTAACCGCGGAAACATAGGTCCGCGTGTTGCATTGACAGACTCCTGACTAGCACGTAAGTCTTCAATCGCGCTATTAATTTCAGGGTTCCGCTGATACGCAAGACTAAGCGCTGCGCCGCGCAACGCTGGAATCATGGCTGAGGGTATCGATGGCATAGGTAACGACTCAGCGGGCAGTGCACCGATAACACGCTGAAATTCTGTCCGTGTATCGTGGAGGTTGGTCACTTCGGTCAGCAGATTAGATTCGGCCAATGCCATGCGTGCGGTGGCTTGCTCCAAGTCAACACGCTGACTCACACCACCTTCCGTGCGCTCAATGATTTTGTTGAATATCTGACGGTGCGTCACATAATTTTGTTCGGCGTAGCGCACAAGATTTTGATACAACACCGTATCTAAATATGCGCCAGTAGCCTCTAGCGCAATCTGCTGAGACGCAGTATCAAAATCGTAATACTTGGCCAGTTTTTCATAGCCCCGCGCCCTTGCCTCATCACGCGTTTGAAAACCATCAAATAATAATTGTGTAACACTAAAGCGCACGGCATCGCGGTCATACTCACCGAAGTTTTGAATCGGCGTTTGGCGATCTTCCCATGCATAGTCGGCGTTTAAGTCAACGCTCGGATAAAGACCTCCCTCGAAAACCTGCTGAGACTCACGCGCCGCCTCAAATTCATAGTAAGCCGTAGTGACTGTAGGGTTTGTTTCGAGCGCGGCCGCAACGGCCTGACCATAAGTGGCAATGTTTTCTGACAACGCCTGAGTAGCGCCTGTAACACTCAGAAAGGCTAAAGCACAAACACCCTTCTTAATGTTTTGATGCGCTGTAATATTTAATAACATGAGTAGGTCCATTATCGGTGTACATTCAGTTTATGCCAGTCGCAGCAGTGATATATTAAGCACCCATTTTTACAATAAAACTTGACGGAAAGCAACGAACAAATCAGATTGTATAGGGCTTACTCCAATAGGGTATTTGGCTTTATGTGGGTAAGGCGGATATTGTCGTCATGCGGAAGACTAAACACATCAAACTATTTAGCAATTTAGTGACACAAGCCACATTTGAAAGCCAGCTGGTGAGGGTAGCTGCATGAGGGCAGCGGTATCTGCCGGTTTTATTTCGCTGTGGGCGAGTTTTTTTTTAGTGACATTCTCTCACGCTCTAGACATTGTTCGATTGCGCGACCTCGCAGCAACACAATATGGCCCGGCAGCGGTTCAAGCAGTGGACAGATGGCAATCAATGATGTCCGGCGGGCAAGACAGCCCCATCAAAGACAAGCTAAATACAGTAAATGTGTTTTTCAACGAACACATTCGCTGGATGTCAGACCCACAAATTTATGGACAAGAGGATTACTGGGCAACGCCACTTGAAACGCTTGCTCGTCTACAAGCCGACTGTGAAGATTTCGCAATTGCAAAATATGCATCCCTGCTCGCCATGGGTGTCTCAAGCGACAGCCTGCGTCTAGTTTATGTTAAAGCGAGCATGCTGAGCGGTAGCTCACAAGCACACATGGTGCTTGCCTGGTATGAAACACCGCAATCGGTCCCACTCATTCTAGATAATATAAATCAATTATTACTTCCCGCTTCAAAGCGCACAGACTTAAAGCCTATTTTCAGTTTTAATGGTGGAGGCCTTTGGATAGGTAACAGCACCCAACCTGCCCCGGCCAATCCCCAAGCGAGACTTTCGCGCTGGCGGACGGTGCTGGAAAAGATGCGGCAGGAAGGGTCTTTAGCGATTTTTTAGGAGAGCGATATGTCACTTTACAAACAATTATGGATCGCCGTCGCTGTGCTCATGCTTGTAGTTTTTAGTGTGACGTTCGTCATCAATGGCATCAGCACTAGCAGTTATCTGGAACAGCAGCTATCACTTAAAAATTCAGATGATGCCCGCGCCTTGGCACTGTCACTATCTCAGCAGAGCCTAGACGAAATAACCTTAGAAATTCAGCTGAAGGCACTAGCGGATTTAAGTGCCTATGAGCTTGTCGAATTCAGGAGTCCGACAGGGAGCCTGATGTATACAAGCAGCCAGATGATAACTGATGGACAATTTCCCCCATGGTTAAAATCTCTTTTCCCCATTAATGCGAGAGTCGAGGGCGCGGAGGTCACCAATGGTTGGAATCAGATCGGCACGCTGTATCTAAAAAGTCACGATGACTTCGCTTATGATGAATTATGGGCAAGCGGTCAGCGAATGCTGATTGCGATTCTGGTCGCTATTGTTATTGCGGGGGCTATTGGCACGCTCATTCTGCGTATTATTTTGCGTCCGCTCGACCAAGTCGTCGACCAAGCCGAAGCGATAGGCGCACGCCGATTCATCAGCTTAGATGAACCTCGCACCACTGAATTTGCCCGCGTAACGAGGTCGATGAACGAGCTATCTCGACGTGTCAAAGAAATGTTGGCGCGTGACGCTCGGCGACTCGAGCTCAGCCGTGAAGCTAATGAAATTGATCAAGTCACCGGTCTTATGCTGCGCGATCCATTTATGCGACGTCTGCGCGCCAAACTCGCCTCTGAAGCTAGCGATGCAAGAGGATCAATTGCCATGCTGCGTATTAATAAGCTAGCGCAGCTTAATCAGCTCTATGGCCGCGCCACGCTAGACACGCTATTAAAAGACATTGGTAACGAGATAAGGACATTAGTATTAGTTGAAGAGGACTGGAGTGCTGGACGCCTCAACGGCTCTGATTTCTGTATCTTGGCGCCACAAAATCTCGACCCGGTTAAGCTGGGTGAATCAATACAACGTGCAGTCAATACGGCATTAGAGCGTCATTCACTTGTCGATAAAACAACCCTACCTACGGCCTGTGTAGATTATCTCTGCGGCGACAGTGTCGGCAATGTCATGACTGCGCTTGATGGCGCCATGATGTCCTCAGACCACCAAGAGGCAGCACCGGTTACGCTGGCAAGTCGCGGGAGTCAAGTGACTGTTCCCCTGCGACAACAGTCAGAATTTTGGCTGCGCGAGCTCACTGCTGCACTCAAGGAAAAACGCTTATTACTTCAGCCATTTAGTGTTGTCGATACTGGCGGCCAACGCATTCATGATGAGGGCATGCTGCGTATTCGCATAGACCAAGAAATACGCAACGCCGGTGAGTTTATGCCCTGGGTGCATCGTTTAGATTTAAGTGGTGAGATTGACCGCGCAGTGGTGCAGTTAGCCTTAGACCACATTCGCGTGATGAATCGACCCACTTGTGTGAATTTATCTGCATCAAGCCTAACCGACGCTACCTTTAGCATTTGGCTTGAAAACTTACTCATGGAAAATACTTCGCTTGCCAGCCAGCTCAGCCTTGAGGTGGGAGAAAACATGGCCTATGCACATAATGCCGGCTTTAGACGCCTCTCTCAGCGTGTTCATACATCCGGTTGTAAACTGGGCGTTGAACACATGGGTTACCGCATTAGCGACATTGGTAAGTTGGGTGAGCTAGGTGTGGATTACATGAAGGTTGACGGTTTATTTATACGTGAAATCGACAGTAACGAAGGCAACAAAGCGCTACTGCGTACCTATGCCAATATTGCGCAATCGCTGGGGGTTCCTTGCATTGCCGAGGGCGTTAACAACCAGGCGGAGCTAATAACCGTATTTGATTGCGCTGCTACCGGCGCTACGGGTAAGGGTGTGTCGTAGTCGCGAGACGACACACTCCATTAACAGGACACACCACCGGCCGGCACTTGTCGCCCTATCGATTGTGCCATCTCAACTGTTATCAGAACATTCGCGGAGCGAAACAGCCGCGCTAAATTAATCCTTCATCATCGAGGATATCTAGGGCACCTCGGCGCGCGCGTCTGAGTGACTGGCGTTCTAGGATTTTCGCCTGCGCCTCTACGGGCAACTCGGTGAATAAAAACACCTGTTTTTCCATCAGCACATCCATTAAGTCTTCCAGCACACGAATAAAAGGCAGATCAGCCTGATTTAGCTCGTTATCGTCATCCAAGCTACTTAAAAAATGAGTGAGTTCAACGGCTTCGTCGGCCGTTACCTCGACGTAATCCGTCGCTGCAATTGCACTGACCGCCACAATATTGCCTTGCTTATCTCGTTTGATAAATGACATTTCATGGGGCTCCTAATGCCTATTTAGGTGCAGTTTACACCAACACGAAAACCCATGAATCGCGGGACTTCTCCTGTCGTGCTAACGCCTGACCTCTTCAATACAACTTTAGATAAGTGCTATTTACCTAATGCACTATACAGGTTCGCTAAATTCACCCTAAAAAGCTACAGATACAATAACCCCCCATAAACGGGGGGTTATTGTTGGCCAACTTACTGACTGGAGCCGTCGTCCCCACCATAGTTCTTGCTTTGATTAAGCATTAAATCGGCTTCAATCATCACCACATCAAACTCTGCTGAACGAGCATTGCTCGACGCACTATCTGCCACACCAGGCTCCACTGCTGTATCTTCAGTAGCAGGCAACACCAAATCACCATCATCACTGATGACATCAGCAGCGCTAATCGCAAAGCTGGTGTCTTCCGCGACGCCTGTAGAACCATC
Organism: uncultured Luminiphilus sp.; assembly: GCA_963926105.1. Lineage (GTDB taxonomy): Bacteria > Pseudomonadota > Gammaproteobacteria > Pseudomonadales > Halieaceae > Luminiphilus. The sequence continues at coordinate 2,346 of CAWUVW010000005.1, read as the reverse complement.
AGTAAAGGTAACTTCAGTTTGACCATGTATGATGACATCGCCATCGGCCGCGGTACCCGACTCACTGCCCTCAGCATAGTTAAGCGCAATGCTCTCAACACCTAGGTCAATCAATGAGGTCAACTCACCCTCATCAGTGACACCATCAGAGTTAGCGTCTTGCCATACAGCGAACTGTTCAAACTGCTCATCTTGCGCGTCGAGCACACCGTCTTGATTAGTGTCAAAGACTTCAGCCACCGCTTCCATATCGGTTTCTGCTGTGTCGCTCCACTGTGTGAAGACGTATTCACGAGATTCGTCGATCGTTCCAGAATTATTAGCATCGATAACAAGCATGCCATCCTCTGGTGCTACCCAAGCGGTGTTAACTGATTCGCCAGAGGCCTGGTCGGTAAACACTACACCCGCATCGCGACCGAGGTACTCGACGCCGTCGCCGTCGAGGTCGATGGCGATAGGCGCTATTGCGTCTTTACCATCGACTCGGAAGGCGCCAGTGGAAGCACCCTCAAGCTTAACAGAAAATGTTTGCGCAGCAGTATCGCCATCGTTATCTGATATGCTAAGACTGAACTCGAACTCAAGATCCGGTGCGTCTCCAAAGATATCCGTTCCAGCTGTAACATCAACCAGTCTAAATCCGTCGCCTCCGCTTGGTTCACTGCTAAGGACATTCACTGAGGCAATCGCTTTCGTCCCACTGAATGAGATAGCATCGCCAGGAGCCACAGTAACATTCCTTGTCTCAGTAGTGGCATCCTCGTAGAGAACAGTGATCGTCAACGTAATGTCCCCGTCTGCATTTCTCCCTCCTGTTCGACCGCCAGTAGTAAAAGAGAAGTGCTGCACATCGTTACCAGAGAAGGCAAATTGTATCGATTCACCGGGATCTATTTGTTGATCATCGACTGCCCAACCCTGTGTGCTAGGGTTCACGTTATCATCAACCCCATCGGCATTTTTTGCTGAAACGCTAACAACCACTCCAGAAGCCGTATCGTCAATGACTATTGCTGGGGCTGCTGGAGCGCCGGCTTGGACCGTGCCAGTATCTATAGTTACCACCCCAACAACAATATCAGCTCTCTCAAAAACCTGCAGCGTGTCCTCTGCGTCGGCATTTAGGGTAAGCACACCAACGACGTCTTCGCCTTCCAAAAGGTTTACAACTACTTGGGTCGCGGACGCAGAAACAACCACGAAATCATCGTTAAACCCAGTCAATATTGGCGTTACATTAGAAGCGGAAGCGCCATCGGCACCAAAATCCCAATCAGCAAACTGCTGCACATAAGTTGTTGTAACATTAGGCGCCACGATACCGACCACTTCGTCGCTATCAGAATCTGCGATGTCAGTAAATTCCGGAGCGTCATCTGTGATGTCTACATTCACCGTTTTGGTGACTGTGTTGCCATCACTGTCCGTGATCACCACATCAATGCTGTAAACATCGTCTGCCAGATTGCTATCAGCAGCATGGCTGTATGCTGCATCCTGTGTGAACGTGACCACACCCGTGTCCGCATCAATCGAGAAATCGCCCGCCGCTACTGACGTCGTGGCGCCCGCAGCAAACGCGTAGCTGTAACCGCCCGAACCACCCGAACCGGTCACTTGCGCCGTACCACTGTCCGCGGTGTTAGCCAGTACACCCGCGTCTTGCGTGGCGATATCACCACTCACGGTACCGCCTAAATCAGTCGCATCCACCGTAATGGTAAGCGTCGCCTCAGATTCGTCACCATCGCTATCAGCAATCGTGTAGTAGAACGTATCTGTGCCCGGCGCTGAACCAGGATTCGCCACGTAGCTATAACCGCCGTCCGCATTCAGCGTCAGCGTGCCCTTGCTACCAGTGACCGTTGTACCCACATTGCCCGCCGCACCACTGCTAGTCCCAACACCGACGACTGTGCTCGCTGCGTAACCATCTGCACCCGCACTATCGTTAGTCAGTACATTCGGAGCATCAGTAATGGAAGCACCTTCCGTAACAGCATCTGTATCCGCTGTCGCAGTAGGGGCATCATCTTCGATGTTTACATTCGCCGTCACGGTAACCGTGTTGCCATCACTGTCCGTGACCACCACATCAATGCTGTACGCGTTTTCTGCCAGATCATCACCAATGTCATGCACGTACGCCACATCCTGCCTGAATTCCACCTCACCGGTCTGATTGATGAAGAACTCGCCCGCAGGAACTGACGTCTCCGCATCATCTGCAAACGCGTAGCTATAATCGCCTGAACCACCTTGAACCAGCACTTGTGCGAGCCCATAGCTTGCAAACGCTGGAACCTCCGCATCGAATGTCTGCATATCATTGCTTAATTGGGC
>CAWUVW010000004.1:0-36885 GCA_963926105.1 uncultured Luminiphilus sp. | reverse complement strand
CTTGCATTTCGCCGCCCGCCACTGGCTGGGAGCACCGGATGTCGATCTCGTTAATCAATCTAGCTTGAATCTTAGAGCGGTGTTTACATCAATTGAAACCTTGCTGACTTCCTCCGAGACAGCGCTTTATGAAAATCAAATCCGTGTTTACACAGCATTCTCTAAGCTGTCGACGTTCATTAGTTTACGTTTTCGTGAGCACAACCTTTCCTCAAGCGAGATATCCCGCGCTAACCAGTACTTGAGCAAAATGATGGCTTCCTTTGAAGTCTTACAATCAATTTATCAATATCGGACGCCCATTAGTCTGAGGATTTTCAGTAATTTTTTCATTGTATTGTTACCCCTTATTTTTGGGCCGTATTTTGCGCACCTTAACTATGGCTATGACTCAGTGTTGGCGTATATGCCGCCCGCATTATTCACTATGGTAGTGGCTGCTTTAGCCGAAATTCAGTCGCACTTAGAAAGTCCGTTTGATCAAATTGGCGAAGACGATATCCAGCTTGAAGTAGAAGCGTATTTGGTGCGTCTGAAGCTTTAATACATCGCCTATGACGATGCTTTGCTTAGGTAGACGTATTAATCACTGTGAGTAGGTAGGTTCGATGCAGGTAGACACGCTGGCCGTTGTGGCCCAAGAGACGACGGCTAAGCGCACTGCGGCATCGATAGAGCATTACAATGTCATTGTCGTCGGCGCTGGATTTGCAGGTATAGGTGCCGCGATTAAGTTGCAGCAGGCCGGTTTCGATTTTCAGTTATTAGAAAAAGCTGCCGAAATTGGCGGTGTTTGGCGGGATAACAACTATCCAGGCTGCGCCTGTGATGTACCTTCCGCACTCTATTCTTATTCGTTTGCACCCAATCCCCATTGGAGTCGACTATTCGCTGAGCAAGCCGAAATTAAAGATTACACGGCTGATGTTGCACGGCGCTTTGACCTGACGTCTTCGATTCGTCTTAATCACGCATTGCTGAGGGCGACTTGGGATGCTGGCGAGCAACTATGGCATTTGGAGACTAACGCAGGGGTATTTACCGCCTGCTTTGTGATTATGGCTTGCGGTCCCATGCACAAACCAGCGCTGCCTGTTATTCAAGGGATTGAGACTTTTCCCGGTACGAGTTTTCACTCTGCTCGGTGGGATCATACCTGTGATCTTACGGGAAAGCGTGTTGCTGTGATCGGTAGTGGTGCCTCCGCGATACAGTTCTTACCTGTTATTCAGCCTGAGGTCGGTCATCTGAGTCTGTTCCAGCGCACGGCGCCCTGGGTGTTGCCCAAAATCGATGCGTCGATATCCAAAAAGTGGCGGCGTCGATTTGAGCGCTATCCCGTATTGCAATCGTTCCTCAGGAAATTACTTTATCTGGGCTTCGAGAAGCTCAATAGTGGTTTGAATAAGCCCAAATTCAGACAAAGGCTCGAATCGAGAGCGCTCGGCAATATTAAGCGCGCTATTAGCGATCCATCTCTGATAGAAAAGCTCACGCCCAATTTCGCTATTGGCTGTAAACGTATTTTACAGTCCAATACTTGGTACCGTGCGCTTGCCCAGTCAAATGTTGATGTGATGGGTGGCATCGCCGAGGTGCAGGGTAATCGACTGATAGCGGCAGACGGGTCTACATGTGAAGCTGATGTGATCATTTACGCCACCGGTTTCGAAGTTGCTAATCCACCTGTGGCTGAAATTATTATTGGTACTACAGGGCAGTCGCTGGCCGAACAGTGGCAGGGTAGTCCTGAGGTGTTTTTGGGAACTACTACTGAGAATTGTCCGAATTTGTTTTTGACTTTTGGGCCCAACCTTTACACGTTTTCTTCTGCTTTCGTTATCATCGAAGCGCAGCTCAAATACATTATGAGCGCCCTAAAAAAGGTACGAACTAAACGACTGACTACGCTGATGCTAAAGTCAGAAATATCTCGGTCTTACAATCGGCAGTTGCAGCATGCACTCAACAGCAGTGTGTGGAATAGTGGCGGCTGTACTAGCTACTTCATTGATAAAAACGGGCGTAATAGTACAAACTGGCCGTGGACGACGTTTTATATGCGTCGTCGACTGAGTCAAATTAATGTGGATGACTATGAGATAACATCGCGCTGATATCTCCCTGTGTGATGGATTAAATTATGTTGTAACACTGTTCTCGAAGATCTAACCCGCCGCTGGAATCTGTACGTTGTCGCCCTTTGCCAGAGTGTTTTCGCTAGACTCCATACCCTGCGCATTGAGTTTGTTCGTGTGGCCTCTAATCAGCAGCCAGTGGCTGTGAAATGATTTGATCGAAAAGGAAAAGTCCTATGGGATTAAAACGAGTTTTTGCATGCGGTGTGATATCGGTGCTGGCCATGAGTCAGCTTGTTCATGCCACTGATGATGTGGGTCAGTGGTTGAATAAATTGCAGCATAGATGGACTGTTAATCAGTATCAGTTGACAGGGATAGAGCAAATAGATGCCTTTAAAGCTTTAATAATGACCGCTGATGAGGCGGTTAAAAACTACCCAGAAGGGGCTGAGCTCTGGGTTTGGAAAGGCATCATTAACGCTTCTTATGCAGGGCTTGGTGGGGGTTTAGGTGCATTAAAATACGCCAAAACCGGTAGGTCCGATCTTGAGAAAGCCATCGCCATCGACGACACTGTCCTCAATGGCAGTGCCTATACTTCGCTGGGTGCGCTCTACTATCAAGTTCCCGGCTGGCCGATAGGTTTTGGCGATGATGATAAGGCGGAAGCGTTGTTGAAAAAAGCGCTGATACTGAATCCTGAGGGTATCGACAGTAACTATTTCTATGGCGACTTTCTGTTGTCTCAGAAGCGCTATCAACAGGCTGTAATGTATTTGGGAAAAGCAGCACAGGCGGCGCCGCGTGCAGGTCGTGAGATCGCTGACGACGCGCGACACAAAGAAATCGCCGCGGCGATTGCCCAGGCTCAAAACCACATTAAGTAAATTATTTTACGGGGCGCCCAGGGATTGGGTGCTTGCCGTCAGTCATCCCACGCCAGCTATTGCGACGCTTTGAACATGTTAGATGCGTTATTTTGCTAATTACTGCCGAATGCCTCGGTAAATTTTTTCGCACCGATGAACTCATCGTGAATGATTCGTTCAGGATCAGCGCTTGCTAGCACCTCGGAGCAATGCGCGGCAGCTTTTGTGGCTCGACTCCAGTGCATCACGTTACATTAGTCGTGTTGTGTACCTGCGCCTTAGAAACACGGTTAATAAACCACGCCGTAATGGGGAAATACCATAATGACTATGCAGCTGAATCCGATTACCTACCTCGAACGGGGCTTTGGCAGCTTTGCTGAGCTAATCAACGCCCACGGCGTCAATCATCCCGATAGGATTGCCCTGCGTGATGAGGATGGCCAGCTCAGTTGGTCGGAAACAGCAGCGCTGGTCAATCGTATTGCGGCGAAATTACAGGCAGAGGGTCTGCAGCAAGGGCAGGCAGTCTCGATATTAGGGACAACTACGGTTCAGTATGCGCTCGTTTACTTGGCGGCGATTGTCGCCGGTGGTTGTGCGGCTCCCTTGACCACCTCGGCAACGCCGACCCAGTTGACTGCGATGATTGTAGACAGTGGTGCGGACCATTTATTTATTGATAGCGCAAAGCGCGCGGAGTTCTTGGACAGTGGCGTTGAGTTGCCAGGGCTCAAGTACATCATGCTGGATCAGGCCGCTGATGGCGCGCCCTCAATAGCAGACTGGATGGCAGTTGATAGCGTTCTAGCTGTTGTCCGCCAGCCAAGTGCCGAGGATCCATTCAATATTATTTACTCTAGCGGTACCACGGGGACCCCTAAGGGTATTGTTCATAGTCATCAAATGCGCTGGTATCAAATGGCTATTGGCGAGTCATCAGGCTACGGACAGCCGGCACAAACCTCGCTGCTTTCGACGCCGCTTTATTCCAATACGACATTGGCAGTTTTTTTGGCCACGATGGCCTACGGCGGCACCGCTGTACTGATGCGCAAGTTTGACTGTCAGCGATGGCTGTTGCTGGCCGAAACACTGCGTGCCACGCACACCATGTTGGTGCCGGTTCAGTATCAGCGCCTAATGGACTTTGAGAAATTTGATGACTATGACCTGAGCAGTATGATTTACAAAAACTGTACCAGCGCGCCGTTCTCCGCGGCACTCAAAGCAGAAGTGGTACGGCGAATGCCTGGTGCTCTTGTTGAAATCTATTCGATGACTGAGGGGGGGGTTGTCTGTCTTTTGCTCGCGCATTTACACCCTAACAAATTGCATACCGTCGGTGTTGCCTGGGCGGGTAGCGAGGTCATCACTATTGATGAAGACCTCAAGCGGCTACCTGTGGGCGAAATGGGTGAGCTTGTCGGTCGCTCGCGCACAATGATGTCCGGCTATAAGAATCAGCCCGAAAAAACTGCAGAGGCCAGTTGGTACGATGAGCATGGCGGTCGTTGGCAGCGAATGGGTGATATCGGCTTCGTCGATGAGGACGGGTTTATCACCCTGATGGGACGCAGCAAAGACATGATTATCTCTGGTGGCTTTAATGTTTATCCGCGCGATCTCGAGGAGGTCTTGCTGCGTCAGCCTGGCGTAGTTGATGCCGCAGTGATCGGCGTGCCCTCAAAGCAGTGGGGTGAAACACCATTGGGTTTTGTGGTGACCGCTCCAGATCAACCCATAGATATGGATGAACTGCTTGGGCAGGTAAATGCAGCGCTGGGCAAGACACAACGTTTGTCAGCGCTCAGAGAAATAGTCGAGCTGCCGCGCAACCATATCGGCAAAATCTTAAAAACTGAATTACGCGATTTGGCAGGCGATCAAGGGTAACGACAAGCTAATTTACTGCTTGGATTGCGCAAGGACTACCTATTGGCGACCTTGTTAGGTTGTTGTCGAAATTTAGCGTACCTTTGGCATCATCAGATCAAATCTGCCGACCCTAGTTATGTCATCTCATCAAAGCGAAAATGTAACCGATCCTGATCGCACTAGCCTGGATACTATTGCTGATTTCCGTCGTCTTATATGTCCCTTAGACGGTGAGCCACTGACGCAGTTAGGTCACACGCTTCGATGTCCAGATGGTCATAGTTTCGATGTCGCGCGTCAGGGATATGTCAACTTGCTACCCGTGCAAAATAAACGCAGCCGCGATCCAGGGGACAGCCGCGAGATGGTTGCTGCACGGCGGCGATTTCTGAATGCAGGGCATTACCAATTGATCGCCGATTCGGTCGCTAGCGCGGTTTTAGATACCTTTTCAGGCACCGCTATAGCGAGTTGCTTAGATGCGGGGTGTGGGGAGGGTTATTACCTACGTTGCCTGCAACAACTAATAGCGGCGGAAGGGCATTGTCCCGCAGAGTTAATGGGCATTGATATTTCAAAGTGGGCAGTTCAAGCGGCGGCTAAATCACAGCCGGGCGGCACATGGCTCGTAGCGAGTAACGCGCGATTACCCGTTGCTTCCAGCAGTGTCGATACCGTGCTCTGTATGTTTGGATTCCCGATACTCGAAGAGTTTTCCCGAATACTTAAGCCGCAGGGTACGTTGGTATTAGTTGAAGCGGGTCCCAGTCATCTTGTTGAGCTGCGTAATATCATTTATGCATCGACTAAGGATGAACATACGAGCGAGAAACAATTCTTGGTAGGTTTTGATCGATGCGAGAGAATGTTAGTCAAACATAAACTGTTGCTAAATAGCGCGTCGGCAATCGCTGACTTATTAGTCATGACGCCGCATATGTATCGTGCAAATGCACAGGGCAGGAGTGCTGCGCTGGCGCTCTCTAAACTCACGTTGACGGTAGATGTCTCGATAACTTGCTGGCGAAAAACCGGCGACATGGTGCCTGGGTTAACCTAAATAGTATTCACCGGCGTATTGGCATTGCGCTTCGCACTAGATCGGCGCACTTATGACTGCTAAATTGTCGGGCTAACTTTCTGGGTAATTGACTATGCTCTTTGACGTTCGATTCACTAATGTTGCGGCGCGCGGTATCGGCATACTGCTAGTCAGTTTTCTCGCAGGTTGTGCTAGTAAGCCAACTTACGAATATGACTATGACAGTAACTTCGATTTTGCAGGGTTTAAAACCTACCGCTGGTATGACGATATGGTCGAATCACGCACGGCGGATTACCGCCAATACAATAGTTCTGACAGTCGGGTCCGCGAGGCCGTCAGCCGTGAATTACGCCTCAAGGGCATTGTTGAGAGCACTTCTAAGCAAGCCGATTTTTGGGTTAATTACACGGTGTCTAAAGAAGAGCACATGCGGGTGACTAATCCAGGGGATCAAGGCGGTATGTACGGTGGGGTGGGCGCAGGCACTTATGGACGCGGTGCGAGTATCGGTTATAGCACCGGGTCTTCAGTTCGCGTTTACAAAGATGGCACGGGAATCCTTGACGTCATTGATGTGCAAAGCCGCAATATTGTTTGGCGCGGCGTGGCCGAAGGTCGTTTAAAAAATGACAGTACAGCCAGCGACAAGCGACGTGCAACGGCGGAGGTTATTGGTGCGCTACTGATGGATTTTCCGCCACAACAATAAGGGTGTTTAGGGGTATAGACAATAAGAAGCTTAAGACATAGCTCTCGTGTATTGCGTCGTTACGGCGCTATATTCTCTGTGTGAATTAGTTGGTGATAGCGTATTCCGGGCCTATGGCGACCGTGTTCTATCGTAATGTTGTTGCAAGTATGGCTATGCAGTTGAATCGAAGGCCATCGGTATGCGTTGGTGAAGACTCGATATTGGGAGTTACTATGCAAAAATCATCTACAGTTAAGCGCGTTTACCAATTTTTAAATAATCCGGACGCGCTGTTTTGGACTTTGCAGCTGGCTGGCTGGCTGGGACTGTCGCTCATAACCTATCTTGCGTTGAGCCTACCCTACGACCAGGTTAAACCTCTCTACCTCGCCCACAACTTTTTGCAATCAATTCTTGGCGTTTTTCTTTCGCTCCCTTTGCGCTACGTGAGCCGATCGGTATGGGGTTATCCCGCATTACTCCGACTAACGATCGTGCTGTGTACCGCCCTATTGATGTCGGCAGTTTGGTCAGCTCTGCGTCTTTTACTGTTTATCTTGATGACGGGTGAGCAGGATCTATTACGTGATTTTGGTGGCTGGCTATTTCCGTCGATTTTCGTCTTTGTTACCTGGACCGCGTTGTATCACGGTATAAAGTACTATCAACTATTGCAGGCTGAGCATCAGTCTTTTATTGAAATTGAGTCGCTGCAGCGCAAGGACGCGCTGCGTATGATCCAGGTTGAGTCTGCGGCACATGAGGCGCAGTTAAAGTTGCTGCGCTATCAGTTGAATCCACATTTTCTGTTTAATACGCTTAATTCTATTACCGCGCTAGTGGCCTTGAATGAGACCAGTGGCGCCCAAGATATGTTACTCCGACTGAGCCATTTTTTGCGGTTTTCGTTGGACTCCGACCCTATCCAGCAAGTTTCTCTTGAAAGTGAAATTGATGCACTACGCTTGTATTTGGGCATAGAGCAGGTTCGTTTCAGTGATCGTTTAAAAGTGAAATTTGCGATTGATGCTGAGGCGTCGTCCTGCCTCGTACCCAGCTTGCTCACCCAGCCCTTAGTCGAAAACGCGATCCAGTACAGCATTGCTCAAAGTGAACAAGGGGGCGTTATTCGTGTTGGCGCTAGGATCTGTGAGGACCAACTTTTGATCACAGTCGACGACTCTGGCATTGACTATATCGACACGGATATGACTGTTAATATTTTTGATAAGGCGGGCATTGGATTAAGTAATACCCGCGATCGTCTTGAGGCATTATATGGCGATAATCATCAGTTAAGCGCGCAGCCGTCTGCATTGGGTGGCATTTGTGTGGCTGTATCTTTGCCAGTAAATCGTTAAAGGCATAGCTATGAAAAAAATAAGAATACTCATTGCCGATGATGAACCGCTCGCTTTGGAGTTATTAGCGTCGATGTTGGCCAGTACCGACGATGTGGAGATTGTCGGCCGCTGCCGAAATGGACGTGAAGTGCTGCGCTGGCTCAGTGATAGCACTGCAGATCTATTGTTTTTGGATATTCAAATGCCCGGACTCGATGGCATCGCTGCGGTGAAGGAAATTCAAGCAGATGTGATGCCGCTAGTCATTTTTGCCACAGCCTATGATGAATACGCACTGCAGGCATTTGACGTGCACGCGGTTGACTATGTACTCAAGCCCTTGTCGCAGGTGCGCCTCGATAGGGCACTTGAAAAAGCGAGAGAGCGCCTAGTGCTGCAGGAATATGGCGTTGATAAAGCGAAGTTAATTTCGGCGTTCCGAGATATCGATGTCGCTCGACAGCGGGGAGACAAGCTAGAGGATGGGTCGCAAGAGGTGACAACTTCAGCGATGACCCGTGGCCGACTACCGATCAAAGATGGTGCCCATACTTATCTGATCAACTTTGACGATATTGCATGGATTGACGCTGCGGGCGATTACATGTGTGTGCATGCGGCGGGCCAGACTTACATTTTGCGATCAACGATGAAGGAGCTTGCGCAGCGGTTGCCAGCGGTCTTCGCCAGAGTCCACCGTTCTACTATTGTTAATCTCAGTAAAATTGAGTCTGTAGACGCGTTGCCCAAGGGGGAGTTACAGCTATACCTAGAGGATGATGTGTCGCTCAAAGTGAGCCGTAATTACCGCAGTGCTGTCCAAGCGTTGCTTTAACGTTTCCCTTTACTGCGTTTCTGTTGCCGCATTAAGCGTTTTTCCCAGTATGAATTCTAAGTGCTTTAGTGCGGCTGCTATGTTTCTTTGCGCGTTTTTTTAAACCGAACACCGTCGGTTGGCGTATGCCCTCGTCAAACGAATCCCAAGTGGAGTTTCAGCGCCCAGTCCGCTTCAGCCTATATTTATACCCATTTACCGCAAAAGGCTCGAGGGGCCCCCGCGGTGGACAGCAATTCAGTTATTTTAGTCATGATGCAAATAAAAATTGGAGCCCCTATGCTTTTCCTATCTAAAGACATTCATCGCACGCTCGGTATTCTTGCGATGTCGACAGTACTAACTGCCTGTGGTGGCGGTAATAATGATTCCGCACAGGGCGGTGAGTTGGCCAACCCGCCGCCGGTTACGACTGGAGATTGGCAGCTTGAGTGGGAAGATACCTTTGAAGGTAGTGAGCTTGATGCCGGGTCTTGGGAAATCCAAATGGGCAATGGCGCTGCCGAGGGAATCCCTGGGTGGGGCAATAATGAGTTGCAGTACTATCAGCCTGACAACATTGTTGTTGCGGACGGTGTGCTGACAATCGAAGCACGAGCAGAAGACGTTAACGGCTTTAATTATAGTTCTGGTCGAATTCGCACGCAGGGTAAAGTGGATTTCACGTTTGGTCGTGTCGAGGCAAATATCAAGTTGCCTAGCGGGCAAGGACTCTGGTCTGCATTTTGGCTTTTGGGAACGGACCCTTCTGTATACGGGCAGTGGGCAGCCAAAGGCGAGATTGATATTGTAGAAAAGTATCGACCTGGTTCTTCTACCAGTGCGATTCATTACGGATCATACTTTCCACAGAATCAGTTGGCTTCTGGCGACTACGAGGAAGAAGTTGCCGATGGTGAGTTCCACGTATTCGCGGTTGAATGGGACGCGGAATATATCCGCTTCTTCGTTGATGGAACAAACTTCTACACCATCAGCAGCGACACTTACTACAACTACTATTACAAAAATAGGAATGAAGGCTTTGTTCTTGGCGGCGATAGCGCGCCTTTTGACGAAGATCACCATATTCTTTTGAATCTTGCGGTTGGCGGTGATCTGCCAGGTGCGCCTTCAGACCCCACGGTCTTCCCCGCACAAATGCAGGTTGACTATGTCAGAGTCTACAGCTGCCCAGTGCCCTCAGAGACGGGTGTAGGTTGTAAGAATAGTATTGATGATGCAGATGAATACATTAACTTTGATGTATTGCCTGACGCACCAGTTTTGTCTTCTGCAGTCATTTACAACAACGGCATCGCTACGTTATTTCCCGGCACTAATGTCGAGCGGGCGCTTGAGCTCGCTGTTTTTGATAACAATGGTGCTTTCTCAGCGACTGAAGCGACCGACGAGAACGGTAATACCGTGATCGCAGTCACGACCTCTGGCGGTGGCAATGTATCCTTAACTGACGCCTCTGGTGGCACGTTCACTTTGGTTAACATGGGAACCGTTGAGTTTCCATTGGGCAGTGCCGATTTTAAGTTCGATATCAAAGTCGATTCGGCCGCTACAGATAGTGCGGGTACGCTTCAGGTCAAGTTCGACAGCGGATTCCCCGATGTGGCAGTGGCTACGCTGAATATGGCGGACATTGCGGTGGATGAATGGGTTCAGATTTCTGTCCCTGTTAGTGAAATTCTAAGTGGTGGTCAAGGCATTTATGGCGGTGGCCCTGCTGATATTTCTAATCTTGTTAATCTCATCACATTTGAACCCACCGGATCTGCAAGCTTAATGCTGAGCAATATCAGACTCGAGTGCGGCGCCAAGACATTCTGCGGGATTGAAGCGGTAGCGGTGAACCCACTTGTTATCTTCGATGATGAATTCGGCGCCGACTGGGATAAAGGGGTTGTGGGCTACGACACAGTCGTAGGCGGTGATTACACCGAGTCCACTGGCAATCACGTAGCGTGGGAGTTTATAGACACAGGTGACGCAGACAAGGGCACCGTGATCCAGACGACCTTTGATGGTAGTGGCGCAAGTGGCGTAACCTATGTTGGATCAACCGCGGGTGTGGATTTTACCCCTTGGTCCGATGGCGAGCTTGCACTTGATGTCAAAGTGATCTCAAACCCGAATGCCTTTCCTTTTACGTTAAAGGTAGATGGTACTAATCAAGCTGAAAACTCAACTGGAGACGTCTCCTTAGGTGAGCTTCCGGTAGGCGAGTGGGTGACCATCACCCTGCCCGTGTCTCAGATGTTAGACAAGGGTTTAGCGATTACCGATGTTGGCGCAATCGTGCTTTTCCCGACATTTGCAGGCCAGGATGTAGTGTTCCAATGGGGCAATATTCGGCTTGAAACGACAGTGTCAGAGCCACCCTTTGAGGTGACATTACCGATTGACTTCGAGGCTGCACCTGCCAACTACACGTTCTTTAGTTTTGAGGGTGGTGCCGCCAGTGTTGTACCGAATCCTGACATGGCTATTTTGAACGGCAGTGACAATGTCGCGCAATTTAAGAAGTTTGCTGGTGCAGTTTTTGCTGGATCAGGTTTAGTGCTAGATCAGCCTGTAGATTTCACGGACGGCGAAGTCTTCAAAATGTCGGTGTGGTCATCTCGTGTGGCGGAACTGACGTTCAAGCTAGAAGGACTCAATATCGAAGATAAGCTGACCCTTTCAGGAGAAGGCTGGGAGATCGTAGAGGCTGACTTTACCGGCCGCACAGGCGCAGTTGATGTGGATGCATTAACATTTATCTTTGACAATGGTACGGCTGGCGATGCCGCGGGTGCGCCGGACGACTGGACTTTTTATGTCGATAATATTGAGCAGCAGAAAGGACCGACTATTCCCGGTCAAATTAGCTTCTCAGATTTTGAAGATGCCAATCCCGCCTTGGGTACTGTAGGTGGGGGCTGGACAGTTTATGCCAACGTATTTAACGCTGATGGTGGTTACCTATACGGGTACGGACCTTTTGATGCGCCAAACGGGACGAATGCATTCTCGGGTGTTGCGTCTTCGGAGGGTGGCACGAATCAAGGTCAAAATGCGCTGAGTGTCTTTAGTGATTACAACAACGGAGCTGCGCAAGAGGCAGGCGACATTATTGAAGCAAATACTTTCCTTGAGTACACGCTTCAAGCCACAGATACAGGCACCGTGGTGTTTTCTTTTGACGCTAAGGCGCCATCGGATGGCGGTATTGAGGCGCCATCTGAGGCTTTCGCTTATGTTCAGGTGCTCAACCCTAACAACGGCTTTCAGGCGACCATTCGGCAACAGCTAGATCTATCCAATGTGCCGTCGGATCAGTGGGGATCGTTTGAGATCGAACTAGAGATTGACGGCGCCGTATTGGTTGGCCAGATTCTGCAGTACGGTTTCACCAGTAAAGCAACGGCATACGCACCTAGTGCAGTGTTGTACGACAATATTGATTTGCGAATTGTTAAAGCCGAAGACCCTGAGGAGCCGCCAGCGGAGGTGAGTTTTGTCTTTGTCGATGACTTTGAGGCAGCGCCTACTAGTGGCGAATTGCCTGGCTGGCGGGCAAATGTCAATTTATTTACCCCGACGGGCGATTACATTGATGGCTATGGATTCGCTGCATCGGCGGGAGGCCCTCAGGTAAGCGCGATCACAAATACAGAGCAAGGTGCAGAGCAGGGCGCACAGTCTCTGAATGTGTATAGCAATTACGATGATGGTAATCACGAGGCGGGCAATACGTTAGATACGGCTGTATTCCGAGAGTTTACGATCGCCGATACAGATTCGGGTACCTATCGCTTTAAGTTCGACGTGAAGCGCCCAGGCGCTAATGCGGTGGCTGCGCCATCAACGGCAGCCGGCTTTGTCAAGATCCTCGATCCTAGCAGTGGGTATGCCACCGTGTTTTTCGCAGATGTTGACACAACGGATGTCTCCGCGAGCGAGTGGCAGACTTTATCGATCGATATCACGATCGATGGTACCGCGCAGGCGGGTATGTTGATCCAGTTTGGATTTAGCAATCAGGCGACAAATTACGACCCGACAGGGGTCCTCTACGACAATGTGTCGGTTGCCGAATTTGAGCCTCCAGCTGTGGTTTCTTTCGCCTTTGCGGACGACTTCGAGGCGGCGCCGATAACTGGTGCGCTTCCTGGCTGGCGCGCAAATGTCAATTTGTTCACCCCGACGGGTGACTACATTGATGGCTATGGATTCGCTGCATCGGCGGGAGGCCCTCAAGTAAGCGCGATCACAAATACAGAGCAAGGTGCAGAGCAGGGCGCACAGTCTCTGAATGTGTATAGCAATTACGATGATGGTAATCACGGTTCGGGTAACACGTTAGATACGGCTGTATTCCGAGAGTTTACGATTGCCGCAGGGGATTCGGGTACGTATCGCTTTCAGTTCGATGTGAAGCGCCCTGGCGCTAATGCGGTGGCTGCGCCATCAACGGCGGCCGGCTTTGTGAAGATCCTCGATCCTAACAATGGCTATGCCACCGTGTTTTTCGACGATGTTAATACAACGGATGTCTCCGCAAGTGAATGGGCAACTTTATCGATCAATATCACGATCGATGGTGCTGCGCAGGCGGGTATGTTGATCCAGTTTGGCTTTAGCAATCAGGCGACTAATTATGACCCGACGGGTGTCCTGTACGACAACGTTACGGTAGAGGGGATTTAAGCGTGAATAATACAAAAATAGGTAGTAGAGGCATTCCTCAATATCTGAGCGGCTCATTGAAGCCTCTTTTCCTGGGTTTAGCCTTGGCTTTGTCAGGTTTTGCTGCAGCGCAGAGCGAGGACGAGTCCTCGTCCAACGCCGAGGGTCGAGAAATTGAGGAAGTCATTGTAACCGTTGAAAGACGAGCGCAAAGCTTACAAGATTTTGAAGGCACCGCAGCGTCATTTTCTGGCGACGATCTGAAAATTCTTGGTCTACAAAATCTTACGGACTTATCTGAGCAAGCGGTTGGTGTTGAAATCAGTAATAAGCAGGGCAATATCGAGGTTTGGATACGGGGTATCGGGTCCTCAAACAATACCGAACTGGGTGATCCAGCCGCGGCGACACACTTAGATGGTGTTTATATTCCAAGGCCTGCGGGTATTGGTTCAGTCTTCTTCGATATTGAACGGGTCGAAGTGAACTATGGTCCACAGGGCACGCTGCGTGGTCGAAACGCGACAGCGGGTTCCGTTAATATCGTCAGTTGGAAGCCTGGTTTGGGTCAATGGGATGCCATGATCGAAGTGGAAGGTGGTAACTACGATCAGCGTATGGCAACCGGTATGATCAACGTGCCAATCGGCGATACCGCAGCGGTTCGCCTTTCGCTCTACAGCCTCGAACACGATGCTTATTATAATGATGTCGGTCCGTTAGGCTTACAGGGCGCCGAGTCTGCAGACAATCGTGGCTATCGCTTGCAGTACCTATGGCAGCCATCCGACGATCTCCGAATACTTTTAGCCGCAGATCATGTCGAAGAGAAGGGTACCGGTTATACGGGTACTAACTATGCGAATTCGCTGGGTAATGGTATCGGCGTTAACGAAATCGAAGATCCTCGCGATGTTATTGCGCGCGGGTTTGCGCCACAGCAGGATACGGAGCATTCAGGCATCCGTCTTCAGGTCAATTATGACCTGGGCTTTGGTAGTGTCGAGTATATCGGTAGTTATAGAGATTTGACTTATGACTACGCGGCAGCAACGCCACTAGCGCCTGATTATCCTGGGGTTTTAGAGACACTTGAGCCGCTCGAAGAGTCGCTCGACAATTTTTCGCGATTCCAATTTATTACTGAATCCGAGTCCATGGTGCATGAGCTCCGATTTATATCTCCCGAGGAAGAGCGCTTGTACTACACGGTCGGCGCATTCTATTTCGACGAGGAGCAAAGCTCTTTCTTAGCGTCTGCTGGTGATCGCGGTGGCTTTTTTCAGGGGGCTGAGTTTAACCAGCCAGAGACAAACGGTGAGTCATATTCTTTCTATGGTGACTTCACTTATGAGCTGACCCCAAAGACACGCCTTACAGGCGGCTTGCGTTATACGCATGACGAGAAATCACGACGCGGTGTCAATGCGCGGTATGCGTTCGCGCTAGGCGGTTACAACATTACTAATGGCAATCAGTTTGACTGCTGCATGGGCGCGCGGGTGGGTACAGAAGGCTTTGAGTTTGCGGCCTTTGATCGTACTAACTATGACCCAGATACCGATGCTAGTGGTGTGGTCTCTGAGCAAGAATTTATTGATTTCTATCTTGACGGTATCGGCGAATTTGGTGAGCGAGATACACTCAACACCATTATCGCCAATGGCCCTCTAGACGGCGGTTCTGAGATTAAAGCCGCGTGTACCGATACCAACACTACAGACAATATAATTTGTGCGCGTGACGAAGCGGGTAACTTGATTCACACCTATGCGGTACCCATCAGTCCGGACAATTCCATCACGATTCAGGATGGCCAGATGAGCGACAGCTTTGTCGATTGGCGGCTCCGACTGGGACATGATCTGAGCGATGATATTTTGGTCTATGGACTGGTCTCTAGTGGTCATAAATCAGGTGGATTCAATGACACGTTCAAAGACCCCACCATCGGTCAAAACATTTCGCCTACCTACGACACTGAACAGGTCATCATGTATGAGTTGGGTATTAAGTCAGAGTTTAAGCTGGGTGATATCCCAACGCGATTGAACGGTTCGGCTTTTTTCTATGATTATAGCGACCAGGTGTTCACATCGATTCTATCGGTTGAACAGGCCCTCGAATTTACTGCAGGTGGGGTTGCCGCGCCGGAAGATAGTGCGCCGGGTGCGTTAGTGGTCTCATTCAGCTTCAATGCGGCAGACTCGGAAATTTATGGTATGCAGTTTGATGGCGGCTTCCAGCTGCCTTACAACATGAATTTCAATTGGTCAGCACTATGGATTGAAGCCGAAATTGTGAATGCAGAGCCAATTCAAGATTTCAGATTCCAAGCGGATGTGTCACCTGACGAAGCAGTGTTTCAGCCAATTAGTGGCAATCAGCTTCCCCATACGCCGCAATATCAACTTAATGCCGCATTTTCTCAGTACATAGATACGGACTTTGGTAGCTTTGACTACGTCATCTCAGCGGGCTGGCGTGACGAGCAGTATCTGACCATATTTAATAGCCAAGATTTCAAATTCCCCGATAGCCCACGCGGTCGCTTAGACGACTCAGTGCCAGCCTATTGGACTTTTGACGCGGGTATTGGATATACGACAAAAGAAGGAAGTCTTCGACTTGAAGCGTATATGAATAATATTGAGAACGAAGTAGCGACAGCAGCGGCAATTATCACGCAGTTTGATAATACCCGTTTCTTCACACGACCCCGCACAAGTGGTGTTCGTCTGAAGTATTTCTTCTAAACAACTTATGATTAAAAAAGCCATCGCATTGCGCGATGGCTTTTTTTTAGGACTGGTATCGGTAATGTTTATAGTAAAAGCTTGGGCCCGTACATTTTTCTCATCGCTATTTTTTATGGCGACGACAACGTTTGCCACAGTACCAACAGCTGAGCATTCCTATACGGCTGACCAACTGTTCGCCGTAATGACGCTTGAGCAAAAAGTGGGTCAGATTTTGCAAGGAGAAATTCAGTCGCTGTCAGCGAGTGAAATGCGTCGCTACGGTATTGGTTCGGTGCTCAATGGTGGTGGCTCCTATCCTGCAAAAAACAAATCAGCGGCGCTCGATGACTGGTTGGCACTTGCCGACAAATATCATAGTGCTGCAGTAATACTGAGCAATGGTGCTGTTATTGCACCTATATGGGGCACCGATGCCGTCCACGGCCACAACAATGTGTTGGGTGCTACCATTTTCCCTCATAACATAGGCTTAGGTGCGGCAGACAACGCCGACCTGGTTGAGGCAATTGCCCGCGCGACGGCTGTCGAAGTGAAAGCGACAGGGATTGACTGGGTGTTTGCACCTACGGTGGCTGTTGCTCAGGATTATCGGTGGGGCCGAACCTATGAGAGTTTTGGGCATGACCCCAAACGCGTCAGTACATTGGGCGCTGCTGTTGTCCGTGGTTTTGAGGCCGAGGGCATTGCGACTACGGCTAAACATTTTCTCGGCGATGGGGGCACTATAGCCGGTATTGATCAGGGCAATTTCATTGGAACTTTAGACGCTTTGAGAACACCGCATCTAGCCGCCTATGATGGCGTTTTTGCTCTAGATGTGCCGTCCATAATGAGCTCGTTCAACAGCTGGAATGGGCAGAAGGTACATGGTGATGAGCGCCTGCTACAGACCTTATTACGAGATGAGTTGGGCTATCAGGGTCTTGTAGTCAGTGATTGGAACGGGATTGGGCAGGTAGCAGGCTGCACGAATTCCTCTTGTGCTCAGGCGTTTAATGCAGGGCTAGATATGATTATGGTGCCATCCGATTGGCGCGTACTCAGAAAAAGTATCCTGGACCAGATCTCTGACGGCACGATTCCACAGTCGCGTTTAGATGAGGCGGTAAAGCGTGTTATTGAATTTAAAATGCGTTACGGACTGATCAATTCAGCGTCACCGTCTAGTCGAGCAGACACTGCGCTCAGGCAGCGTTTTGGCTCCGAAGAACATGGTGGCATTGCTCGTCAGGCGGTTCGCCAATCGCTTGTGTTATTAAAAAATAATGGCAAGACGTTACCGATTAACGGTTCATCTAGAATTGCCGTGGTCGGTTCGGGAGCCAATAATATTGCGATGCAATCGGGCGGCTGGACGCTGACTTGGCAGGGTACCGAGAATAGTAATAGAGACTTTCCAAATGCCTTATCTATTATTGATGGCTTTCGCGAACGAGTCGCGAGCGCAGGTGGCGCGATTGTTGAGGACTCGTCGGTAAAAAACATAGACGTTGCAGTGGTTGTCTTTGGCGAAACACCCTACGCCGAAGGCGCGGGCGATTTACAAAATCTTGTTTTTAAAGGTGGTGAGCATGATGATCTGAAGCTTATGCGTGCCTATCGCGAGCTGGGTGTGCCAGTAGTTGCCGTATTTCTAACGGGCAGGCCTCTGTGGGTGAATCGCGAGATTAATGCGTCAGATGCTTTTGTGGTGGCTTGGTTACCGGGTAGTGAAGGTGGCGGTGTCGCAGATGTTTTGGTTGGTAGTAAAAATGCCGAATCGACTTTCGATTTCAGTGGCACGCTACCCTTTCCCTGGCCCAATTTAGATCTCAATAAAATAGATAAGCTACTACCGGTTGATGAATATTTATGGGAGGCAGGTTATGGCCTAAACCTAAAGGCTAATCAAGAAACACCGACGCTGTCAGAGGAATATCTCAGTGGCAATTTGAAAGGGCAGGATGTTGTCATTTTCCGTAAAAACTCTGTTCCACCTTGGACAATGTTTGTCGGCGACGAAGGTCAGTGGGTTATGCCAGTTTCGGGCGCTTATGCACGCTCGAGCTTGGAAGAGTTGGTCGTGAAGAGTTTAGATGTTCGTGTTCAGGAAGATGCACGGCAAGTCACGTGGTCCGGGAATGGTGCTAGGGATTCACAATTTTATTGGAAGACTGCGAGTGATAAAGGTCTGGATCTGAATCACTTGGGTGAAGCGGGCGGTGCGTTATCGGTTGTCATGAATATGGTCAAATCACCTCAAGGAAAGGTGAAGCTGAGAATGGACTGTCAGTGGCCATGCCGCGGTGAGCTTGATGTCACGAAGTTATTCAAACGTTTGCCGGAATCACAGTGGGTACGATTGTCGTTTCCGCTAGCGTGTTTTGAGGAGGCGGGAACCGACTTAACGAAAGTGAACAGTCCCTTCGTATTAGTGGCTAACGCTGTGATGTCGTTGGTGGTATTGGATGTTGCAGTGGTTCGCAATCCGGACGCTTCGTCCTTAGTTCCGTGTCGTTGATGTCGTAGAGGTTGTGCTCGCGGAGTCCGGTTTGTCTCAGTTTAGCCCCACCCTACCGAATTTCGCTAGTTTCACCCGCCTTAGTAAGTAAAGGTCAGAATTACGTTACTAGGCAAAGACGGCAGAAAACTCTCACAAGATGCAATGTACGTCACTTCGCTTAATTTTAAGCGGCTGACATTTAACCGCTATCAGTATGAGCGCTGCAGTATTCTAACATTAAGGCAATTCATTCATGGACAACGTTAAAGCACAGTGGATTCAGTTTCTGAGAGGGACACTAAATTCATTCGGTAAGATTTCAGTAAACGCTGTAGCCGCAGTAAGTATTGCTATGATGGTGGGCTGTAACGGGCAATCTACAGAATCATTGTCCTCCGAGGCGGATGATATTGATGCGCAAGTGACGGCATTGATGAGCAGTTTGTCCCTTGAGCAAAAAGTCGCACAGATGATTCAGGCCGAAATTAAATATGTGACGCCAGACGAGGTGAGGCGATACGGTTTGGGCAGCGTTTTAAATGGCGGCGGTTCGTGGCCGTACGACAATAAACAGGCAACCCAAGCCGAGTGGCTTGCGCTTGCTGACGCATACCATGAAGCCTCTGTTGACACTTCCGCCGGTAGTGCGGGGATTCCTATTATGTGGGGCACTGACGCGGTGCATGGTCATAATAATGTTATCGGCGCGACACTTTATCCGCACAATATTGCATTGGGTGCCGCTCAAGATAGTCATTTAATGCGCGCTATCGCGGCGGCCACAGCCCGGGAAGTAAAGGCCACTGGCATTGACTGGATCTTTGCGCCCACAGTGGCGGTTGCCCAAGATATGCGTTGGGGCCGCACTTACGAAAGTTATAGCGCAAATCCCGCTTTGGTGGCCGATTATGCGGACGATGTCGTTGAGGGTATGCAGGGCGAGGGTATTGTTGCCACGGCCAAACATTTTATTGGTGACGGTGGAACTTGGCGGGGAGAAGACCAAGGTGATATCCAGACGGACTTGGCCTCATTAATCTCCACGCATGGACAGGGCTATGTCAGCGCCATCGACGCCGATGTGATGACCGTCATGGCATCATTTAATAGTTGGAATGGCGACAAACTGCACGGTAGTCAAACACTGCTCACGGATGTCTTGCGCGGTCAGCTGGGTTTTGATGGCTTTGTGGTCAGCGATTGGAATGGCATTGGCCAAGTGGCGGGATGCGCTAATGATAGCTGCCCACAGGCAATTAATGCTGGTGTCGATATGCTGATGGTGCCAGAAGATTGGAAGGCACTGCTGGCTAACATTGTTGCCCAGGTTAATGCGGGCGTAATTTCAAATGCGCGTATAGATGAAGCCGTTCGCAGGATTCTAACAATTAAATACAAGTCCGGCATTATGACGCGCGGCCTGCCTTCTGAACGTGCCAAGGGGCTCGAATCTGTCATTGGTTCGCCAGCACATCGTGCGATTGCCGCCGATGCTGTGCGCAAATCTTTGGTGATGCTTAAAAATGATGATCAATTGCTACCGCTCAGCGGCAACCAGTCAGTGCTGGTGGTGGGCGATGGTGCCGACAATATTGGCTTGCAGTCAGGTGGTTGGACGATCACATGGCAGGGAACTGGTAATCAAAACAATGATTTCCCCGGTGCTTCGTCAATTCTTGACGGTGTTCGTGCGCAGGTGGCGCAAGCCGGCGGCACCGTTTTGACGACGTTATCTGATGCGGCGATGCAAGCAGCTGACGTTGCAATTGTAGTATTTGGTGAGATCCCTTATGCAGAGGGTCAAGGTGATATTCCAACACTGGAGTGGCAGCGCGGCGAAAAACGCGATTTGGCGTTGTTACGCACTTTACAAGCGCAGAATATACCGACAGTCGCTATTTTTCTGACAGGTCGTCCTCTCTGGGTCAATGCAGAAATCAATGCTTCAGATGCGTTTGTTGTCGCTTGGTTGCCCGGTTCCGAAGGCGCTGCAGTTGCAGAGGTTCTGTTTGAAAGTACTGATGAAAGTGCCATTTATGATATGCAGGGTCGATTGCCTTTTGCCTGGCCTGCACAAGATGTAAGCGCACTTGAATTCGGTGAGCCGGTGCGTTCAACAGTATTTCCCATGGGCTATGGATTGAGTTATAGCGATGCCGCGGACCCTATGCTAATGCTGGATGAGATTGCGGTAAGTCAAGTGGAAAAGCTTGAGAAACCTATTTTTACTGGCGCCACGCGGCCCCCTTGGGCGATCTTTTTGGGCGACTCCGCTGATTGGCGTCAGCCGGTTAATGGCAATAATATGTCGTCACGGCAGGGCGATTTGAATTTCAGCACGATCGATAACGCGATACAGGAAGATGCGCGACGATTGGTCTGGTCGGGTAAGTCTGGCGATCTGAGCCAATTTTACTGGCAGTCACTGCTACCGGTAGACCTTACTGCTTTGCGTGATCTTGATGCAGCGCTGTCGCTGACATATCGACTTAGTCAGCGGCCCACTGCCGATGTATTGCTTCGTATGGATTGTCGCTGGCCTTGTTCGGGAATGATCGAAATCGGTAGCCATTTACTCGTGAGTGACGCTGAGGCTTGGCAAACGCTGTCGGTGCCACTAGTGTGCCTTGAAAAGGCGGGCGCAGATCTTGCCAAAATTGACACACCATTCTTGCTGGCTACGGCCGGTCAGTTGAGTCTCGATATCGCACGGGTGACGATAGCGGCGCCAAAGGCGGATAACTCGCTAGCGGCCGCTCTGGACGCAGATGTTGATGCCCAATGCCAGTCGTGGCTGACCCAATAGCGCCAGTTTCTGTAACGGCCGCATAAAAACCAAGAAGTGTATTGTTGGGCTTCTATGACAGCGAGAGCGTATCGTAATTTCAGTCTGTTTTTTGGCGCTTAGTGCGGATTTCGTGAACCTATTGAGCAAAAAAAGCCATCAAATTATGGCTCAAGGCATAGGCGTCTTTTGCCGGTGGACGATCCGCACATGGCAGCCGATGCTGCTGGCGGGCAAACGATTGTTAACTTTGAGTATGTCATCGGCGCCGCAGATTTCGGCGATGTCTAGCCGAGCACGCTAGGTTGCAGTGAAATATTGTTAGGGGCCGTTTAATATCGCTGATGATGATCTTATTAGGACTCTGGAATGGCACTCCAGATCAGAATCTTCGAGGGTTGCTCAATTCGCCTTTTTATAGCAAATTGATATCTTCATTAGCGCTCGCAGGCTCTAACATGCAACTTCAAGCCTTTTTGGGATTAATGCTTATTGTGTGTTTCATCAGCCCAGCTAACGCCGAGGCAACACACAACTATTTCAAAAAAAAACATGCTGTCTTCGTGGGTATTTTTGAGCAAAGGTCTAGCGGTACCATACTCGCGCAGCGAGGAAGCTTGGAGCCAGCGTACGTCGAATTCGAAGAGGTTGGCATTGCCACCGATCATACGAGTTGGATGGTTGAGTATCGATATCACCTATAAAGGCATCACTGCGGCGATCAGCTACACGTTTTAGCCGATGTGAGACACCAAACGACGGCGCACATTTGCGCTGCCACTTTAACCGCCTGCCTTAGCAAACCGGTTCTCAGTTTTTTTTATCGCCTGCCCCTGCCGCGGCCCTATGCCGTTTATGCGGTATCTGAATGCGAACGAGGGCCTGGCGTGCTTATGGCTATCTAATTTTTAACGCCGCTCTGCTCATTGATCAGTCGGGCGTGTAGATCTTGCGCAGGCAGCCGATGTCGATAATGGTGACGCGACCGTAGCCCTGTTTGACAGCCCCCGCCGCCGCGAGGGATTTAATGGCCAAGAACAGCATTTGTCGAGAGCATTGCGCCAGACGTGCGAGCTGTTCTGACTTGAGGAGTATCTCTGGCTGCGCGCGTCGGTCCCCACTGATATCGACCAGCATCAGCATAAGACCGGCTAGACGCTGGGTACGGTTTTTGAGCAGCGCTAGCTGTTGGAGGTTTAAGGCGGCCCGAAAGCGAATAGCTTCCATTTTTAGCACAATGGGGTAGATATCTGGATTGCGGATGAGCATATCTTTGACCGCTTGCGCGGGGAAGGCGAGTAGTCGACTGCCAGACTCGGCGATGAGACTGCGTTCGGCGGGGGAGTCATGGAAGAGTGCCATCCAGCTACTGAGGCTGCGCGGTCCAAATACGGCAAGGGTGAGTTCTTCGCCCTCGACAGTCAGCCCGCGCATACTGATTTGTCCGTTAACGACGAGATATAGATGATGGTGCGGTGTGCCACTGGCTTGTATTAACGTCTCTTGGTCAAGAACGATAATTTTTGATTCGCTTAATAAACGCAGCTGCTCACGCATGGCTAAATCTGAGAGGACCGGCACGCGGGTTAGAAAGTCGAGCATGTCTTGTGGGCGAACGTTTTTATTCATAGTTAAAACTAGCATAAAATGTCTAATTTTAGACAATTAATTGGGTTTGGCGTTGCTACATTAGGGGCTGCCTACATAACGGAGATGAGTCGTGCGCGCTACCAACGATCTGAATTTATCAAATCGGACCAAAACATTTCAACAGCTTGAGGCGCAGGTTTTCGATCTCTTAGTTATCGGTGGTGGAATAACCGGTGCCGGCATCGCGCGTGATGCTGCGTTGCGGGGCTTATCCGTCGCTTTGATCGAAGCGCAGGACTTTGCCAGTGGGACTAGCAGTCGCAGCTCTAAAATGATTCATGGCGGCTTGCGCTATTTGGTCAAAGGCGATATTCCGATTGTCAAAGAGTCTGCTAGCGAACGCGCCACCTTACATCGGATCGCCCCGCATCTGGCTAAGCAAAGCCTATACATTATTCCGGTCAGCAGTCTGGTTAGCGAGCTGACTATGCGTGTAGCGCTATGGGTCTACGAGCGGCTGGGACGGGTTGCTGCGGTAGATCATCATCAAGTGTGGAATGCCAGTGAATTAGCAAGGCGAGAGCCATTGATAGATGTGCGTGGACTGCGTGGTGCGGTGGTTTATCCCGAGTATCTTACCGATGATGCTCGCCTGACGATCGCCACCATACGTTCGGCGTTTGCAAGCGGTGCCTGTGTAAGCAGCTATACCAAAGCGACAGCTATTCGAAAATCTGAGACGTTTTCGGTTTTGATTGCGCCGACGCTACCCGGTGAGGTCGGGGAGTATGAAGTCTGTGCCAAAGCGGTGGTGAACGCAGCCGGTCCTTGGGTGGATGCGGTATGCCGCTTGGATCAGCCAACACAAGCGCCTCGATTGGCTCTGAGTCGAGGCGTACATATCGTCGTCGCGCACAGTCGTCTCCCTGTCAATCACACGGTGGTGATGTCGACGCCCGATAATCGCAGAATTTTTGCCGTGCCGCTGGGGGGCTATACCTACCTAGGTACAACGGATGATTACTTCCCCGATAGCCAGTATTGGCCACCGGTGACAGAGGAAGACATCGATTATTTGTTTGCGACCACTAATCAAAAAATGCCCGATGCTAAGTTAACTAAGGCAGACATTGTGTCTGTTTGGTCGGGTATCCGTCCTTTAGTAGGCGGCGACAACGATAAGGCCGCCAAAGAACTCTCGCGCAAAGATGAGGTTTGGGAGTCCGTGTCAGGAATGCTGTCAGTCGGTGGTGGCAAATTGTCGGCGTATCGCGCGATGGCCGAACGTATTGTTGATCGAGTCGTCAGCGACAATGGCTTTAGTGCTCAGGCCTGCCAAACCCACGAACGACCCTTACCCGGTGGCGAACAGCCAGTAGACCCAGCGACTTTAGACGTGGCGAGCACCATGGCTGCAGAGCGTTTAGCGCGGTTGTACGGCACTGAAGCAAGCCAAGTCGTCGCGGCTGGCGCCAATTTGTGCGCAGAAGTGCGCCACGCTGTGCACAGTGAAGGTGCACTCCGGCTCGAGGACTATTGGGCGCGGCGAAGTAGTCGCGCATGGTTTGATGAAGGTGCAGGGATACCTGTGCTTGAGGCTGCAGCGGCGAGCATGGCCGATATGTTGGATTGGGATAGCGACCGACAACAGATGGAAATTGACAACTGTAAATTAATTGATACCGAGAGCCGCAAGGCATTTAGCGAATAGAGACAAGAGGATCGTCATGCATCATCAATGGATTGAAGACTTAACGAATTTACTCGGTAGCGATAAGGTCGTAAGCCTACCTGCAGACATGCTGGACTATCGATACGATCGCTGGTGCGTCAAACATTATCGCGAGTGGCGGGGTCAGTCGATAGCAACACCGGAGTGCGTCGTTAAGCCGGTTGATACGGATGACGTCCAAGCAGTGGTTAAGTTTGCCGCGCAACACAAAATCCCACTAATTCCTTTTGGCTTGGGCAGCGGTGTCTGTGGCGGTATTGAACCGAGTGCAGGGCAAATCCTGCTCGATATGGGGGCCATGTCGCGAATCGTCACGATCGATGCTGAAAATTTGTTGCTGACAGTGGAAGCGGGGACTAACGGATTAGTCGCAGAGCATGCTGTGGCTGAGCAGGGACTAACGATAGGGCATTGGCCACAGTCAATCGGGATAAGCAGTGTCGGCGGTTGGATCTCAACCCGTGCTTCGGGCCAGTTCTCGACAGCCTATGGCAATATCGAAGATATTATCTACGCCATCGATGTGGTGCTACCCAGTGGCGAATTGGTGACTTTGGGTAAGGCGCCCCGCGCAGCGTCAGGGCCTGATTTAAGGCATTTAATACTCGGTGCAGAGGGAACATTGGGGGTCATCACCGCGGTGACTTTATCGCTGCGCCGTCAGCCGGAGCAGCGTGCGTTGAGTGCTTATTATACTGACGATATGACGAGCGGCTTTCTGGCGCAGCGAGAGATTATTCAGCGAGACTGGCGACCGCCAGTAATGCGCCAATACGATAGTTCGGAAGTAGCCCGTTTATTTCCCGATTACGCACAGGATGATAAAGCCTTGTTGCTGATGGTCCATGAAGGCCCTGCTAGCCGCGTGGAGGCAGAAAAAACAGCCATCGATGCATTATTAATTGGTAGGGGTTTAACTCGAGCCGATGAGCAAATCGTTGATGGTTGGCTCGCCCATCGAAACCATGTGCCCGAGTGGACTGATTTATTAAATAGGGGATTGATCGCTGATACTATCGAAGTGTCTGGTACCTGGTCGCAAATTGATGCAATTTATCGGGATGTGGTTGCAGCGCTAAATACTGTACCAGACTGCGTCAACGCCTCTGCGCATAGCTCTCATGTGTATCGCTCAGGTATTAACCTTTACTTTACTTTTGCCTGCATGCCCCCCGATGCAGAGGCAATGGAGTCACTGTACTTTCAGTGCTGGGATAAAGCGCTGGAAGCTACCGCTGCTGCGGGTGGCGGTATTGCGCATCATCATGGCTCAGGACGACTGCGCAAGAATTATTTACACCATGATCTGGGCAGTGGTGGTATCGCATTACTGCGATCGCTCAAGTGCGCTATTGACCCAGATAACTTGATGAATCCAGGCAATCTATTGCCCGATTAACTTTGTGGTACTGACTGAGGGGGAATACTGTGGATGACAAGCTGATTCTGGCCATCGACTTTGGCACACAGAGCGTACGGGCACTGGTATTTGATCCACGCGGTGAAATCATCGCAAGAGGGCAGCGTCCTGTCGCAGCGTATACGCATCCACAGCCCGGTTGGACAGAACACGATGTTAATGCATTTTGGGTGTTAGTTGCCGACGCCTGTCAGGATCTTTGGGCGAATAGTCCGATAACACCGCAGATGATTGACGCGGTGGTGGTGACGACCCAGCGCGCTACGGTAATCAACTTAGACAGCGCAGGCCAGCCATTGCGACCTGCCATTATCTGGACTGACCAGCGTCGCGCGCTCGCGCAAGCCAAGCTACCCTGGTATTGGCGCGTATTATTTAAATTACTCGGCATTCATGGCACGGTCAAAAATCTGGAGATGGAAGCTGAGGCAAGCTGGCTGGCACAGAATCAGCCAGAAATCCTCGCTAAAACCGCGCATTATTTGTTGTTGTCTGGCTATCTGAACTATCGCTTTACCAATAATTATGTCGATAGTGTGGGCAGTCAGGTCGGTTACATCCCCTTCGATTTTAAGCGTCAAGATTGGTGTGTTGATAGCGATTGGAAATGGGCGTGTATGCCGGTAAAGCGGGAAATGCTGCCAACATTACTGCCGGTAGGCTCGCTGCTAGGCGAAGTGACAGAAGCGGCAGCTGAGGATACAGGGCTGCCGGTAGGGGTGCCTGTATTTGCCGGCGCCGCGGATAAAGCCTGCGAAGTATTAGGGTCGGGTGCTATTAAGGCGGGTATTGCGAGTATCTCTTGTGGGACCACGGCGACTATTAATACTACGCAAAGTCGCTATATCGAGGTGGTACCGTTTATGCCCGCTTACCCGGCGGCAATACCTGCCTGTTACAACACTGAAATTCAGGTATTTCGTGGGTTTTGGTTAGTCACTTGGTTTAAAGCGCAGTTTGGCCAGCTGGAACAATTACGCGCGGCAAAGGGCGGTCCCAGCGCTGAGGCTTTACTCGATGATTTACTCGGCGGTACAAACCCCGGCGCTGACGGTTTGTTATTGCAGCCTTTTTGGAATCCTGTGGTGGGTGAGACTGGACCTGAAGGCCGCGGCAGTATTATCGGTTTTAACGAATCTCATACGCGTGCGCATGTTTATCGCGCGTTGATTGAAGGGCTTGCATACGCCCTGCGTTCGGGCAAAGAGAAAATTGAGCGCCGTACGAAGCGACCCATTGACGCTGTCCGAGTTGCAGGTGGTGGCGCGCAGAGTGATGCGGTAATGCAAGTGTTAGCTGATGTGCTGAACCTCCCCGCAGAGCGGTTATCGCATCACGAGGCCAGTGGCTTAGGTGCGGCGATTATTGGTGCGACATCGCTGGGCTGCTATGAGTCTATTGAAGAAGCTGCCGCGGCAATGACCCATGTTGCGGATTGCTTTCGACCCAATGAAGAAGCGGCTTTGCTGTATGAGCGTCTTTATGAGGAGGTCTATCAGAAACAATATGGGCGTTTGAAGCCGTTGTATCTGGCGCTGAGTAAATTCAATTTTTGGCCGTGATGTTCGACCTTGTCTGAGGCTTTGCTGGGTGTGGTTGATGCCTTTTAAATCAACGCAATTTTTGTGTTGGACAGCGAAATTGACCAATCGCAAAGCTGCGTCGCGACAAGTGTTTTGTTCGTCTGCCTGAGACGCGTTTGCGCCACAGGCGAAACGAGCTCGGCTTCATTTCTTGACGCATCAATGCAATCACTTCCGGCTCTGATAGCCCATAGTTCTCAAATATAGCCTCGAAGGCTGTTCTATCCTCCCAAGCCATTTCGATCACTCGGCTGATATCGCTTGAATTCATTGTGATTCCTATCGTCCACTTAGACATGACAAGGTTAGCGGAATAAATGTCGCCCAACGAGTTGTGATGCGCGGTTGTCAGGCGGGGGTAACCTCATTTATCGGATCGTTGTGTGGGCTGTGTGTTGTGGCTGAGTCTGTAAAGTGCCACGGCGGCGATTGCACCCAGCACACCCATGCCTGATATGCCCCAGTAATAGATGTCATAGCCTAGTCGGCCCGGAAACCATTCAAGTAGACGCGCACTGATTAAAGGTTGATAAAAATCTGGGCTATAGCCCAAGAAAGACAGCAGTCCTAACGCGAGGCCTTTAGTCCTATCTTCGATGTCGCAGCTCTCTAGTAATGCCCAGTAAATACCGCGTACGCCATAGG
This sequence comes from uncultured Luminiphilus sp., assembly GCA_963926105.1. Lineage (GTDB taxonomy): Bacteria > Pseudomonadota > Gammaproteobacteria > Pseudomonadales > Halieaceae > Luminiphilus. Next base: position 8,479 of record CAWUVW010000004.1, on the reverse strand, counting down.
TCAAGAGACCAACACCGAGTACCACACTCAGTAAAACGGCGGAAGATGTGCCGGCCGGTAGCAGTGACATGAACAAAAGTGCCACAGCGGAGCATAGTAATAGTGCGGCAAGGACCAATTCACGGGGAAATATGTCGCCAATATAACCGGCTAGTGTCGCGCCAATTGGACGCATCCAAAGTTTTGCGACGGTAATGGTACCTACGGCAACAGCGGTTAATCCGAAGTAAGTCTGTAGATACGCAGAAATACTGTAGGTTGCCCAAAAGAGCTGATAGCCGGTGAGAATACAAAAGCTAGATAGCCAGACTTCAGGTTTGCTGGCCAGCGTTTTTAGGTCGTGCAATGTACTATTTTTTTGCACGATGTCTTCAGGTAATTCACCCGGGCTGGCTCGTGTATCGTTGATCAAAAAGAGCACTGCAGGCGCGAGTGATAGGGTGAAAATAATATACATCCAAATAACTTTTTTAAGCGCCAGCTCACTCGATTGTCCGAGCGACTCTATCGCCCAAGCAAACAGTGCGACCGCAATGGTGGCGAGCAACGCCTCGACGAGGCCGCGGCCACCATCGAGTAGGCCAAAAAAACGGCCTTGCTCATTCGGTTTGGCCATTACCGCGACGGCTTTTAGCATGGCGGCCCAAAATGTGAGCCCGGTTGATATACCCCAACCCATAAAAATAAGCCGGACTGCCCACAGGTCAGGAAAGCTGACGTACCAAATGCCGAGCAAGCCGGTGACGACCAGCGAAAATGCCATCAATAAACGCGGCGCAACACGATCGGCGAGCCAGCCGCTGGGTATGTAGGTGAGCACAAAAATCAGCCCTAGAATGGCATAACAATTACGCAGTTCCGATCCAGTTATACCCAGCGCATCGATCAGCGTTACTTCGAAGTTCTGCCGTAGGTATACGAGTGGGAATATCGATCCGGCCGCGAGAATAATTAATGACAGTTGCCCGTATCTGCGCAGAGTCGGGCTAAGATTTAATGCGGGCATTGAGAACATTGTTGAACCGTATTTTTGTGATAGTGCTGAATGGAACCACGGTTGTTATTGTTTGTCACACTTTTAGATGCTCTGCTCTACTTTGCATATTAATTAGGCTTTAATCACGCCCAAAAGGATAAGAGCAGGCGACATGAGTTGCTTCAAAATATTATACTAAAAGCGTAATATGCGGAGCCATTATTCACTGAGTAATATTGGGAACATAGCGTGCAGCAAGTGATTTGGATTACCGGTGCATCGAGTGGCATTGGCGAAGCTGTGGCAGTGAATAATGCCCGGCGTGGTCAAGTGCGCTTAATCTTGAGTTCACGCCGTACTCCCGAGCTCGAACGGGTAAAGCGGCGCTGTGTTGACGAGGGGCTAGAGGTGTCAGAAATCTTAGTGCTGCCCCTCGATATTGTCGCAACCGAAGTGAGTGCTGATGGCATTGATGTTTCGATAATTACTCCGGGTTTAGTTGCGACCGAAGTATCGGCAAATACTCTGCGTGGCGATGGCGAACGTTTTGGCATAACGGATAAGCCTGTCGTCAATGGTATGAGTGCTGAGGCGTGTGCAGAGCAAATTGTTGATAGCTTAATCAATAAGGTCCGTGACATTGCTGTGGGTGAGGCTAAGGATATGGCCGTAGTGGCGTTGAAGCGAGAGGATCCAGAAGCCTGTTTTGATCATCTCAACGCAATGGCTGCTATGCTGCGTGCAGAAGGTATTTATTAAGACAATCGAAGGATCTCTGTGATGCAACGCTTCCGCTATGTTTTAGTCGATTGTTTGATGGCCTTAGTACTATCAGTCATGGTGAGCTTTGCTGCGATGGCGGATCAGCCATTAACACTCAGAGAGGCTAGCAGCCTAGCTTTGTCAGCAGACCCTTGGTTGTCTGGCAGTATCTATCGAGAGCAGGCGCTCAGTGATGAGGCCGTGGCCGTCGCTACGTTGCCCGATCCAAAGATTAATCTTGCGGCAGCTAACTTCCCCACCGACGGTTTTGACCATAATCAAGAGCCGATGACACAGTTAGTCGTTGGGGTCACCCAGATCTTCCCGCGAGGCGATACGCGTGCGTTATCGGGGAAACAGAAATTGCAGTTGGCGGCTCAAGAACCTTTGCGGCGACTCGATAGAAAAGCCGCTGCCCGTGCACGGGTCGAGCTATTTTGGCTGAGCGCGTACGAGGCGCAGGAGACTATTCGCTTAATTGATCGTGAGCGCGACTTGTTTAATCAGCTGGTTGATGCGGCAAGAGCGCGCTATGTCAGTGCGGTTGGTCATACACAGCAACAAGATTTAATTCGTGCTCAGGTTGAGGTCACGCGCCTAGATGACCGATTATCACGGTTAGTACAGCAACGCCAGCAGGCCCAGCGTCGGTTATCCGAATGGATTGGCGCGCGTGCGCTTACAGATTTAGCAACCGAGCTCCCGGATAACTCGACGCGTATATCCGAAAATGAATTGAGACTTTTGGCATCAGACGCGCAAGCCACTTTCGAAGTGCTTAGTGCACATCCGCAGCTGCAAGTGATCGATCAGCAGATCGCTGCGCTAGACACCGGTGTCGCCATCGCAGAACAACAGTACGCGCCAGAGTGGGGTCTCTCTGCACAATATGGATATCGTGATGATGACCCGTTGGGTCGCAGCAGAGCAGATCTGTTTTCTGTTGGTGTCAGCTTTGATGTGCCGATGTTTACGGCTAATCGACAAGACAAGGTGGTATCAGCGGCATCTGCCCGAGTCGCAGCACTGAAAACCGAGAAGCAATTGAAGATTCGAACATTGGTTGCCGACTTTCAGGAGGAAGCGGTGGCACTGAGCCGACTCAATGAACGGGCGGTATTGTTTGATACCTCACTGCTACCTCAGATGTCCGCGCAGTCGGCGTCGAGCCTGGCAGCCTACAACAGTGATAATGGCAATTTCTCGGATGCAGTCGCTGCGCGTATTGCGGAGTTGAATTCAAAGATTGAGCGGCTTGGTATTGCTATTGCAAAGCAAAAAAGCGCATCAAAAATTGACTATTTACTGGCCGGTAGCGGTCGAGAGAATATCGAGGATGGGGTATTTTAATGGCGGGGAATAGCATGAAAGGATCGATAAAAACCACCTCGATTTTGCTGTTAGTCGGTGCATTTGGCTTGGCCATAGCCTGGCACTTTACCGGTGATAATTCAGCGACCGCTACGGAACAGTCGGTGGCGCCACAGCCGCTTTACTGGGTCGCACCGATGGATCCTAATTATCGTAGAGCTCAGCCGGGAAAATCTCCAATGGGTATGGATCTAGTCCCCGTCTTCGCAGACAACGATGCGTCAACCAAGGGTGTAGTGCGCATTGATCCAGCGGTAGTGAATAATCTGGGGGTCCGCACTGCCCCCGTTGTTATCGACGTATTACCGTCGCGCTTTGAAACGGTCGGTTACGTTCAGTTCGATGAAAATAAACTAACCCATATTCATCCCCGCGTAGAGGGCTGGATTGAGCAGCTTTTTGTCACCGCAGCTGGTGACCCAGTCGTTGCGGGTGAGCCGCTTTATGCCATGTATTCGCCGACTTTAGTCAATGCACAAGAAGAGCTTTTACTTGCATTGACGCGTGAGAACGCAGTGCTGATTGATGCTGCGCGAGAACGCTTAGCGACGCTACAAGTGCCCGCGACAGCGATTGCCCGCATCGAATCAGTCCGAGAAATCGCGCGCACTATTACGGTGGATGTACCGAAATCTGGGGTGCTCAATGATTTATTTATTCGCGAGGGCATGTACGTTAAGCCTGGAATGGAGCTGATGAGTATCGCAGGTCTAGACCAGATATGGATCATTGGTGAGGTTATTGAAAGCCAGGCGGGCAAAGTGCAGCAAGGTGATTCGGTGACGGTAGCGCTAGATGTTTTGCCTGGCCGCAGTTGGCAGGGGCGAGTCGATTACATCTATCCAGTGCTGAATACTGTTGCGAGAACCCTGCGTATCCGTGTGGAAATCAGTAATGATGACTTGGCGCTGCGGCCGGGTATGTTTGCGCAACTGACGATTGAAGGTGTGGCACAGCAGCCCACTTTGATTATTCCTCGAGAGGCGCTGATCCGTACAGGAGCACAAGACAGGGTCGTGTTGGCACTTGATGCGGGTCGCTTTAAATCGATAGAGGTTCAGGTGGGCGCTGTAGTCGGGCAGCAGGTGGAAATTCTTAGTGGCTTAGCTGCGGGTGAAATGATTGTTACCTCAGCGCAGTTTTTGATCGACTCTGAATCGAGTAAGAGCTCTGACTTTAAGCGCTTAGAAACCCCTCCAACGATGATGTCGCACGCAGCGATGTCGACGTCAATGCCCATGTCGATGCCTGCCGGTGTGGCACATCAAGACCACACAATGCAGTCTGCGATGAATGTTAAGGCGGCGGCGAGTCCAACCATGGATGCAAAGATGACAGGTGGTGAGCAGGCTCCGCCGGATCAAGATGGGCATGAACACCACCCGATGATGCATCCGCAAGCTGTGCCGGAACCAACTGATAACAGCGCCGAGCAAAAAGTGAATGACATGGCCGATCACCAAGGAATGGGCCACATGGATATGCAGATGGACCCAGAGGTTGATGCCGAGCCAGTTTTGAATGGCATGACAGATCATCCAGGAATGGATCACTCAGATCACCATCAGCCACCTGCGCAGCCTGAGGATAAGCTGTGATAGAGAGGATTATTCGCTGGTCGATCGCGAATCGAGGACTGGTCCTGTTCGCGGCACTATTGCTCGCTGGCGCGGGTATATGGTCGCTGAAAAATACACCGGTGGATGCCATACCGGATGTATCCGATGTTCAGGTGATTATTCAAACAAACTACCCTGGCCAGGCCCCCCAAGTCGTTGAGGATCAGGTCACCTATCCGCTGACCAGCGCGATGCTGTCAGTACCTGGCGCCGTGACCGTTCGTGGCTATTCCTTTTTTGGTGATTCGTTTGTCTACGTCATTTTTGATGAGCACACTGACTTGTATTGGGCGCGTTCACGTGTCCTCGAATATTTATCACAGGTTGCACCAACATTGCCCGCCGATGCCCGTCCTCAGCTTGGACCCGATGCCACAGGCGTAGGTTGGGTCTACCTATATGCACTGGTCGATCGCAGTGGTCAGCACGATCTCAGTGAGTTGCGCAGTCTCCAAGACTGGTTCTTAAAATACGAACTGCAAACGGTACCCGGTGTTGCTGAAGTGGCAACCCTGGGTGGGATGGTTAAGCAGTATCAGGTGACGGTTGATCCAGAAAAACTCCGTGTACACAACATGCCGCTAGCCCACATACAGCGCGCCATAAAACGCGCGAACCAAGAAGTTGGCGCCTCAGTCATCGAGATGGCTGAGGCTGAGTATATGGTGCGTGCGAGTGGCTATCTCAGCGGTGTTGAGGACTTAGGTGCTGTGCCGCTGGGTCAAGATGTCAACGGTGTGCCGCTGTTGCTTCGAGATGTCGCAGATATTGTCATTGGGCCACAGATGCGCAGAGGCGTGGCTGAGCTCGATGGTGAGGGTGAGGTCGTTGGCGGTATTGTGGTGATGCGATACGGCGAAAATGCTCAGCAGACCATTGATGGTGTCAAAGCCAAGCTGGACGCACTAAAGGCGGGTTTGCCTGCCGGTGTAGAGCTCGTCACTGTTTATGATCGGTCGGGTCTGATCGAAAGTGCGATTGATAATCTTTGGCAAAAGCTGCTTGAGGAATTCCTGATTGTCGCCTTGGTCAGCATCGCTTTCTTGTTTCACCTGCGTTCGAGTTTAGTGGCGATTATAAGCTTGCCAATGGGTATTCTGGTGGCATTTATGATCATGAATATCCAAGGAATTAATGCCAATATTATGTCTCTAGGCGGCATTGCTATTGCTATTGGCGCCATGACCGATGGCGCTATTGTCATGGTTGAAAATTTACATAAGCATATTGAAAGAACACCGTTAACTCCCGAGAATCGCTGGCGAGTGGTTGCGGAGGCAACTGCCGAAGTAGGGCCGGCGCTGTTTTTTAGTCTGCTCATTATTACTGTCAGCTTTTTGCCAATCTTTGTACTTGAAGCGCAAGAAGGGCGGATGTTCGCGCCTTTGGCGTTCACCAAAACCTATGCGATGGCAGCTAGCGCGGGTCTTGCGATAACGCTTGTCCCCGTCCTCATGGGCTACTTTGTTCGCGGTAAAGTCCTCGCCGAAGATCGTAACCCCATCAATCGTGTGCTGATGCACAGCTACTTGCCGGTACTGGCTTTGGTGCTACGCGCGCCCAAGTCGACGTTAGCGCTGGCGGTTTTAGTGACAGGCATCAGCTTTTGGCCGGCCACACAAATGGGGAGTGAGTTCATGCCGCCGTTAGATGAAGGCGACTTGATGTACATGCCCACGACCTATCCGGGATTGTCAGTGGGCAAGGCGCGAGAGATCTTGCAGCAAACCGACAAGCTGATTGCGAGTGTACCGGAAGTGGCGCATGTATTCGGTAAGATTGGGCGCGCAGAAACCGCGACCGATCCAGCGCCGCTGACCATGATTGAGACGGTCATTCAGTTCAAACCACGTGATCAGTGGCGTCCAGGTATGACACCTGAACGCTTAAAAAATGAGCTCGACAGTCTGGTGCGTTTCCCAGGGCTCACCAATGCGTGGGTGATGCCGATCAAAACGCGAATCGATATGCTGGCTACGGGTATCAAAACCCCTGTGGGTATTAAGGTTGCCGGTCCAGACTTGGCTGTTATTGAGCAGATAGGAGAGCGGCTAGAAGTTGTCTTAGGGACATTGCCTGGTACGGCCTCCGTTTATGCTGAACGTGTTGCGGGTGGTCGCTATATCAAGGTAGATATAAAGCGCGAACAGGCTGCGCGTTACGGACTCAACATTGCGGATATACAGCAGGTGGTCCAGACTGCTATCGGTGGTATGTCCGTAACACAAACGATCGAAGGCGCCGCGCGCTATCCGGTTAACATGCGTTACCCGCAGTCCTATCGCGATTCTCCCGAGTCGCTGGCGTTGCTGCCTATCGTCACTGCGATGGGGCAGCAAATAGCGTTGGGTGATGTGGCAAAGATCTATGTAGATGACGGTCCACCAGCGATCAAGAGTGAAAATGCCCGCCTCAACGGTTGGACGTTTGTCGATATTGTAGGGCAAGACATTGGCAGCTATGTGGAGCAGGCGATGGCCGTTGTGGCCGCTGACGTAGAACTTCCGCCCGGCTATTCATTAGTATGGTCTGGGCAGTATGAGTACATGTTGCGCGCCAAGCAGAAACTTAGCTACGTACTACCCCTCACTTTATTGGTTATCGCGTTGTTACTTTATGCCAATTTTCGCCGCTTCGCCGAGGTGGCAATGATTTTAGGGACCGTACCACTGGCGCTCTCTGGTGCAATTTGGTTGATGTATTTGCTGGAGTTTAATTTCTCTGTGGCGGTTGCGGTGGGCTTTATCGCCTTGGCAGGTATCGCAGTTGAGATTGGTATCATCATGCTGGTTTATCTGAATCAATCTTATGATGCACTGATTCGCGAGTGCCAGACGGAGGGTGTGGAGCCGACCTCCATCCGCCTGCAACAGGCGGTAATGCAGGGTGCAGGCATGCGGGCTCGTCCGGTCATGATGACGTCTGCAACGATTATATTGGGCCTACTACCGATTCTCTTTGGCACAGGCACTGGATCTGAAGTGATGAGCCGTATAGCGGCGCCCATGGTTGGCGGCATGGTGAGTGCACTATTTTTAACGTTGCTGGTCATACCGGTCATTTATTATCAGTGGAAAAAAAGGCAAGCAGCTGATAACTAAAACACTGAAGTATCCGACTGGATGTTTAACGATGGTATCAATCAAGCCGGTCGTCAATAGATTCTCACTGGTCATCCTTTTTCTCTATGGCGCGGCTAGGATGCTGACGGGTGGATGACATATGTTCGCTGCAGATGGGGGTGAAAATAGTATTGCAGGCATCAGTGTCGCTTTTAATGGCGCGGCAATTGTTTCGATCTTTGCTTGGGCGTGGGCGACGCAATTTGCTATTGGTTGACGCGCTGTTTTGACTGTGCTCTTCAATCGGTATGGCGTATTTTTATTTGTGTGTGGCGACGCTAGAGCAGCGATTGATTGTGTTTAATGCGTGGCTATTGAAGCCGGTGATACACATGTCAGCAATGGTCATGCCACCGGCAACCTACTTAGGCATTGCTGCGTGTATTCTCCTGGCGCTAGCCAGTTTCGGTGCTCGTCCTTCAAGCCAGAAGACGCTGTAACTTCGAATACGCGTAGTAAGTGATCGTGTTAGCGCTGCAATTTAGTTGGTAGATTCTTGTGGTTAGCGTTTCATGGTGATGAAAACCCACTGGACATCGGTTGCTGTTGAGTCGTTTTGGGCACAACGCACCAACAGATATTGGCATATAAACTTTTCTGTATGCGCAAAAGAGTGTTCAATAGCGCAC
>CAWUVW010000003.1:0-95512 GCA_963926105.1 uncultured Luminiphilus sp. | reverse complement strand
TCGAACGCAAAAGATAAAAATCCTGATTCTTTGGGTCTGTCGATAAGACGAAAGGTCGCCTCGGCTTTGACGCCCATGGCGCCGGCATCACCTGTAAACAGGCCTGTCATGTCAGGCCCATAAAACCGATAAAACGGTCGCCCACCTTGCGTGGACGCACTGCCGGTATCAATAATGCTGCCATCGGCCAGCACAACTTTTAGCGAAGTTAAGCTTTCGCTGGTGGTGCCCCAGGTACCGCTGCCGAAAAAGGCGTTGTTCTGCGATAACCCGCCACCAATTGTGGAGTAGAGACCAGATAGAGGCCCCCAAAAAGGTGTTCTTAACCCCTTGCTCTCAAGCGTTGTATTGAGTTCAGCCCAAGTGCATCCAGCTTCGACGGTGACATACATGTCGGTTTGGTTGACTTCAAGGACACGATTCATGGCGGTCATGTCTATCATGACCGAGTCGGCCCTTAACGGGGTATAAGCATCGGTGTATGACATGCCGCCACCCCGGACATGGATATCGAACCCTGCAATAGTCGTCGCTGCTACAACGGCAGCCAGCTCTTTGCTTGAGCGCGGTGAAATGACTATTTTGGTCGTGCAATCGGGACGGTAAAAAACGTCGTGGGAATACAGTTCGCGCAGCGTCAGGTCAGTACTGACTTGGCTAGCACCGACTATTGAAATTAACTGGGTAATCAGTACGGAGGTCACATCTACAGCCACGGGAATCGAATCAGCCATTTTCAGCCTTCCTTTAGTGAGTGGGTTGTGTGCACTGTAATCAGGCTTCTAGTCCCATGCCCGACGGTCGGTTGGGTAGAAACATAGCCGCAATTATTGCAATGAACAGCAGTGGGCAGATCACAATGCTAAGGCCCGTTTGCCAGCCGAGGCTCCCGACAAGAAAAGGAACAACCACCGGAAAAACTGCGAATCCAAGGCTAAGGGGTGCCGACGCACAGGCAGATAGCGCACTCGCGCGGACTTCCTGCGGAAATATCTCTGCAATTAATACAGTCAATACCGCCAGCGAGCCGTAGAACAGGGCGGCAGTCGCCGCGTACCAGATGGTGTCTTCAAGCCTGCTTTGCGGTAGCCACATTAGGCCGGTAAAAGCGATACAACCGCCTAACGCCCATAACATAAACACATTGCGTCGGGTCATTAGGAATTCCCCAACTGCCGCTGCAAGCAGGTAACCGAGAATGCCTATGCCATTTGATATACCAACTAGGTCGGCCGCTTCAGACGGTGTGTAGCCGCGTGACTCGGTAAAGAATGTTGGGAAGAAAAATGCCGAGCCCGCATAGGCACCACCGAAAGCGAAGTAAGTCAGGATGCTGGCAATTGATTTACCGCGATGGGCTGCAGAAAATAAAACACGAAAATTGCCGGGTTTATCGACAGATTTTTCCTGGGGTTTGATATCTGGCGCGTCTCGCAGTAACCAGTAAAACAGGCCCGCCACCGGGATCACTAGGAACGCCGCAAAGCACATGGCCCGCCAGCCATGAGTGGCTAAGAGCGGTACCGCAAACATCGATGCAATAAACCAGCCCAGAGGATAGCCGCACTGCAAAACGCCCATTGCTAGCCCGCGGATCCGCGGAGTGACGTTTTCTGCCACATAGGCATTAGTGATAGGCGAGAGCCCCGTGCTTATGCCGAAGCCGAATGCACGGAACAGTGTGAGCAGAACAATGCCACCGGCAAAACCCTGCAGGCCGACTAGCAAAGCTGAAACGGCCAGGTAGACGCTCAGCGTGGCGCCACGCCCAAACCGGTCAGCGGCGTGTCCAGCAAATACCAGCAAAATTGACGAAATAACAAATGAGATGGTGAGAATGATGCCCACCGCTTCCAGCGGCAGATCAAATTCCTCGAGAATTCCCGGTATTGCGTACCCAAAGAACGCCTGATCCATATTGGTCAGTGTCCAGGCAACAAAACTGATGATTAAGATTTTTGGACTGGTCATCGTACGTTGTGCGCCAGCTACTGGCGGCTGATTATTGGCCATGACCATCTCCTTTCGCCTACGATTATAGCGCGCCCGTATGAACGTCTATCATTGTCGCGGGGGGAAAGTATCACCACTGCCACCAAGACGTGGGCTTCAGATAGTTGCCAATCACGGCCCCGTATTTTTATCGGTTTTAGCGCGCGTTACACACGTGGGCACCGACTAGAATCATGCTGCCAGAAAGCATCAATCAGAACAAGGTAGCTGGCGCCGAGCTAATTAGATGCCACTGCGACGTTGTGTTTTGGAGCAATCCAACGCGGGCCGGTTCCAATACCGGCGCCGCTCTAAATGTTCCCATGAGTCCGCCCCAAAAGATGGGGGTAGTGTAGGAGTCTTGCGCCACAATGGCACCCTAAACCCTACAAAAAGCGGGGGTCTTTCCCGCCTCAGGCTGCCAGCCCCAGGCTGCAATAATGGTATTTCGTCTGGCGATTAAATCCCCAGAAGTGGCAGGCATTGGCGCGCTATCTTGTATTTGCTCAAAAGTCTGATGATTACAGGCGAGGTCGCGGACGCCGTTGAGAAATTTAAGGGTTCTAAATCCGTCGAACCAAGTATGAAGCTGACGCAGACGCCGTTGGCTGTCATTACCGTTGTGTTTAGCGTGACTGATGGCCTTTGATAGACCCAGTTTCAGCAGTATGCTGGTGGCGCTGGCCGCCAAGTCACTTGGCAGAGATATTGACAGATCATGGCTTATGTCCAGATTTTGACTCTCTAGCCACATCGGAAACTGTTCAAGCACACGCTTAAGCGCAGAAAAGCAGTCCAAATGATAAAAAAACGGGACTGTCTCTGGCCTCGTCGTTGCCATCAAACGTGTCACCGCAGGTCCCGTGCCAAAAGGTACCCTGTCTGACGCTCGAGCTCGGATAAATACAGGCGGGCCTGATGGCCTATGAATACGCCCCACTTTGGCCAGTTTATTGAGTAGATAAAAGTCTTCTGCGCCCGCACGAAGTGGAACGCCGCGTACGGCCGCATAGCCATGAGCGCTAAAGCCACAGCAGCTCCCCAGTGTATGGAAGGCGTAGGGCGAGCGCGCCCATTCAAGACCCAAAACATAGTGATGCATCCATAGCTCGTAAACTAGGGTCGCTCTGCCAAGGTCGCTGTCGGCATTCATTACGTGCTGAAACGGTAGCGAAACGCCTGTTGCGTCAGCGGGCCATGACGCGCTGAGGTAGTTTGGGGGCCATCGGGCATCCGCATCACAGGAGTGGATCCAAGCTGCGCTAATTTTGCCTTGCTGTATGAGCCAGAGTGCGAGGTCGCAGCCTATGCGTCTGGCTCTACCCACGCCTTCCTTTTTTGGGGTCGGACCCTCTAGGTGCTCGAGGTCAACCATGAGCAAATCGGTGTGAGGCGCTAAAGGACAAAGCGCTAAGCCCGCCAGTGGCGCGCTGCGGGCACGCTCAGTGATGAAGCTGCGCAACGCGCTATTCACACCGGGGTCAGTATGGGCAGCAGGCCGATTGAGAACGCAAATGACCAACAGCGTTTGATTTGCCGGAGGCTCAGGTATTTGCTTTAGAAAGTCGGGTGATTCACGAAAACAGGGCACCACCATCACGTGTTGCCAGTGTCCATCCAGTTTTGGTTGTACAGGCAGTAGGGCATAGCGCGAGAGGTACTTGTCGATGACCACGCTGGCCCCCGATTTCAATGGAGTGCGGCGCGTATGGGTAGGTCAACGACAACGCGACTCTCGAAGACCAGAATCTCCTGCCATCGAGCGTTGATGGTCTCGGCGGGAAAATATTCAGAGGCGAGATCTAAAAAGAGCTCAAAGTGTCGATTTTCAGATCGTGTAAGTGATCGATAGAAGGTTTTTAATTCACCTTCCGGCAGCGCATTGGCGATTAAACCAAAGCGCTCAGCACCACGCGCCTCGATAACGCCCGCCGTTAATAGGCGATCCAAGAGGTATAGATCTGAACCTTGACGCATTAAGCTTCGCATACCGTTGGCGTAGGGATCTTTTGTATCAGCACCGAGTATTAGGCCGCGGGCTTGAATGATCTTGATCACTTCACGAAAGTGCACCATCTCTTCTACGGCAAGTTCCGACATCGCCAGTACCAGTCGGGCTCTGTCGGGATAGTGGGAAACCATAGACAGGGCCATACCAGAAGCCTTTTTTTCGGCGGCGGCATGGTCGAGCAGAAAAGCGTCAAAGTTATCGAGGACGCAGTCGATCCACAACTGCGGCGAAGGGCATAGAAGCGGTGTGTCTTGGTTCATCATATGGATACGCTGATGTAAAAACCAAATTGTAACCGACTTGCCTAGCGGCGGATGCTACTCAGTGTTTACTGCCATCCGGTCCAACCGGGCCCACGGACCACGCGCCCAGGGGTGGCTCCGGTATGCTCACCATCGCGAATAACAGCCGTGCCATTGATTAAGACTTGCTCGATACCCCTGGCGTACTGGTGGGGCGCCTTAAATGTTGCTTGGTCAATGATGGTGTCTGGATCGAAAACGAGCACATCGGCAAAATAGCCCTCCCGTAAAAAGCCGCGATCTCGCAGCGATAAATTCGTGGCGGGTAGTCCACTGGCGCGGTGAACCGCTTGCTCTAGAGACAGTAGCTGCAATTCCCGGACATAGTGGCCTAGCACTCTGGGGAAAGTGCCGTAGGTTCGAGGATGTACGTGATTCAGCAGCGGTTCTCCTTCGGCGGCGATCGCCGTAGCGTCGGTACTAAAACTGATCCAGGGCCGCTGTATCGCTTTACGGACGACCGCCTCTGACTGGTTAAAATACATCGCACCCACCCGAGTACCATCTTCAATTACTAAGTCCATGGCGGTTTCCTCCGGGCTCTGGTCACGCATGGTAGCGACCTCTGCAAGAGTTCTGCCCGCCAAGTGTTTGAGTTCTGGGTTGCGAAATGCCACCAGCATGACGGTTTCGGCGCCACCGCTGGCGAGGCGATTATCCCATTCGTCTGAATCTTCGCGCATTTGCTGGGCAAGGGTTTGACGCACTTTTGGATCTTGCAGTCGCGCAATCCACGCGTCGATTCCTCCCGCTTTGACCCAGGCCGGCATGATGGCATCTAATCCGGTCGAGCCCGCAGGGTAGGGATACATGTCAGCTGTTATTTTCAGGCCTTCACTGCGTGCGTCCTCAATGCGCGCTAGCACCTCATCGAATTGCCCCCATGAGGGCGGGTGGGCGATTTTAATATGGTAGACCTCGGCAGGTATGGCCGCTTCTCTGGCGATGGTAATAAGCTCATCAAGGGCGCTGAAAATTTGTTTGCCTTCATTGCGAAGGTGAGACGCATAAATGCCGCCATATTCAGCGGCGGCTTGCGCCAGTGCGATGAGCTCATCGGTTTCGGCAAAACTCGCTGGTGTGTAGATCAACGAGGATGCCACCCCCACAGCACCCTCGCGCATAGCATTGCGCACCAAGCCTTGCATGCGTTGCAGTTCTTCCGCAGTAGGATCAACGTCGTCCCGACCCAGCACATATATACGGGGGGTCGTGGCGCCAATAAAAGAGGCTACATTTGGCGATACACCTTTCGCTTCCAGAAACTCTAGGTATTCTCCCAGGGTAGCCCATTGAGGATCAATGCCACCCCAATATTTCGGGAATTCAGCCTGCATGGCGGGGCTCAAAGGCCCCATCGAATTGCCTTCTCCAAACACCTCCAGGGTAATGCCCTGCGTGATATCACTGAGACCTCTTCCATCATTGATCAGGCTGGTAACGCCCCAGCCGATCATATTAATGAAGCCAGGGCTGACCGCTTTGCCTTCGGCGTTGATCACGTTATCGGCAGTCGCGCTGTCTAGATTGCCAATTACGGCAATACGATCATGTAATATACCCAGGTCCGCGAAATAAGGCGTATTACCGGAACCATCATAAAGGGCTCCACCCCGGATTAAAGTATCGAAGTGGCGCGGGGTTTCGCTGCTGCAGGCATTTAGTACATTGAGGAGAAGGACTGCAAAAGCAAGCTTCAGGCGCTTTGATGTCGGGCTCATTATTGATCGCCTAAACGCATCAGGGCAGCGTACGTTAGCATTTCAGTGGGCAGAGGGGCAGTGTTGGTTTTTCGACCATTCTTAGGGTGCTCGGTCGGTCTTTTGATCTTGCCAATACTTTTCATCCCGGTTGGTTATATGTGCGCTATCGTTTCTTACTATAAATTGAAGGACAACCCAGAATTACAGGGTGGTGGTCTGCGTAATGCTGGCGCCATTTTAACTACGCGCAACATGCTTTATTTGTTGTTTAGTTCTGGACTGATGTGCCGCGGTCGGGAGTCCGAACTAGGGCGTGGTCGCCAAGTTTGTATTGCGAAATTTACACAAAAGTAACGCAAAGCCTAGCCTGCCGTCGCTGCTGGCGGCTGCCATCTAGGTCCCGGTCGATACCGAGATACACTTGAAGCGCTGCCGCAGTTACCGAAATAACAGCGGCATTGGGTTTACTTTGGGTTAGCTGCCTTATAGGCGCCAATAGCGCTATTGAATGCGCCGGCAACGCTTTCTTCTGCGCTTACTGAGGCGTTATAGGCATCGGTTTGTGCTTTGTAATCTTCTTTTGCTTCTGAGTCACCTTCGCCAGCGGCTGCTTTGGAGATCAGCATTTCTTCATCGAGGCAGATTCGATATTCCTGAGCCTCTGCTTGAAATGCCTTAACAGCTTGCTGGCCGGCAATCATTTCATCCAAAGTCGCCGTGCTGCCGTCAGGGGCGCTCGGTACTGCTGGCGTGTCGCACGCCGCATTAACTAAAGTTGCGCCGGCCAGTAAGGCGATGAAGGTAGAAGTGCGTAAAAAGTTCATAGGAGTTCCTTAGGCTTGTGGTTGTTAAACGAAATAGAGTGCAATATTTTCTACTTAAAAGCGACGAAGCTCAAGGCTGGGCATAACCGCCAGAGTATTTAGCGTGGCAATCACCGCCCCCTTGTGATTCTGAGCTTATGCCGACCGCCTCAACCCCGTCAAGCCGCGCGTCCTGTCGAAACTCAGGCGCCTGACCGGCATCTTTAATGCGTTGTGCGGGGTTTTCGTGGCGTTACGTGATTTTAAAGGTATCGGCATAGATAAACCTTCCGCCTGGGTCCAGATTTGCTGTCAAATTGAAGGTGGTGGCGGCAATGTTTGCCGAAGCGCTTACTGATGTTGTCGCGCTAGTTTGCACGATTGGCGGCCTTTCCTACCCAGAGCGGCTGCATGTTGAAAGTAGTTTCAAACTGCTTGGCTGCCGCTTGCGCATCATCCTGCGTCGCAAAGTCCGTAGCGCGAATACGATAGTACATGCGCCCATTCACTTCGGCGGCTTGAATGACTAACAAGTAGTCCATGGACTCGAACTGTTGCACAGACTCAGCAGCAACGTCGCGATCATCATAACTACCGATATTGACAAACCAGGGCCCGCCACTGGCGGTGGGTATCACGGTTGCGACCGCGGCATTTCCAGCGATGGAAAGTGAAGACGCCGCGGATGCACCAGGGTCACCGCTTAGTTCGGTAGTTGGCTCGCTGACGACCGCAATGTTGTCAGCTTGGGGTTCTTGCATGCTGTTGATTTGGGACGTTAGCGCGGCGTATTGTTCGCGCAGTGTCACTAATTGAAGGCGCATTGCCTCGTTGTTCTCTTCAAGTGCAGCCTTGGCTTTAGCATTTAAATTGCCGTCTGCCTTAGCCCGCTTGTTCATTTGGTTTAACTCAACAATACGCGCGTTCAACGCTGATTGCTCCGTCATGGCGCCCCAGCTACCAATGACCAGCAATACCAGTGCGGCGCCCAATAAAAGTGCGGGCCAAACTGGGAAATTCCGCACCGGCGTGGCGCTGTGATCGGCCGAGGACGACCCCTGCTCCGCGCTCGCCTCGGTGCCAGCCATCTGCTGTTCTGAGTGCTGCTCGGCATGATGGATGGGCGCGCTCGCAGATACCCAATCGGTATCTTCATCGCGCTGTTTGGGCGTTGTGCCGCTTGATGCTTGCGCCTCAGTTGCTGGATCTTCGGGCCGCGAGACAGGTTTCTGATCCGCCTGCCAGTCATCACCTTCTTCGACCGCAGGCGTTACCACCTCGGTGGCGTCTTCCAAACTGCCGTCTAAAGCAAGCCAACTGTCGGCCGCACTCGCCACATCTTCAGCCGTGCTTTGAGTATAAATATCGTCGGCAGATATACTGCTGAAGCCACTCTCCAGCCAGTCGGTGTCATCCTCTATGTTCTCGAGCGCATGATCCGCCGCGGACGTCTTCGTTGCTGCTTTCTTGATAACGCCTCCAGTCCATTCTGCTGGCGGCGTCATGACGCGACGTTTTTCATCATCATTGTTATCCATTACGCACTCCTCGGGCAGCTTTTGGTTAATCTTATCAGACACTGACTGCTACGTGTCTTTGATTTGCATCCTAAGAAACCTAATCGACAAGTTCTACACGCTTTTCGAGTAAACTATACAGATGGACGTATCTGACATTATTAGCGCATTAAACGATGCCCAGCGCCAAGCTGTGGCGGCAGAATCTGGCAACCTCTTGGTGCTTGCCGGTGCCGGCTCGGGCAAAACCCGGGTATTGGTGCACCGCATTGCTTGGTTGATTCGTGCGGAACAGTTTTCTCCCCACGCATTACTGGCCGTTACCTTCACCAATAAAGCGGCGCGAGAGATGCGCGGGCGCATTGAAGAGATGCTGCATATGCCTAGCCACAGTATGTGGGTAGGCACTTTTCATGGATTGGCGCATCGGTTGTTAAAGGCTCACTGGCATGAATCGGGCCTGCCGCAGAACTTCCAAATTCTTGATAGCGACGATCAGTTGCGTCTCGTGAAACGGGTTTGTCGTGGGCTTGATCTTGACGATTCCCGTTGGCCGCCGAAACAGGTGCAATGGTACATCAATGCGCAAAAAGACGAGGGTCTCCGAGCGGCGCACATAGAGGCGCCATTTGGCGATCTATACGCGCAGACTATGCTGCGTATCTATACGACCTATGAAGGCGCTTGCGAGCGAGGTGGGTTGGTAGATTTTGCTGAATTATTGCTGCGTGCTAATGAGCTGTGGTTGAAGTCCCCGGCCACACTTGAACACTATCGAAAGCGCTTCCGCACGATCTTGGTCGACGAGTTTCAAGATACCAATACGGTGCAATATGCATGGCTACGCAACTTGGCGGGCAGTGATATTCCCGTGATGGCAGTGGGTGATGATGATCAGTCTATCTATGGTTGGCGTGGCGCGAAAATCGAAAATATCCAGCGTTTCTCAGAGGATTTTATAGGCGCGCAGACCATTCGTCTTGAACAGAATTATCGTTCGACCCAAACTATATTGAGTGCAGCCAATGGGTTGATTGCGCACAACTTTGGACGTCTAGGTAAGGATTTGTGGACTGCTGGCGAGCAGGGTGAGCCCATCGCACTGTATGCCGGTTTTAATGAGCAAGACGAGGCTCGCTTTATTGTTGAGCGCGCCCAGAGCTGGATTGACGATGGCAATTTGCGTGCTTCAATTGCCATTCTCTACCGCTCAAACGCCCAGTCACGGGTGCTCGAAGAGGCACTTATTCGCGCCGACATACCCTATAGAATTTATGGTGGTCAGCGATTCTATGAGCGATTGGAAATTCGCAATGCGCTCGCTTATACCCGATTATTGCTCAATCGCAGCGATGATCCTGCGTTTGAGCGGGTCATCAATACGCCATCACGGGGTATTGGGAGTAAAACCATCGACAACTTGCGCGCGATCGCTCGTGAGCACCAGGTGCCTATGTGGCAGGCGATCAATATTTCCCGTGAAGAAAAACTATTCCCCGCGCGGGCACTGACTGCCCTGGCTGGATTTCAGTCGCTGATCGATGAGCTCGATTCAGGCACTATCGATTTGCCCCTCGAGGAGCTCGTCGAACATGTTATCGCCCAGTCGGGTTTGGTGGCATTTCACCGCGCCGAGAAAGGCGAGCGGGGTCAGGCGCGCGTTGAAAACCTGGAAGAATTAGTCTCAGCAGCTAAAAGTTTTGTGCCTGAAGATGAAGACTTGGCGCCGCTACAACAGTTTCTTGATAAGGCTGCGCTCGATGCGGGAGACGCTCAGGCAGATGCCCATGAGGACAGCGTTCAGCTGATGACATTACACTCGGCGAAGGGCTTAGAATTTCCGTTGGTGTTCTTGGCGGGCATGGAAGAAAACTTGTTTCCGCATCGGATGTCTTTGGATGAGCCTGGTCGGCTTGAAGAAGAGCGTCGCTTGGCCTATGTGGGTATCACGCGTGCTATGACGCAGTTGGTGCTTACTTATGCTGAAAGTCGCCGTTTACATGGCAGTGAAAACTATAATACGCCGTCACGTTTCGTGCGCGAGATACCGGCGCAGCTCATGCACGAGGTGCGCCTGAACAACACCATTAGTCGTCCTATGTCGTCATTGAGCACGGCGCCAAGTGCTGCACATGACGAGGCTGGGATTGGTTTGGGTCAGCGTGTTTTACATCAGGTGTTTGGTGAGGGTGTGGTGACTAATTTTGAAGGTCGTGGTAGCAATGCACGGGTGGAGGTTAGTTTTGCAGAAGGTAGCAAGTGGTTGGTATTACAGTATGCGAACTTACAGGCGTTGTAGCCTATGGATGAGATTTTTGCCTCATCGCCCCAACCCGTTAAATTCGTCAATCAATAAAACCCAGGTGAGCCTATGTCAGAACGTCGTGTATTACCGGTAGTCGTCGTGGCGCTAGTTGCGCTGCTTGTTCTAGTGATTGGTTTGTGGACAACAGAATCCGCACGCATGGCGAGCCCTGCCGCACAAACGCAAAGTTTGTCTAGCGACGTCTTCGAGTGGAAGCTGGTAACCACATGGCCGAAAAATCTCCCTGGTCTGGGAAGTGCGCCGGAGAACTTCGCCCGATCGGTCAACGAAATGAGCGGCGGTCGATTAAAAATTAATGTCTATGGTGCGGGAGAAATTGTACCGGCCTTTGAGGTCCTTGACGCGGTATCTCAGGGCGTTGCGCAAGTCGGTCACGGCGCCTCTTATTATTGGAAAGGCAAAATTCCAGCGGCAGTATTTTTCACCGCGGTGCCTTTTGGCATGACCGCGCAAGAAATGAACGGCTGGCTGCACAATGGTGGTGGTATCGACTTGTGGCGTGAACTTTATGCGCCTTACAACGTCATTCCCTTTGCGGGTGGCAGCACTGGCGTACAAATGGCCGGTTGGTTTAATCGAGAAATCAATAATGGCGCTGACCTCAAAGGCTTAAAAATGCGGATTCCGGGTCTGGCGGGAGAAGTATTCGACGCCTCTGGTGGTACCGCTGTCCGCATCTCGGGTGGTGAGGTTTATACGGCCATGCAAACTGGCGTTATCGATGCGGTGGAATGGGTCGGTCCCTACAACGACCGCACGCTCGGCTTGCATCAGGTGGCGGAATATTATTATTACCCCGGATGGCATGAGCCCGGCGCTATGCTCGAATTTACGGTCAATACTGACGCCTTTGCTGCGCTTCCTGAGGACCTACAGGCGATTGTGACCTACGCTACGCGCGCGGCCAATCAGTCCATGCTAGATGAATTTACAGCAGAGAATAATGCGTCTTTACAAAGTTTACTGAAGGACGGGGTGAAATTGCGTGAATTGCCCGACGACGTCATGGCCCTGCTGTACCAAAATACGACTAAGGCTATGGCGCGCCTAGTAGCCAGTGACCCTATGGCGGCGAAGATCAACGCTTCATACAGCCGCTTTGCCAAAAACGTTAGGGTCTATCATGAAATTTCCGAGCGGGCCTACCTCAATGCTCGCGATAAAGTGCTGCCGAAAATTGATTTGCAGTCGGAGTAATCGCGCGACCTAGCGATTAGTCAGTGATTGGACGCGTGCGCCGATTGGCATCAATAGCGACATAGACAAACGTGCCCTCTGTTACTTTGATAGGCTCACCATCGTGTCGTGACCCGATCCACACCTCGACCATAATACGTACTGAACTGCGGCCGATATCGATCACATCACAGTAGCAGCTGACTACGGCGCCTACATGAACCGGAGTTAAGAAGGCCATGCCCTCTACCGCTACGGTAGCGATACGTCCGCTGGCGACTTCTCCTGCGGTGATACTACCTGCAAGATCCATTTGCGACAGTAGCCAACCGCCAAAAATATCGCCGCTGGCATTGGTATCTCGAGGCATGGCAACGGTTTGGAGGGCGAGCTCGCCTTGCGGGAGCGGATTGGCATCGATATCGGTCATGATCATAGGCCTCTTCGGTGGGCGGGTAAAAAATTTGATTATCTATATTCATCTATAGGGTTCGCCAGCCCTGATTACAAGACATGGCCGTCTGTACTGGCAATTTATCGTCCCATTTGTGCCGGCAGCCAAGTGACGAGGTCGGGTAAGAGCCACAATAGTCCCAGCGTGAAGAGCTGAATTGCCACATAGGGGATCACTCCGATATAAATATCTCGAGTCGCGACTTGATTGCCGGCGACACCGCGCAAATAAAACAACGCGAAACCAAAGGGCGGTGTCAGGAATGACGTTTGCAAATTCACGGCGATCATAATACCGAGCCATATGGGGTCAAAGCCCATGGCCAGTAGGATCGGGGCGACGATGGGTACGACAACAAAAGTGATTTCAATGAAATCTAAGATAAAGCCCAGCAGGAAAATCCCCAGCATAACCACCAATAGCGCTGAGTGCTTACCCCCTGACATGTCGAGGAAAAAATTTTCAATTAAACGATCGCCACCAAAGCCCCGAAAAACCAGAGAAAAGACCGCGGCGCCAATCAAAATGAGAAACACCATGCTGGTAGTTTTAAGCGTGGCCTGCGCCGCATCAAAAAGCTGCGCTCTATTTAGTTGACCTCGTAGCCGTGCGAGAAACATGGCGCCTACAGCACCAACACCCGCCGCTTCAGTAGGGGTCGCAGCCCCCGCGATTATCGAGCCTAGAACCAAAGCTATGAGCAACAATGGCGGTGCCAAACCAGAGACTAATTGAGACAAATTAACCGGCTCAGCGACGGCCGGCGGCGCGTTTTCTGGCTTTATTAGCGCGGTTGCGATCATATAAAGAATGTACAGCAATATCAGTATGACCCCTGGCAATAAGGCGCCAGCGAATAGGTCGCCCACTGAGACTGTTGCCGTGTTTACCACCTGCATTTTTAACTGTGCATGCTGATAGGCGCTAGACATGATGTCGCCGAGCAGTACAAGCGCAATCGACGGCGGAATAATCTGTCCCAAGGTGCCGGTGGCGCAGATGGTACCGGCAGCTAGGCTTGGCTTATAACCGGCACGCAGCATACTGGGAAGCGACAGCAACCCCATCGTCACGACCGTTGCACCGACGATACCCGTGCTCGCTGCGAGCAGGGCACCAACTAAAATAACCGAAATACCTAAGCCGCCAGGTTGGCTGCCAAATAACCGCGCCATATTGGTGAGCAAATCTTCTGCAATTTTAGAGCGCTCGAGAATTACCCCCATCAAAATAAAAAGCGGTACCGCGATCAGTGTCTCGTTACCCATGGTGCCGAAAATGCGACCAGTCAAGGCGCCGAGATAATCCGGATCAAACACGCCTAGCAAAATACCACCCGCAGCGAATGCCAGCGCAGTACCTGCCAAAGTGAGCGCAACCGGGAAGCCGAACATCAGTAATAGACATACGGTAACAAACATAGCGAGTGCTAATTCAGCCCCTAACATGGCTTTGCTCCTCGCTAGATGACAGTACAGCCAGGCCTTTGATGATAGTAGAAATAGCTTGCAAAGCCAGTAATGCAGCCATTAACGGTATTAGCGTTTTCAATAGATAGACGCCGTGAATGCCGCCAGGCTCGGGAGAGCCCTCAAGAACTCGCCACGACTCAGCCACATAGTTTGTGCTGGAAAAACCGATGAACAGTAAAAGCGGCAGTGTAAATACAACATGCCCAATGACGTTGACCCAAGCCTTTGCGCGAGGGCCGAAGTGGCTGTAAAAAATATCGACGCGCACATGTTCTTCTGCAAGCAGGGTATAGGATGCGCCCAGCATAAATAAGGCACTATGCATGTAGATTACGCCCTCTTGTGCGGCAATGGCGCCGATACCAAACGCATAGCGGAGTATCACTACAAACACGGTGAGTAATGCCATCGCTATTGCCAGCCACGCAGTTGCTTGACCGAGTCGCCAATTCATTGCATCGATCAATGTGCTAAATTGTTTCAGTAAACCCATACTTAATTCCGGTTTTTGCTGAGCGCCGTCAAGGTTATCATTCTTACATCGCCATAGCAGAGAGAAACTAACGTGCTGACTGTATTATCGCCTGCCAAAACCTTGGACTATGACAGTCCATCGACTACGAAGAAAACCACACGGCCGCTATTTATTGATCGCGCTGCTGACTTAGTGGCGGACGCCCGTGGCTTAAACCCCGATGATATCCGCGGCCTGATGGGTGTGAGTGAAAATATTGCCACGCTCAATCACGCGCGTTTTATGAATTGGACGCCGGAGTTTACGCTAGACAATGCGAAACAAGCAGTGCTGGCGTTCAAAGGGGATGTTTACACAGGACTGCAAGCAGAAACTCTGAGCGGTAGCGAACTTAGTTTTGCACAGCAGCATTTGCGTATTCTATCGGGGCTTTATGGCGTGTTAAGACCGCTAGACTTAATGCAGCCGTATCGGCTGGAGATGGGCCTTAAATTTGCCAATCGCGGCGGCAAAAACCTCTATGAATACTGGGGTGATGACATCACCAACGCCTTAAATCAGCAACTGGCAAAGAGCGGCAGCCAAGTGCTTGTTAATCTGGCCTCGAACGAATACTTCAGGGCGGTTAAACCGAAGCAGCTCGATGCAGAAGTCATCACACCTGTATTTAAAGATTTAAAAAACGGGAAATATAAAATCATTAGCTTTTTTGCTAAGAAAGCTCGGGGATTGATGGCGCGCCACATCGTCACAGAGGGCCTTAATGCCCCTGAGGGTATGAAGCAGTTTAGCGATGCGGGTTATTACTACAGTGCCGAGCAATCAACGGCTCTAGAATGGGTTTATTTACGGGATGTGCCGCCGGCGTAATTACGTATCGTTCTGTTTGAACGGGAGCAGAGTAGAGGCCTCTCGCTGATAGACGCGTACTTGCTTTCGCTCTTGTGCAGCAAAGTTTGCGACCGCGGTGTCGAATTGTTCCGCTGCGATCCAGTGGTTTGAGTGGGTTAAGACGGGTTCAAAGCCGCGCTGAATTTTGTGTTCCCCTTGCGCGCCAGGATCAAAACGTTGCAGACCCTGAGCAATGGCGAACTCTATTCCGCGATAGTAACAAGCTTCGAAATGCAGGTACTCATACTCCCTAAGGCAGCCCCAATATCGGCCATAGAGCGTATCTGCACTGCAAAAATATAGTGCTGCAGCAACCGGTTGCTGGTCTTCATAAGCGATGACCATGACCGTCGCATCGCCTAGCGCTGGGCAAAGTTCAGTAAAAAACTCTCGATTTAAATAGCCACCGTGACCACTTCGTTTCGCATAGGTGAGCTGATAGCAGTGATGGAAAAAGTGCCAATCATCGCCGCTGATATCGCCGCCGATTTTGGTGACTAAGCTCAGCCCTTGCGCTGCTACCCTTGCGCGCTCCTTTTTAAGATTCTTGCGCTTGCGGCTGTTGAAGGTTGCGAGGAAGTCATCAAAACGCTCGAAATTTCGGTTGAACCAGTGAAATTGCACAGTTTGCCGCTGATGCAGGCCAAGATCCGTTAACGAAGATGAGAGACCTTCTTCGACGAACAATGCGTGCCATCCGGATATCCCTTGGTCTTCGCTCCACTCTTTTATGCCCAGAAGCAGCTTTTCTAATGCTTGTGGATCGGCGTGGTTTAAATATACGCGAGGACCCGTTGCCGGCGTAAAAGGCGCTGCGGTGATTAATTTGGGATAGTAGTCAAAACCATTGCGCTGCCAGGCGTCCGCCCAACTCCAATCGAATACATACTCTCCATAGGAATGTGTTTTTAAGAAGGCGGGTGCGACCCCGACGGTGAGCCCATTCTCACTGAGCACGAAGTGGCACGGTTGCCAGCCAGACTCGCCGCCAATACAGCCTGTGCGCTCTAAGCCGAGCAGGAAGTCATAACGTAAAAAAGGGTAGTCGCTATCGAACCAGGCCGTCCATTCATTGGCGCCAATATCTGCAATAGAGGTAAAAATAGTGAGCTGCATGACTCAGTGTGACCGCTTATGAATGATGAGAGTTATACGCCAGTTAAGGCGAAGTGTCCCACGAGCCCTGCGAAAATAATGGCGCCGATCCACTTACTTTGATTGAACGCCTTAAAACACGCCTCTCTATCCCGATGGCGGATTAGATGCTGATGCCAGGCAAACAAAAACCCCACTATGGTCACGGCAAGATACCAAGGTGCGCTGAGCGCAAACGCGCGACCGCAAGCGATAAAGCAGAGTAGACAAGCTAATTGCAATAGACCGATGATGCGACGATCAAGTTGCCCAAATAGAATGGCCGTTGACTTAATGCCCGCGGCGAGATCATCCTCGCGATCAACCATGGCGTACTGTGTATCGTAAATCACAGTCCATAATAAATTGGCGGCAAATAACCACCATAACGCGACCGGCAGGCTGTTAGTACTCGCTGAAAAGGCCATGGGTATGCTCCACGAAAAGGCTGCCCCCAGGACTACTTGTGGAAGATAAGTGATGCGTTTCATAAACGGATACGCGACCGCCAGTGCCGCTCCGATAAATGACAATTGCACAGTCAGGTGATTGGTCAGCAGTACAAGACCCAATGCCGCCAATAACAGCACGGACAGCAGCAGCAGTGCCTCTCTGACGGTCAGCGCGCCGGTAACTAGAGGCCGATTCCGCGTTCGCTCGACAAGGCCATCTAGCGCTCTGTCGGCTAAGTCATTGGCGGTACATCCCGCGGAGCGCATGATGATGGCGCCGCCGACGAAAATAGCGAGCAAATGCCATGGCGGGAGACCCCCATTCGCGAGGATCAATGCCCAAAGTGTGGGGGCTAATAGGAGAAAGGTGCCAATGGGTTTATCAGCGCGCATGATGTCTGCGAACGCCCTAAGCTTGCAGGCAATATGTCTTTTTGGCGGGGTGCTGATAATCATTTGTAGTTTAGCCATTTACAGTTTTGCTGAGCCATATAACGCAGTGTGAAGCCATGTGACGTTTAAAAAGTCAGCTTGTGGCTACAGCCACTAAGCGAAGCTGCCAACAAAATAACATGCCGCGGACTTAAATAGTGACCGCTATCACTGGTTGTATGCATATAGGGGGTTGTTAAACTCTTGCAAAGGCTTGGCGCTCACCAGTCCATCGCCCAATGAGTGCTTGCATGCGTTCGGGGGCTGATCGTTCTAGCTGCTCGGCGATTTGCGCTACGCTGTCGAGCAGATATTCATGATCGGGTAAGCGCGCGACCCTAAAGCTCATCAAGCCGGTTTGTCGCGTCCCCAAGAGTTCGCCTGGACCTCGCAAACGCAAGTCTTCCTCTGCGATAAAAAAGCCATCATTGCTCTCGCGCATCACATTGAGACGTCGGTGGGCATTTTGAGAGAGAGGCGATTGATAGAGCAGCAAGCAGTGGCTTTCGGCCGCGCCACGCCCAACGCGGCCGCGCAATTGGTGTAGCTGTGCAAGCCCAAGGCGCTCTGGATTCTCGACAATCATTAGACTGGCATTGGGAACATCCACACCCACTTCAATCACGGTTGTGGCGACCAGCAAGGCTATTTTCCCCGCCTTGAAGGCCGCCATGACCTGCTCCTTCTCGATCGGTGTTAAGCGCCCGTGAATGAGCCCTACCGGCACCGATGGCGGGAGTTGCTGGCACAAATAAGTATAGGTTGCCTCTGCCGCTTGAGCTTCTAGTACGTCGCTCTCATCGATGATCGTACATACCCAATAGGCTTGCCGACCGGTCCGGCAAGCGGCCGCTACTCGCTCGATCACCTGATCACGCCGGCTGTTATCAATGAGTGCCGTTGTGACTGGTTTACGTCCCGGCGGCAATTCATCGATGATTGAGCAGTCGAGATCCGCATAAGCCACCATGGATAAGGTGCGTGGGATTGGCGTTGCTGTCAGTACAAGTTGGTGCGGGTGTCCCGCGGTGCCGCCTTTCTCCGTCAGCGTTAACCGCTGATGTACACCAAAGCGATGCTGCTCATCGACAATGACGAGCCCTAAATTGTCAAACTCAACAGCTTCTTGAAACAGCGCATGGGTACCTATCACCATCGCGGCCTCTCCGTTGCCAATCGCCGCCAACACTGAGGTGCGTGCTTTGCCTTTGATACGACCGCTCAGCCAAGCGATTTTTATACCCAGCGCAGTAAACCAGTCGTCGAAATTTCGTAAATGCTGCTCTGCTAGCAGCTCTGTTGGTGCCATCAAGGCGACTTGAAAGCCCGCATCAATCGCCTGCAGTGCGGCCAGTGCGGCAACCAGCGTTTTTCCGGAACCGACATCCCCTTGAACTAAGCGCAACATCGGGTTGCTTTGAGCAAGATCTGCGCTGATTTCTTCACAAACCCGCTGTTGTGCACCAGTAGGCGAGAACGGTAGTTGCGCCAAAAATCGTGTTGTGAGTGCAGAGTTTGCTGTCATTGAGGGTGCTAAATGACGTCGCTCTCGCGCACGCAGATCGCGCAGCGATAAATGATGTGCCACTAACTCTTCTTTTGCGAGCCGCAGTTGCGCTGGGTGCTCGCCATCTCGAATTTGAAGCACCGATGCCCCTGGTGGTGGTCGATGTAAAAACGTCAGTGCTTCTACCCAGTCGAAGTCGCCATCGTCATAGCCTGCGAGTAAGTCGATCGGTGACTCCTGATGCAAATGGGCTAGCGCCTGCTCACACAACCGCCGCCATACCGCTTGTCCGACACCCTCAACCGTAGGATAAATCGGTGTCAGCGCAGCCTCGAGCAGTGGGCCTGCCGTACCCATGCGATATTCAGGATGAACCATGTCCGCCCCTGCAGCGTACCGTCTGGGCGTACCAAACAGCGTGATCGCACTACCTGTCTGCAGTTGTTGCACTTGTGTGTTGCGAAAGTGGAAGAAGCGAACAGTGAGTAACCCGCTATCATCTGCGACTTTGAGTACCAGTGATCGCCGCCTTCCTGGCACCACGCCCGCAGCGCGCACTTCGCCATGGATAACGGCTTCGACACCGTCAGACAATGCCCCTATAGGTGTGATTTGTGTCCGATCTTGGTAGCGCAGCGGAAAATGAAATAGCAGGTCTTCGATCCGCGCGATACCCAGTTCGAGTAATCTAGCGGATAGCTTGGGACCAACACCTCGCAATGTGCTGATGGATTGTTCAAGGCTGCTGTTCAAATGCTTGCTCGTGTCCGTTGATATGATGATGACATGCTAACCTCTATTTATCGCGGCACGTTAACAATCGGAATTAGGAGTTTAACAAGTGAACCCACCTCAAGCATTGATGATCGGATGTGGAGATATTGGCACCCGTGTGGGTTGTGCGTTGGCTGAGCGTGGCTGGGTCGTCTCAGGCATGCGCCGTAATCCACAGGGTTTACCCGCGGGTATAACGCCATTAGTAGGTGACTATGCCCGTGCAGATGGATTTGCCGAGCTGCAGGGACTGCGGCCAGACTATATTGTGTTTTCCCCATTGCCCGCGGATAGAGATGTGGCGGGCTACCAAAAGGGATATCTCGGGGCGATGCATAATATTGCCGGCAGTGGTATCGCGGAAAATATAAAGCGGCTTGTATTTATCTCATCAACGCGTGTTTATGCCGAGTCTGCCGGTGGCTGGGTGGATGAAGGCTCGCCCCTGACCACTAGCGATGATGCGGCCCTCGCAATTATTGCTGCAGAGCAAGCGGCACAGCAGTTGTGTGCAACAACGGTGCTGCGCGCGGCGGGTGTCTATGGGGATCTTCTGGGGATGCTGGTGCGGCGTGTGTTGTCTGGAGAGGGTAGCGATGATCCAAATCGCTGGAGTAACCGAATCCATCGCCAAGACTTGGCGGATTTGACGACCGAAGTGTTACTGCGAGACGCGGCATCTATCGATGTGCCGGACGTTTTGATCGCATCAGATGACAGTCCAGCATTACTGATGGACGTCGAACAAGGGCTGGCTAAGGCACTGGATACCACGATTAAGCCTGTCGCTGGTGGCCGTCCGATACGTGCCAATCGCCGCTGCGACAATAGTGGCTTACGCGCTGCTGGATTTAAGTTGAACTACCCCAGCTGGCGAGAGGGCTATCGCGCCGTACTCACCGAGCTGGCTGCGCAGGGAGTGTATCAACCGCATTTAGCTGCGCTAAATCCATCGTCGGACTAGAGTACCAGGATAGCTTCAATCTCTACATCAACAGCCTTTGGTAGCGCCGCTACTTGCACGCATGCGCGGGCGGGATAGGGCGCGTCGAAGTATCGCGCCATCACTTCGTTGACATTGGAGAATTCCGCCAGATCGGTGAGTGAGATGTTGATCTTAACTACGTCATTAAGCGATCCACCTGCCGCTTTTGCAATGGCCGCAAGATTTTTGAACACTTGTTCGGTCTGTGCGGCGGTATCTCCGGCGACGACTACCATCGTTTTAGGATCTAACGGAATTTGCCCGGAGATCCAGACGGTATTACCCACTTTGATGGCTTGTGAGTAAGGGCCTATAGCAGCGGGGGCTTCTTCTGTGGCAATAACAGCGCGATTAGACACGGGTATATTCCTTTAAACATAGGGGTAAACATTGGGTGATTAGCGCCGAGCGGTCCGGCTGACTTTACGCACCCCGTCTACTGTTCGCAGACGTTTCATGATGCGAGCTAAATGGACGCGGCTCGAAACCTTTATTTCTATATCGATAAAGGTAAACGCCACATCACGGTTTTGAGTAGAAATACGTTCTATATTCATGCCAATGGCATTTAAACGCGTGCCGATGACGGCAATGATACCACGACGATTTTCTGCTTCCACCCGCAAACCGACCGGGAACACCCCTTCAACCGCCTCGTCCCAGCGCAGATTCATCAGTCGTTCGGGTTGGTCACGCATGTCGGCTAAGTTGCGGCAGCCATCTCTGTGTACCACAAGCCCTTTTTCTGGGCTGAGGTAACCCCCAATCGGATCGCCAGGCAATGGGCAACAGCATTTGGCGTAGGTTACAACAAAGCCTTCGGTACCTCGAATAGCAACGGCCTCGGTGGTTAGGTTGCTCAAGGCATCATTACTTGCGCCAATCAACACGCTGGCGGCGATATGGGGCAGTAAATTACCCAAAGCAACATCGATGAAAAGGTGTTCAATTGACGTCTTGTTGAGCTTCGTCAATGCGGCGTTTATTTGTTCATTGCTGGTATCTGTTAGCCGTGTATCGAAGGCCAATAGCGCTTTGTCGATGATATTTTTACCGAGTTCGACCGAGTCTTCTTGGCGCTGGTCTTTTAGAAAGTTTCGAATATGCGCGCGCGCGCGCGCGGTGACAACATAGCTGAACCATGCCGGACTAGGCCTTCCCGAAGGAGAGGTAATGATTTCGACGGTTTTACCGCTTTGTAATGGCTCGGACAGCGGCGCTAGGCGGTTATCAATTCGGCAGGCAACACACCGATTACCCACGTCGGTATGTACCGCATAGGCGAAATCAACTGCGGTGGCACCCCGCGGCATTTCCATAATTTGGCCTTTGGGCGTGAACACGTAGACTTCATCGGGAAACAGGTCGATCTTTACACTTTCTATGAACTCTAACGAATCGCCCGCATGTTGTTGCATTTCGAGCAAGCTTTGCACCCATTCGCGCGCACGGGTGTGGGAGGCGCTTGCACTACTGCTTTCACTTTTATATAGCCAGTGAGCTGCGATACCGCTATTGGCCATGTCCTCCATTTCCCGGGTACGGACCTGAATCTCAATGGGGACGCCATGCATACCTTTTAGCGCGGTATGCAGCGATTGGTAGCCATTGGATTTGGGGATGGCGATATAGTCGTTGAATTCTCCTGGGATGGGCTTGTACAGGCTGTGTACTAAGCCCAGAGAGCGGTAACAGTCATCGACTGTGTCTACAATGATGCGAAAAGCATAGAGGTCCATGATCTCTTTAAAGGACTTTCGCTTGGTCTTCATTTTTCGGTAAATACTATATAGGTGTTTTTCACGCCCAATTACCTTGGCGCTGATACCTTCCCGCACTAAGCGCGCTACGATCTGCCCGCGAATGTTATCGACGAGTGTTTTACGATTGCCTCGTGCGCCTTTTACCGCCGCCAAAATCCGTCGCGCACGCATTGGATACAGCGCCCGTAGCCCAAGATCCTCAAACTCCATGCGAATATCATTCATCCCTAGTCGCATCGCGATGGGCGCATAAATATCAAGTGTTTCATGCGCTATGCGCCGAGACTTATCGCGGTTGAGTACGCCGAGGGTACGCATGTTGTGCAGTCGATCTGCGAGCTTGACCAAAATCACTCGTATATCGCGCGCCATGGCAAGTGCCATTTTCTGAAAGTTCTCGGCCTGTTTTAGCTCAGCACTGTCAAATTCAATGTGCGTTAGTTTGCTCACGCCATCAACCAGCTCGGCAACCTCTGCACCAAACTGCGCGCTAATATCATCTTTGGTAACACCGGTGTCTTCTAGAGTGTCGTGCAGTAATGCGGCCATCAAACTCTGATGATCCATGTGCATATCTGCAAGAATACCCGCCACTGCGAGGGGATGTGTTACATAGGGCTCACCACTTAGGCGAACTTGCCCGTAGTGTGCTTGTTCTGCGAAGAAGTAGGCCCGCTTGACCTGTTTTGCTTGCTCTGAGCTAAGGTAAGTGCCCAGCACGCGCTCTAAGCCCGATAGCGAGTTGCTGTGCTGAACACCTGCTTTTGAAGATAAAATCGACGCGGTTCTGAACAGCCGCGCAGTAGCATCGGTGAAGGAGCCGCTAAGCGCTTGTAGAGTCGTTGCTACCAAGGCCCGCGGTCGCCCTGGTCAGTAAATCGGGGTCTCGAAGCTTGCAGCTAGCTCTTCTTCGGCTTCGATTTCAGTTTCGCGGATAAGCAAGTCGCGCGTGACCATGCCCTCTGCGATTTCGCGCAATGCGATGACCGTCGGTTTGTCGGACTCTTCGGTGACTAGAGGTTCTTTGCCGCCGGTCGCTAGCTGACGGGCGCGCTTAGAAGCCAACATCACTAACTCAAAACGGTTGTCTACGTGGTCAAGACAATCTTCTACGGTTACTCGTGCCATGTTTTTCGTTCCCTAATAAAAAGTATCCAGCGCATACTGGATGACTGAGTATATCGTAAAATTGGCAGAATCAGCTCATATGCGGTTTGGCTAAGGGTAATTTTTACACTTTAGTTGTTCAGTAAATCGGCAAGCGTTGCTGCCAGCGCATGGATTTGCCGGCTGCGCACGAGCCGTTGAGTACGAATAATGGCTTGCAGATCTGCCAGCGCAGTGCCAAAGTCTTTGTTGAGCACTAAATAATCGGCTTCGGCATGATGTGACAGTTCGCTCTCTGCTTCTGCCATACGCTTGGCAATAGTGGCTTCTTCATCCTGGCCGCGACCATATAAGCGCTGGGCCAGTGCCTCTTTTGATGGCGGTAATATAAAAATGGCGCAAGTATCTGGTGCGACACTGCGCATCTGTTGCGCTCCCTGCCAGTCAATTTCAAGAATTACGTCAAAGCCTTGAGCTTGTAGTGCTTCAATTTGTCGCTGTGAAGTGCCATATAGGTTGCCAAAGACTTCGGCATCCTCAATGAATTCTCCTGCACTTTTTTGCTTTAAAAAAGTATCGTGATCGACAAAGTGATAATTGACACCGTCGACTTCACCGGGGCGCTGCGGACGAGTGGTATGCGATACCGAAACGCGCAGACGCGCTTCTATGTCCAACAAGGCTTGAACGAGCGAGGTTTTGCCCGCACCACTGGGTGCAGAAACGGTGAATAGCTGGCCCCTTGAAAATGGCATGCTAGCGGAATGGATGCTGGTTTCTACAGTGTCTGTCACGGGGAGAGCTCCTGCTGCATGTAGTGGCCGATGTAGGTTATGCCCCACCCCGTTAATCATGCCAGAAAATCTTGCGTTAGATGTGGGGTATTTCTAGTTGAGGCGCGTGATTTGATTCATTTTGACGTCTTTTTTGAGCGTGAAGCGTCATGACTTTGGCGTACTACTTGATTCGAGCGCATCATCTGCCCTGGTATCAGATGGCGAGCACGCAATGAGATTCACCCTGCGGGCACTGCGCCGTTGTTTGCAGGACTTACCGCAGCTATCGGTTTCCAGTTAAACTGCGCGCCTTCTAGATTTTAGTTACCGGAGCCATGCTATGGGTCGCGCTTACCAAAACCGTAAAGACTCTATGGCGAAAACCGCCGCCGCGAAAACGTCTGTTTATTCAAGATATAGCCGCGAGATCTATGTCAGCGCCAAAGCGGGTGGCACCGACCCTGATGGAAATCTATCACTGCGCGCACTGATCGAGCGCGCCAAGAAAGACCAGGTTCCCTCTCACGTCATAGAAAAAGCCTTAGACAAGGCCGGCTCGGGAATCGGTGAGGACTTTCAAGCGGCGCGCTACGAGGGCTTTGGTCCGGGCGGTACGATGCTGCTAGTGGATTGCTTAACCGATAATCCCAATCGAACCATCGGCGAGGTGCGCCCTGCATTTACCAAAGGCAAGGGGAAAATTAGTACGCCGGGTACGGTTGCACACATGTTTGACCACGCCGCAGTGTTTGTTTTTTTAGGTGATGAAGAAGATGTGCTCGAGACTTTATTAATGGCGGATGTGGACGTCACCGAGGTTGAAGATGAGGCGGGCATGCTGACCGTTTTAGCGCCCAACACTGAATATGCAAAGGCGCGAACAGTGCTGAGGGCAGCGTATCCTGCTATTGAGTTTGAAGTCGACGAAATTCAGTTTGTCCCTAAAGGTGAAACCCGCATTTCCGGTGATGATGTCGCCCTGTTTGAGAAGCTACTCGACTTATTGAATGCCTGTGAGGATGTGCAAAGCATCTATCACGACGCACAGTATTGAGGGCGCTTAGACGCCGTGGGTTTTTAAAACAGTCCGCCAGACGGATAGTGCTACGTTAATTTCGCCGTTCAGCTAACGGTTAGCGGCGTCCATTGATCGAGCGATTTCCATCCAGAAGCGCGTTGACTCCAGTGGAACCTATTTGCATGGCAGTGCGGTGGCGGCGGGCATCAATGGACCTGAGGCCCTTGCAGGGGAATGACTTTATTCCGGCTTTTGAGCCGACCCAGGGTTGCTAGCGCGATTATGGTTTTATTTGTGTGGCGGTTAGCTACGCTTTTAGTCACGAAGTTATTCGATATTTTGGATCTGTTCGCGCATCTGTTCGATCAGCAGTTTGAATTCCACCGCTGTATTTGTAGTTGTTAGTGCGTTTGATTTTGACGACAGGGTATTAGCCTCGCGGTTAAGCTCTTGCATTAAGAAATCTAGCCGGCGACCGCAGGGTGATTTACCTTGCAGGGACTGCTCAATCGCATCTAAGTGTGCATCGATGCGGTCCATTTCCTCGTCTACATCTGCGCGCTGCGCCACATAGACGAGTTCTTCTTCAAGTCGTTTTTCATCGGGGATTAGCCCCGCATCGGCAATTCGGTCGATGATTCGCTGTCGTTGGGCGTCTCTTAATGCGGGAAGGTTGGCTCTAAGCGCGCCTAGCTGTTCACGCATCGCTGTCGCACGGCCTGCGACCAAGCTGGCCAGCTGGGCGCCCTCCCGCTGACGCTGCTCTACCAAGCCGCTCAATGCCTCGCGATGGGCGGCTAAGACCGCCTTTGTTAGTACTTCAGTATCTGCCTCGTCAGATTCTAATACTCCAGGCGCCATAAGCACTGCGAGGGGGTCGGGGGCCTGCGATTGCGGTAGCGCCTGTGAGACTTGTTCAAGCGCCGTGATCCAGGTGTTCAGTCGATCTTGATTAATGGCAATGGCACTCAGCGACTGGGTTTCTTGCACCTTAATATGTATTTCTACTTTGCCCCGGGCGACGACCTGGGTTACCGCTTCACGTAAGGTGGGCTCCAGCGCACGGACGCTATCGGGCATTCTAAAATGTAAATCAAGAAACCGATTGTTAACTGATCTCACTTCAACCGTGACCGCGGTGGAGTCGGTTGTTACACTGCCGCGGGCAAATCCCGTCATGCTCTGCGTCACGCTATGTTTCCTTATTTACTTTGTCAGCACGCAGTCTATCAGTAAGTTTCACCGTTACGAGGTTCCGCGTTATGAACGAACAGACCAAAGCAACCGACAGCACGCCATCAATGTCGTCACGACCTAGCGGGCGAACCCCAGAGGCTATGCGTCCAATTAGCTTCACTCGCCACTTCACTTGTCATGCTGAGGGTTCCGTTTTGGTTGCTTTTGGGGATACTAAAGTACTTTGCAATGCTTCAATTACGCCAGGTGTCCCCTCGTTTTTACGCGGCAAAGGCAGTGGTTGGTTGACGGCGGAGTACGGTATGTTACCGCGCTCCACCCATTCACGAATGGATCGCGAAGCTGCGCGAGGTAAGCAGTCGGGTCGCACAGTAGAGATATCACGTCTGATTGGGCGATCGCTTCGCGCTGCGGTCGATCTCACGCGTCTAGGTGAGTACACCATCACCGTAGATTGTGATGTTATACAGGCAGACGGAGGCACCCGCACTGCGGCAATTTCTGGCGCCTGTGTTGCCCTGGTCGATGCGCTGAATGATTTGCAGCGCAAAGGCACACTGAAAACCGATCCGCTAAAGCAAATGATTGCCGCGGTGTCTGTTGGTGTTTGGCGGGGCATGCCTGTCGTTGACCTAGACTATACCGAGGATTCAAGTGCGGATAGTGATATGAATGTAGTGCTGGCTGAGGATGGTGGCTTGATAGAAGTGCAAGGTACAGCAGAGGGCGCCACCTTTAGCCGCGATGAACTCAATGCAGTGCTAGATTTGGCGCAGCTCGCTGGTGCCGAAATTATGGCGGCGCAACACAAAGCACTCGCGGGCTAAACTTTTTGATGTGTAACGCACTGAAGTCGCGGCGCTTGCCGCGACTTATATTGCTTATTTATTGCGTGGTTTGAGCGACCTGCTACAGCGCGAAGTCATAGTCCACAATAATCGGCGCATGTGATGAGAAAGCATCGGCGGTGTAAATCGCCGCGTACTCTACACGCTCAGATAGGCCTCCAGAAATAATCTGGGTATCGCTGCGAACTCCCCCCGCTTCGTCGCCTTCAGGCCACCAAGAAAATTCTTCTGGGTCTGAGTTGTACTCACGGAAGGCGTCGGCATACCCGTTCTGATAAAGCTTCGTCAACCAGCCGCGTTCTTCGGGACTAAATCCTGGGATGTCAGTTCGATTGCCCGCTTCCTCTGCATCGATGGGTAGATGGACGAGCTCCCATCCGCCACAGAGAATAAACTCACGACGCTTGTTGCGTACCTTTAGCAGGTGCTTTTCGAGCTGTTCCATGAAGACGGCCTTCTCGGCCCGGGCCTGCTCGCCACCCAGCGCGCTGGGCATCAGCATTGAACCGACACTCAAATTGCCATAGTCAGCCTGTATGTAGAGACCTTTTGAGTCAAACTCAAAAAACCCTAGACCTGTCATGATGGCCTTAGGCAAATCTCGACAATAGATGGCAACACCATTTCGTTGGTGATCATCCACATCATCCCAAAAATAGGCGTTGTATTGGCTAGGGAAAAAATCGTTGCCTTTGAGCGAATACTCGGAGCAGCGAGTATCCTGCAAGCAAATAATGTCGGCATCTTGTTCGAGCAACCATGGGTAAAGACCCGCATCTCGTGCTTGTTCGAGCCCTTCAACGACTAAACTGATAATGCGCATTGCTAGTCCTACCCTTGATAGCCCGATATCATACGGCAATCAATACGGCTTGCTCTATTGTTAAAGACTAAGTGAAGTATAAAAGTACCTATTTTTGCGTATTTAAAGGGGTTTTCAATGTTTGGCGGTCTTAAAAACAATGTTATCGACGCGCGACGTGCGTTCATCGATCTTGCAATTTATTGCAATGTGCTCAAGTTTGGTGAATTTACTCTCAAGTCAGGACGCACCAGCCCCTACTTTTTCAACGCGGGCGGCTTTAGTAGCGGCGCGGCATTAGCGACGCTTGGCCAGTGTTATGCGGCGACGCTGACCGGTGCTAATACGATGCCCGATTTATTGTTTGGCCCGGCCTACAAGGGCATCCCACTGGCAGCGACCACGGCGGTCGCGTTAGCTGAACACCATGGTTTGGATATACCCTATGCGTTCAACCGCAAAGAAGCTAAAGCTCATGGCGAAGGCGGCTCGCTCGTTGGTGCGCCACTGGTAGGGCGCGTAGCTATCGTAGACGACGTGATTACAGCGGGCACCGCTATTCGTGAATCGGTGGCCCTGATTCGAGACGCGGGCGCCGATCCAAAAACAGTCATTATTGGTCTAGATCGCTGTGAGCGCGGCGTGGGACAGCAATCAGCGGTTCAGGAAGTCCGTGAATCGCTGGGACTTGAAGTTCTGAGTGTGATCACTATGCATGACATTATTGACTGGTTGGTAGACACTGGTGCTGAATCAAAGCAATTGGCGGCGATGCAAGACTATCGGGACCGCTATGGAGTTTAGGGTTATGGGATATCGTGTTGGTCTGATTGGTTTAGGTGCCGTCATGATGGCCATATGTGCGTCACCTAGCTATGCGAGCAATATGTATCGTTACATCAACGCCGATGGCGTCGTGGTGGTTAATTGGGCCGTGCCCGCAGAATACGCAGCGCGTGGTTATGAGGTACTGAACCATGACGGTATTGTCATTGAGGTTGTGCCGCGTGAGCTCACGCCTGAGGAGCGCAAAGATCTCGCGCTCAGTGACGGTTTAGCTAATCAGGCCCGGGCTGAGCAAGAGCGCTTGCGGGCGTGGGATGAATCATTGCTCCGCCGTTATAGCGCTGTAGATGATGTTGAGTCGGCCCGCGATCGCTCGCTACGCGATCTTAAAATCCGTATTTCTATCTTGAGAAGTAATCGTCGTTCTTTGCGCCAAAACGTTGAAAATTATCAAGCAAATATTGCAGAAGGTGAGCGGGCTGGTTTGTCACCGCAGCCGGTAGAGCTTGAGTCGATCAAAGTGCTGATGCGTGAAATTGCAAGTACTGAGAAAGCGATTGACGATCGTCAAGTTGAAGTTGACAGAGTCTATGCCGAATATGCGCGGGACATCGAGCGACTGAGGCAACTACAAGATGTGATCAGTCTGCGAAGAAGTCTTACTGCCCCCGCTAGCAATAGTGATTGATCAGCGGCGGCACCCCCAACAGGCAGCTACTGGGGCGACACTTTAA
The DNA here is from genome assembly GCA_963926105.1 of uncultured Luminiphilus sp. GTDB lineage: Bacteria > Pseudomonadota > Gammaproteobacteria > Pseudomonadales > Halieaceae > Luminiphilus. The sequence goes on along the minus strand of CAWUVW010000003.1, from coordinate 66,075 downwards.
TTAGGAACTGGCACCATGATGGTTGCTGTGATTATCTGCCACTGAGCGGCCCAGCCTTCTGTGGTTGAGCGTTTAAAGCTACTGCGTACGAATTGACTAATACGACCTTCGGCGCACGCCAGCATTAAATTTGCCGCGTCGGCAAGCAAAATAGCGGTACGCTGCTGCTCTTCCAGTTCTGCTTGGCGTAAGCACTGACGCAATTGTGTTTCGAGACGGTCGAAGATCTGTGCGACGCGCACCCGTAAACGCTCTGTTTCCCCTGCGAGTGCATCACCGCTGAGGATGCATGTGATGCCGGGATTGCGCTCGCAAAAAGTAAGCAGTAATAGCAAAATCTTTTGGCAGCGCGCTAGCGCGTTTTGCTCCTCAGCGACAATGCGCGTGATCCGCGTGAACAAGGTCTCTTCCACGAATTCGATTATCGCTTCATACATCTTGGTTTTTGATGGAAAGTGGCGATAAAGTGCCGCTTCAGAAACGCCAACTTCGGCGGCAAGTTTTGCCGTCGTTATGCGCGCACCGGGGCTTGCTTCAAGCATTGAAACAAGGGCTTGTAAAATTTGTTGTCGGCGATCAGATCTGCGCTGCGGCATAGTTATCAGTTGCTCGATATTAAGTTATTCATGCTAGCTAGTCATGTGCCAAGGCGCCATGCTCAACTTGCGGTTCGTCCAGCCTTATTGGTGATTAGGGTACCAATACCCTCGTCTGTGAATATTTCTAGTAATGCCGCGTGGGGTACTCGCCCATCAATAATATGGGCGCTCACCACGCCGCTTTTGACCGCATCAAGCGCGCATTGGATTTTAGGTAGCATGCCGCCCGTAATGGTGCCATTTTCAATCAGGGTATCAACTTCCGATGTGGTCAGACCTGTGAGTGTGCGGCCCTCACTATCGAGTAAGCCTGCCACATTGGTGAGCAAGATGAGTTTTTCGGCGCACAACACTTCGGCCAGTTTGCCGGCTACCAAGTCTGCGTTAATGTTGTAGGTCTGTCCGTCTGCGCCACCCGCAACCGGGGCAATAACGGGGATATAGCCGCTATCTAGAAGTACACCGAGCACATCGGTATCGACACTTTCAACCTCGCCCACTTGGCCCATATCGCGTGAACCCTCTAGGCGCCAGTTGCCGCGCAGCTTGCGCGCTCGAATGAGCTTGCCATCTTTGCCGGTGAGTCCAACTGCGCGGCCACCATTGCGATGGATACTGTCGACTATCTCTTTATTAACACTGGCGCCCAACACCATTTCGACGACGTCCATAGTGCGTTCATCAGTGACGCGCATACCGTCAACGAACTCGCTTTCGATATTTAGTCGCGCCAACAGTTTGCCGATTTGTGGGCCGCCACCGTGAACGATGATTGGATTCATACCCACTAATTTCATCAGCACCACGTCGCGTGCAAAGCTTTCGTGGAGCTCGGGATCGATCATGGCGTTGCCGCCAAATTTAATAATAAATGTTTTGTTAGTGAACCGTTGAATATAGGGTAACGATTCAGTCAATACGCGGGCAAAGTTTTCAGCGGATTCGCGAGTCAGTGACATAGGCTTAATAACTCTCTTTGTTCAATCAATAGGCAACTTTGCGTGGATTAAAATGGCAATGCAAGGTCTGGTAATTGTTTGTGAATGGCTTTGCGCATAACAGCTTGCACGCGGGCCAGACTTGCTTCGTTGTTACCTTCAAACCGAAATGCTAGGGCATCTTGGGAATTCGCACTTCGCACCAAGCCCCAGCCGTCAGAGTAATCGATACGGATGCCGTCCAAGGTAGTGATTTGTGCGCCGGGGAAATCGGCATTAGCAGCGAGGCCGCGCATGACTCGACGGCGGATTTTATCATCTGCATTCAATAGTATTTCGGGCGTACTCACTGATGATGGCAGCTTATTGAGCAACGAATCAAAGCTCTCAGTGGCAGTGCCAAGCAGTTCCAGTAAGCGCGCCCCTGCATAAATACCATCGTCGAAACAATACCAACGTTCGGTCAAGAATATGTGTCCCGAAAAATCACCGCCCAACAGCGCGCCAGTTTCACGGATTTTTTCTTGAATAAATGCGTGTCCACTTCGGCTCATCAGTGATCGACCGCCGGCCCGCGTAACCAAGGGAGCGAGGTGTCGAGAGCAATTTACATCGTAGACAACGTCACCGCCAGGATTGCGCTGGAGTACATCTTGCGCAAAGATCATGAGCAGACGATCGGTGGGCACTACGGCACCACTATTAGTGACGGTGTGAATGCGATCCCCGTCGCCGTCAAATAACACGCCTAAATCGGCTCCTTGGGCGATGACTGTCTCGCCCAATGCAGCTAGTGCATCGTCAAGACGCCATGTCTCGCTTTGGTGCGCTGTTCCTGGTGGGTTGAGGCTAATGACATCGCAGCCAAGTGCCACAAATAAACTGGGTGCCAGTATCCCGGCGGAGCCAAAGTGGTTATCTACGACGACTTTCTGTGGCAGCGCGACACTGACATCCATTACTACTTTATCGGCATAGTCCGCCTCTAAATTGCGTTTAATGGTGCGCCCTTTGCCGGTAACTTTCTGCCCTTTACGTATCGTGGAGAGGATTTCTTCAACGCCATCGCCAGCAACAACAGAGCGATCGAATATCAGTTTGAGGCCGCTGATATTTTCATCGTAGTGGCTGCTAGTAATCATGATGCCCGAGCTCACGTCGGTTTCATGTGTGCCAAAGTAGAGAAGTGGCGCAGGTGCCAATCCTATGTCCATGACGTCAATGCCGCCTGCCAGTAGCGACTTAACTAAAATGGTTCGAATCCGTTCGCTGCCGGGCCGCGCGTCGTGAGCGATCAGCAAGGTGTTGATGCCTTTTTGAGGCGCCAACACGGCAATGGCATCGCCAATTTTTACTAATAAATCGGTAGTTAGCTCGGTATTGATGTCGCCGCGAATGTCGTAGGCACGGAATATGTGCGCAGGGATTCCATCGTCGATAAGTCCGGATTCCTCGGCGGCGACCTCCGACGAAGGATCGGGATTTGTAGTTGCCCTGGCGACACTCGCGCCGTCACCTTCTGTCGGTTGAGTTGTTGCGGCCTGATGGTCTTTTCCTGAGCGAGCAGCAGAAATCAGCTGGCGACGACTCAGGCGACTTAGCTGTCGTAGTAATCGTGCCAGCGGTAGTAATTCGGGCACTTGAATCGCTATTGTTGAATGAAGCTCAGTGGCCTCCAAAATACGGGCCACGTCTTCGCGAAGCAGTTGCGGTTTACCTCTTAATAACAAATATGCACCAATGACCAGGCCAAAAAGTGCGAGGCTTGTTGGAATGAGTACGCCGATCCAGTGCGGGGTCATTTGGCGAGCCCAACTTTCTGAAGGCTGGAATTGTAGCGTCCAGGGCGTGTCGGCGACTTCGATCCGCGCTGAAATTTGGTCGTTTCTAAGGGCGGTACCCGCTATCAGTGATTCATCGTTTGGCCGGCCTTGGACCAGTGCGAATATCCCTGTTTGCCCTGTATTTCCGAGGCTGCGCTGTAGGATTTCGGAATCAATCTCGACAAGCAGTACGCCCTTAGGCGTCGTTTCGCCATAGGCGCTCGCGTAAAGAATTATTCCGCCGCGCTTGGTGTGTATGGCCTCGGGCTGCGCTGCTTCACCCGCAAAGGCGCGCCGGATCAAGTCGATACCAATGTGATTATTATGCCCGAGCTGATCAGGGAGGAGATTGGCGGTACCCAAATCTCCGAGCGGGACAATGATCGCTGCGCTCGCCTCGGGAAATACATTGAGTAAATCGGGGCGATCGCCGCCAATGCTGGCATCCGGCAGACGTTCTGCCAGCGCTTTTACGCGGAGGCTGAAGCCCGCTACTTGACTGGCGAGGGTCGCTGCCCGCTGCCCAACAGCCGCTTGCGCAACAGTGCTAGAGACGCTGTAGTTGAGGTTTTGCTCCCGTACGACGCCCATCCAAAATAATGCAATGACTAGCGGTATGGTGATGACCATGAGCGCCTTGACAGTTAGCTCACGGGCGGCATCTTTTTGAACGATAACATCAGCTTCACTGGGGCGTATTTTCTGCTGTTTCACGCGATCTCCCCTTGCGTTTGACGGCCATTGCCTTTTTCCGCGAGTCGGTCCGCGAATACTTCTATTAACCAAACTGCGATCTGTAGCTTGGATGCTATCGGTAATGTGTTCTCGCCAGTGCTATCAATGACCGTGACGGCATTTTGCGCACTATTAAAGCCTATATCACGGCGTGATACATCATTGGCAATGACCATATCGAGACCCTTCCGGATGCGCTTGCTCGCCGCATGCGATGTTACTTGTTCAGTCTCCGCGGCGAAGCCAACCATCAATGTCGGTGCGTCCGCCATACTGGCTATGTGGGCGATAATGTCGGGGTTCTGTACAAGATGCAGTGTATAGGGATCATCACCGTTTTTTTTGATTTTCTGCGCAGCGATGTTTGCTGGACGAAAATCCGCAACCGCTGCGGCACCAATAAAAAGGTCAGCACCAACGGCTGCGGCTTCAGCGGCGGCAAGCATCTCGAGCGCGGAGGTGACATCGCGACGCTCGACACCTTCGGGTGTGGCTAAATTCACCGGCCCAGCAATCAGGATTGTTTGCGCGCCCGCTTCCTTGGCAGCCCTGGCGAGAGCAAAGCCCATTTTCCCCGAGCTGTGATTACTCAGAAAGCGTACCGGGTCAAGCGCCTCCAGAGTTGGTCCTGCGGTAATGACGACGCGCTTACCGGCCAGTTGTTGGCGATCAAAATGCTGACTTAATGTCGCGACGATAGCGACGGGCTCAAGGAGCCGTCCCAGACCGATGTCACCACATGCTTGCTCGCCGACATCAGGCCCAATAATAGTGATCCCGCGGGCTGTTAGCTGTTCAATATTGGCGCCAGTGGCGCTGTTGTGCCACATCTGTTGATTCATGGCGGGCGCCACAAAAAGCGGGGCTGGTGTGGCCAGCGCAACCGCTGTGAGCAGATCATCTGCCCGGCCTTGCGCCAGACGGGCCAGGGTGTCGGCGGTTGCCGGCGCTACCAACATGGCGTCTGCCCAGCGGGCCAGTTCGATATGTCCCATACCGGCCTCTGCGGCTTCATCGAGCAATTCTGTGTGCACAGGCTGCCCCGACAGTGCTTGCAACGTTAATGGGGTAATGAACTCACAGGCGCCGCGGGTCATGATCACGCGCACCTCGGCCCCTTGCTTGCGCAACAGGCGCACTAACTCTGCCGCTTTATAAGCGGCGATGCCGCCGCTGACGGCAATGATGATATTGCGGTTAAAAAGATGTCCCATCGGTAGAGTTCAGCATTCAAAATACGTTTTAGAGTAGCACTTGGGAGGGGCTTTGGACATGATCATCTTGGGCGGGAAAGGGATATCCGTGACGCAGTTCTCACAACTGGATGACGGGGGCCTGTTACTGCTCGTTCGCGCGTTAGGCGCTGGGGCCACAGACATTCCTTCGCTACTGCTGAGCCACTTTCGCGGTAGGTCCCTTAGTTTGCGCGATGTAGTTAATGATTTGTTAGCGGCGAGGATTAGTTTGCCGGGCGTCGGTGTTGCAAAACTGGCCCGACTGTCGGCTTCACTTGAGTTAGCCGCGGCGTTGGCACTAGAGCCTCTTGCTCGGGGGGAGGCGCTGTGCTCCCCCGCCAATTGTGAACAATTTTTGTTGCAGCATCTGGGACGGTGCCAGCGAGAGTTCTTTTGCGGGTTGTTTCTGAACAGCCGGAATCGGCTGATCGCGTGCGAGGACTTATTTGCCGGCACCGTTGATGGTGCGGCAGTATATCCGCGTGTGGTGGTCGCTAGAGCGCTTTTGCTGGGTGCTACAGCCGTGATCGTCGCGCACAACCATCCCAGCGGCACTATTTTGCCAAGTCGTGCCGATCGATTGATTACTAAGCGGTTAGCGGACGCGCTCGGACTGGTTGATATTCGCCTGCTCGATCATTTAATCGTGGGGCATGGTGAAACGTGCTCTTTGGCACAGTTGGGAGAAATTTAGGGGTGTTTTCGTCCATGGAGTTGCACGCGCCTTCAGGGTTTGGTATAAAGCGCACCCGTTTAATTTACCGACAGGCAACACCATGTCACGAGTATGTCAGGTCACCGGCAAACGCCCGGTCACCGGAAACAACGTATCCCACGCAAAGAACCGCACCCGTCGACGCTTCTTGCCGAATCTACACAAGCACCGTTTTTGGGTCGAGTCGGAAAAGCGGTTTGTCAGTTTGCGTGTATCTTCTAAAGGTATGCGTATTATTGACAAACTCGGCATTCAAAATGTTCTCGCCGAGCTTCGTGCTCGCGGCGAAAAAGTCTGAGGAGCTGAGCAATGCGTGAAAAAGTCCGAATGAACTCTTCTGCCGGTACAGGTCATTTTTATACTACCGACAAGAACAAGCGAACGACCCCTGACAAACTGGAAATGAAAAAGTATGATCCAGTGGCGCGTCAGCATGTTATGTACAAAGAAGGCAAAATTAAGTAAAGCTTACTGTGCATTGATCAAACCCCGGCCTTGGCCGGGGTTTTTTGTTTGTGGCACCGAAAAACGCATTATCATCAGCCCTGAGCTCCTGTTTCGGCGCACGGACCATTCCTTAAGTGAGTGCAGACAGCGCGCCATGGGTTTGTGCCTTTGACGCATATAATGTGATGGAGAGGAATCGTTATGCCAGAGTTGCCCGAGGTTGAAACGACGCGTCGAGGCATTGCGCCTCATATTGAAGGTAGCCGAGTTTCTGCGGTCATTGTTCGAGAGCCTCGCTTGCGCTGGCCAGTACCGGTTAATTTAGCTGAACTACTTTCAGGATCGCATTTCATGACCGCCCGCCGGCGAGCGAAATACCTATTGCTGGACACGCAGCAGGGCACATTAATGGTGCACCTTGGTATGTCTGGCTCCCTGCGCCTGATGCCGGCAGATAGCCCACCATTATTCCATGATCATGTCGATATTGTTTTGGATAACGGGCTCTGCTTACGCTACAACGATCCGCGCCGCTTTGGCAGCTTCCACTGGCTAGCGTCAGATAGCCATCCATTGTTAGACCATTTAGGCCCGGAGCCTTTAGCTGAGGGCTTTGATGGGGATTATCTCTACGTCAAGAGCCGCAAACGTAAGGTTTCGATCAAACAATTTGTGATGGATGGCAAGGTGGTTGTGGGCGTGGGTAATATTTATGCCAATGAAGCGCTGTTTACAGCGGGTATCCGTCCAGATCGCGCTGCGGGACGGGTGAGTCTTGCGCGATATAACGTATTAGTCGATAGCATTAAGGTCATTTTGACCAGAGCCATAGAGCAAGGCGGTACGACTTTGCGAGACTTTGTAGGCAGTGACGGCCAGCCCGGTTATTTTGCGCAGCAGCTGCGCGTGTATGGCCGCAGCACTCAACCCTGCCGTGTCTGCAAGGAGGCGCTAGTTGAAATTCGCCAGTCTGGCCGCAGTACTGTATTTTGCCGGCAGTGCCAGCGGTAATAGCACCTAGAACGATTTAAGCGTACTTAATGCGCAAACTTAGCGCGCAGTGCGCGGGCTACGGTTGGCGGCACGAAGGGATTGATATCGCCGTTGAGTGATGCTATTTCGCGGACCAGCGATGATGAAATGTAAGATAGATGCTCAGCGGGGGTCAGGAAGACGCTCTCAAAGTCAGGATTCATGGCTCGGTTCATATTAGCGAGCTGAAATTCATACTCAAAGTCAGACACTGCGCGAAGGCCGCGTAAGACACAGTTGGACCCCTGCTGTGTCACGAAATGGGTGAGTAAAATATTAAAACCCTTCACTTCTATATTATCCAGATGGCCCAATACTTCTTGCGCCATTACTACGCGTTCATCAACAGTAAATAGCGGGCTTTTGCGCTCGCTCGACGCTATTGCAACGATGACCCGGTCGAATAACCTTGCGGCACGCTCGATGAGATCGACATGCCCGTTGGTGATTGGGTCAAAGGTTCCCGGATAAACCACCGTATGAGTGCGCATTAATTTGGCTCCATGAAAAATCTCCTTGAGGTTACACAAGCTAAGCCCGATCGACAAACTCCCGTTCGGTGGACGTCTCGATACTGAGCAAGCGAAAATGCACTTCTCCCGCAAACCTATCCCTTAATACGTCAAATGGTTTGTCGATAGTATTGGTATCGCTCTTGGCGAGCTCTAAATAAATGCGCCCTTCTTCGGCGAGTAAATGTCGATCGACAATAGCCGCTAACACCGTCCTCGCCAGTGCCGATTTAAAGGGTGGGTCGACAAAAATAATGTCATAACTCCCCGCGTGCTCTAAAAAAGACATTGCATTGGCGCTGTGGCAAAAACCGCGTTCCTGCGCCGACAACGTTTTTAAGTGTTGACTAATCGCCTGTGCGGCTCGCGGCTCACTATCGACAAAATCGCAATGGGCTGCACCCCGCGACAGCGCTTCTATTCCCAGTGCGCCACTGCCGGCAAAGAGATCGAGGCAGCGTGCCCCCGCTAGCCGGGGCGCGAGCCAGTTAAAAACCGTTTCGCGTACCCGGTCGGTGGTGGGTCGTAGCCCTTGGGTCTCTGGGAAGTGGAGCTTACGCCCGCGCCATTCTCCCCCAATAATGCGTAAAGACTGATTTTGGCCTCGAGATGGCTGGCTTCGCATTTCTGCTCCTTCGCTGCAGTGCTACCATAGTGGTTCGGTGGGTGGTCGCGCGACTTGCGATGACCGCCAGTACCTAAGCATAGAGAGCTCGGTTGCATGAAGCTATTCAGACGTAGTCAAAAATCAAAAAACAAAGCGTCAGCGGCGCCTGCCTCTGGTGCAGAACAATTGCCGGGCAATGTCGTAGATCCGATCAGCGCGCCTGCTGTGGACAGTTTTATAGAGACTTCTACGGGCAGTTTTAAGGACGCTGTCGCGGCAGCACCTGTTGCCGATGACCTCTCTAGCGCAGATGGTAATTCAGAGTCACCAGCGCTGTCAGGCGCCGAAGTAACTGCTGACCCCGCGCCTATGGGCGCCGAGTCCACGTCGCTAGCGGAATCCCAAAGTGACTCGGCGCTACAACCGGTAACCCAGCGTAAGCCTAATGCCCCAGCGGCTGGCGGCTTCTATACCCGGCTGAAACGTGGGTTGAGCCGCACAGGTAATCAATTTGCGTCAACGCTGGGTGATGTGTTTCTCGGCAGTAAAGTCCTTGACGCGGACCTGATGGAGGAACTGGAATCTCAGTTGCTGATGTCAGATCTGGGTATCGAAGCCACCACGCGCATTATGGATACGCTGGCTGCTCGGGTGACACGCAAGGAATTAAATGACGGTGAGGCAGTGCTTCAGGCGCTGCAGGCCGCGTTATACGAAATAATTGCCCCCTGCGAGCAAGCTTTGGACACAACAACATCCTCGCCTTTTGTCATTCTAGTGGTCGGTGTAAATGGTGCCGGCAAGACCACTACGATCGGCAAGATGGCGCATCGTTACAAAGCGGAAGGCAGGCGAGTCATGCTTGCGGCGGGCGATACTTTTCGCGCGGCCGCGGTTGAGCAGCTGCAGAGTTGGGGTGAGCGCAATCAGGTGCCAGTTATCGCGCAACATACCGGCGCTGATAGCGCGTCGGTGTTGTTTGATGCACTTCAAGCTGCCCGCGCACGGGGCGCTGATGTGCTGATTGCCGACACCGCCGGTCGCTTGCAAAATAAGGCGCATCTAATGGACGAGCTTGAGAAAGTTGTACGCGTGATGCGCAAGCTCGATCCTACGGCCCCCCATGAGACGCTGCTGGTGTTAGATGCGGGTACGGGCCAGAACGCCGTGTCGCAGGCTGAACAGTTCGACCGGGCAGTAGGCGTGACGGGTCTTGCGCTGACAAAACTCGACGGCACCGCGCGCGGCGGTGTGATTTTCGCGATTGCCGAACGATTAAAAAAGCCCATTCGATATATCGGCGTCGGTGAGGGCGCCGAGGATTTGCGTCCCTTTGTTGCCAAAGATTTTGTCGAAGCACTCTTTGATCGCAGCAGTGACCATTCAACATCATGATGATCAATTTCGATCGAGTCAGTAAGCGTTTTGAGCAGCATGATGCCCTGCGCGACTTGTCACTCAGCATTGAGACTGGGGAGATGGTCTTTTTAACTGGCCATTCTGGTGCGGGCAAAAGTACATTGCTGCGGTTATTGATGTTACTAGAGCGACCAAGCAGCGGCACATTGACCGTTAATGGCCGAGCAACTAACGATATCAACCGCCGCAAAATTGCCGCCTATCGACGGGATTTTGGGATTGTTTTTCAAGATCATCAGCTATTATTCGATCGAAGTGTGTTCGCCAATGTGGCGCTGCCCCTGGAGATTGCTGGCTTTGAACAGCGAGATATTGCGCGACGTGTCCGCGCGGCTCTCGATAAAGTGGGCTTACTACAACGTGAGCGGGCCAATCCAGCCATGCTCTCGGGTGGTGAGCAACAACGGATTGGCATAGCCCGTGCGGTTGTGGCGCGCCCTAAAATCTTATTGGCGGATGAGCCGACAGGCAACCTCGACCCAGAATTATCTGCTGAAATCATGAGCCTTTTTGAGGCCTTTAATAGTGTCGGCGTGACGGTTTTAATTGCTAGTCATGATCTGGCGCTGATTTCCAGGTTACGTCACCGCATTATCACCTTGAAGGCTGGCCGTTTGGTCGGCGGGGAGAGTGGCGGATGAACAAGCCGCGGGGATTTGGTATGGGGCCGAGACCTATTATCAGTGCATGGGTCCATCAACATCGCCAGGCTGCTGCTGATAGTCTAGCCAAAATGGCGCTGGAGCCCTTGTCGACACTGCTGACATGGCTTGTTGTCGGTGTAGTATTAGCGCTGCCCACTACATTATTAGTAGCGCTTTTAAATGCGGAGCAACTGGCTGCAGGTTTGCAACAGCCCGCGCAGTTTTCACTACTACTGGAAGATGATGTGAGCGAGCAGCAAGTGCGTGTGTTGCGGGATAACATCGCCGCGCGAGCCGGTATCGCACAAGCCGAAGTGATTTCAAAAGATGAGGCGCTTGCGCAATTTTCTTTAGACACGGGTCTTGATACGGTATTGGCTTCGCTGGAGAGTAATCCATTGCCCAACACTATTTTGGTTCGTCCCGCCGGTGGCGGTGATAGCCGCCGCTATGGCAGCTTGGCAGACTCGTTGGGGCGCATGAGCGGCGTGGCTCAGGTAGTGATGGATACTCGCTGGATTGAGCGATTGCAGGCCTTACTGGCATTGAGCTATCGCTTGGTATGGGGTTTTGGCGTGATGATGTCGGTCGGCGCCATATTGATTTTGGCTAATACCCTTCGCTTGGCTATCGAAGCGAGGCGCGAGGAAATTATCGTTATCAAACTGATTGGTGGCAGTGATGGTTTTGCACGCAGACCATTTCTATACAGCGGCCTTTGGTTTGGTATCGGTGGCGGCGGTGCGGCAGTCATTTTGGTATGGGCGCTACTGTATTTTATATCGCCGCCACTCATGGGTCTGCTGCAGTTATACGATAGTCCTGAGCAGTTGCAGGGTCTGAGCTTGGTCGGTGTGCTGCAGTTGATTTTGATTGGCGGCCTGCTGGGACTGCTCAGTGCTTGGCAGGCCACTCTGCTCCATCTACGTCGCGCTGAACCCCAATAAACCACATCTAGCCATTGTGTGCAGAATGGCACTTTTACCCGTTAGCACTCTCTAACATAGAGTGCTAAAATAATGTCAGTTATTGTAGGAGGTAAACACTGTGACAGAGCATAAGAACCCCATTGCTATTGGGCATAACGCGGCTTTCGCGATGGTCCCAGGTGCCAATTTGGGCGCCTACGTGCAAGCGGTCAGCGCCATTCCAATGCTGTCCCTTGAGCGGGAGCAAGCTTTAGCCGAAAAACTCTATTATGATGAGTGCGTTGACTCTGCGCGTGAGTTAGTACTTGCCCACTTGCGTTTTGTTGTGCATATCGCACGCAGTTATTCGGGTTATGGACTGGCAGAAGCCGACCTGATTCAAGAGGGCAATGTCGGCTTGATGAAAGCGGTTAAACGCTTCGATCCGACCAGAGGCGTGCGCCTAGTGTCCTTTGCTGTGCATTGGATCAAGGCTGAAATGCACGAATTTATTTTGCGCAACTGGCGTATTGTGAAAGTTGCTACGACTAAAGCCCAGCGCAAGCTGTTCTTTAACTTACGCAGCGCGAAAAAAACGTTGAGCTGGCTGTCAGCTGAGGAGACTCGCGCTATCGCAGCGGATCTCGGTGTTGATGAGGCTGAGGTACAGCGCATGGAAGGTCGGCTAACCAGTCGTGATGTGGCTTTTGATGCGCCAACCGATGCGGATGACGATGAAGCCTGGCAGGCACCGCAACAGTATTTAGAAGACTTGGGTGCTGATCCTGCAAATTGCGTCGAAGCTGAGGATAGCCAGCAAGATAGCGAAGGCCGTTTACATGCCGCCATTGCAGCGTTAGATACCCGTAGTCGCGATATTCTCTCAAGGCGCTGGCTCGGGGAGCAAAAGTCGACGCTACACGAACTCGCTGCTGATCATGGTGTTTCAGCGGAGCGAATTCGGCAAATCGAAGCCAATGCGATGAAGAAGCTTCAAAGCGTGCTGGCTGCCTGATAGCGTGACCGGCACTGCAAGCCGCTGGCCGCTAGCGCTGGCGGCAGTTTTTGGCGCCACAGGCGTATTAGCTGGTGCCTTTGGCGCACATTCGCTGCGTGACCTAGTGACCCCCGATAGACTTGTTGTTTGGCAAACTGCTGCGCAATATCAGCTGTTGCATGCGGTGGTTTTGTTGGCGTTGTCGGCATGGCTAATATTCAAGCCGACGACATTGCGCCATTGGGCGCTGCGATGCTTTGTCGTGGGGATTGGTCTTTTTTCTGGTTCGCTGTACCTGTTGGTGCTAACCGACTTGCGTTGGCTCGGCGCTATTACGCCAGTTGGTGGTGTCGCCTTAATCTTGGGGTGGAGCATGTTGTTGCTGAGTGCTTTGCGCGAGGATATTCGAATTGGCTGAACTACACCGAGAGATTCGAAGTTTTGTGATGCGCGCCGGGCGCCTGACCGAAGGCCAAACCAAGGGCTGGGAGCAGGGTTTTCCGCGTTACGGATTACAGGGCAGTGCCGGCGTGCTCGATTGGAATACGGCGTTTAACCGGCCGGGTCGACAAGTGCTGGAGATTGGCTTTGGTATGGGCGACTCACTCGTCGAGATGGCCAGCGCGGACCCAGATACTAACTTCATTGGCATTGAAGTACACCGTCCCGGCGTAGGCCGGTTATTGAGCCAAGTATTGGATTGCAAGCTTGATAATCTTCGTGTCTATGAGGAGGACGCCGTACCGGTATTGCGCGATTGTATTGCCGCGGCTAGTTTGGATGGTTTACACATCTATTTCCCTGACCCCTGGCACAAGAAAAAGCATAACAAGCGCAGGCTTATTCAGCTTGATTTTATATCACTGGCTGTTGAGCGTATGGCGCCCCACGGCATAATCCATTTGGCTACCGACTGGGCGCCTTATGCTGAACACATGCTGGAAGTGATGGAGCAGGCCCCTGGCCTCGAGAACTGCGCCGGCAGCGGCGAATACTCGCCGCGTCCAGATTATCGTCCTGAAACCAAGTTTGAACGTCGTGGCGAGCGACTCGGCCATGGTGTCTGGGACCTTTTATACCGTCGTTGTTAATGCTCGAAAAATAGAGCGACCAGGTCGTTAAGAAATCTATAGCCTAGATCCGTCGGTTGAATCAGGTCCTCTGCGATGGTGATCAATCCTTTTTCTAACGCCCTTGCCAGCGGAGCCTCAAGGGCTGCAATAGGCAAGCCGGTCCGCGCCTCAAATAACGATGGTTTAAAGCCTTCGCGCAAACGCAATGCGTTCATGGCAAATTCACCCGTGAATTCGCTCAACGCCACTGTACGAGTTGATACGCGTTTTTGTGCGCCTATTGCAGCCAAGTAATCTTTGGGTAATCGTGTCCGTTGGCTGCGCACCAGGTTCCCGTGTTGGGTCGTCCACTTGCCGTGAGCGCCGGCGCCAATACCCAGGTAATCACCAAACTGCCAGTAATTGAGGTTGTGCCGGCTCGCCTGTCCGGGCTGTGCCCAGGCCGAAACCTCATAGCGATTGAAGCCCGAGCTGTTGAGCAGCGCCTCCCCATTATCTTGAATAGCGATTAAGGTGGGTTCATTGGGCAGTTGTGGCGGTGCGTTGTAAAATCCGGTATTGGGTTCAATCGTGAGCTGATACCAAGATAGGTGGCCACCGCTGAGGCGGATTGCGGTGTTGATATCGTATTCGGCCTGCGCGGGCGTTTGATTCGGTAGCCCGTGCATTAAATCGATATTGTAGCGCTTAAATCCAGCAGCTCGTGCCAGCTCAATGCTCCGGAAGGCCTCGCGACTGTCGTGGACACGTCCGAGCCGTTTGAGCATCCCGTCATCAAAACTTTGCACGCCAATACTCAGCCGGTTGATCCCCGCTGTATGATAGCCATTATAGCGCGCGGCTTCAGCACTACCTGGATTGCTCTCTAATGTAATCTCCACATCTGCTGTCAACGTGAGTTGTCGGCGAATACCGTCCATGAGCATCGCAATGGCGCGTTCGCTAAAAAGACTCGGTGTGCCGCCACCGATGAAAATCGACATAATCTCGCGATTGTCGACTGCCTGTTGCTGCTGCGAAAGATCTTCAAGTAGCGCATTGACATAGGGTGTCTCTAAGCGCTCATCGAATTGCTCGTGGGAATTAAAATCACAATAGGGGCACTTACGTTCGCACCAGGGGATATGCACATACAGTGCCAGGGGCGGCAGTTCCTTGAGCAAGCTCATCTCACAGATTCTAGTGTCATGGACACTCGCTTAAGCGAGCAGCGCTTGGCAGAGCATTGTTACGGCTTTGCCTCGATGACTTAGTGCGCGCTTTTCCTGTTTGCTAAGTTCTGCTGCGTGTCGAGCTTGCCCCTCAGGTAGAAAAACAGGGTCATAGCCGAACCCGCCTTCGCCACACGGATCCCTGGAGATGAATCCTTCCCAACGACCCTCAGCTATGAGGGGTAGAGGGTCTGTTGCATGTCGAAGGAAGACCAGCACACAGACGAATCTTGCGCGTCGCTGCTCGCCCTTGAGTTCGCGCATGGCGTGCAATAATTTCTCGTTATTGGCGGCGTCCCCCTGACCTGAATAGCGCGCCGAATAGATTCCAGGGGCGCCGCCAAGTGCGGGCACCACTAAGCCCGAGTCATCAGCGATGGCGGCTAGGCCGGTATGTACCGCCGCATTGCGCGCTTTGATGAGTGCATTTTCAACAAACGTTAGCCCGTTCTCGTCCGCTTCAGGCACCTCCAAATCACTTTGATTGACCAGTGTCCAACGGGTAATCGCTAGCGCGTCTTGTAGCTCCAGTAATTTTCCCTGATTGCCGCTAGCGAGCACCGCTTTTTGGTGCGCGCTAATCACCGGTCATCATCCTGCAGCCAAAGCTGAGTTTTGAACTCGAACTGATAGCTTTCATTACTACCTTTTGGTCGGAAGTCGAATTTAAAAAACCGCCATTCTCGGTCAATAAATTCAAATGGTGCGATGTAGTAGGTCGCGTGGCCTTCCTGTATCACTTGGAAGTCGAGCTCGGCGGCATGGATTAAATCCCAGGTCTTGCCCTTGATCAGCATCGATCGTCCTGCCGTTTCACCTGCCTCTGCATCGCGCACCGATAGCGTCAGCATCGCTTTCTTACTACCGCGAACAATATTGTATTGTGCTGCGGTTTCAGGACTGAGGAAGGTGGTGTAGACCACACTGTAATGGAGTTCGTATTGATCGAAACGCTCTGATTGTTGCGCACTGGCCGACATGCCAATCATCAAACAATACAACCCGAGTACTGTGCGGGCAGCGCTCATCAGCACTGTCGCCGACGAATACGGAAAATAGCGGTGACCGCAAATAGATTGGGCCATAGTCGGGCCAGCCACGTGTCTCGTGCATCGACCCCGACAACATCTTGCGCCAAGATCTCTACATCTAATTGATGGCATAGGGCCTCGAAGTCTTTAACAGTACAAAAATGAATGTTGGGTGTGTCATACCAGCTATAGGGCAACACGCGCGACACGGGCATTTGGCCGAATAGCACCAAATGTAAGCGGCAGCGCCAATGACCGAAATTTGGGAAGGTCACGATGGCCTCACTGCCAATGCGGACCACATTCTCAAGCGCACGATGCGGGTGGTGTAGGGCTTGTAGCGCATGGGCCATGACCACCACATCGAAGCTTTTGTCAGGGAAGTTGGGTAAACCCGTATCTAAATCCTGTTGCAGGACGTTCAGACCACGGCCGACGGCAGCGCTGAGCTGAACGATGTCGATCTCAATACCGGTAGCGCTGACGCCCCGTTCATCTCGCAGTAAGCGCAAAAACTCACCGTCACCACACCCCAGGTCGAGGACCTTACTGTTGCGAGGGATCCATTCTTTAATATGTGTAAGATCAAGGCGCATCAGTGTGCAGGCTCAGTGCTGGGTGGTGGGCCTACTCTTGCCATATAGGCTCGCAGCAGCGGCAGATAGCCGGGAACGTCGAGTAAAAAAGCATCATGCCCTTCGTCGGTCTCGAGCTCCGCATAAGTGACCGGTCGTCCTGCTGCCAACGCTGCGTCGACTAGTTCTCTTGAGCGTGCGGGTGAAAAACGCCAGTCTGACGAGAAAGACAGCATAAAAAATTCTGCTGTGGTTGCCGCCATTGTGGCGGTCAGATCGCCGTTAAAGCGTTGGGCAATATCAAAGTAATCGAGCGCGCGGGTCATCATTACATAACTGTTCGCATCAAAGAGCGTGGCGAATTGATCACCTTGGTAGCGCAGGTAGCTCTCTACTTGGAACACAACTGCTGCGTTGTTATCTTGCTCGAAACTACCTTCGCGCAACTCGCGTCCAAACCGATCGCTCATGCCATCGGCTGACATGTAAGTTAGATGTCCCAACATTCGTGCTAAGGCCAGGCCGCGTGTCGGTATCTTACCTTCGCGTTGATAGTGCCCTTGATGCCATTCTGGGTCTGATAAAATCGCGTGCCGAGCTATCTCGTTAAAGGCAATATTTTGTGCGGTAAGTCCTGGTGCTGAGGCAAATACCAAGCAGTGCGCCACTGCATCTGGATAATCGACAGCCCATTGCAGTGCCTGCATACCACCCAAGCTGCCGCCAACAACCGCCGCCCAGCGTTTAATACCCAGCCGATCGGCGAGACATTTCTGCGATCGCACCCAATCACTGACCTGTAGCTGAGGGAAGTCTGCTCCCCACGGATCATCCGTTGTAGGGTTTATAGCTGCGGGCCCAGTTGAACCGTCGCAGCCGCCGATATTGTTAAGAGAAACGACGAAAAAGCGATGGGTATCGATCGGTTTACCGGGCCCAATAACCAAGTCCCACCAGCCCGATTTGCGATCATCGACTTGATGTTTGCCCGCTGCATGATGATTGCCGCTCAGCGCATGGCAAATGAGAATCGCATTACTCGCATTGCTGTTGAGCTCGCCATAAGTCTCCACCATGAGTTCGAACTTTGTCAGAATGTCGCCACTATTGAGCAGCAATGCCTCATCAAAGACCTCGAGAAAAGGTGTGACGAGTCCGACGCTATCGTTGGGAAATACCTCGCTCATGGTCTTAGATACCCAATGCCAGTCGCGCCGGTAATCCTACAGCCACAGCGACATGACTCAAGCCAATCTCAATGATGTTGATGGTCACAAACAGCAGGATGGGCGAAAAATCTAACCCGCCCAAATTAGGTAGCAGTGCTCTGACCGGTGCCATGACTGGCTCGGTAATTTGGTAGAGCAAACCAATGGCTGGATGACGGCTGCCAGGCGCTACCCAGCTGACAACAATCATGCCGATGAGCGCAAAAAAGTAGATTTTAACAACTAGACCAAGGATTCCCACTGCGGACCAAATGATCAAAATCAGTGGGCTGGGTAACATTGAGCCAGCCATTAAGAGAATGAGTGCGATGGTGGCTAGCTGCACTAAAAGTGCGAGGGCGATTACCGAAAAATCAATTCGACCTCGGTTCGGCACGATACGATGCACACTTTTTAACGCTGGGTTGGTAATTTTAACAATGAATTGAGAAATCGGATTAAAAAAATCCGCCCGTGAGGCATGCAAAATTCCGCGCAACACCAATGCGATCAAATAGAGCGAAAATAAAGTATCGATGAGATAGATGCCGATTTCTGAAAACGCTGTCATAACTTAGCTGTGCTCCTTGGCCAGTTCTTGTGCACGATCGAAACAAGACCGCATCGCGCGATCGACTATGTCGTCGAGCCCGTCATTCATAAATGATTGGAGTGCGCGCTCGGTAGTGCCTCCCGGACTGGTCACATTATGCCGCAATACATCGATAGGTATGCTCTTTTCTTGGGCCAGCTGTGCTGCGCCCAGCGCCGTTTTAAGCCCCAATCGATAGCTGACATCATGGTCGAGGCCGAGTTTCTCACCACTTTTGACCATGGCCTCAATAAACGCAAAGAAATACGCGGGTCCGCTACCGCTTAGCGCGGTCACTGCATCGAGCTGCGTCTCGGAGTCTACCCAGACTGTGATTCCTACCGCACGCATGACGATATCGGCTGCGGCGCGTTGCGCGTCACCGACGCCCGGCAGTGCATATAGGCCGGTGGCGCCATGACCGACTAAGGCAGGGGTGTTAGGCATGCAGCGAATAATAGCGACGTCGTCATTGAAAATGTCTTTGTAGGCCTGCGCTGGAATCCCGGCAGCGATACTGAGAATGATAGCGCCCTCTTCAACAGCCCCTTTGAGTGTTGTTGCGACAGCCTTCATTATTTGTGGCTTTACCGCCAGAACAATCATATCCGCGCCGGCAATCGCTGCACGGCCCTCTTTGAATACCTGCGTGATGTTCAGCGCGCGCAAATTCTGCATCGCAGTCTCAGAAGGGTCTGCTACGGTAATTTGATCTGGTGAGAAGCCTGTTTGCAATAGGCCGCCAATGATAGCAGTGGCCATATTGCCGCCACCAACGAAGGCAATGCGGCTGGGCTTGCCGTTGTCATTGGTCGATGTTGTCTGCGTTGTCATAAGCCGCTTCCTAGCAGTCGAGGGCGTGATTATACGTGTAATTCCGCGCGATGATTGTGCACAAAGATCATTTGGACACGATGCGGTAATGCTTAAATGGTATTTCGCGCGCCAAAAATATCGGTGCCCACACGCACCATTGTTGAGCCCTCGGTGATCGCGGCCTCTAAGTCGGTCGACATACCCATAGACAAAGTGTCTATGGTCGGATGATCAACAGCTAATTTTGCCTGAAGTTCACGCAGCGCTGCCAAAGGTCGGCGTTGCGCCTCGAAACTCGACGCGGGTGCGGGAATAGCCATTAATCCGCGTAAAACCATATTCGGCAGACCGGCAACCTGTGCGGCGAGCCGCTCGACTTCATCAGGATGCAATCCCGCCTTGGTCGTCTCCTGCGAGACGTTCACTTGCAGGCAAATATTGAGTGGCGCAGAGGCTGTCGGCCGTTGTTCACTCAGCCGACGCGCAATTTTCTCGCGATCGACACTATGTACCCAGTCAAAGTATTGCGCGATGGTACGGGTCTTGTTCGATTGAATTGGGCCAATGAAGTGCCAGATTAATGCGAGATCTGCGAGCGCCAGAATTTTATCGACGCCCTCTTGAACATAATTTTCACCAAATGCACATAGCCCAGTAGCGGCGGCACTACGTAAAAATTCTGCGGGCTTGGTTTTACTAACCGCCAGCAATTGCACCGACCCGGTTGGGCGATGGGCAGCTAATTCGGCAGCGGTAATGCGCGCCTGCACATTGGCAATATTCGAGACTATATCCACGGCGCTCATAATGCCATGATAAGGGGTGCCACCAAAAGGTGTGCTTGGATTAATGACTAAGTAAAAGGAAGCAGTTAAATGGATATCACTGAGCTTCTGGCGTTTAGCGCCAAGCAGGGCGCGTCAGACCTCCATCTCTCGGCGGGCTTACCACCGATGATTCGTGTTGATGGAGAGGTACGTCGGGTCAATGTGCCTCCGTTAGATCATTCTCAGGTCCACAGCTTGATTTATGACATCATGAATGACAGGCAGCGCAAAGACTTTGAAGAGTTTTTAGAAACTGATTTTTCTTTCGAGGTGCCTGGTGTTGCACGTTTCCGCGTGAATGCGTTTAACCAGAATCGCGGCTCCGGGGCGGTGTTTAGGACCATTCCCAGCAAAGTCTTGACCATGGAGGATTTGGGCATGGGGCAAGTCTTTCGCGATGTCTCTCTGCTGCCCCGTGGATTGGTGTTGGTTACTGGCCCGACGGGTTCTGGTAAATCTACTACATTGGCGGCGATGATTGATTACATTAACGACAATCGTTATGACCACATTCTCACCATTGAAGATCCCATCGAATTTGTTCATGAGAGCAAGCGCTGCCTGGTTAACCAGCGCGAGGTCCATCGCGATACTTTGGGCTTCTCAGAGGCGTTACGTTCAGCGTTACGTGAAGATCCGGATATTATTCTAGTGGGTGAAATGCGAGACTTAGAAACGATTCGTTTGGCACTGACTGCCGCCGAAACGGGGCACCTCGTATTTGGCACCTTGCACACCACCTCTGCCGCGAAAACCATTGACCGAATCGTCGATGTGTTCCCGGGCGATGAAAAATCGATGGTACGGTCGATGTTGTCTGAATCATTGCAGGCTGTTATTTCACAGACACTGCTCAAGCGCCGTAACGGCGGCCGTGTTGCCGCCCATGAAATTATGCGTGGCACGCCGGCGATAAGAAACTTGATCCGCGAAGATAAAATTGCGCAGATGTACTCGGCCATTCAAACGGGCCAGTCGGTTGGCATGCAGACGATTGATCAAGCGCTACAAGCGTTGGTCGATAGCCGCACTATTACGCTAGAGACCGCCCGTGAAAAAGCACGGCAGCCAAATAGTATCGTTTGACTATTCGCCGGCATATTGGGTTAGGTAACATCGAGACGTAAGCTGGGGGTAGTTATGAAAATAGAAGCGCTATTGGGACATATGGTTGCGCGCCGGGCGTCGGATGGATTTCTGAGTGTCGCTGCAAAGCCATGTTTGAAGGTCGATGGCGAGCTGGTAACGCTAGACTACGACCTAATGGATGAAGCTTCGGTGGAAGGGCTCATCGATAGCACGCTCAGCGAAATTCAGCGCGAAGAGTTTCGGCGCAATCGGGAGTGTAATTATGCCATTGATAGCCCTGATTATGGTCGTTTCCGCGCGAGTGCCTATATTCAGCGGGGTAGGCCGGGCCTTGTACTTCGTCGAATTAGCGCAGACATTCCGTCAATGGCGGCTCTGGGAATGCCTAAGGTTGTTGAAAGCTTCGCTATGGCTAAACGCGGGCTCGTGATCTTTGTGGGTGGCACGGGTACCGGTAAATCTACGTCCTTAGCTTCGATGATTGATTATCGCAATCGAAATTCAAGGGGGCATATTTTCACAATTGAGGACCCCATCGAATATATACACAATCATCAAGGGTGCTTGGTGAGTCAGCGCGAAGTCGGTCTTGATACCGCGTCCTATGAAGTGGGGCTCGTTAATGCGCTTCGCCAAGCGCCCGATGTCATTATGATCGGCGAGATACGCACTGCAGAAACAATGCAGGCGGCATTGTCCTTTGCAGAAACTGGTCATTTATGCATGTGCACGATGCACGCGAATAATAGTAACCAAGCATTGGACCGCATACTAAGTTTTTTCCCCCCAGAAAAGCACAGCCAAATGTTAATGGACTTGTCGCTGAACTTAAATGCGATCGTTGCGCAACAGTTGCTATCCAGGCGCGATGGCAAAGGCCGCATACCGGTGGTTGAAGTGCTCGTTACTACGCCTTTAATTCAGGAGCATATCCGTAAGGGCGAGATGCATTTGATCAAAGAGGTGATGGATCGATCAAATGAACTGGGTATGCAAACTTTCGACAAATCACTTATGGAGGCGCATAAAAAGGGGCTGATCACTGCGGAAGTGGCCATGCGACACGCTGATTCTGCTAATGATGTCCGACTCAATATTAAGCTGCATGCGCGTGGTTCGAGTGCTTTCCGTGACGCATCCAACTTGAATCTCGAAATAGCTGAAGATCGCTAGCGATTTAACCAACTACGCAAAATAATTTCTGCCGCATCAGCGTCGATTGGCACCTCGTGGTAATCACCACGATGTCCCCGCGCTCGAGCATCGCTCTTGGCTTCGCGAGAAGATAGGCGCTCATCCATCATTTCGGTTGCGATGTTAAAGCGGCCCTCAATTTGACGCGAAAATTTTTGCGCTCTCGCCGACATATCGCTCTCACTACCATCCATATTGAGTGGATTACCGACAAGAATTAGGTCGGGTTGCCACGCTTTGAGATAGCGCTCGACTTCCTGCCAATTGGGGCGACCATCGCGCGCTTTTAAGACGCCAACGCCCTGGCTGGTGCCGAGCAGAACATTGCCAACTGCGATACCGATATTGCGGAGCCCGTAGTCAAAGGCCATTATCGCTTTGCGTGGTTTAGGGGTTTTTGAAAGATCGCTCATGGCTGACTCATTGGCTGAACGCGGAATTGCCACGTGCGGATAATTTCTAGGCGCTGGGTTTGCTGGCTGAGGGAGGCTGGGAAAGCGGGGAACGGCGCTGCTCGGCGTACCGTCGCAATAGCCGCACCGTCTAAGGCGCTGTTGCCAGAAGATTTTAGTAGTGTGACGGCTTCCAGAGATCCATCGGCGCGCACCACAACCGATAGTCGTACATCTCCATCATTCGATTGGCGTTGCACCCCGCCATAAATTGCATTGCCCACCTGCTCTACACGGGCACGCCAGCGAGCGAGATAGTCAGCGTCTAGGGATCTTCGTGCCGCCACGGCACCGGCCCTTGAATTGTTGTTAATGGTGTTGTCAGAGAGCGCGGACACGTCACGTTCGAGCGCAGCTAGCTGCGCTTCTATGCTCTCGGCGGTGGGTGCTCCATCATCTGATAGGTCACCTTCTGCGGAGGCAATGGACATCGAGGCAATCATTTGTGGCGTGGCGAAGTCGCCACTGTCGAGTCTGCCTAACTGGTCCTGTTCGGCGATGTGCCGCGCCGCTAGCGGCGCCACATTGCTGGGGGATAAAGCGAATGTCACCGCGATATTGTTAGATTTAGCGCGACCAAAATCGAGGTCAATATTAAATCCTAGGCCTGCAAGAACTAGTAGATGGAGACCTGCTGCGGCCGCCAATGCAGGCCAGATCAGATCATCTGTAATGGCGGTATGTCGTTTAACGGTGACTCGCATTGAGTTCATCGTCAATACAGGACATAAGGTTCTGCGCAATACCTGGCGACTGCTCTCGTTCAATCTCGCGTAGGCAGGTGGGGCTGGTGACATTGATTTCGGTCAGGTAGTCGCCGATGACATCCAGGCCAACGAAATAGAGGCCTTTGGCGCGCAGTGATGGGCCAACCTGTGCCGCAATCCAGCGATCCCGGTCGCTTAATGGCTGCACGCGACCACTGCCGCCGGCCGCAAGATTACCTCGGCTTTCGCCAGCAAGCGGCACGCGCGCTAAACACCAGTCCACAGGTTCACCATTGATCATCAGGATACGTTTGTCGCCATCGACAATTTGCGGTAGATATTTCTGCGCCATGATCGTTTGACTGCCATGGGCGGTCAGCGTCTCTAGAATGACACTGAGATTCGGATCACCTTCGCGGGCTCTGAAGATGGAGCTGCCACCCATGCCATCGAGGGGTTTGAAAATAACATCGCCATGAGTTTTGTGAAAATCGCGCAGGCGGCCCTGATCACGACTGACCAGTAGCGTGGGACAGCATTCAGGGAAGTGCGTAGCAAATAGTTTTTCATTGCAGTCGCGCAAGCTGGCGCAGCGGTTCACGATCAAAGTACCGCGTTTCTCTGCCTCTTCTAACAGATGTGTAGTATAGAAAAACTCCATGTCAAATGGTGGGTCTTTGCGCATTAATACTGCATCGAGGGCAGCTAGCTCGCGATCAATAGGCTCGCCTAATTGGAAGTAGTGATTTGAATCGTCAAAGACCTCTAGGGGGCGCATGCGCGCATGCGTGCGGCCGGAGTCAACATATAAATCTTGCTGTTCCATATAGAATAGCTGCCACCCCCGATCACGCGCGGCCCAGAGGAGTGCGAGTGTGGTGTCTTTTTTGAAGTTGATTTGGTCAATGGGGTCCATCAACACGCCGATTTGCCGACTCATCATGCTGTCCTTACTAATCTGAAACGAGTAACTTACGAGTCTCGACGCTTACCTGCAACAAGGACCTGTTCATAGCCATGAATTTAGACACATTATTTGTGATTACCGGGGTTTTGAGCCTCATGATGACCTCTGTGGCGCTGATTAAAGCGCGTGCAATTGGTTGGCTGGTGCCGCTTTGGTTTCTGATTGGCTGGATTACGGGTGAGATGGCGGTCTGGTGGCTGCTCCTACAAATGGGTTTCGTTGTACTGTGTGTGCTGTTGGGAGTTGATGGCGCGGCACTCGGTTGGGGTGTGGGTTTGTTTGGGTTGTCTTGGCTGGGGATGCTGCGGATTTTAGCCGACGGTTTTGATGCGGGCAAAGTCTTTGAGACCGCTTTGCGCCGGGGGCTGGGTGATGACTTTCTGCAGCAGATTCCGAGTGCGCGTCGACATCGACTCAGTTTTCAGATTACCAGCGGCGAATGGCTAAAAACGTTTAAATTCTCTCGCCTTGGTGTTCGTGTAAACAAAAATATTGCTTACGGTGATGCGGGCAAACGGCACTTATTGGATGTGTTTACGCCCATCAGTAGCGGGGAAAAGCGGCCGGTACTGCTGCAGATACACGGTGGCGCCTGGATGCTAGGTCACAAAGCTGAGCAGGGTCAGCCACTATTGCATCACATGGCTGAAAAAGGCTGGGTGGGGGTCTCGATCAATTACCGCCTATCGCCTAAACACGCCCATCCCGCCCACATTATGGATGTTAAAGCGGCGATTGCCTGGATTCGAGAGCATATTGGTGACTATGGCGGCGACCCAAATTTCATTGCGGTCACCGGGGGATCTGCGGGGGGACATCTCGCTGCTCTGGCAGCGCTATCACCCAACTACGCGCCTTGGCAGCCTGGATTTGAATCGGTGGATACATCAGTGCAAGCTGCCATGCCAGTGTATGGATGTTTTGATCTGTGTAATCGTTTCGGTATTCGCCGCGCCAATACACTTGATGCGCCGCTCAGTAAATGGGTGATGCAGATAGAGCGAGAAGCCGACCCGGAAGCCTGGGATCTCGGTTCCCCTGTGACTTGGGTACATGGTGCCGCACCGCCCTTTATGGTCATTCAAGGTACGCATGACAGCTTAGTTTGGGTTGAAGAGGCGCGAAGGTTTGTCGCCGAGCTCAGTGATGTGAGCGTCAGTCCCATCGTTTATGCGGAACTACCTGGCGCTCAGCACGCTTTTGAATGGTTCCACTCACCCCGAACATCCCATTATTTGAATGCTGCAGCCGCCTATTTGGAATGGGCTTATGCCGATTGGTGTAACACGAAGGATTGGGATATTGCTGCGGCAGACACAGGTTTTGCCGATCCAGTTTGCGTAGACGATGAAGCGGCGGTTTGATTGCGTTCATGGAACCCGCCTAGCTCAGGTGGCTTGACCAGCCCCTAGGCGACTTTTTAGTCGTCTTTTAAGTCGCCCCAGCGGGCGCCGAGCAAGGCTAATGCTACCGCGGGTGCAGTTTCTGTGCGCAGGACTCGAGGCCCTATACGCCAAGCGGTGAAGCCCGAGCTGCTCGCTTGCGCGATATCAGCGTCGCTGAGACCGCCCTCGGGGCCGATCAGCAGTGCAATACGTTTGGGCGCTTGCTGCGTCAGCCCCGAGGGCGCGTGGTGGTGCAGCACGAGCTTGCAGTCGGCCTCGACTTGGTTACACCACGTGTTTAATGCAGTCGCCGGCTCAACTTTTGGTACCACGGCGCGGCCACTCTGCTCGCAAGCGCTAATAACCACTTGTTGCCAGTGCTGCTGTTTCTTGGCCATACGATCACTAGACACCCTGACCTCTACTCGTTCGGTCAATAGCGGTGTAATACGACTAACGCCCAGCTCCGTTGCTTTTTGAATGGCCCAGTCAAAGCGCTCGCCTTTTGACAGCGCAAGTCCTAGCTCAACTAACAATGGAGACTCTGCTGTAGCTTGGTTCCGCTCGAGTACAGTCAGTGTGACGACGCGCTTATCGATGGCGGTCACCGCGGTGCGGTAGTCGTAACCATCGCCATTAAATAGTGTTACCGGATCTTGCAGCCGAACTCTCAGTACGCGCGCTAAATGGTTGCTGCCGAGCGCATCAAGGACGACATCGTCCCCTGGCATGAGCAGTGCACCGTTATATATGCGTATTTGTCGCATGACCTAGCGCACCCAGGCCTATTGCTCGAGGCCGAGATTACGAGCAATCGATAGGGTCGGCTCTGCTTGGTTCATGGTGTAAAAGTGTATGCCCGGTGCGCCACTTTCTTGCAGCGTCGCGCAAAGCTGGGTCACCACATCAATACCAAACTGGCGAATGCTTTCTTGATCATCGCCAAAGGCAGCAACACGCTGCCGAATCCAGCGCGGGATCTCAGCACCGCAGGCGCCGGCGAAGCGCTCGAGATTTGTAAAGTTGACGATCGGCATAATTCCCGGATGAATGGGCTGCGCAATACCCGCCGCTTGGCAGCGATCAAGAAAGTAGAAATAGGATTCCACATTATAAAAAAATTGAGTGATTGCAGCGTCTGCTCCAGCGTCGATTTTTTGTTTTAAATAGCCAATATCGGCGTCGTAGTTTTTGGCTTGTGGATGAGTTTCGGGATAGGCCGCTACCGCGATCTTGAAGTGATCGCCGGTATGCTTGCGGATAAAAGCGATCAGTTCGTTGGCGTGCACTAACTGACCGGCGCCCCCCATGCCCGAGGGAAGATCGCCCCGCAAGGCGACTAGACGCTCCACGCCAGCTGCCTTATAGCGTTGTAACAGCGCTAACAGAGTGTCTTCATCGTCACTGCCAAAGCTTAAGTGTGGCGCAACATCCTGTCCCGCCATCTGCAAGCTACTGACCACGCCGACTGTCGTGTCGCGTGTTGAGCCACCTGCGCCGTAGGTCACTGAACAGTACTCAGGGTTCAATGAGGCGAGCGCCGGCAGTGTTTGCTCGATCAATTTACTGCGTCCCGCCTCAGTTTTTGGCGGGAAGAATTCGAGGCTAATTGGCTGCATGGCGCTACTCACGATGTCATCCTTAGTATTTATAGCTGTCGGGTTTGAACGGGCCATCGGTCGATACGCCGATGTATTTGGCTTGGCTATCGGTAAGTCGTGTGATCACACCGCCAAATCCTTGCACCATAAACGCCGCCACTTTTTCATCGAGATGCTTGGGCAGCACCTCAACGGTAATGGCTGCGGGTTTATCTGCGACATCAAGATCCGCGAAGCGCTTACCGTACAAGTGAATTTGCGCAAAGACCTGATTGGCAAATGAACCGTCCATGATCCGTGATGGATGCCCCGTCGCGTTACCTAGGTTGACTAGTCGCCCCTCAGAGAGCAACAGTAAATGGTTGTTGCTGGCTCGGTCGCGGTAAATTTTGTGAACTTGGGGTTTGATCTCTTCCCATTCCCAATTTGTGCGCATGTAGGCGGTATCAATTTCGTTGTCAAAGTGACCGATATTACACACGACGGCGCCAGATTTTAACGCGCGCAGCATGGCGGCATTACAGACATCGACATTGCCGGTGGTAGTAACCAGTATGTCGGTATTGGCCAGTAGCTGGGTATTGATCGAGGCGTCTGTGCCGTCGTTAATACCGTCATTGAACGGCGATACCACTTCGAAGCCATCCATACACGCTTGCATCGCGCAGATCGGATCGGCTTCGCTGACTCGAACAATCATACTCTCTTGACGCAGCGACTGCGCCGAGCCCTTACCCACATCGCCGTAGCCAATGACTAGGGCACGCTTACCGGCGAGCAGGTGATCTAAGCCGCGCTTAATGGCGTCATTGAGGCTGTGACGACAGCCATACTTGTTATCGTTTTTGGCTTTAGTGACCGCATCGTTAACGTTAATAGCAGGCACTTTCAGTTCACCCGCAGCGAGCATTTCGTAAAGACGATGCACGCCGGTAGTGGTTTCCTCGGTAATACCGTGAATATTGTCGAGTACCTGGGGGTACTGCGCGTGCAGCATCTGAGTGAGATCGCCGCCATCGTCTAGGATCATATTGGCGGCCCAGGGTTTGCCATTGTGTAAAATGGTCTGCTCGAGACACCATTCATACTCGGCATCGGTTTCGCCTTTCCAGGCAAAAACTGGGACGCCGGTTGCTGCGATCGCAGCCGCGGCGTGATCTTGGGTTGAGAAAATATTGCACGATGACCAGCGTACTTCGGCGCCCAGCGCAGCCAATGTTTCAATTAAAACGCCTGTTTGAATCGTCATGTGAATACAGCCGAGAATTTTGGCACCTGCCAATGGTTGCTCGGCACGATATTGCTCGCGTAGCGCCATGAGCGCTGGCATCTCGGTCTCGGCGATCTCTAGTTCGCGCCGACCCCAGTCGGCGAGTGTGATGTCAGCAACTTTATAATCAGTAAAAGTGTTTAGATCTAATGCGGTCGTCATGGTGAGATTCCTTGTGGGTCGTGGTTGGCGATACAGCGTTTATCGGGCAGCCCGCTGAGGTTTAGCCCCCAGCGAATGCGCTAGATAGCGGCGCGCAACGCATCGGCTTTGTCGGTGTTTTCCCAGGTGAAGTCGCTACCGGTTCGCCCAAAGTGGCCATACTTGGCGGTCGCCTTGTAAATGGGACGTTTTAAGTCGAGCATATTGATCAAACCTTTCGGCCGCAGATCGAAGTGCTCGCGAATCAGCGCGCCGATGGCGTCATTGGAAATCACACCGGTATCGAAAGTGTTAACTGAAATTGAGGTTGGTTCAGCGACGCCAATCGCATAGGAAAGTTGTACTTCACAGCGCTTGGCGAGACCCGCAGCGACGATATTTTTAGCTACATAGCGACCGGCGTACGCCGCGGATCGGTCTACTTTTGAGGGATCTTTACCCGAGAAGGCACCGCCACCATGGCGTGCCATGCCGCCGTAGGTGTCGACAATAATTTTCCGTCCGGTCAGACCACAGTCGCCCATGGGGCCGCCGATCTCAAAGTTACCTGTCGGGTTGATATGGTAGATGGTCTCACTGTGTAGCCAGGCTTGTGGCAATACTGGCTGAATAATGTGCGTTAGCACGGCTTCACGCAGTGCCTCTAGCGAGATCGTCGGCGCGTGCTGCGTCGACAAAACAACCGCATCGATGGCGCAGGGCCGGCCGTTGTCATCGTAGCGTAGCGACACTTGGCTCTTCGCATCGGGGCGTAACCAGGATAACTCGCCGGTTTTCCTGAGCATCGCCTGTCGTTCGACTAACCGGTGTGCGAAGTAGATCGGGGCGGGCATCAATACGTCGGTTTCGTCGCTGGCATAGCCAAACATCAGGCCTTGGTCGCCGGCACCTTGATGCGCTTCATCCGCTTCATCGGTACCCAGTGCGATGTCCGCCGATTGTTGCCCGATCGCATTGAGAATGCCGCAGGTCTTACCATCAAAACACATCTCAGAGCTGTTATAACCGATCTCGACAATGGTGTCGCGGACCACCTTTTCGATTTCTCCGGTGTCGATGTTGGCGTTTGAGCTGACCTCGCCCGCGAGCACGACCATACCGGTTTTCACCAGTGTCTCAACCGCGACTCGGGCATCTCTATCTCGGCTGAGAAAGAGGTCAAGGATGGCGTCGGAAATTTGATCAGCCATTTTGTCGGGGTGTCCTTCAGACACCGACTCAGACGTAAATAGTGAGTACTCGCTCATGCTTGATTACCTGTTAATGTAGTTTTAATAAAGAGTCTTACTTGAATTTGAAAACCGTTGCGCTGCCCGATGAATATCTCAGCGGCACGCTCTAAGCCCGCCGCCTCGGCCCATTGCCCTAATTGCTCAGGGGTAAAGCCCAGCCATAAATCACCACAGTGTTCCCGCGCCCATAATTGATCGTGTGCGCACAGCTCGCTAATAATAAATACGCCACCTGGCGCTAGATGCGTTGCGGCATGAGCGAGCGTGGTTTGTGGGTCGGGCGTGTGGTGCAGCACCATGTTGGCAACAATGACATCGATACGCTGTTCAGTTAGCGCCGGGTGCTGAGTGTCACCCAATAGAAACACTATATTATCTAATCCATACGCATTGCTGCGGGCGCTTTGAAGCATTACCTCGGAGGTATCGAGCGCAATAACTTTGCCGGCGCGCCGGGCTAGCTCGGGCAGTAAGCTGCCGTCGCCTGGTCCAATTTCTGCGATGCAAGGCAGCTCGGGTAGCGCTGCTTTGTCTAGTAGATGCAGCGTGGCATCGGTGTAGTCTTGCCAGGAGGCAATTAATTCTTTTTGCTCACTAAAGCGCGCGATATTGTCGCGGAAAAAATCCACAGAATTTTGTTCGCGCTGCGCTTGAATGTCGTTGAGACGCTGCTTCAATAACGGCGACGGTTCTTCAAGATCAATGCGTGCAAGGATGGCCTGGCGCAGTAATTCGTCAGCGCCAGCTGCCAGCTGCCTGCGGTAAAAAATCATGGTGCCTTCACGGCGCCGAACTAACCAGTTTCCACCCACCAACACTTTCAGATGATGGCTGAGCGCACTTTGTCGCAAATCAAAAACTTGGCATAGCTCTGAAACACTAAAGGAGTCCTCGCGCAGTACCTGAAGGATTTGTAGTCGCAATTCATCGGCCAGTGCCTTCAGCAATTCGGTGAGCGACGTTGCCGATGGCTCAACCGATAGATGCGACGCAGCAACGGGCTCCGCCAAGGCCACTTCGGTGGTCGCGCTGTGCAGGTGTGCAATGTTAGACGTATTAGACATTGCCGCAGAGGTTAGCAATGTTTTTTCACTATATCAAAATATTTTGATGGAAACTTTTTGGCATAAATTAATTGTATGGTTGTGCGATGACCGCTGCTGTTTGCCGCGCATAACCGCTATATACTGTGGCCAATTACGAAGAGAAACAGATTGAGGAGAGTGTCGGGTGGACCAGCAGGCAATGAAAGAACAAGTAGCCGCAGCCGCAATCGCGCGTGTTGCCGCGCTGGACAACGATAATTTGGTGCTAGGTATTGGGACGGGTAGTACCGCCGAATGCTTTATTCGCCAGCTTGGTCCGCTGCGGGCGCGCATCGACACCACCGTGTCGAGTTCGGAGCGCTCGTCTGCGCTGCTCAAAGAAATGGGTATTCCCGTAGCCGATTTAAACAGCGTGGCATCGCTTGATGTCTATATAGATGGCGCCGACGAAGCTAATGAGCAACTGCAGTTGATTAAAGGCGGTGGCGCCGCCTTAACCCGCGAGAAAATCGTCGCCGCAGTGGCTGAACAATTTATTTGCATCGCTGATCAGAGCAAGTTGGTGCGTACTCTAGGGTTTTTCCCCCTGCCCGTTGAGGTGATCCCCATGGCGCGCAGCTATGTTGCGCGTGAAATCGTTAAGCTCGGTGGGCAGCCGGTGTGGCGCGAGGGCGTGATGACCGACAACGGCAACTTTATTCTCGACGTGCATGGTATGGAAATCGCCCAGCCGGTGGCACTTGAAAAAGCGTTAAATGACATTCCGGGCGTGGTGTGTAACGGCTTATTCGCGATCGACCCCGCCGACGTATTGTTGCTTGGTACCCCTGATGGCGTGCGCACCTTGGTGCGCAGCTAGGGCACTTGCGCTAGGCTGGTGAATGCCAGCTTTGGTTCTTCTGACCCTTTTAATGGTCATCAAACACCTTGCCGGGATTCATAATCCCGTCCGGATCAAAACTCTGTTTCACTTGTTTCATTAGTGCTAACTCTGTTGCGCTTCGTGAATAGTGTAAAAAATCTTTTTTCAGCAGACCAACGCCGTGTTCTGCGGAGATGCTTCCGCCCATAGCGGCGATCACTTCGAAGATTTCGGCAGATACCGCCTTGCAGCGTATTTGAAAATCATCCACCGAAACATCGTCGGGTTTTAGAATATTCAAGTGCAGATTACCGTCGCCAATATGCCCATACCAGACCACATCGAGATCGGGATAGCGTGCCGTTACAACGCTATCTATTTGCTGTAAAAAGCCCGGCACTTTGGCGACTGTTGTCGAAATGTCGTTTTTATAGGGCGTCCAGCGCGAGAGGGCCTCAGAGATATCTTCACGTAAACGCCACAGATTTCTCGCCTGAGCGACGCTCCGGCTGAGCACGGCGTCTTCTACCCAGCCGTTCTCCATGCAGCTTTCTACCACTTTCATTATGGCGGCCTCGGTGGCCTCACCGAGGTTTTCGAACTCGAGCAGCGCATAGAACGGCGTCACTGCCTCGAAAGGGCGCTGAAGACCTTGATGTTCAACGACCTTGCTGAGCGCCAAATCTGAGAAAAACTCATAGGCCAGTAGGTCTATCTCTGATTGGAATGCCGCCAGCACTTGCATGATTGCATTCATGTCGGGTAGACCGAGAACAATGACGTTCGGATCGGTTGGCGGCTTGCAGAGTTGGATGGTGGCCCCTACGATCAGACCCAAAATACCTTCGGAACCAATAAACAGATGTCTGAAGTCGAGGCCAGTATTGTTTTTGAGGAGGCCGCGATTGAGTTCGAGTATCTCGCCCGCGCCGGTCACTACCGTCAAGCCGCTGATCCAGTTGCGGGTCATGCCGTAGCGGATGACTTGAATGCCACCGGCATTGGTTGCGATATTGCCGCCAATTTGACTGGACCCTGCGGAGGCAAAGTTCACCGGATAGCGCAGCCCGGCTTCTTCGGCACGTTGCTGTATCACCGCCGTGATGGCGCCGGCTTGGCAGCGAACGCTGCGGTCGACTTTGCTCACGGCATCGACTTGGTTCATGCGATCCATGGCGACAACCAGTTCGCCTTTGGCCGCGACCGCCCCGCCACTTAGCCCTGTTCGGCCTCCAGACGGCACAATCGCAATGCCGTGCTTTCGGGCTAATCGTACAATCTGCTGCACCTCGTCAATAGATTCGGGCAGTGCGATAGCACAGGGGGCCGGGGTGGCAAACCGAGTCCAGTCCCTGCCATATTGATTGAGAGAATCTTGATCGACAAGAAAACGCTGGGGTCCAAGTATTTGGCTGAGCTGCTGAGCTGCAAGTTCGGGTAGGGCTGACATAGGCATACCTATTATTGATCGCTTATTGGGGCGCTGCGGTACTGACGCAGGAATGTGCATGTTAGCATTGCTGTTGGTAAGCGTTGATGAAAAAGCTACCTCTATGTTGCTGTAGTCCCAGATCGATAGGGTGGTGCTATGGTTGTTCTCACATTAATTCTCGGGATTTCGCGTGAGCAAAAATTCATTACATAAAGACAAGATAAAATTTTTATTTCTTGAAGGCTTACATACGAGCGCTGCCAACACCCTGGCCGCTGCCGGCTACACCAATGTCGTCAGCTTTCCGAAAGCCTTGTCGGCCGATGACCTCAAGGCCGAGATAGCAGATGCACATTTTGTCGGTTTGCGCTCGCGAACACAGCTTACCGAGGAAGTGTTCGACGCCGCCCGTAAGCTGGTAGCAGTCGGTTGCTTTTGTATAGGGACCAATCAAGTCGATTTAAATAGTGCTGGTATGCGCGGTATACCAGTATTTAATGCGCCCTACTCTAATACGCGCTCGGTGGCGGAGCTGGTGATTGCCGAGGCAATTCTGCTGCTGCGCGGCATTCCCGCTAAAAATGCCGCGGCGCATCGAGGCGAATGGCTAAAAACCGCGGCCAGGTCCTATGAAATTCGCGGCAAAACCTTAGGCATTGTTGGCTACGGTAACATTGGCATGCAGCTGGGTGTTATGGCGGAAAGCCTGGGCATGACCGTTGAGTTTTATGACGTGGTGACAAAGTTGCCAGTGGGTAACGCCCGGCAGGTAACGAGTCTTGACGATTTGTTAGGCCGCGCCGATGTCGTGAGTCTACATGTCCCGCAGCTCGCAAGCACCGCCAATATGCTGGGTACACATGAAATTGCAGTCATGAAGCCGAGCAGCATTTTGATCAATGCCTCGCGGGGTAATGTCGTTGATATTGAGTCTTTAGAGGCCGCGCTGCATTCGGGACATATTGCCGGTGCCGCGATTGATGTTTTCCCGATTGAGCCCCGGTCCAATGACGACGAGTTTCTGTCGCCACTGCGCGGCATTGACAATGCCATTCTGACGCCCCATATCGGCGGTAGCACCATGGAGGCGCAGGAGAATATTGGTATTGAGGTGGCCGAGAAGTTAGCGCGCTACAGTGATACTGGCGCCACATTGTCAGCGGTAAACTTCCCAGAAGTGGCGTTGCCCGAGCACGAGGGCCAACACCGACTGCTACATGTTCACCGCAATGTGCCCGGTGTCATGGGTGCGATTAACCGTGTGTTCTCAGATAATGGTATTAATATCTGCGGGCAGTATTTACAAACGCGCAACGATATTGGATATGTCGTCATTGATGTGGCGTCAGAATATTCAGATATGGCGCTGACGCAATTGCGATCGATTGAGGGAACCTTGAGATGCCGAGTATTATTTTGATGTTGCGCATGAACACCTTGAAGCAGACGTTGTTTACGGTGCTTTTTGTTGCCGCAGTTACTCTGACGCTGGCCGGAGTGTCGACATTCGCACAAGCATCAGAGCCTGAGCTGTTCGATGGTCTGAGGCAGGAAATGTCCTCTGATGAACAGTTGGCGGCAGGTCTCTACCGATTGACCCCCGCGGAGCACGAGTTCTTAGATGATTGGCTACGGGCACGGTTTGATCAACTTGAACGCGAGGTTGTTGAAGTGAAGGCTGCTACTGCGGCCGAAGTAGATCGCCGCGTTGCCCAGGAGCGCCAGGCCGAGCGGGTCGCCGAGGTGGCTGTAGAGAAAGATCTGCCTTTTGATGCTGCAATTGTCTCGTCTTTTGAAGGCTGGAGCGACAATACCCGCTTTAAATTGGATAATGGCCAGGTCTGGCAGCAGCGTCACCGAGGGGTGTATCGCCATAAAACCACTGATACAGCAGTGCGTTTTGAGCAGAATTTTCTGGGTGGCTGGGAAATGACGGTGTTGAGCTCTGGGCGGAGCATTGCCGTTAAGCGGTTGAAGTAGCGATAAATGACCATTTTTATGGATTCGTAGTGTGAAAAAGTACCGCCCCACACACTTGCACTTGGAAAGTTCCAGAGAGTTCTCGTGAATAAGTCGCATTTTCACCGATAGGTGTCTCGCATCCTTGTGATTTTGATTAGGATCGTAGGTTCCTAAGGAATTTTGTTCCTAGATGGGCCACTCATTTCAATCATTTAAATGTGAGGATTTCAATGAAATCACTGAATAAGCGACATCTTAGCCTGGCTGTTTCCGCGGCGCTGAGCTCAACCCTCGTTAGCGGATTTGCTTTCGCGCAAGACGAAGACCTTATGGTAGAAGAAGTAGTGGTTACCGGTACCCGTATTAAAAGCCAAGATGGCTTTGGTGCAACTAGCCCCGTAACCGTCATCACTGCCGAAAATATTGCAAACCTCGGTTTCGTAAACATTGAAGCGGTACTTAACAGCCTGCCTTCAATCGAAACTAGCCAGAACGCCAACATCTCTAACGGTTCAACAGGTACGGCTACTGTTGACCTGCGTGGTTTGGGTACTAATCGTACATTGGTATTGGTTAACGGTCGTCGTATGACTGCTGGTGGCGCTTCTACGCAAGCACCCGACATCTCTCAAATCCCAACCATCGCGATTGAGCGTGTTGACGTGCTGACCGGTGGTGCTTCTGCAACCTACGGCGCCGACGCGGTTGCGGGTGTTGTTAACTTCGTAACCCGCCGCATGACCGGCATTGAAATCCGCGCTGGTTGGAGTGGCTACCGTCACGACAACGACAGTAGCTATATGCAAGACCTCTTGAGCGGCAGAAACTTCGATTACCCTGCCGGTACCGAAGGGCCCGATGGCGAGAACAACCAAATTGATATCGCTATGGGTATGGACTTTGCTGATGGCAAAGGTAACGCGACTCTTTACGCCTCATGGCGTGAGCAGCAAGAGTTACGTCAGGAAGCACGCGATTACTCTGCCGGCGCTCTGAATGATAAGGGTACAGCTGTTGGTGGTTCTGCTAACGCGGCCAACCCCAACTTCTTCATTGCTCCCCTTACTGAAGGCGGTGACGGCCCTAGTGGTTATGATTATGATCAAGAAGGCTTTTATAGTTTGCTGCCTGGTGGTGGACTAGCAGAATATGACGGCACCAACATCTATAACTATGCGCCGATCAACCACTTTTTGCGTCCGTTGGAGCAGTATTCGTTTGGTGGCTTTGCTGATTACAAAATCAACGACAACTTCACGCCTTACTTAGAGTTTATGTATTCAAGTTCTGAGACGCGTGCACAGATCGCCGAATCAGGTACTTTCTTTGCCGAAGCCTATTTCTTAGGACTCGAGGACCTCCCCCCTGCATTTGCGGCTTCGTTGGAATCGCTCTACCCAGAGCGAGAGAGTGACGACTTCGGTGTTTACGTTGGTAAGCGTAACGTTGAGGGCGGTCCTCGCTCGAATAACTTCACCAACGACGGTTTCCGTATTGTTACTGGCCTCAAGGGCGAGATCAACGACACGTGGTCATACGATGCGAGCTATCTCAAAGCTCAAACACGTCAGAGTTCAACGTATATCAATGACTTCTTTGCGCCAAACATCACTGCTGTACTGAACGCTGATGCTTGTGACGCAGGCTGTCCTGCTTACCAAGTGTTCACGCCAGGTGCTGTAACGCCTGCTCAGGCTAACGGCTTGACGGGCACTGGTATGCTGCAATCAACCAGCAGCACCGAAGTGATCAACGCTTATGCGACTGGCGAGCTGTTCTCTATTGGCCAGAATGATCCGATCCAAGTTGTTATCGGTTATGAATGGCGCGGTGAAGACTTTGACCGTACAACAGATACTGTATTCTCGGAAGGTCAGCTGCTCGGTCAGGGCGGGCCCACCCCATCTTTGCGCGGCAGTTATAGCGTTTCTGAAGTCTTCATGGAAGCCAACATTCCAGTCTTAGACGGCTTGGCACTTGACTTGGCCTATCGTTACTCTGATTACAGCACCGTGGGTGGACAAGATACCTACCGTTTTGGTTTCGACTGGCAGCCAGTCGAAATGGCTCGTATTCGTGCCGGTTTCAACCGCGCCGTTCGTGCGCCTAACGTGTCTGAGCTCTATTCAGTGAACAACCTGGGCCTCTGGGGCGGGGTTGACCCCTGTTCGGGTGCTACACCTGAGTTCACTGCAGCACAGTGTGCGGCTACCGGCGTCACTGCTGCGCAGTACGGCAACATTGTTGCGAGTCCTGCTGGCCAGTACAACCAGATCAGTGGTGGTAACGTTGACTTGAGCCCAGAAGAAGCTGACACAATCACCATCGGTTTGGTATTGACACCGCTGGACAACCTGACTGTGTCATTTGACTACTGGAGTATTGAGATCGAGAACACCGTTGCGACGGTTGGTGCTGAAAACATCATTCGTCAGTGTGGTGAGAATGGCAAGTTGTGTGATTCAGTCAAGCGCTCAGGTTCAGGTTCATTGTGGCAGGGTGAGACTGGCTACGTGTTCAATGGTCTCCAGAACATTGGTACTGCTGAATGGGAAGGTATAGACGTTGCTGCAGCATGGTCACAAGATGCCTTGAACGGTACGTTTGATGTTCGCTTGGCGGGTACTTTCATGATGACTAAGGAAGTAGAGATCTTACCTGGTGAGACCTACGACTGTGTTGGTTTGATCAGCACACGTTGCTACGCATCGCCAGAGTGGCGTCATACACTGAGTGCTAGCTATGACAGCAATGATTTCTGGGCTGTTACTGCGCGCTGGCGTTACTTTGAGGGCGTCGATTATGACGGTGCTCTATCAGGTAAAGCTTCATTAGGGATAGACACAATTGCTCAGAAGAACCTGTCTGGTTCAGAAAGCTATCTTGACCTGAACGCGACCTTCCGTTTCTTGGGTAACTCAGAACTGTTGGTTGGTGTGAACAACGTGCTGGACGAGGCGCCACCATTAGTGGGTAATACATTGGCTACAAACGCCAACGCGATTGCAGGCTTCTACGATACGCTGGGTCAGTACTTGTTTGCCCAGGCAACGTTCCGCTTCTAAGCAGAAATGCTTAGCAGCTGATGCTGCAATAAATAGAAAGCGGGCCTTTGGGCCCGCTTTTTTTTTAGCTAAAAAAACTTTTGTTTCGAGCGTATTTGTCGCTCAATGGCTTTTATGGATTCAATACAGCAAGCACTCAAAGCATATCAGCTGGCTCGCACCGCGGCAGCAGCGGGCGATGTGCCCGATGATCACTACAATCACGGTTACTGGGCGGCGCGCCTTGGCCAGTGGCAAGAAGCGATTCATGCCTATCATCGAGCGCTTGGCTTTGGCGTGGCTAAGCCAGAAGAAGTCTGGCTGAATATTGGCTCGATCTACTCCGAGCGATTGCAGCAACGCGATAAAGCCCTCGAGGCCCTAGATGAATCGTTAAGATTGAACCCGAACTACACCGCCGCGATGTTTAATCAGGGGCATTTAGCTGAGCAGTTCGGGGATCGAGAGGCTGCGCATCATTGGTTTGCCCAAGTGATCGCGAGGGAACCGAACAACACAGCGGCATTGGCACGATTGGCCGATGCCAGTATGGTGACGGCCGACGATGACCCTGTGTTGCTAAAACTGCGTGCGGCTGCACCGGCGGCGGCGAATCCTGATGTATGGCTATCTTTGGCAGCGGCTGAAGAAGCTTTAGATAACGTCGATGCCGCATGGCAGGCGATGCTCGCCGCGAATACTATCGATCAACAGCAGTCCCCGCCGTATCCCGCAGAAAAAATCGCTGAGCTCAATCATCTGGCCAAGCAAATAGATATCCCTCGCACTAAAAGTACTGACAGCGATACCAACACCAATGGGCCCCTATTTATCTGCGGTATGTTCCGCTCTGGCTCCACTTTACTCGAGCAAATGCTGGCTGCGCACGGCGCTTTTTTTCCGCTCGGCGAGAGCGAGTTTTGGCCGCGGCGTATTGCCACCGCGGGAGGCGGCATGGTGTTCCCAGCACGAGAGCCGTCAGCTGAAGAAATGACCCAATGGCGTGCACAGCATCAAAAGATACTCAGTGAATTGGTGCCTGAAGGCAAAATTGCAACCGATAAACGGCCGGATAATATTTATCAAATACACCTGTTGGGCCAGGTTTTACCCGCTGCCAAGTTTGTTATTACGCGGCGTGACTGGCGTGACACGCTGGTCTCAGTGTTTGGTACCCGGCTCCACCCCCAGCACGGCTATGCAAATGACCTCTGCAGTATTCGCCAACAAATCCGTTTGTTGGATGATCTAGCTGATTCATGGGCGGCGCGTTATCCAGACCGCATTCGTATTGTTGAATACGAAGCCTTGGTTGCCGATGCTGAAAGCACTTTAGCTGACTTGCTTAAATGGTTGGGGCAGCCTTGGCGCCCCGAAATGCTGAATTTTCATTCGCTGCGCAATTCTGTCCGAACTGCGAGTGTCTGGCAGGTGCGCGAGCCCTTGAATAACAAACGTCAGGCCCGTTGGCGTCGCTTTGAAAAGCCTTTACATGCGGTATTTGGCGATAGTTTAAACACACCCAAAGCCTAGGACTCATAGCGTGCCTTAATCGGGTTTAACGGCGCTTTTCTGGCTTACGCTGAACCATCGCCATTAACTCAGGCGATGATGCGCAATATTGCTCGGCGGCTAGGTAGCTGGCGCTTTACGCACCTTATAACCGGCCGGCATCGTACGCTTCTTGTACCTTCGCAAGTGACATAGGCTTAATACTCGCGGCTTGGCCTGCGGTACCAAACGCCTCATTTCGCGCTATGACAATGTCGCGCATGGCGACGATGGTCTCGGCGAGAAATTTACGCGGGTCAAATTCTGCGGGATTCTGCGCCAAGTAACGACGTACGGCACCGGTAGAAGCCAAGCGCAGATCAGTGTCGATATTAATTTTGCGAACGCCGTGTTTGATGCCTTCAACAACCTGTTCAACGGGCACGCCATAAGTCTCTGGAATTGCGCCTCCGAATTCGTTAATGATGGCCAGCCAGTCCTGCGGCACCGCCGAGGAGCCATGCATTACTAAATGGGTATTAGGGATGCGAGCATGAATGTCTTTGATCCTGTCTATGGCTAAAATGTCGCCCGTCGGTGGCCGGCTAAACTTATACGCCCCATGGCTGGTACCACAGGCAATCGCCAAGGCATCCACACCGGTGTCAGCAACGAACTGTGCGGCCTCTTCGGGGTCAGTGAGCATTTGATCGTGAGTCAGCTTACCAACAGCGCCAATGCCATCTTCTTCACCTGCTTCACCGGTCTCTAGCGACCCTAAACAGCCGATCTCGCCTTCTACCGAAACGCCACAAGCATGCGCCATCTGAACCACAGTTCGTGTAACGTGGGCATTGTAATCGTAGTCAGTGGGTGTTTTGCCATCTTCACCCAGCGAGCCGTCCATCATCACCGAGCTAAACCCCAATTGAATGGAGCGCTGGCAAATTGCTGCTGAGGTGCCATGATCTTGGTGAATGACGACGGGGATGTGCGGAAATTCTTCAATCGCCGCGGCCATCATGGCGCGTATGAAAGGCGCACCTGCGTACTTACGAGCGCCCGCGCTCGCCTGCATGATCACGGGTGAGTTGGTGATGTCAGCCGCTTCCATAATGGCGCGGGTCTGTTCAAGATTGTTGACGTTAAACGCGGGTACTCCATAGCCATGCTCTGCGGCGTGGTCTAAGAGTTGTCGCAAACTGATGAGTGCCATATAGGCCTCCTGTAAGCCAAAATGTGGGTGTTTGCCATGTTGCGCAGCGAATGACGCTGGTCTTTCTCCTTAAGCCTCGTTAGCGCGCATGTTGAGCATCGCCACCGCCGGCAGTGTTTTACCTTCTACATATTCCAAAAATGCTCCACCGCCGGTTGAGATATAGGATACCTGATCGGCGATGCCGTACTTGTCGATGGCGGCCAATGTGTCGCCTCCCCCTGCCAGCGAAAAGCCCTCGCTCGCGGCTACGGCTTCTGAGAGCGCCTTAGTCCCGCCCTCAAAGGCGTCAAACTCAAACACGCCTACCGGCCCATTCCATAAAATAGTACCCGCACTTTTGATTTTATCGGCGATAGCCGCAGCGGATTGTGGGCCAATATCTAAAATTATGTCATCTTCAGCAACTTCGGCAGCCAATTTAACCGCACCGATGGCTGATTCACTAAACGTCTTTGCAACGACTACGTCGATCGGCAGTGGAATGGAGGTCTTATCCATCAAGCTGCGCGCAGTATCGAGGAGGTCGTGCTCACACAGCGACTTGCCCACAGAATACCCTGCGGCGGCTAAAAATGTATTGGCAATGCCGCCGCCGACGACCAAGCTATCGCATTTGTCGGCCAGCTGTTCGAGGACGGCAAGTTTGGTTGAAATCTTCGAGCCGCCCACAATCGCCATCATAGGGCGCGCGGGCGCGGCCAAGGCGCGAGTCAGCGCGTCAAGTTCGGCGGCCAGCAGTGGCCCTGCGCAGGCAATGGGCGCGAATTTTGCAACACCATGGGTCGATGCCTGAGCCCGGTGAGCGCTACCAAAGGCGTCCATCACAAATACATCGCACAGTGCCGCATACTGCTTGGCTAAGGTTTCGTCGTCTTGTTTCTCGCCTGCGTTAAAGCGTACATTTTCTAATAGTATGACTTGTCCCGGTGTTGGCGATGCTTGCCGCCAAGCGCGCTCAAGGAATACTGGTTGACCGAGTAACTCACCGAGCCGAACCGCTACGGGTGCCATGGAATAGGCATCGTCGAATTGCCCTTCTTCAGGGCGACCTAAATGCGACATCACGATCACGGCAGCGCCCGCTCCGAGTGCTGCTCGGATAGTCGGTATCGCGGCTGCTAAGCGTGCATCGCTAGTGATAAGACCGCTCTTAATGGGCACGTTGAGATCTTCGCGGATCAGAACGCGCCTGCCCGCGAGCGCGATGTCAGTCATTAACTTCATGGGCCTCCTCTTGCGTGACGTTAATGAGTGCGTCGCTATGCGGCACTCCTCATGGGGGGGTTGAGCTGATGTAACTGCATGGCGATATCAAGCAGTCGGTTTGCATAGGCCCATTCGTTGTCAAACCAAATCAATACCTTGATTAGCTTGTTACCACTGACCTGAGTCTGACTGGCATCGACAATACTCGAACACGATTCCCGCGCAAAATCACATGATGCCAACGGTTCAGTGGTGAATCCTAAAATGTCTTTCAGTGGTCCGGCGGCTGCTTCAGCGAGCATGGCATTGACGGCATTGCGGTCGCAGGGCTTGTGCGTCACTACGGCAAGGTCGATCGCCGATACGTTCAAGGTAGGTACGCGCAGCGCCTGTGCGGTGAATTTTCCCGCCAGTTCGGGCAAAATTCTAGCGATACCGACAGCCAAGCCGGTGTCGACGGGAATAATGGAGTTGAACGCAGCCCGTGTCTTACGCAAATCTGTGTTGTGATATGCATCGAGTACGGGCTGGTCATTCATTGCCGAATGGATGGTCGTCATTGTGCCTACATCAATGCCAAAGGCTGCATTGAGCACCGATAACACTGGAATAATAGCGTTAGTGGTACAGGACCCGGCGGATATAATTTTTGATTCGGTAGTGAGCTGTTGCTGATTGATACCCCAGACAATCGTGGCATCAACATCCGCCGCCGCCGGCTGTGAAAAGAGTACTCTTTGTGCGCCTGCGTCCAAGTGCTCCGTCGCGGTGGCACGATCACTAAAAGAGCCTGTACATTCTAAGACTAGATCGATATCAAGCTGCCGCCAGGGCAGGTTGGATACGCCGCTCTGCCTGAGCAATGCGATCTCTGTACCGTTGACACTGAGGTGGCCGTTGCCGCTTGCAATGACCCCGGGGAAGCGGCCATGGGTTGAGTCAAAACGCGCTAAATGTGCGACTGTCGCGGGGTCGGCGATTTCGTTAATCGCCGCAAGATCCAGCACTTTTTTTGCGTCTTCACGCTCCTCAAGCACACGGAATACCGTGCGCCCAATTCGGCCAAAGCCGTTGATGGCAATGCGGCTTTTCAATCGAAAATTACATCCTCTAGCGCGGCAACAACGTTCTCTACAGTGAAGCCGAATTCCTTCATCAATTCGCTCGCGGGGGCTGACTCGCCATAGGTGGTCATACCCACAACACGGCCATCTAAGCCGACGAATTTATACCAGTAATCCGCATGGCCCGCCTCAACCGCTACACGTGCAAGTACGTCGCTAGGCAGTACCGACTCTTGGTAGGCTGCGTCCTGCTGAACAAAGATTTCGGCGCAAGGCATGGAGACAACGCGGATTCCCCGCCCTTTGTTGGTCAGCTCGGCTGCCGCCTCAACGGCGAGTCCTATTTCTGATCCTGTTGCAATGATGATGGCATCTAGCTTGCCAACTTCAGGGTCTAAAACGTAAGCACCGCGGGCGATGTTGGCAATTTGGACCGCATTTCGCACT
This sequence comes from uncultured Luminiphilus sp., assembly GCA_963926105.1. Classification (GTDB taxonomy): domain Bacteria; phylum Pseudomonadota; class Gammaproteobacteria; order Pseudomonadales; family Halieaceae; genus Luminiphilus. Next base: position 22,299 of record CAWUVW010000003.1, on the reverse strand, counting down.
TGGTGGGGTAGGTTCTGACGCGAGAATATGAGCGCGGATGGCCCGTCGCTGCGCAAGACCGCCTGCTTCCATGCGACGGCTGATTCGACCGCATCACAGGGTCGCCAAGTATTTAGATTGGGCGTAGTACGCAAGTTGGTCAGCTGTTCTACCGGCTGATGCGTTGGGCCGTCTTCACCTAGGCCAATGGAGTCGTGGGTATACACAAATAGCGCACGCTGTCGCATCAACGCAGCCATACGGATGGCGTTGCGGGCATACTCCATGAACATGAGGAAGGTGGCGCCGTAGGGGATAAACCCGCCGTGGAGTGCAATGCCATTCATCATCGCCGACATGCCAAATTCACGCACGCCATAATAGATGTAGTTGCCCTTCGCATTGTCTGCGCTTATGCCCTCTGAGCCGGACCAGAGCGTTAGGTTAGAGCCTGCGAGATCCGCCGAGCCGCCGAGCAGTTCAGGTAGCAGCGGACCAAGAGCGTTAATTGTTTCTTGTGAAGCTTTGCGCGACGCGATGCTGGCACCCTTTTCTGCGCAGGCGGCGATGTAGGCGTCGATATTGTCAATAAAGTCGGTGGGTAATTCACCTTGTAAGCGGCGCTCAAGCTCGGCTGCTTCAGCGGGGAAGCTGGCGCGATAGGCGGCAAAGCGTTGCAGCCACTCCGCTTCGGTTGAGGCGCCGGTGGTGCGTGCATCCCAACCCGCGTAAATGTCATCTGGGATCTCAAACGCCGGATGATGCCAGCCAAGCGCTTCGCGGGTTGCTGCGATTTCATCGTCACCTAGGGGTGAGCCGTGGCAGGACTCACTGCCCTGCTTATTTGGGCTGCCCTTGCCAATGACGGTTTTACAGCAAATGAGTGTAGGTCTGTCTGTCTCTGCCCGGCCACTGCCAATTGCCGCTTCAATCGCTGCTGAGTCATGGCCATCGACGTTGGCGATTACCTGCCAGCCGTAAGCCTCAAAGCGCTTAGGGGTGTCGTCGGTAAACCAGCGCTCAACATGGCCATCTATCGAAATGCCGTTGTCATCATAAAAGGCGATCAGCTTACCCAGGCCTAGCGTGCCGGCCAGCGAGCAAACTTCGTGGGAGATGCCCTCCATCAGACAGCCGTCCCCTAAGAATACCCAGGTCCGATGGTCAATAACCTGGTGTCCGTCGCGGTTGAACTGTGCTGCCAGTACCTTCTCAGCCAGGGCCATACCCACGGCATTGGCAATACCTTGGCCCAGTGGGCCAGTTGTGGTTTCGACACCCGGCGCATAGCCGAATTCTGGGTGCCCGGGTGTTTTGGCGTGCAACTGGCGGAAATTTTTCAGCTCGTCGATCGGTAGATCGTAGCCGGTGAGATGCAGCAGTGAGTAAATGAGCATCGAACCGTGCCCATTGCTGAGGACAAAACGGTCGCGATCCGGCCAGTTTGGATTGTTTGGATTGTGTTTTAAATGGTTGTTCCAAAGGACTTCCGCGATATCGGCCATACCCATCGGGGCGCCTGGGTGTCCGCTTTTAGCCGCTTGTACGGCATCCATACTTAACGCACGAATGGCGTTGGCGAGTTCAATACGGGCTGGCATTTTTACTCCAAGCTAGACTACATGTGCGAATGTGTATTGTCCGTGAAGACGGCGCTCCTCGCAAACCTATTGGGTGCTTCCAGGACAATAAAGCGACTTTATCGGCGTTTTTTTTGATGGCCCTCGATCATTCCCACGATTCTTTCACTGCCGGAACGCCCTATGCAAAAGCGCAGTCGGTTAGTTGCTGGGCATACCCTGCCTTGAGCGTGCGACTATCGTTAAACACGGTCGCTTAACGGCGGCGCTGGAGCGTCATGACGGCACGGCTGAAAAAGCATAAGATACGTGTTTGCCAGCGAAAGTCAGCGAACTATGTCCCAGTCTTATATCAAGCGCATCCTAAATGCCCGAGTCTACGAGGTTGCGCGGGAAACCCCGGTAGATCACGCACCGTTGTTGTCGCTTCGTCTCGATAATGAGGTCTGGCTGAAACGGGAAGACCTCCAGCCCATTTTCTCGTTCAAGTGTCGCGGCGCCTATAACAAAATGGTGAATATGAGTGCGGCTGCCCTTGAGCAGGGTGTTGTGGCAGCTTCTGCCGGTAATCATGCCCAAGGAGTTGCGCTGGCGGCACAAAAACTCGGCGTCAAAGCTAAAATTGTCATGCCGGTCACCACTCCGGCGATAAAAGTTGATGCTGTGCGCAGCCGCGGTGCCACGGTCATCTTGTTCGGTGACGCCTTTGATGAAGCTGCCGAAAAGGCACGCGAGTTGGTTGAAAAGGACGGCATGACTTACCTGCCACCCTTTGATGACCCTGACGTAATTGCGGGTCAGGGTACGGTGGCAATGGAGTTGGCGCGTCAGTGTCGTCAGCCGCTAGATTACGTATTTGTACCGTGTGGTGGCGGCGGTTTGCTAGCGGGTATGGCGGTATATTTAAAGTATGTCTGGCCAGAAACAAAGGTGATTGGTGTTGAGCCAGAAGACGCAGCTTGTGTACAGGCGGCGCTGATAAAAGGTCGTCGTGTGAGGCTCAAAGAAGTGGGTTTGTTTACCGATGGCTGTGCGGTACGGCAAGTTGGGAAAGAGACCTTTAGAGTGATTCGTGAGTCGGTTGACGACATTATTACGGCTTCTACCGATGAAATTTGTGCGGCAGTCAAAGATATATTCGAAGACACACGTGCTATTGCCGAACCTGCGGGAGCGCTCGCGATCGCGGGCATGAAGAAATATGCGTTAGCCCATAACCTAAAAGGTGCCTCGATGCTGGCGGTAGTCAGTGGCGCCAACATGAACTTTGATCGGCTGCGTTATATTTCCGAGCGCACGGAAATTGGTGAGCGTCGCGAAGCAGTGATCAGCGTGACCATCCCAGAGCGTGCGGGAGCGTTCAAAAAGTTTTGTTCGGCAATAGGTAAGCGCAATATCACCGAGTTCAATTATCGCTACGACGACGCCGAGCATGCACGTGTTTTTGTGGGTTTAACAGTAACGCCCAATAGTGATGATTTGCAGAAGCTCTGTACCCGATTGAAAGATGCAGGTTACGCGGTGTCTGACTTTACCGACAACGAGACCGCGAGACTCCATGTCCGCCACATGGTCGGGAGTCGAGCGCCCGCATCGTTGGCGGATGAGATGGTATTTCGGGTGGAGTTTCCCGAGCGTCCCGGCGCGCTGCTTAAATTTCTCAGTGCGTTAGGTGCTGACTTCAGTATTTCGCTGTTTCATTATCGCAACCACGGCTCTGCATACGGTCGGGTTTTGGTGGGCCTACAAGCGCCAAAAGGTAGGCGAGCGGCATTGCGTGCAGCAATTGATAGTGTTGGTTATCGTTATTGGGAGGAAACTGAAAACGAAGCTTATCAACAGTATCTTGGCAGCCGCTAATTAGGCGCAAAGTGCAACGGGAAAATGCGAATCTGTTATTGATATAACGCCATTTTTGGTAATTGCCGTATGCAGAGCGATTTGACGTGTTACAGCGCTCTGTGTTGAGTGTCTGTCGCGATGAGATGATAGGCTAGTATTTGGATGGGGCGCCCTGGACTTATCGGGCGATCAAGCACATGAGTATGCTCATTGAGCCATGGGTCGACAGCCAGCGTTATGCTTAATCGTCGTTCTCATCATCATGATTGGCATGGCCGCGCCTAGCCTCGGCGATGAGGCGGAGCAGCCAGCTATCGTGTTACAACAAGCGGGGATATTTTTGTGCTAAATCGAGTGCCGTTATGCTGCCAGATAACAGTGCTTAGCGTTGGCGGCGGAGCCTAGTGATAACGTCAGAAATTAACGCGCATTAAAATCTGTTAATGCCGGCTTCAGTGACCATGCCGCGCAGGGCGACGTCATGATCTTCCCTTGGAAGCTTCACCACCAGTTGTGCTTGATAGCCTATGCCGCAGCGAAATCCCTGTGTGCCCATGAGTGCTCGATCATAAAAACCGCCGCCATAGCCTAATCGTAAACCCGTTAAATCACAGCCCAGGAGGGGGATGATGAAAAAATCGATTTCATCGATTGCGGCAATAGTCGCTGCGGCTGTGGGCTGTGTGATACCGGCGAGTGAGGTTTCAAGAGGCTCTCCCTCGCGCCAATCGCAAAACGACATAAGCCCAGGCCCGGTAATACGTGGATACACGACGCGCTTGTGATCTTGCCGTGCCAGCGCTGATAGAACACTGGGATCGAGCTCGTCCCCGATGCTCCGATAGCTCGCAATGCATTGTGCCTGTTGCCATTCCTGCATAGAGGAGAGAGACCGAGCAATCATGTCGGCAACCAACTTGCGGCCCTTAGCACCATCCCTGTTAGCGCACTGCTGACGTATTACTCGCAACTGCTGGCGCCATTGTTGTTTGTTAATGGAGGACGGCATAAGCCCTATCGCTTAGCTTAGTTCGAAAATTCCAGTGATTGGACGGGCTCCGGCGCATGGGGCCGCGCTCCTGTGGCTATTATATTAGGGGTGTGAAACACCCAACGTACCGCTGACAGTGTCGCCCTTGAACCCTGAGGCTCAAGGTGGGGACCCCATCGCTGCATCAGGCTTTCCGATCGAGACGGACTTGCACACCAACAACGAAAAAAGATCCCCGGGTAGTGCATTATCGGCTCGAGGACTAACTGTCTGGCGCATACGCTAGGATGGATAGAGTATAGCGGAAGTGTCTCGCTATGAACGAACCCTTTTAATCATCTGCGCACAGATTTAATTAATTTCGAGCTGCCGCAGTTGATAAAGTGCTTCATCTAGCGAGTGATTGAGGGTTTTCAAGCGGTCTTCGTGGTCATCGAGCGATCCCGAAGGCGCACCAGTGCGCAGTGCTTGCAGTTCGTGGCTCATATTCAGGGCCGCCATGATAGCGACGCGTTCTAGCCCAATGACTTTGCCGGTTGCGCGGATATCGCGCATGGCTTGATCGAGATGTTTCGCAGCGGCGAGCAAAGCCGCTTCTTGATCTGGCGGGCACACAACTTGGTAGGCTTTTTCGAGAATTTCGACGCTGACAGTTGGTTTGCGGCTCACGACCCATGCTCAATTTTGCGCAGGCGGTCTAAGCTGTGCTGGACATGCTCACCCGCACGATGCTGCTTTTCGAGCAGCTCTCGCCGTTCTCGTTGTAATTCCGCTGTGCGAAATTTAAGTTGACGATTCTCTCGATTGAGCTCTTTACTGAGCGCAATCAGATCTGCAACTTTGGCTTCTAGAGCCTGGATGAGTTTCTCGGCCACGAGCGCTACACTGTGCTATTGAATCGGTATTACTATAGAACTGACGCTTCGACCGGTCAATGACAAAACTCTTTATAATTCAAAGCGCTGCCCTGACTTTTGGAGAATGACTTGAAGTTGTACTTAAACCTGACCCCCAAGGAGCTACTGTGCTGCTAGATTCGCTAGGTGATTTTGAGGACATGCCGCCGTGGAGTGAGGCTGCTGATCAGCTGCTAAACGCCGGACTAACCATTAATCCGTCTACACTACATGGTGCCGTGGTTGGCCTACTAGGTGCGGGTTTTGACCCTGACGCGGACAATGCCATTTCAACATTAGAGAAGGCATTGGCCGTAGATTTGCAGGGCGAGCTGGTCGATTTTGTGACGCGGATTTTACGCGCAACACTTTCGGCGATCCGCGACTCAGACTATGCTTTTCACCCGCTTTTACCCGATGATGACGATGACTTCGACGATCGGGTAGCATCGACAGCAGATTGGGCGTCGGGGTTTTTGGTCGGATTCACCGAGGCGGTGTCAGCTACCGCTATTGCCGATGCTGTCGTGCCGCCTGATACAGCAGAGGCGCTCAAGGACTTCGCTGCTATTGCGCAGGCTGACCCAGAGCAAGTCGAGTCTGAAAAAGCTGAACGCGATTTAGAAGAATTGATCGAATATCTCCGTTTTGCGGCACTGAACGTGGTTCAGGATGCTGTCTCATACAAGGAATGAAACGATGAAAATAAGTCGGTCTGAATACGCCCGTCGACGCAAACACTTAATGGCGATGATGGATAAAGACAGCATCGCGATAGTACCAGCGGCCAAAGAGTGCACGCGCAGTCGCGATACGGAGTATGTCTTTCGGCAAGACAGTGATTTCATGTACCTCACCGGCTTCAATGAACCGGATGCGGTATTGGTGTTGATCCCCGGCCGCCGTGCGGGTCAAGCGGTTCTTTTCTGCCGCGACCGCGATCCGGAAATGGAGCTGTGGCATGGTCGCCGTGCGGGTCCTGAGGGCGTGGTGCGTGATTACGGTGTCGATGATGGTTTTCCGGTCGATGATATTGACGATATCTTGCCGGGCTTGATGGAGGGGAGGCAGCGAATCTTTTACTCTATGGGCCACAATGATGTGTTTGATCGACGTTTAATGGGCTGGATAAACCATATCCGCCAGCAAGTACGTAACGGTGCGACGCCCCCCGGCGACATTACCGATTTGGCGTTTTTGTTACACGAACAGCGACTGTTTAAGAGCGCTGCAGAGCTGAGGGTGATGGCCAGGGCTGCGGACATTAGCGCCCAGGCGCATTGCCGTGCGATGCGCATATGTGCTCCTGGAAAATACGAATATCAGCTCGAGGCTGCGATCTTGCACGAGTTTTCGGATCAAGGTGCACGCAGTGCTGCGTACACGAGTATCGTTGGCAGCGGCGAAAACGCCTGTATCTTGCACTACACCGAAAACGATCAAAAGATGCGCGAGGGTGACCTGGTCTTGATTGATGCGGGTTGTGAGTATGGTGATTACACGGCAGATATCACCCGCACTTTTCCCGTCAATGGAAAGTTTTCCACAGAGCAGCGAGCGATCTATGATTTGGTACTCAAGTCGCAGCTGGCAGCCATTAAGAAGATCAAACCGGGCAATCATTGGAATCAATCCCACGATATTACCGTCAAGGTGATCACCCGAGGGTTAATCGAGCTAGGGCTACTCAAGGGCGACGAAAAAACGCTCATTAAAGCGGGCGCTTATCGCGAATTCTTTATGCATCGCACGGGCCATTGGTTGGGCATGGATGTGCACGATGTCGGTGATTATCGAGTGGACGGCAAATGGCGTCTGCTCGAGCCTGGCATGGTAATGACCGTCGAGCCTGGTATTTATATCTCGCCTAACAATACTAAGGTTGCTAAAAAGTGGCGGGGTATTGGTGTGCGCATTGAAGATGATGTGGTGGTCACCGCTGATGGCTGTGCAGTATTGACTAGCGGTGTTCCCAAAGAGGCCGATGCTATTGAAGCGTTGATGGCGGAGAGCTAGCGCATGTCTCCTCGCGCAGCCTTTCGAGGCAGAGCTTAGCATGGCGCCCAGGGTCGTTATTGTCGGTGGCGGCATGGTCGGTTTGGCCTTTGCTGTTGCGCTGGCACAGACAAGCCATGGGGCTTGCGATATCCGTTTGCTCGAGGCGCGCAGTGCGCCAGCGGGTGAGCCTGACCCAATGGATAGCCGTGCTTCGGCATTAAGTTTGGCCAGTGTTGAATTACTCACCCGCTGGGGTGTTTGGTCAGAATTAGCCCCACATTCAGCGCCTATTAATAAGATTCATGTGTCGAATCAGCGCCGTTTTGGCAGCAGTGAAATTAGCGCAGAAGATATCGCTGAGTCGGCGCTGGGTTATGTCGCCGAGAACCATCTGATTGGTCGCGCGCTGCTCATGCGTGCGGCTGAGCTAAATATTGCTATAGACGCGCCTTGTTCGGTGCACTCGCTAGCTAAAGTTCAAAGTCCGCCCGGGGTAATACTGTCTGATGGCAGTCTGTGCGAGGCTGATTTGGTCATTATCGCTGACGGCAGCGACTCCCGTTTACGTCAACAGCTGGGGATTGATGTCGAGCAGCGCTCAACCCAGCAAACTGCTGCTGTCGTCAATGTGGCTTTTGAGGGGCGCCAGACAGGTACCGCCTTCGAGCGTTTTACCCAAAATGGACCGCTGGCTGTTTTGCCGCTGACGACCCGAGTGCCTAATCAGGCTCGATTTAATGTGGTTTGGTCGATGGATGATGTAACCGCAGAGACAATGCGTGAGCAAAATAATGACATCCAGTTTATGGCAGATCTACAGGTCGCATTCGGATGGCGACTCGGCGCCATGCTGGCGATCGGGCAGCGGAGTTTTTGGCCACTCACTCGGATTCGTGCCCGCGAGCAGGGCAGGCCTGGCTATTTAGTGGTGGGTAACGCCGCGCATGGTATTCACCCGGTCGCCGGTCAGGGGTTTAATTTATCGCTTCGCGATGCTCAGGCATTCGGCAAGTCTGCCTCAGCGATACTTCGCGCCGGTGATTCCTTGGCCGGAGGTGCGTTAGTGGAAGATTATCGCGCAGCGGTCAGCGCAGATCAGGCGTTAATAGTCGATGCTACCGATTTGCTGGCGACACTATTTAACCGGCGAGGTCCACTGCTAGACCTCCCTCGCGATGCCGCTTTGGTTGGGCTTGATTTACTGCCATCCTTACGTCGGCATATCGCTCGTTTGGGTACGGGCTTGGTGGTTGCAAATAGCCGGATTGAGCGCGGGCGCAGAGGATGACACCGCCGACTCAAAGTGATGTCGTTGTTGTCGGAGCGGGTATCGCAGGCTTGGCCCTGGCAGCCGCATTAGCGGCGAGGGGCTTACAGGTTGTACTTTTAGAGGCCGGGCCGCGACCGACATTGGCAGACGCTACCGTGGGTTTGGATGGTTGGGATTTACGTGTCAGTGCCTTAACGCCCTCGTCGATACACTTTCTCGACCAGCTTGGCGTTTGGCCTGCCTTAGTCGCAAAGCGGGTCGGTCCATATGATCATATGCAGGTTTGGGATGCTGATGGCACCGGCAATATTAGCTTCAGCGCAATCGACTTAGGCGTGCCTGAGTTGGGGTATATCGTTGAAAATCGTCTAACAATCGATGCGTTGCTAGAGGTGGTAGAGCGGGCACCGAACGTCAATATTATTTGGCAAGACCCTGTTGCTGGACTGTCCACTGAGGCGACTGGCTATCGGCTGATTACAACAGCGTCAGGTTTACATTTGACGGCCCCGCTCGTGGTGGGCGCCGATGGCGCTAATTCACGGTTGCGTGATTTGGCCGGGTTTGAAGTCCGGCGATGGAGTTACCATCAGCAGGCTATTGTCGCGACGGTTTCGCTGGCCGCGTCGCATCAGCAAACCTGCTATCAAGCCTTTTTATCGAGCGGGCCATTAGCGATGTTACCACTGGCGCAAGATGATTATTGCGCTTTGGTGTGGTCGCTTGATGACGGCGCGTGGGAAGCGATTGCGGCGCTTGATGAGGATATTTTTGTCGATGCGCTGAATCGGGCTCTGGCGGGCCAGCTACCGGCGGCAAACGGCGTTAGCCAGCGAGGCGTATTTCCGCTTAACCAGTGCCATGCGGTGGATTATATTCAGCCGCGTCTGGCCTTGCTTGCGGACGCTGCGCACAGTATCCACCCATTGGCGGGTCAAGGCATCAACCTTGGGTTAGCCGATGTACGCGTGCTCGCTGAAGAGATTGGGCATGCGGCACAGGATGGGTTAGATTGGGGCGAAATGTCGATGTTGAAACGTTATCAGCGGCAGCGAAAGTCAGAAAATTTGGCGATGATGGCCGCGATGGAAGTTTTCAAGCGGGGCTTTGGTGGTGCAAATCCGCTGCTGCGCGTTGCGAGGAATATGGGATTGAGCTGGGTCGATCGCGCTGGCCCGATTAAGCATTGGCTGGCAAAGCAGGCGCTCGGGTAACGCATTTTCGTTGCGCGAATTAGGTCTATGGCTTTAATCTCTGCACCTCCCAATAGATGTTTGTCATTTTTGTGCGTTATTAACGTAGCAATTGACGATAATTTTTTAAGATAGCCGACTGGAGAGCGCCGTCATGAGCCACAACCCGAATGAATTAAAATATGCCAGCAGCCACGAATGGGTGCGCCTTGAAGAGGATGGCACCGTCACCATAGGCATTACTGATCACGCACAAGCTGCGCTAGGTGATGTAGTGTTTGTCGAAACCCCCGATGTGGGCGACAATATTGCTGCGGGCGATCAGTCGGGTGTGATTGAGTCGGTTAAGGCAGCTTCTGATATTTACGCGCCGATTGCCGGCGAAGTCATCGCAGTCAACGCGTTGTTAGAAGACGCGCCGGAGACGGTTAATAGCGATCCTTACAATGACGGCTGGTTTTTTAAACTACAGCCTGAGGATGTCAGTGAGCTAGACGCACTGATGAGCGCCGAAGATTATGGCAGTCACTGCGCCGAGGAAGGGTAAGCCCGCCAGCGGCGCTTTAGACCCAGCGCTGCAGCCGCTAGTTTCTGAGTGAGATCACGGGCCATCCTTGTGTGGCCGCGTGCGCAGCCAAGGTGGTATCCGGATCCACGGCTACGGGATGATCGACTAGCGATAATAGCGGCAAGTCATTATGTGAGTCGCTGTAAAACCAGGCGCCTTCAATAGCCTCTTCCCGCTGGCTTTTTAGCCATTCAAGCAGCCGTATCACCTTTCCTTCGCGATAAGCCGGTATGCCTGATGGTTTGCCGCTGTAACATCCAGATTTTATCTCTGCCTCACTACCGATGAGATGGGTTACGCCCAGCCTTGTGGCAATAGGCTGCGTGACTACTGTGTTGGTGGCCGTTATGATCAAGAGGGTATCGCCCTGCTTTCGGTGTGTCTCAAGCAAGGCAAAGGCCTTGTCCAATAGCAGTGATTCAATACAGTCGCGGACAAAAGCCTGCTGCAAAGTCTCAACTTCGGCGATAGCCATGCCCGCGATTGGGCCGAGTGCGAAGCGCAGGTAGGCATCAACATCGAGGGATCCGCGAGTATAATCCGCGTAAAATCGATCGTTCTCTTTTTTGTGCAAGACTGGATCAGCAAATCCCTGCTCACAAAGGTATTTGCCCCAGCGATGATCTGAGTCACCGGCGATAAGGGTGTTGTCTAGGTCGAAAATGGCAAGAGTCATAGAAATTTGAGACGCAATTTAATGGGGCCTGCAATGTGAGCTAACACGGGCGGGCGATGTGTGGAAGAATACGGTGCATTAGCCCGATGAACAAATCTGCCTGACTTAGGCGACTGGACAAGGAAAGGCCCCGTGGGTACTTCAGCTGACAATACTAACAATAGCGAGCGTATCATCGATGCTGAGGGCTATCGCCCCAATGTTGTCATTGTTATCACGAACGATGCTGGACAGTTGGTGTGGGGACGTCGCATCGGCGGGCGCGATTCTTGGCAGTTCCCCCAGGGGGGTGTGCACGGCGGAGAAACCCCCGAGCAGGCGATGTTTCGCGAACTCGATGAAGAGGTAGGCCTGGCGCCAGAACACGTTAAAATTCTGGCGCGAACAAGCGGCTGGCTCAAGTATCGTTTGCCCTCACGGTACATTCGCCATCATGAGCAGCCCGTTTGTATTGGCCAAAAGCAAAAATGGTTTTTACTAAAATTGAACGCACCTGAATCTGCTATTCGACTGGATGCTCACGATCATCCGGAGTTTGATCATTGGCGCTGGGTTAATTACTGGTACCCCATCACGGGCGTGATTGATTTTAAGCGCGAAGTCTATCGGAGTGCGCTAACTGAATTATTGCCGGCGCTGGCGCCGCGTAAGCGGAAGTCGCGTCGCGCCGCCAAGGGCCGCAATCGCAGCACGGGCGAGGCAGCTTCTCGTGCTTGACGTACTGCGTAAAGTCATTCAGTCGGTCAACGATGCCGATAACCTGGAAGACGCACTTAATCTGATTGTTCATCAGGTCCGCAGTGCGATGAAGACTGATGTTTGTACAATTTACTTGCGCGACAAAGCGAGCAATCGACTTATCTTTCGCGCTACCGAAGGCTTGAACGCCGCTAAAGTAGGGCAGTTTGGTCTGGGGTTTGACGAGGGTCTCGTAGGCCGAGTCGCCTCTCGAGGTGAGCTTTTGAATTTAGATGCGGCTATGTCGCATCCCAGCTTTCAGCTGGTGCCGGGTTTAGGCGAGGAGCCTTTTAACGCATTCTTGGGTGCGCCCATTATTCATCAGCGAGAAGTGTTGGGCGTATTGGTTGTACAGCAGGGAGATTCGCGCTGTTTTAGCGACGCGGAAGAATCGTTCCTAATCACAGTTTCCGCGCAGTTAGCCGGTGTTATCGCCCATGCCGAAGTCACGGGAGCAGTCAGTCGCGCGACGGCTGCGGGTGGCCGCGACGCCGCGGTTATGCGGATCTCTGGCGTCGCAGCATCGCCAGGCATCGCTCTAGGTACGGCGGTATTGATTTCGCCTACTGCAGATTTACAAGCTATTCCCTCGCGTCAGGTAAAGGACAGGCGGGGGCAGATGCGCCAGTTTCGGGCGGCGCTCGCGCGCGTTCGTGATGATATTGAGGTGGTCGCCGAAAATTTACGTGAGGAATTGAGCCCTGAAGATCACGCGTTATTCGGTGTTTATTTAGGCATTCTCGACGACTCCACCTTGGGCGGTGAGGTCGGAGCGCTTATCAAGAGCGGCGAATGGGCTCAGGGCGCATTGAGCCAAGTGATGCTGCAACACATTCGGCATTTTGAGCGTATGGAGCACTCCTATTTGCGCGAGCGCGCAGTGGATGTCCGCGATCTCGGCACGCGCGTTCTGAGTTACTTGCAGGATGATGAGCGGCAGCAACGGGCGTTTCCTGTGAATTCTATATTGGTCGCAGAGGAATTGACTGCATCGGTACTCGGCGAGATCCCGCGAGAACATTTAATGGGCGTTGTATCGCTGCGCGGCTCCGCTAATTGCCATGCCGCTATTTTAGCGCGCGCGATGGGTATTCCCGCAGTAATGGGCGCCGCAGACTTACCGTTTAGCCGCATGGCGGATCAAGATCTTGCTATAGACGGCTACAATGGCGCTATTTATATCAATCCTCATGAAACCGTCCGCCGACGTTTCCAGCAGCTGGCGGCTGAAGATACGGCGCTATCTGAGTCGTTATTAGCATTGCGCGATGCGCCCTGCGAGACCCCTGATGGGCGTCGTATACCACTGTGGGTTAATACCGGTGTGGTTGCAGATATGCAGCGCGGTTTGGACCATGGTGCAGAAGGTGTTGGCTTGTATCGAACCGAAATTGGCTTTTTGATGCGCGATCGGTTTCCGAGCGAGGAAGAGCAGCGTGTGCTCTACCGCGAACAGTTGGCTGCATTTGCGCCTGCGCCTGTGACCATGCGTACGCTTGATATTGGCGGCGATAAGTCCCTGCCCTATTTTCCGATCCAAGAGGATAACCCGGCACTGGGTTGGCGTGGGATTCGCGTCACGCTGGATCATCCTGAGATTATGTTGGCGCAGGTGCGCGCAATGCTCAAAGCTAATGAAGGGCTGGGCAATTTGCGCATCCTGTTGCCAATGATTACAACGATAACTGAATTCGAAGAGGCGCGTAATTTGATTTTACGCTGCCACCAAGAGTTGCTGGCAGAGGATTACAGCGAGGCGTTGCCACCTATTGGTGTGATGATCGAAGTCCCTGCCGCGCTTTATATTGCAGCAGGCCTGGCGGAATTGGCGGACTTTATGTCGGTTGGCTCCAATGATCTCACTCAGTATTTGCTGGCAGTTGATCGCAATAACGCACGAGTAGCTGATCTATATCAACCGTTCCATCCGGCGGTGATTGCGGCTTTATGTAGTATCGTTGAAGCGGCGCATAGCCGTGGTAAGGCGGTGAGTATTTGCGGTGAGTTAGCTGGTGATGCGCGAGCTGCACCGATGTTATTGGCGATGGGTTTTGATCAACTATCGATGAACGCCACCAGTGTGCCACGCATCAAGAAAATTCTACGCACGGTATCATTAGCAGCGGCGCAGACGCATTTGTCTGAGGTGCGCGCGGCGCGCTCTAGCGAGGAGGTGTTAATTAGCGTCAACGCCTTGCTCGATCGCTATGATCTAGACCGTTATGTCCGACAGGGAGCGCACCGACCACAATGATTGCTTATCCGGAGATTGACCCCGTTGCTTTGGCGCTAGGCCCGATCAAAGTGCACTGGTATGGACTCACGTATCTCGCCGGGCTGTTTTTTGCCTGGTGGTTGGCTGTCAGGCGCAGCGCCCGTGCCGACTCGCCGATTCAGCGAGCACAGGTAGACGACCTAATTTTTTATGCGGCGATGGGTATTGTGCTCGGTGGGCGGCTGGGCTATGCACTATTTTATGGCTGGGATCGTTTGCTGGGTGATCCGACCTGGCTGTTCAGGGTCTGGGAGGGCGGCATGGCTTTCCATGGCGGCCTGCTGGGCGTCATCGCTGCCTTGGCGCTGTTTTGCCGCAAGTATGATGTCCAGTTTGGACGCCTTGCGGACTTTGTCGCACCCCTGGCCCCGATTGGATTGGCTTTAGGTAGGCTTGGTAACTTTATAGGCCAAGAATTGTGGGGCCGATCTGCTGATGTACCGTGGGCGATGATTTTTCCAAGCGATCCGCTGGCCCTGCCTCGCCATCCGTCCCAGCTGTATCAGTTTGCGCTAGAAGGTTTGCTGTTGTTTGTTATTGTTTATGTCTTCAGTCGAAAACCTCGGCCCACATGGTCTGTTGCAGGGCTATTTTTACTCGGTTATGGATGCCTACGCTTTATCGCTGAGTTTTTCCGAGAGCCCGATGCACACATAGGCTTTGAGGCATTTGGTTGGCTAACTCGCGGACAGTTACTGTGTCTGCCTATGCTGCTACTGGGCGCTTATCTGATGCTGGGGGCCTATCGCCGCCGCGCTAATAACTGAATTAAATTTACCGTCGAATACTATTTATTCAAGAGGACAATATGCGCGCTTATTTGGATTTGCTTAGCGATATTCAAGAAAACGGTAGCGATCGCGGTGACCGCACAGGCACGGGCACCCGCTCAGTATTTGGACGGCAGATGCGATTTGATTTGCGCAGAGGATTTCCCCTGCTGACCACCAAGCGCGTGCATTTCAAAAGCGTTGCCAATGAACTCATTTGGTTTTTGTCTGGCGATACCAATACCGCCTGGTTGAAAGAAAATGGAGTCCGTATTTGGGATGAGTGGGCCACTGAAAGTGGTGACTTAGGCCCGCTCTATGGGGCGCAATGGCATGCGTGGCCGACAAAGGAGGGCGGCAGCATCAACCAGATAGATTATGTGTTGGATGCGTTGCGCAACCGGCCTGAGAGTCGGCGTATTTTATTTCATGCTTGGAATGTCGAGTATCTTCCCGACGAAACGCTATCCCCGCAAGACAACGTGCGCGCCGGGAAAATGGCGCTGCCGCCCTGCCACTTGCTTTACCAGTTCTACGTGACCAACGGCGAGTTATCTGCGCAATTGTATATTCGCTCTAGCGATGTATTCTTAGGTTTGCCGTTCAATATCGCCTCTGTGGCGTTACTGACACATATGTTGGCCCAGCAAACCGAGCTGCAAGTCGGAGAAGTTGTGGTGACTTTGGGGGATGCCCATATTTACAGCAATCACCAAACGCAGGTCGCCACACAGTTAGCGCGCACGCCGACCGCCCCCCCACAACTAGGGATTTTGCATCGTCCAGATTCCATTTATGATTATCGATACGAGGACTTTGAATTGCGCGACTACACCCCGCAGGCGGGGATCTCTGCACCGGTGGCGATATGAAGCCCCTAGGCCGCTTGCCCGTTGTGTTGGTGCTCGCGGCGGCAGAAAATGGCGTCATTGGCCGCGGCGCCACGCTGCCCTGGGATCTGCCTGACGATCTGCAGCACTTTAAGCGGACCACATTGGGTCGGCCAATTATCATGGGGCGCAAAACGTATGACAGCGTTGGCCGGCCATTGCCTGGCCGCACTAATATTGTGGTTACACGGGACCCGGCATGGACTGCCGCTGGTGTAGTGGCTGTGCAGAGCCTAGCCGACGCAGTTGCGCGTGCGGAGCAACAGGCGCTCATCGATGGCGCCGATGCCGTGATGGTTGTCGGTGGCGCGGAAATCTACAGGCTGGCACTGCCTTATGCGGATCGCATTGTGCTCACGCAGGTTCACGGCGAGGTCCTAGGAGATGCTCATTTCGACCTTGAGCAGCTGGCTAATTGGCGAGAAATTCGCCGCGAGCAATTTCAAGGCGGCGAGCGCAATAGCCACGGCTTTACGGTTATAGAATACTGGAAACCCTAAATATCAGTTTAATTGCCAGCAAAATGTTAGAAATCACCCACTAAACGGCGTTAGGCAATTGCGTTTATCAGTGTCATTCAGTTAGAGTTTACGAATCACGACTTGCACTACAAAATAGTTAAACAATAAATATCAGTGTTACCACTTCAATCCATCAATGATCGCCATCAAGGATCTGTTCGATCCGAATGGCTTTTTTTCACGAGAGGAAGTATCGACCCCATGACTAAGCATCGATTCAAATCTGTTCTGCTCGCGGCCTGCGTCGCTAGCGGCGCCCTGGGTGTCGCCGCGTCGGTGAGTGCCGAGCCATTCGACGCCATACTCGAGGTGGGTAAGCAGCGTACTGCTGATGCCAAAGCCTCACAGGCAAAGATTGACCGGCTTGCCGATCAAACTCGCGACCTGTTGACCGACTACAAAACCGTCATGAAGCAGGTCGACGGATTGAAGGTCTACAATGCCCGTTTAGAGCGTCAAATCGCCAATCAAAATAGACGCATAGGCGACATCGACACCTCAATTGCTGACGCGGCGATTATCCAGCGTCAAATTCCGCCGCTCGTTATGCGTATGCTCGACGGATTGGACCAGTTCGTGCAGCTCGACATGCCTTTCGACTTAGATCGTCGTATGGGCAATATTGACCAGGTTCGCGGGAACCTTGATCGCTCTGATGTCACCTCAGCTGAAGCTTTCCGCCAGGTGCTGGAGCTTTACAGCATAGAATTACAGTATGGCCGCGGTATTGAGGCTTCCCTTGAGCCGATTGACCTGAACGGTGTTATTCGTGAGGTCAACGTGCTGCGTATTGGTCGGGTGTCTTTGGTCTATCAGACTACCGATGGCGCCGAGACGGGCGCTTGGAATACCGATACCCATAGCTGGGAAGCACTTTCCAGTGGTGATTATGCGGCTGCGGTCCGAAAAGGCATACGGGTTGCCAATAAGCAAGCCACGATTGAACTGTTAAAAATGCCCGTAGCGGCACCGGAGGCTAACTAAGATGACTGCTAAGTTTGTTAAAGCTACTGCCCTAATCGTGTTTGGGGCGTTCGCTTCGCTGAGCGCCGTCGCACAGGATGCCGCTGTACCCACAGAGCCTGTCGGTCCGACTCCTCAAGAAGTCGCCGCTGAAAATCTCGACCAGCTGCTCGGCCTCGTTAAAGAAGGCCGTTCGCGTGCTGGTGCTGACAACAAGGCGCGTGAGCAGCGTTTCTCGAAAGACAAAGCTAATCAAGCGGCTGAGTTAAAGCGTGCTGAAAATGAGCGTGTGGCGGAAGAGCGTCGTTCTGCGCGATTAGAGAAGCAATTTGAAGATAACGAGCTGCTGATTGCTGCCAAGCAAGAGCAGTTAAAAGAGCGTTTGGGTACGCTGTCCGAGCTGTTTGGTCACCTGACTGCGGCCTCTGGCGACCTCGCTTCTACCTTTGAAGTGTCGCTCGTCTCTGCGCAATACCCAGACAGGGAAGGCTTCTTGAAAGACCTTATCGCCAAGATGAGTGGTTCCGACCAACTCCCTAATGTGGCTGAAATCGAACGTGTTTGGTTTGAGATGCTGCGTGAAATTCGCCAGTCTGGTGAAGTTGCGGCATTTTCTGCCGAAGTAGCGACACCTTCGGGTGAGCTCAGCAGTCGTGACGTGGTTCGCGTTGGCGCATTTAACGTCGTTGACACTCAGGGTAACTACCTGTCCTTTGAGAATGGAAAGCTGAGCGAGCTGCCTCGTCAGCCTGCGGGCAGTTTCGGCGCCGACGCTGAAGTATTAGCAAGCGCCAAGGCCGGTCTGCACCAGTTTGGTATCGATCCAACCGGCCCCAGTGGTGGTTCATTCCTCGCGGCGATCATTGATAGCCCGACACTGGAAGAGCGCTGGCATCAAGGCGGCTATGTTGGGTATGCGATCACCGCCTTGGGTATCTTCGGATTCTTATTGGCGATCTATCGCTTGGTCGTGCTGACGCTCATGAGTGGCAAGGTAAGCGCTCAGCTCAAAGCGTCTAAAGCGAATGCTAATAATCCACTGGGTCGTGTGCTGATGTTGCACGAAGACAACCCCAATATGGATCCTGAAACCCTCGAGCTGAAAATGGCCGAAGGGGTACTGAAGGAAACGCCTGCGCTCGAGTCGGGTCTGACCCTACTGAAGATCATAGCCGCGGTGGCGCCGCTGATGGGTCTGTTGGGTACGGTAACCGGTATGATTGTGACTTTCCAAGCGATCACCATTTTTGGTGCGGGCGATCCAAAGGCCATGGCTGGCGGTATTTCGGGCGCATTGATCACAACTGTTTTGGGTCTGTTGGTAGCGATTCCGACGGTTCTGCTGCATACCATTGTTAACGGCCGTGCTCAGCGCATTATTCATGTGTTGAACGAGCAAGCCACGGGTATCGTCGCAGAGCATACTGAGCGCGAACATAACAAGTAAGCCTGAAACGAGGTCTGAGTAATGCCGGATATTTTTGAAATCACACTCGCCTTTATGGAAAAAGGCGGGAACGTCCTCTGGCTGATCGCGGCGCTGGTGTTTTTCATGTGGACGTTAATCTTCGAGCGCCTCTGGTACTTTTCAGTGGCCTGGAAGAGCGATCGTATAGATGTAATCAGCGCTTGGGAATCTCGAGGCGAACGCAAATCTTGGAATGCTAAGCAAATCCGGATGCGATTGTTGTCGGGTAGTCGCGAGCTGATCAATGACAACATGAACGTTATCACCACCTGTGTCGCTCTTTGCCCACTTTTGGGCTTGTTGGGCACAGTGACGGGGATGATCGAAGTATTTAACGTGATGGCAGTAACCGGAGGTGGCGATGCGAAGTCCATGGCCGGTGGTGTCGAGCGTTCTACAATTCCGACAATGGCAGGCATGGTCGCTGCGCTTTCGGGGCTGTTTGCCAATACGTATTTACAGCGGATCGCGAGTCGGGAACAGCAGTTCCTGCAGGATCAACTCACGTCGGATCACTGATCCGGCGTCTGGGAGAATAAGAGTTCATGCGCAGAATTGCGAGACATAAAGAAGAGGAAGGAGCGGAAATCGATCTGACCCCGATGTTGGACGTTGTTTTTATCATGTTGATTTTTTTCATCGTGGTAGCGTCTTTCGTTAAAGAGGCCGGTATCGAAATTTCGCGTCCTGATAACAATCAGCAGACTGATCCTAATGATGCAGTCAGTATCGTTGTGAATGTGGCTTCTGACGGTCAAATCTGGATGGATAATCGCCGTGTGGATGTGCGTGCTGTTCGCGCAAACATTCAACGGATGTTAGCTGAAGACCCTACAGCGCCAGTGACGGTCAAAGTTGAGAAGGGCGCCAAAACAGGTGTTGTTGTAGATATTGCTGATGCCGCACGCGAAGCGGGCGCAGGATCGGTCAACTGGGCGAGCGCGGGAGGCTGATGCTATGAGTATGCGAGGCCAATCCAGCCATCGACGGTCTGCTCAAGAAGAAGGCGGCCAAATCGATTTGACGCCAATGCTTGATGTCGTTTTTATTATGTTGATTTTCTTCATTGTGACGTCTTCCTTTGTTAAGGAGCCCGGTGTTGAAATTTTTAAGCCTCAGGCAACGACGACCGAAGCGTGTCAGCTCGGCACTGTTATTTTTGCGGTTGATAAACGTGGTGACGTTTATTACAACAAGAACAAAGTGAAGGCAGATCGAATCTTTCGTGTCGCGGAATCTGCTAAAAAGGAGGCGCCACAAGCTAATGTGGTTGTCCAGGTTGATCGCGAGACACCCGCTTTCGCTGTTGAAGAACTGATTGATACGCTGCGCCCGCTGTTGACCGCGCCGCCCTGTATCTCTACGGACGATGAGGTTTAATCGTTATGGGTAGTTACATTCGAGTGATTATCGGTGCCGCCTTGGCTTTGCCGGTGGCGATTGGTCTTTTCTTCATCATGCAGAGCCTCATCGATACTGAGTTTGAGCAGAATAATGTTAAGGGGCGAAAAATTGCCGATATCATTGTCCCAGACAAAATCATCGAAACAAATTTAACAGAAGCCAAGCCTGAGAAGGTAGAAGACCCAGAAGAGCCACCACCAGATCTGCAGCCCATGACTTTCGATACCGATATGGATATGAATATCGTGAACATGGCACCTCAGGCTAAGGTGACAATGAGCTTAAATTCATCGGGCATGTCTTCAGGTGATGGCGAATACCTGCCAATTGTTAAAGTTGCGCCGATTTACCCACGTCGAGCTCAGACGCGGGGCGTCACCGGCTACTGTATTGTCGAATACACGGTGACCACGACCGGGGCAATTCGAGATCCACAAGCGGTTGATTGTCAGCCATCGGGTATGTTCGACAGTGCGTCGGTCAAGGCTGCGGCCAAATTTAAGTATAAGCCGCGCGTCGTCGATGGGGTGCCTATCGAAGTTGCCGGCGTTCAAAATAAGTTTACGTACGAGCTGGAACAGTAATTTCAGCCGTGGAGGCAGCAAAAATGGTGACCCGTTTTTTGACAACTTCAGCACTGACATTGGCGGTAGTCACTGCCAGTATCGCCTTAGATAAGGCTGTACCTAGTGTCGGGCTGGTATCGAATGTCATAGCGCAAGAAAAGCAAAAAGATACTCGTGAAACTCGCCGTACGCCTGCTTTGCGAAATAAGGTGTATGAAAAGCTCGCCGAGGCGCAGGCCGCTGCCGAGCTAAAGAACTATGTCTTAGCGGGACAGTTGCTTGACGCGATGATCGAGGGCGAAGGCAAGCGAGCGCTGAATAGTTATGAGCTCGCTAACGTCTACAATCTTTATGCCTTCCTTCGGTATTCAGCTGAAGATTACAAGGGCGCGCTAAAGTACTATAACCTCGTTGTGCAACAGCCCGACATTCCTCTGGCCATGGAAATCAACACCAAATTCACTGTGGCCCAGTTGTATTTTGTGCAGGAAGACTGGGGGAGGGGCATTGATGCATTATTGAGCTGGTTTGACCTCACTGACAAGCCGAATGCTACTGCGTATATCTTGCTGTCTCAGGGTTACTACCAAACCAAGCAATACGATAAAGCCTTGGATAACGTGAAGATCGCTATTGATCTATATGAAGCTGATGGCAAGCTACCCAAAGAGCAGTGGTATAACCTTGCACGGTTCTTGTATTTCGATAAGGGTGATGTCGACAATGCGCTAAATACGCTAAACACCTTGTTGCTCTATTATCCCAAAAAGCAGTATTGGGTTCAGGCCTCGCATCTTTATGGCGAGAAAAATCAGAACGCCAAGCAGCTTGCTATGATGGAAACCGCTTATCTTCAAGGCATGCTTGATAAGAGTACTGACGTCGTTACTATGGCGTACCTTTATCTGAATGCCGAAGTCCCCTACTCTGCTGCTAAGGTAATGGATGCGGGCTTTAAGGCTGATATCGTTGAGGATAAGTCGAAGAACTACGAGTTAACAGGTAATGCTTGGCGTCAAGCGCAAGAAGTAGCAAAAGCTATTCCCATGATGGAGAAAGCCGCTGCCAAGTCAGATGAGGGTGAGCTCTACACGCGCTTGGGTAACTTATATCTCGACGGAGACGAGTTCCAGAAGTCGATAGATGCCATCGAGAAGGGTCTTGCAAAAGGTGGCGTTAAGCGTCCAGACCAGGCTCAACTCGCACTCGGTATGGCGTACTTCAACAAAGGCAACTACGGTGGCGCGCGCAAGACTTTCAGATTGGCTGCTAAGGATGAGCGCTCCAAAAAGTATGCAAACCAATGGTTGAAGTACATACAAAGCGAAGAAGATCGTCAGAAATCACTCGCTGCGGATATTTAAATGATCCGAATATCACGGCTGGCTGTGTGTTAACGCGCCAGCCGGACGTATTCTATGGGTTGTGTTTAGAAAACCTATTAAACATCGCGATCACCAACAACAAAATTTAAGCATAAAAAAGGAGCCTTGCGGCTCCTTTTATATTTGGGATTCCTTAAGAAGGAACCACGTTCTCTGCTTGTGGACCTTTCTGTCCAGTCGCAACCGTGAACATTACTTTCTGTCCATCGGTAAGGGTCTTAAATCCATCGCCTTGAATGGCGCTGAAATGAACGAATACGTCCGGACCGCCTTCCTGCTCAATGAATCCGTAGCCTTTGGTTTCGTTGAACCATTTTACGGTGCCA
>CAWUVW010000002.1:0-92452 GCA_963926105.1 uncultured Luminiphilus sp. | reverse complement strand
TAGCGGTCCCGGCCGTTATGAGCAAGCTAGTATCCTTGGATCCCCGGACGTGCCGGTGGATGGCCCATCCAACGGCCAGTGTTAGCAACACATAGCTGGTCACAAGCACACTGTACTCACTAGACATCTGCAACAATTCGTTGGCGGTGAGTTTAAAGCCCAGTAGGACAATGGCGGTCTGCAGTGCGAATCGACCGACATTTTTAGCTGTTTCTGGAGTCGGACCGTTAAAAACCAATGCAATGGTCGCACCCATTAACAACGCGATAACAGGGTGGCCATTGATTACTGCGATCAAAAGTAGGATGACAACGAGCCAGGGCCTGGCGTTTTCGGTGGTGGATTTTATCGACATAGCAGTAGCTTATTCCCGTCACGGTTATATGGATATACTGCGTGACAAAAAATACACGCGTAATGGCGTCACTTCTTCGGCTTGAACTTTTCTCCCCTCGCCCCCACATACGCTAAAACCGAGTTAAATTATTCAACGTAAGTCCGCTTCGGACACCGCAACCGGGGGTAACTACTTATGGCTGACGACAAAGCCGACATAAATGAAGATCAGATTGAAGACCAGGTGGAGGAAGAAACGGGTGAGCAGAATGGCGCCCAGGGCGATGAATTGTCCCTAGAAGATACGATCGCGCAGTTAGAGGCCGATGTCGCTGCAGCCCAAGATGCCGCCTTGCGTGCGCAAGCCGACGCCGTGAACGTGCAGCGACGTGCTGAGCAAGAAGTGGAAAAAGCCAGAAAATTCGCCCTTGAGCGTTTTGCTGGCGATCTGGTGAGCGTTGTCGACAATCTCGAACGCGCACTTGAGTCCACGGATGAAAACGAACACAACAATGCCTTAGTTGAAGGTATTAAGCTGACGCAAAAGGGCTTTTTAGATGTGCTCGGCCGCTACGGTGTTGCGGCGGTCGACCCCATGGGCGAGCCCTTTGATGCACAGCGGCATCAAGCGATGAGCATGGTGCCCAATGCAGACGTTGAGCCAAATACGGTGATTGCCGTGATGCAGAAGGGTTATGTCTTAAATGGCCGTCTATTGCGACCCGCGATGGTTATGGTTTCAAAGGCGGTGGAATAATTCCCACACAGAAAGTCTTGAATTAGCGGCAGACGCACCCACATAGACAACAAGCATGAATTAATAGCCGGCGCGAAGCACAGGCGAAAGGAGAGAAACAAATGGGTAAAATTATTGGTATCGACTTGGGAACCACCAACTCGTGTGTATCAGTACTTGAGAATGGTAAAGCGCGTGTTATCGAAAACGTCGAAGGGGGTCGTACAACGCCATCGGTTGTGGCGTATACCGACGATGGTGAAGTTCTGGTAGGCCAATCGGCTAAACGCCAGGCGGTGACTAATCCGGTTAACACTTTATATGCGGTTAAGCGTTTAATCGGACGCCGATTTGAAGATGAGGTCGTTCAAAAAGACATCAAGATGGTGCCGTACAAAATTGTCAAAGCGGACAATGGTGACGCTTGGGTGCAAGTAAAAGACAACAAGATGTCGCCACCACAGGTGTCGGCGGATATCTTGCGCAAAATGAAGAAAACTGCCGAAGACTATTTGGGTGAGCCCGTCACCGAAGCTGTGATTACTGTCCCTGCGTATTTTAATGACTCGCAGCGTCAAGCAACCAAAGACGCGGGTCGTATTGCCGGCTTAGAAGTGAAGCGCATCATCAATGAACCCACGGCGGCAGCGCTCGCCTATGGTATGGACAAGGCTGAGGGAGATCGCACGGTTGCTGTTTACGACCTCGGCGGTGGTACTTTCGACATTTCTATTATTGAAATCGCAGAAGTTGATGGCGAGCACCAGTTTGAAGTGTTAGCGACTAACGGCGACACTTTCTTAGGGGGTGAAGATTTCGACTTGCGCCTAATTGAGTACTTCACCGAAGAGTTTAAGAAAGAAAACGGCATTGATTTACACAGCGATCCACTGGCGCTACAGCGCTTAAAAGAAGCGGCAGAAAAGGCGAAGATCGAGTTGTCGAGCGCGCAGCAGACTGAGGTCAATCTGCCTTACATCACCGCTGACGCAACGGGTCCTAAGCACTTAGTTATAAAGTTGTCGCGTTCTAAACTTGAGTCATTAGTAGAGGCACTGGTTAAGCGATCCATGGAGCCTGTTAAAATTGCGCTGAAGGATGCCGGGTTGTCGCCCAGCGAAATTCAGGACGTGATTTTGGTGGGTGGTCAGACCCGTATGCCCATGGTTCAGAAAGCCGTTGCTGATTTCTTTGGTAAAGAGCCCCGTAAAGACGTTAACCCCGATGAGGCGGTTGCAATGGGTGCTTCTATCCAAGGTGCGGTACTGTCAGGCGATGTGAAAGATGTCTTGCTGCTAGATGTGACGCCATTAACGCTGGGTATCGAGACTATGGGTGGTGTGGCGACACCACTGATTGAGAAAAACACCACGATTCCAACGAAGAAGTCGCAGGTGTTCTCAACGGCGGAAGATAACCAAACCGCAGTGACTATTTCCGTTGTTCAGGGGGAGCGTAAGCAGGCGTCACAGAACAAATCACTGGGACGCTTTGACTTGACTGACATTCCCCCTGCGCCACGCGGCATGCCGCAGGTTGAAGTTACCTTTGACCTTGATGCCAACGGTATTTTGAATGTATCGGCTAAAGACAAGGCGACAGGTAAAGAGCAGTCGATCCGTATTACGGCGTCGGGCGGTTTGAGCGAGGCTGACATTCAGCAGATGGTTAACGATGCCGAACTGAATGCCGAAGAGGATAAGAAGTTTGAAGCCTTGATTACGGCGCGCAATGCTGCAGACGGTATGGTTCATGCGGCCAAGAAAACGCTGGAAGAGGGTGGCGAATATGCGACCGACGAAGAGCGTCAGGCGATCGAAGCGTCGATAGCGGATGTAGACGCCGCGATTCAAGGCGATGACCTAGAAGCCATTGAATCGGCGACGACGCGTTTGACCGAAGCCGCCGGCGGTGTTGCACAAAAGATGTATGCAGCCCAGCAAGCGAGTGGTGAGGGTGCGCAAGCATCCGATGCGGGCGCTGACAGTGGTGCGGATAATGGCGACGATGTTGTCGATGCCGAGTTTGAAGAGGTTAAAGACGACAAATAGTGAGTTTTGTAGGTCGGTGGCGATGTTATATTAGCCACCGACTTTTACGAATATCACGGGCCTGATAACGGATTTACAGGCTATTTTTTAACGCGGGCCTCGATTGCCCGCGTATTTGTTTTAACCAGCAAAGTTGTTTTAAAGAGAACAGGCCACAGCCTTATGTCAAAGCGTGATTTTTATGAAGTGCTCGGGGTAGATAAGTCTGCCAGTGAGCAAGACATCAAAAAGGCTTATCGCCGTGTGGCGATGAAGTTTCATCCAGATCGTAATCCCGACGATGAAAATGCCGATCACAAATTTAAAGAGGCGACAGAGGCTTACGAAATTCTCAGTAGTGCTGAAAAGCGCCGAGCCTACGACCAGTACGGACATGCAGGTGTCGATCAAAGTATGGGCGGCGGCGGCTTCCAGGGTGGCGGCTTTAGCGACATTTTTGGCGACGTGTTCGGGGATATTTTTGGTGGCGGTGGCGCTGGCGCTGGCCGCGGCGGTCCTCAGCGTGGCTCTGATCTTCGCTATACCTTAGATATCACGCTTGAACACGCGGTTCGCGGTACCACCACAGAAATACGAGTGCCGAGCCTACAGCACTGTAATACCTGTGACGGATCGGGCGCCAAGCCCGGCACCAGACCCGTGACTTGCGGTGGTTGTGGTGGCGCTGGGCAAGTGCGGATGCAGCAAGGTTTTTTCCAGGTTCAGCAGGCATGCCCAAAGTGCCGCGGTCGTGGCAAAACTATTTCAGACCCCTGTGGCGACTGTCGCGGCCAGGGTTTGGTTGAGAAAAGTAAAACCTTATCGGTCAAAGTGCCGCCGGGTGTTGATACCGGCGATCGTATTCGTCTGAGCGGCGAAGGTGAGGCGGGTCCTGCTGGCGGTCCACCGGGCGACCTATTTGTGCAAATGTCGGTTCAGCAGCATGCTATTTTTGAGCGCGATGGACGAAATTTGTATTGTGAAGTGCCAATTAGCTTTGGCGATGCAACATTGGGTGGCGAGTTAGAGGTTCCTACGCTCGACGGGCGGGTTAAGCTGAAAATTCCCTCAGAGACACAGACCGGTAAGTTGTTCCGTTTACGTGGCAAGGGTGTGAAACCCGTGCGCGGCGGCCCAGTAGGCGATTTGCTTTGTCGAGCGGTCATCGAAACGCCGGTCAACTTAAATGTAGAACAAAAGAAATTGCTGGAAGCGTTTCGTACAGCGCTCAAAGAAGGTGGAAACAAACAGTCTCCCCGTCAACTGAGTTGGTTTGAAGGGGTGAAATCCTTCTTTGACGGTATGAAGCCATGACGATTCGTGTGGGAGTAACCGGCGCAGCGGGTCGAATGGGGCGGATGCTGATCGAGGCGATTGCCCATAGCGGTAGTGATATCCGTTTGGCGGCTGCCGTAGAGCGCAGTGGATCTTCCCTCGTGGGTGCCGATGCAGGTGAGCTAGTCGGCGGCGAGGCCAATGGTGTTGTCGTTGTGGATAATTTGGCGGCGGTTATCACCGATATCGACGTATTGATTGATTTTACTATGCCGCTGGCGACCCTGACGCATGCTGCGTTATGCGCGACTAACGGCGTATCGATAGTCATAGGCACGACCGGGTTCACCCCCGAGCAAGCGGCGCAGTTGTTGGCCCAAGGTCAAAAAATTGCCTTGTGTAAGTCTTCGAATTTCAGTACCGGCGTCAATGTGGCTTTCAAACTGTTAGCGCAGGCCGCTGCGGCACTGGGCGATGATGTTGATATCGAAATTGTAGAAGCCCATCATCGCCACAAAATTGACGCGCCATCGGGCACTGCTCTGAGTATGGGGAAAGTGGTTGCAGATGCTTTGGACCGCGATCTCCGTGAAGTGGCAGTCTATGGGCGCGAAGGTCAGACCGGCGCGCGCGACCGTAAAACCATAGGTTTTGCCACGATTCGCGCGGGTGATATTGTCGGAGACCACACGGTGATTTTTGCGGCAGACGGTGAGCGCTTGGAAATTACCCACAAGGCGACTTCCCGTATGGCCTTTGCACGTGGTGCGGTACGGGCTGCGGCTTGGCTGCCCAGCCAGGCGCCCAATGTCTACGATATGCAAGATGTACTCGGCTTCAACGACTGACCCGGACTGCTTGTGACCGACGCGGCTCTTCGCCCGAGTACGTTAAGTATAGTTATGAATTTAGCGATCTGTAAGAGGGCAATACGATGGACACCATGACAAGCGATCACATCGTCAATGTCGACCAAACCAGCGCGCAACAACTGCTGATCGACGAATCCTTCAAGCGGCCAGTCGTGGTCGATTTCTGGGCAGACTGGTGTGCACCCTGCAAGCAGTTGATGCCGATACTTGAGAAGCTAGCGAATGAGTATGCCGGCGCTTTCTTGTTAGCCAAGGTCAATGCAGACGAGCAGCAGGGACTCGCAGAGCAGCTAGGTGTCCGCAGTTTACCGACGGTGATGGTGATTAAAGACGGTCAACCCATCGATGGCTTCGCGGGCGCTCAGCCTGAATCAGCGGTGCGAGAGATGCTCGAAAAACACTTGCCATCGCCCTATGCCCCAAAGCTCGAGGTAATACAAGCGCAACTCGCATCAGGAGATACGGTGGCGGCAATTGCTGCTTTGCGACCGCTTTGGGAAGAAGCGGGTAGGCCACTCGATATGACGCTATTGCTGGCGCAAGCCTATGTCGATAATAATCGCTGCGATGATGCTGAGCAGGTGCTCGGTGAAATCAAAATGGTTGATCAAGATGCTGCCTACGAACAGATTACTGCCCAAATTGGACTCAAACGAGAAGCGGCAAAGTCTCCCGAGCTCGAGGCTTTAGAGACGGCCTTAGCGAGTGATGCTTCGAACCATGGGGTGCGTGTAAAATTGGCGGTGCAGCTCAGCCAGACGGGGTCCTTTAGGGAGGCTTTGGAGCATCTGCTGACCGTATTACGGGCTGATCGCGACTTTGGTAACGGCGAGGCCAAGCGACTTTACTTGGACACAATCGCGACTATTGGCAAGGCAGATCCGCTAGCGGCTGAGTATCAACGCAAGTTATTTTCATTGCTGTACTGATCAAATGGCCTGCCCCGATCGCATATTACGCCCCAGCCCCCTCTGGCGCGTCCCTATAGGCCGAGAGCCACGGCTTTCTTGGTCTTGTTATGGATGGTTTTTTTGCGCTAAAAGATGCAACGCCACAATTGAACAAGGCTTGCAATAGGCGCCCAAACCGCCTACATTCTTTTGCGTAACAAAACATACTCAAGGTTCAAAATGGCGCTCAGTTGATGCTGCCGAGAACCTGCCAATCATCTCAAACGATAAGAGGGCGTCATGGATATCGCATTTTCACAGGAAGATTTAGCTTTCCGCGATGAAGTTCGAGCATTCTTTACCGAGCACTTTACTGACGAAATACAGCAGGATATGCGCGGCAAAGATTTAAAAAAGGGCCTCGTTGTATGGCAGAAAAAATTGCATGCTCGCGGCTGGATTGCACCCAACTGGCCCGCGGAATATGGCGGCACAGGTTGGACTGCGACACAAAAATACATATTCGAAACTGAGCGCTCACTGGCGGGTATTCCTGCAACGATACCGTTTGGCTTAAGTATGGTGGGTCCAGTGATCTATCAATTTGGTACCCCAGAACAGAAAGAAAAGTTCCTACCTCGAGTGCTGGCCAGTGACGATTGGTGGTGTCAGGGCTACTCCGAACCAGGTGCCGGTTCTGACCTTGCGAGCTTGAAGACAAAAGCCGAGCTAGATGGTGACCATTACGTCATCAATGGGGCCAAAATTTGGACCACCTATGCGCAATACGCCGACTGGATTTTCGTGCTCGTGCGCACGAGTAATGAAGGCAAGCGACAGGAAGGTATCACCTTTATTTTGGTAGATATGAAAACGCCAGGTATTAAGATCAACCCGATCATTTCTATCGACAATCACCACAGTTTGAACGAAGTTGAATTCAACGACGTGCGCGTCCCTGTGGCCAATGTCGTCGGTGAGGTGGATAAAGGTTGGGGCGTCGCTAAAGCGCTACTGGCTCACGAGCGCACCTCTATCGCGGGCGTTGCTGATGTGAAGCGTAGCCTGCGGCTGATCAAAGAAGCTGCGGCGAAAGAAGTTAACGGTGGCAAACCACTCTCGCAAGACGCGGGTTTTCAGCAGCGCTTAGCAGACATCGAAATTGAACTGATGGCGCTGGAGTTCACCGACTTGCGCACTTTGGCCAAGATGGCCGCTGGCGGATTCCCCGGGCCAGAATCATCACTGTTGAAAATCAAAGGCACCGAACTCCAACAGGCGACCCAAGAGCTGCGTATGGAGTTGGCTGCTTATTATCAGGGCGTCTTGGCTACTGAGATGGACCCCGAAGTATTGGGTCATGAATTTGGTTCTGACGCGCGTCGTCAGTTTATGTACGGCCGTGCAGCCACGATCTATGGCGGTTCAAACGAAGTGCAGAAGAACATCATCGCCAAGTTTGTACTTGGCCTCGAATAAGCAGACAAGGAGCGAACTGCGATGAATTTTGATTTTAGTGAAGAGCAACAAATGGTCCGCGATTCGATCGCACGTTTTGTTCAAGATGATTATGACTGGGACGTCCGTCGTGCAATCGTCGCCTCAGATACAGGCATGAACGCAGCTCACTGGCAGACCTTTGCCGAGCTGGGTTGGCTGTCTATTCCCTTTGCGGAAGAAGAAGGTGGTTTCGGCGGCAATATTGTCGATACCTCGGTCATTATGGAAGAGCTGGGTAAGGGCCTTGTGGTCGAACCTTATCTGCCCACCGTTGTTTTGTTTGGTGGTTTGATTGCTCGCGCAGGTAACGAAGCACAGCGTGCTGCGGTACTGCCCAAGTTGATCGAAGGTGGTGTGCTCGGTGCGTTTGCCTTTGTTGAGCGACAGAGCCGTTTTGAGATTGCCGATTGCAAGACCAGTGCGAGCCAGGACGGTGAAGGCTATATCTTAGATGGTGAGAAGGTCGT
Source organism: uncultured Luminiphilus sp. (assembly GCA_963926105.1). Taxonomy (GTDB): domain Bacteria; phylum Pseudomonadota; class Gammaproteobacteria; order Pseudomonadales; family Halieaceae; genus Luminiphilus. The sequence continues at coordinate 84,346 of CAWUVW010000002.1, read as the reverse complement.
TGTCTTCAATGGCGAGCACGCTGATCATTTGGTGGTATTGGCGCGCACGAGTGGCGGTCAGTTTGATCGCGACGGTCTGTCGTTGTTCCTGGTGGCTGCAGATACCGCAGGTGTTGGCAAAGTACCCTTTCAAATGATGGACGCTGGACGTGTTGCCAACATCACGTTTGACAACGTTAAGCTCGCTGCAGATGCGCTTCTTGGCGAAGCGGGCAAGGCCATGGAGACTGTCGATACAGTGATTCGTGAGGCGACGATTGCAATTGCTGCTGAAGCCGTTGGCATCATGGGTGTCCTCAATGCTAAGACGTTGGAATACACCAAGACCCGTGAACAATTTGGCGTCAATATTGGGTCGTTTCAGGCCCTGCAGCACCGTATGGTTGATACCATGATGGCCTATGAGCAGGCTAAGTCGCTCTTGTACAAGGCTTTGTGCGAGTATCAAGAGAGCCCCGAATCAGCTGATGCAACCGTTCACGCTTTGAAGGTGTTGATCGACCGAAATAGCAAGCTCATCTATGGCGAAGCGATTCAGCTGCACGGTGGTATGGGTATCACGGATGAACTCGATATCGGCCATTACGCCAAGCGTTTGATAATGATCAACACTACCTTTGGCGATGGTACGTATCATCGTAGTAAGTTCGTCGAAAAAGCGTATGCGGCTTAATTATGCATCCTGCTGATAAAATCTGTGTGGTCACCGGCGGCGCCAATGGCATTGGCAAGGCGATCTGCCAAAAACTCCACGACGAGGGCGCTCGTGTCGTCGTGGTGGTTGATCTAGAGGAAGACAATGCTAAAGCTTATGCCGCCGAAATTGGTGGTGTTGGCTTCGGTGTCGATGTCCGCGACGAAGCACAGATCCAGGCCATGGTGGCTGCGGTCGAGGCAGAGTACGGTCACATTGATTTGTTCGTTTCCAATGCGGGTATTATTGCTACTGACGGTGAGCCTTGGTGGGCGACGTCTGCGCCTAATAGCGTTTGGCAAGCGATGTGGGAGATCCATGTGATGTCACACGTCTATGCAGCTCGTGCCTGCTTGCCAAAAATGATTGAACGGGGTGAAGGGTATTTTTTAAATACGGCCTCTGCCGCAGGTTTGCTCAGCCAAGTGGGTGATGCGGCTTACTCGGTGACTAAGCACGCGGCAATTGGGTGGGCAGAGTCGCTGGCCATTACGCATGGCGATGACGGTATCAAGGTCAGCTGTTTGTGTCCGCAAGCGGTATCTACACGGCTGATCGGCAATATCAAAGACGGTGGCACCGCAGGTGTCGATGGTGTTTTGACCGCCGAGGCAGTTGCACAATCTGTTGTCGACGGCCTGGCAGCTGAAAGCTTCTTAATCCTGCCGCATCCTCAGGTCGCTGAGTATCGTGCCCGCAAGGCCGATAACTACGATCGGTGGATTAATGGCATGCGAAAATTGCGTCGTCTATTCGGTAACCTTACACTGTCATAGTCGTCGACTAGGACCGTATGGTGGATAAACAAACGCGCCTTGCCCGTACTATTTTGAACGGGTTCTCCGCTTATTTTGTGGAGTTTGAAAATATTACCTTAGCTGCTCGCACACGCTTTGAAAGTGCGAGCTGGGTGTCTATACATGACGCTTCTACGCGCCGTATTGACCTTTACAAACAGAAGGTCGGTGACGTACTGGAATTTGTCCGGTTTATCGCAGGCGATCGCGTAGAAGATCATCAATTTTGGACCGAGACTCGCGCAGTGTATGCGAATCTTGTCCGCGGTATGACCAACTTTGAAATCGCCGAGACGTTCTATAACTCGGTATACAACACAATTTTCCAGCATCGCCAGATTCGCGACGAATTTGCATTTGTATTTTCGCCGCAAGGTGATATGCCGCCCGTAGATGTCAGCCGTGTAGTGAGACGCTATAAGTCCACGGGTGACCTAACAGCGCTAATTGCTCAGTTGCTCGATGATTATGGTTTGTATCTACCTTATGAGAATACATCTCGTGACGGCCGTGCGATCGCGACGGCTATCGAAACGCAGCTACAAACAGCCTCTGGTAACCTGCCTGCAGATCTTGAGTTGCACATGCTTGAGCACCATTTTTACCGCAACAAGGCGGCCTACATCGTCGGCCGTATTTTGGTCGCGGGTGAGCAAATACCCTTTGTGTTACCGATGTTGCATAACGCCGATCCCGATGAACCCGCGGTTTATATCGATACGGCGTTATTCGGTTCAGATAGAGTGAGCTTGTTGTTCAGCTTTACGCGCACCTACTTTATGGTCGACGCGTCTATCCCGTCCCAATATGTCTTGTTTTTACACCAGTTAATGCCCAAGAAGTCGATATCAGAGATCTATAGCTGCATCGGCCATCATCGACACGGCAAGACTTATTATTATCGCAGCGCGCTGCGTCACATGCGCGCGACCAACGACGATTTTATCGTGGCGCCAGGTATTAAAGGCATGGTCATGACCGTGTTTACGCTGCCGTCTTACGAATTTGTGTTCAAGATTATTAAGGATCGGTTCACGCCGCCCAAAGAGGTGACCCATGAAGTGGTCAAAGCCAAGTATCAGTTAGTAAAACGCTGGGACCGAGCCGGTCGCATGGCAGACACCCAGGAATTCACCAACTTGGTGTTTGAACGTGCGCGTTTTTCCGATGAGTTGATGACTGAGCTTTATAATACGTGTCCATCACAGGTCGAGGAGCGCGGCACAGTATTGATCATTAAGCACTGCTACGTTGAACGTCGTATGAAACCGCTAAACTTGTATCTTCAAGGGGCAAGTGATGAGGAAGTTGAGGCGGTAATGAATGACTATGGTAAGTCGATTAAAGAATTGGCTGCGGCCAATATTTTCCCTGGCGATATGCTGCTCAAAAATTTTGGTGTGACGCGTCATGGTCGGGTGGTGTTTTACGACTATGACGAGATCGAACCCTTGCTCGATTGTCATTTTCGCCGTATCCCAGCGCCCCGTGACGACTATGATGAAATGTCGAGTCAGCCTTGGTATTCGGTCGGGCCACACGATATTTTCCCCGAAGAATTCCGATTATTTTTTTCGGGCAATCAGCGCGCGCGTAAAGCGTTTGATCATTTACATAGTGATATTTATGACGTGGCGTTTTGGCACGGTTTGCAAGCGCGGCTGCGCGAAGGCCATGTTGAAGACTTTTTCCCTTATCCTAAAAAAATGCGCTTTGCTCGCGAAGCGTCTTCACAAGGCAACAATTAATGGCATCGATATATCTCGTCCGGCATGGGCAGGCATCTTTTGGCAGCAGTAACTACGATCAGCTCTCTACTTTAGGGCAGCGCCAAGCAGACTTAACCGGCCAGTTTTTAAGGGATACCGGACTGCAAATTGATTATGCGGTCGCGGGTGATCTTTCGCGACAGAGGGAGACCGCAGCGCGCGTGCTGGCTTCCCAAGTCAGCGCACCAAAATTACAGATCGATGCGCGCTTCAATGAAGTTGATAATGACGAGCAAGTTAAAGCACTACTGCCGCTGCTCACAGCACGCGACCCTGTGCTAAATGCGATTGTTGATCGCGGACTTTCATCAAGCAAAGACTATCAAAAAGTGATTGATGCGGTGTTCAATGCCTGGGTGAGTCCCGATTGCCCCGCTCAGGGTATTACGCCTTGGCCTGAATATCGCGACGCTGTTGATGATGGTATCAAAGCAGTGATGTCTGACGCGGGTGCGGGCAGTAATGCAGCGATTTTCACCTCAGGTGGCACGATAGCTACCGCGGTAGCATTAGTGCTCGGTGTGGCCTCTGATAAAGTCTATGGTTTTTATGAGCCAGTTTTCAATTGCTCTATTACGCGCTTTATTTATAGCAGCGGCCGTGTGTCGCTCTCTAATTTCAACGATGTTGGTCATCTGAGCTTGATAGGGGCTCAGCAGCATGAATCGCTGGTCACCTACCGATGATTGATATTTGGCTTGTGCGCCACGGCGAGGCGTCCGCCAGCTGGGATGTCTCTCCAGATCCGGGTTTAAGTGCGTTGGGTCGTGAGCAAGCTGTTCGTACGTCTGAGCAGCTATTAGCGATGGTGCCTGAGGGGGTCGATATTATCAGCAGTCCGTTAGTGCGTACTCAAGAGACCTCCGCGCCATTTGCCGAGGGACGGGGACAGTTGATAACGCTTAATGCGGCGTTTCGTGAACTGCCTTCACCCGTACCACTGGCTGAACGACATACATGGCTGAAAATATTCATGCATCAGACTTGGGATCAGCAGCAGCCCGAGCAATGGGCATGGCGTGAAAACATCATAGCCGCACTCATGGCAGTGACCAAGCCGACGGTGATATTTACCCACTTTATGGTGATCAATGCCGTGCTTGCCCATATTCAGCAGCAGTCAGCGACCGTGCAAGCATTGCCGGCAAACGGTTCGATTCATCACTTGAGGCTTCAAGAAGCCGATGCGCAGCTCATACTCGTGGCGCTGGGTGAACAACTCAACTCAGACGTACTTTAGCGGCCTTGCAGGGGACGTTGCGCGATCCTTCGCCAAACATTAGGCGTACCGTAGCGTAACTCAAGCTTGCCGCTGCATTTCTGCGCTATACGGCAGCGTGGTTATTGCGCTTTAAGACGACGTCTTAGGCCGCATTAGGCCCTCTTGCGCGGTTGACGCAATCAATCGTCCGTCTCGGCTCCAGAATGAGCCTCGGTTGAAGCCCCGTGCGCCACCTGCCCACGGGCTATCGCAGTGGTACAAAAAGTAATCATCTGGATCTGGAATAGGTGCGTGAAACCAAATGGCATGGTCGAGGCTTGCATTGATGAAGTTGGAATTGATGTCCGGGGTGCTGTGGGGCAGATGAGCTGTGCCTAATAAGCTGAAATCTGAAATCAGTGCCAGCCCTGCCTGCTGGTCGCGAATATTTTGACTCAGTCCACCGCAACCTCGGTACCATGTCGAATGCACCGGGGGCTGCGGCCTGTTTATTTGACTGACGGTGGTCACGCGGTCGGTGTGAAATACTTTTAATATTGGCCAGTGAGCGTTGATTGCATCGGAATCTTCGGCGTCGGCGAGCAGTTTTTCCGGTGATGCCACGTTGGGTGCATCTTGCTGGTGACTTACCCCGGCCTCACTGATCTGGAAACTGATGGAGGCATTGAAAATGGCGTTCCCATGTTGACGAGCGACGACGCGGCGGGTGCAAAAAGAGCGACCGTCGCGTATCGGATCTACCTCTAATTCAATACTTTCATTGGGGTCGCCTGGCCGCAGGAAGTAGCCGTGCAATGAGTGCGCAACCAGAGATTCATCAACAGTGTTATAGGCGGCCATGAGCGCTTGCGCGAGGACTTGACCACCAAATATACGGGTCTGAGGTTCTGGTGAATGACCGACAAACCAATAACGACCAATTTGTTGTGGACGGATAAATTCCATGACTTCTGCAAACGACTGCACACATCTCTCCAATAATTTTAGTTGAGATTTCAGCGTTGCTGTAGGCCGAAATAGAACACTTCAAAGTAGTCGATAGCGGCCGCATCGACGTCATCAACTTTTCGCCACATAGCAATATCCATTGAGGCGTTGATTGATCCCATCAAAAGATTCTGCGCAACGCGAATATTGACCGGGCGGATTGTATCGGATTCGACACCAGATCTGAGGATTTCCCCCAAATGATTATTCAGAGACTCGGTACGCGCCAATATTTTACGCCGGATTGGCGGTGGTAGGGCGGTGATCGTGTTGTAGCGAATCATGGGTCCGAGCTCGGAATTTTGTACGTCAAAAATTCGTCGGCAGGCTTCATCAAGTTTTGCAGGCGCGATACCAGGGCGCCTCATCACCTCGTTATAGATGGCGCCAAGCTGGTCCATACTGTATTCATAACACTGAGTCAGCAGCGATTCTTTGTTGGAGAAGTGATAATAGAAGGCGCCTTTGGAGACCTGCAGATGCTCCGCGATTTGGTCTAGTGACGTGCCGTTAAAACCTTTGATGTTAAAAAAGCGCGTGCCCGCTTTGAAAAACGCCTCTTGTTTTAGGCGGTTCTGAGCTTCGCGGTCGAACCCTCTAGCGGCTGCAGCCGCTTCTGGAGTGAGCGGGTGTGTGCTGGGTTGGTAGCGGCAGTCGTTCGCGAACAAACCGTGACAGACAATATCGCGAATGGCCGATAAGGCTTGTATAGCCTCGTTTTCAGGCATTTCATAAAGCCAATAAAACGACCAGTCGAGCGCACCGATCAGGGCGCGAGTTGTCGTTGTCGCATGACCACACTGAATTGTGCCATCGGCAATGCCGGCTCTTAGATAGCTCCGGACGCGCGTAAACATATCCAAATATGCGTTTTCAATATGCGCGCGGTGCTCGTCTTTGAGCGAGGCAATTTCTAGCGGTGCGGCATAGTAATCGCCATGTCCTGCGAGCGCTTTTAAAATGGTGTCACAGTGACGCTCCATAAATAGCAAGACGCGTTCAAGCGGCGATTGTGTGGTCAGCTCTATGTCATCGAGGGTTTTATGCGCATGGGCTAGTGTGGCTTCGTAGCACTGGAATATCAGGTCTTCTTTGGTCCGCACATAATAGTACAAACTGGTTTTGGTTAGTCCCAGCTTGTTTGCCACATCACTCAAAGTCGTGGCACGGGCACCTTTGGTGTTGAACAGTTTGGCGGCACGCGACAAAATAGCATTGCGCTTGGCTTCATGTTGAACGCCCCGATTAAAGGGGGAGCCGTTATTGTGTTCTTGAACTTCCAATTGCGTCGGCATTCTTTGTGTTCGAAGTTTTGAACTTTAAGTATTTTTTTTGGCTGTGTCCATGGAATATGTGCCAGTTCCCGTTTTGACTGGGTTAGATTGTACTGCTGTGAGACACTCATACGATCGAATTTTGCTTGATTTATAGGGAGCGGATATGGAAAACACTATCGAATTTACCCAATCCGGCGATATCGCGCGGTTGGTATTAAATAATCCGGCTCGTCACAATGCATTGGGACAACAAGAAATTGCACAAATAGCCAGTGCCTTGGCATCCCTCGCTCCAGATACTCGCGTATTAGTGATTCAAAGTGGCGGTGGCTCAACATTTTGCAGCGGTGCTGCACTAGATCAAATTACCAGTGGGCAGTTATCAGGCGATCAATTCCAGGCGATGACGAATAGTATCGCCGCATTGCCAATCCCGACCGTCTGCTGCCTTAACGGCAATGTTTTTGGTGGTGGCGTCGAGCTGGCGATGAGTTGCGATTTTCGTATAGGTGTCACTGGTGCGGTCATGCGTGTACCTGCCGCAGCGATAGGACTCTGTTATCCGATTGACGGCATTGATCGGTTGATTTCGCGGCTAGGTATTAATGCGGCTAAGCGTATTTTGGTCGCGGCAGAGGAGCTCACCTCGGAGGAGATGCTGAGTCTCGGCATTATTGGCGATATTGCACCACCAGAGCTTATTCTTGACGTGACATCTGATATGGCAGCTGCGCTAGCGCGCCTGGCACCTTTGGCGGTGCATGCCATGCTCAATATTTTTGCTCAGGCCGAAGCGGGTGGGATTGATCGAGTGCGTGCCTTCGAATTGGCGGAGCGGTGCGCCAGTTCTGAAGATTTGCAAGAGGGTTTGTTAGCGAAAAAAGAAAGGCGACCGCCGCAGTTTAGAGGCCGTTAAATTTTTTTAGGTAAAGAAGCGACGGGGTTTCATGATAGGCCGAGCTAGGTCTCTGTGGTGTGTAGGTGCTGCCAGGCTGTCAGTGATTCTTGTGCCTCTTCTGCCAAGGCGACCAAGGCATCGTATTCGGCCGTGGATAATGCATCAGGCACACCACTTTGGCAGCGTTTTTCAATGGCCCCTAATCGCTGTGACAAACGCTCTGCGCCGATATTCAGACTCATCGATCTAAGGGCATGGCAGTGTTTGCGAAGTGATTCATAATCATCGCTATCGATACAATGCTGTAATTCTGCAAAGTGCTTGGGTAGTTGTTCTATAAATGTCACGAGGACTTTTGCTAGCAGTATGGCGCCGGTTTTTGGACTCACTGCCAAAATTGACTGCAGAGTGCTCTCATTGAGAACGGGATTCGCAATGGGACGAATAGCTGTTATTAGGGGTTGGTCCGCTGCACGTGGCGCGTCCACTATCTCGGCTCCATCGGTATCTCCTGGCACCAAGAAGCTTGCAATCATATCTTCCAGAACTTCAGCTGGGCAGGGCTTGGTCAAGAAGGCGCTCATGCCTTGCTCCAGTGACTGCTTGAACTCCTGAGTCGATGCGGCTGCGGTCAGTGCAATAATGGGTATCGGTTTACGGCCAGCATCCTGTTCAAGCTCGCGAATACGTGCGCTGGCCTCAAAGCCATCCATAACCGGCATCTGGCAATCCATCAAGATAATATCGAAGTTCTGTTTGCTAAAAGCGGTGACTGCTTCTTGTCCGTTCTCTACCATGGTGACCGTCAACCCGATGGAGGTGAGAATTTCATTAGCGAGCAGCTGATTGACCTTGTTATCTTCGGCCACCAACACTTTACCGCTCAGTCGGCGCTTCTCACTGCGTTGCTGCAATACTTTTTGTTCGTTGAATAGGGCCTCTTCAAGATTTCCCTGGGTAATTGGCTTGTGCAGTGCCGTCCAAGCGTCCTTATACAGTCTGGGGCTAAAGCTGCGGATATCACTCAATAAAATACGACGTGGCAAAGCATCCGCATCTTCTATTGCGTCCAGCAGCGACTGATTCAAGCGCTCGTCCGCCATGACTGCCGATACTTTGATAAGAGAAAGATCTTTAAGGCTCCTGATCCGATGACAATCGACTCCTGCGCGCAGGGCGTGTTGCGCTACGCTCTCGGCGAGTAAGTCATCATCGGTGAGTAACGCAAATTCGCCTCGGTAAGAGGGTTTTTTCTCGGCGCTGCGCGGCAGGGGGAGCCGCACTTGTATCAGTGTCCCTACGCCTGTTTCGGTATCGTGAATCTCGAGTTCACCTCCCATCAAACTGGCGAAATTTCGACATATAGTGAGGCCTAATCCAGTGCCCCCATATTTGCGAGTCGTGCTGGCATCCGCCTGTGTGAACTTCTCAAAAATCCGACTGCGCGCTTCGCTGACAATACCGATGCCGGTGTCCCATACCCCGATGACAATGTCATCGTCAGCACCCTGTATCGCACGAACAGTAATGTTGCCTTGATCGGTGAATTTGATCGCATTGCCCACGAGATTCATCACGATCTGGCGAATTTTCTGCGGGTCACCTTGATATGTTTGCGCAAGATCGACGTCGGGCACAAAATTCAGTCTCAGACCTTTGCGCTGAGCGGGCTCGCCCTGCAAGTAGCAAACCTCATCGATCAGTTCGATCAGATCAAAAGGCAGTGATTCCACTTCAATGCGGTCCGCCTCTATTTTAGCGAGGTCTAAAACCTCACTAATCAGATGCAGTAGCGACTTACCGCTATTCAATGCCGCTCGGGCAAAGCGTTCTTGTTGTGGTGTGGTCGGTGTTTTGAGCAGCAACTCATTCATACCGATGATGCCGTGCAACGGCGTACGAATTTCGTGACTCATCACCGCCAGAAATTCTGATTTCGCTTGGTTTGCAGTCTCTGCTTCGCGTTTGGCCTGTTCTAAATCTTTTGTGCGTTCGAGCACCCGGAACGCGAGTTCTTGCTCGCGTTTTCGCGCAGCCTCTAAGTTGACGCGCGAGCGGTAGATGATCAGTAACACTGCGAGAATCACTGCAGCGCTATAGCTCACATAGGCATACGTGCTGAGCCACCATGCGGGTTTGACTGAAATCGGGATGGTGAGCCCTTCGCGATTCCATACGCCGGCACCGCCCCGGGCCGCCAGCTGCAGCGCATACTCTCCTGGGGGGAGCGTTGTGAGGCTTACCGTGCGCTCGTTACCCTTGAAAATCCATTCGTCTTCCAAGCCTAAGATCCGATAGGCATATTCTATGTTACCCGGATCGATGTATTCGGCGGCAAAAAATTCAACGGTGGCGATCAGATCCTCGTGGCTGAGTTCTAGTGTGGCGCCGGATTTAATACCGTCGATAGAGATGTTCTGCCCCATTACATTGATTGACGAAAGACCTATTTCCACCGGCTTATTTTTAATATCCGTATCGAAAGTCTCTAGGCTACTGACACCGCGATTGCTGCCAAAATAGAGACGCCCAGACTTCCCCTGGGTAGACGCACCCATCGAAAATTCTACGCTTTTTAACCCAAATTGTGTGCCGATATGTTGGACTTCGAGAGAGCTCGGATCGAAGCGTGTAAGCCCTTCATTGTGGGCTAGCCACAGTAAGCCTTCGTTGTCATAGTGAATGGCATAGATGCTCAAACTGGGTAACTGCAGTGCTTGCGATAAATTTTCTGCAGCCACGATACGATTACGCGCATCCCGGGTTGCGCGAATCAAACCATTGCCAATAGTACCTAGCCAAAGCGTGTTATCGGGCCCTAGAGTGATCTCGACAATCAAGGGAGTGCTGAGTAAATTTGTGTCGCTGCCGTTGTAGGATCGCAGCTGCAAAGGCAGTGGTTCCAATGTTTTGAATTCGGTGTCGATCCGTGCCAAACCGGTTTGTGTACCCACCAGAATTTGCCCGTCATTGTCCCTGGCCAGTGAGAATACTGCGTCGCTGACGTCGCTGCCCGGCAGTGCGCGAATAGTTCGCAGAACACTGCCATCGCTCTGCACAAGACTGACTCCACCACCAAAGGTGCCCGCGGCAATAAGATCATCATTTAGAACAAGTAGTGATGTGATGCCTAAAGAATGTAAGGCGTCATTGGCCTCGGGGTCGTAGTCGACAACAATCAATTCATTACTCGCAGTATCAAATCGATATAGACCGCCTTCGTAGGTGCCGAGCCATATATGGCGCCCCTGCTCGGCTAGTGACATTACCGTATCATCGGCCAGGTCAAAATGAGTAAAACTATTGATTCTTTTGAACTCATGATCGCCAGGCAGTAAATAATTTAAGCCGCTATCGGTGCCGACCCAAAGCGTGCCATCGCGGCCCTCTAGAACCGCATTGACCAAATCGTCAGATAAGTTGGAATTCTGGCTGGTCAGTGTTTGCACCACGCTATCGCGGGCTTGCACTAAGCCCCGAAAAGTACCCACCCAGTAGGTGTCATCGCGGGTTTTATAAATACTAAAGATAGGGTCGTCAGCCAGACCATTATTGAACTCGGTGTACACCGTAAAGGTTCGGCCGCCATCGCCACTGACCGCCAAGCCGGCACTGGTGCCAATCCATACCCGTTCCGCCTCAACGAGCAGCGCAGTGATATTATTTGTGGGCAAATCGAAGGCGTTGGGGCCTGCGGTAATATGACGTACTCGATCTTCATCTAAGCTGATGACATAGACGCCATTATTTTGGGTGGCCAGCCACAGCTCGGTATCGGTGATGAATAATCTTCGCGGTAAAGCTGCGATGATATCTTCACCGGTTGCCACAGGCTCGATGGTGAGTTGGTCGCCATCAATCTGCAGCCGGAAGACACCTGCGTCTTCAATCACACCGTAGGCCTCGCCGTTTTTGGAAGAGAAGACAGTGGTAATCCTTTTGTCAGCGAGTTCTCGGGGTAGTTTTAATCGGTAAAATTGCTCGGATGCCTGGTGATAAATGCCTATTTCACCCGGCAGCCCCAGCCAGATGCGGCCGAACGGGTCGATCGACATAGATAAAATATCGAGCGACTCGGCGCTCAGTGACGATGGCTGGGAGAAGGTTTTAGTAATGCTGTTAAATATTTGCAGCGCAGTGGATGTGGCCACCCATAGAGAATCTGTCGCATCGAGAGCCATGCCGCTGATTAAGCCGGGTTTGAGTCCGCCCGCATATTCGGTGGCGGCGGTATATACTTCTACGCGCTTACCGTCGTAGTAATTCACCCCATCTTGGGTGGCGAACCAAACTGCGCCAGTCCTATCTTGTAGCGTTCGATCTACAACTATTTGATTTAGCTGTGGTGTGACATCCGATTGCCAAAAAAATAAATCGGTTGAACCAAGTAGCGCCATAGCGTGGGGCGCATTCAAGGCGAGTAGCGACAGACAAATTGCCAGGATGTGTTTAATTGGCAGCATTGGGTTTTTTCTTCGTGAGTCAGACTAGAGTATGACTCATGCGCGCGGTAATTTAACCCCTAACGACAACAACCCGCAGGAGCGGGTTATTGACATTTTTTGAGTAAGGTAGGGCTTAGCGAGCGGCGTGAGCCATATTGGATTGACTCGCATCGTTACGGATGACCCAGCGCATTGCAGATTGGTCGGCATCGTTACGGATGACCCAGCGCATTGCAGATTGGTCGGCATCGTTGCGGATGACCCAGCGCATTGCAGACTGGTCGGCATCGTTGCGGATGACCCAGCGCATTGCGGATTGGTCGGCATCGTTGCGGATGACCCAGCGCATTGCAGCTTCGCTGCCATCGCGTGTCGTCAGTGCTTGTGCGGTGTTCGCACTGTCACTGTGACGTTTGCTACTGCGTTCTGCCCACTTAAAGCTGGCCTCGCTACGGTTGCCTGCCGTCAAAGTCGTTGCGCTACTGACTGCGCGACCGCTTTGCCATTTGATGTCGGCGTATTGGTTTTGGCCACCAATAGTGTCCGCCACATTACGTACCGCGGTCATACCGCCGCGTAATTGACTGTCGGCAAAGGTGGCTGAAGTGCTCAACAGTAGCCCTGTGATTACTGCGGTAATGCTTAAAGTTTTCATATTCATCATCTGTCTCCCAGTGGACAAAGTTTCAAAGACTGTTGGTGTCAAATAATTGACCACATCAGTCCGTGAGTTAATCAAAATGTATATAGCAAGGTTCGTGCCAGTTTTTTTTGACGGTTCTCGATCAGTTGCAATCTATTTCAACCAACTACCCGAAAATCGACCCCCATTAGCCTGTTTAACCATAGACGAATGAAACCAGCGGTCTATTGTCCAAAAGGGCGATGCCCAAAAGGGTGGTGCCCAAAAAGACAAAAGAATAGGTGTTTTCGATATCCATTGGCGAACCGAGGACTGCAGCCAGGGGGCCGCGCGATAGTGGCGTTTAGGCTATCGCAGCGCTATTTTGAGCTCAGGTGTTATGGGGCGGGACTTTCGGTAAGCGACTGCATTTGCGCGCGCTCATGGAGATAGGCGTCAAGCCAACCGGCGGCAATGTTTGTTGGTTCGATAATGTTGTCAAGATCTAGTCGCTCAATATGGGCTTTGACCCCCCAGCGACGTGTTTCACTAGCACCTTTTTCGGTCGGTGTTTGGGTGAGTAGATCACCTAGTCCAGGCAGGCTAGGATTGCCATCAGATAGCGCAGTGGTAGGGCCGAATGCTTGCTCGTTTCCAGTCACAGCAGCATCAACGTCAAGGTCAGTATTGCCGCAGCCACGGTCGCCTAGGGTGATCGCCCGAGCGGCACTGGCATAGCCATGTCCCTGGGTAAATGGGCTGTAGGCGAGTCTACCGTCCGCATTGATCGCCGGTTCTGCACTACTCGTCAGCATACACTTGATGTCGTTGTTGGTGAGACCCGGTTCCAGCTGCAACAATAATGCGGCAATTCCCGAGACAACTGCTGCAGCTTGTGAAGATCCTGTTGCGACAAAATCGCCGTTCCTCAATAAATAATCAGGACTCTCTCGTGCAAGGGTTGAATCTGATGGCACTAGACCCGTGATATGCCCGCCAGGCGCCACTAGATCCGGTTTGATATGACCAACAGCCGTAGGTCCCCGGGAAGAAAAGTCGGGGATATAGTCGTCGTTTCTATCCTCCGGTGTCCATGAGTCAGTGACGGCTCCGACAGTAATGACATAGGGGTTGTTACCGGGTGAGCCTATCGACGATGCTTCGGGACCATCATTGCCCGCTGCGGCGACCACCGTGATGCCCGCCTGCCATAATTTCAATACAGCTTGGTTAACAGGATCATCCCAGTAATCAAATCGCGGTGTTGCGGCTAAGGAGATATTAACGACACGAATATTAAGCGCAGCGTGATTATCCAGTATCCATTGTAATCCGCGCACGATATCTAGGTAATCAGCATTACCTGTGCTGTCCACTACTTTGACGGGCACTAGATTGACATCGGGGGCGACGCCCTTGTAGCCCCTAGCCGAATTCGTTCGTGCCAACCCAGTCGGTGTGCTATTGGCGATGATACTGCTTATATGGGTGCCATGACCGCTCTCGTCGGTCAACTGTGCTGGGCTGCTATCAGTTATCGCATCGTAACGGGCCAGCACACGTTCTCTGCCATCAGTCGCTCGCTGTAGCGCCTTGTGTTCCCAGAATCCTGAATCCAGCACAGCCACAGTGATCTCCTTGCCGGTAATCCCCTGGGTGTGGAGGAGATCGGCGCCGATCACCCGATTGTAGTAATAGTCATTAGCGTTGTCGGGGTATGCGCGCGCAAGCGCGACGTGACAGCCGGCTGTCATACTTATCTCGAAGTCATTCTGTGTGACGTTACTCAGATCCTCGGTAAATTGAATACGCAGAGCAGTGCTTCCAACGGGTAGCGCTGGCAATGACTTTTCAATGTGGATTGTGTTGTTTTTTCTCGAGCTCGTCATGGCGAGATCAATGCCAGTCTTGGCAAGTACCATAGTGACCGGGGGTGCGATGGATGTTGGCCAGCTGACAGAGAGTTCAGTTAACACCCGTGGCTGCTGACTAAAGTTATACACTGACCACGTTAGCTGTCGGTCGGTGAGATCAATTTCTAGGCCACCGGCGATATCACAGTCACGTTTGGGGGGAGATGCGGGTGGGTTGAAGTCCTCAATGACACGTCTGACTCCCGGCGCATCTATTAAGGTTGCTAACGCCTGTGTGGGCAGGTTGCCGCCAATACCGTGGATAATTGGCAGTCTGTGCGTGAGTTTGCCGTCGGCGCGGATTAAAGCTTGTTCGAGTCGTTGCGGATCCTCGCCAATCAATAACACCTGAACTTGTTCTGGCGGCACAGCATCGGATGAGGGTTCGGCGGCGATGCAAAAGTGGTTATTACTGGCTAAAACTATCGCGCTTAGCAGCAAGTAGATTTTGTCTATCGTCGAGTGAACTCGCGACTTCATCTTGACTATGAGGACGCTTTATCAGTGCTTTGAGCCGTCGATGCGGCAGAGTGTGTTACCGACTCTGATGGCGGTAGGATTAGCGACATATAATCTTTATTTGCCGCTTCAAATAAATGTTCAATCGCCATTGGACGGGCGAGCAAGAAGCCTTGGAACACGTCGCAGCCATGAGTCAGGAGAAATGCCGCTTGTTCACGGGTTTCAACCCCTTCGGCAATGACCCTTAAGTGGAGGGCATGACACAAACCTAGGATGGCAAGCACAATACCATCGCCACCGGAGCTGCCAATATCATTTACAAAGCTGCGGTCTATTTTTAGTGTGTCTATAGGGAAGTGCCGTAAATAACTGAGCGATGAGTAGCCCGTGCCAAAATCATCAATCGCCAACTGAAACCCCATCGTCTTAAGTTGCTTCAGTTTTGTGAGATTGCTCTCTACCTCGAGCATGAGGACGCCTTCGGTCAGCTCGAGCTCCACCTGGTAATGCAGCAGGTCTAGTTCCTTAAGTGTGTCCCCGATATGTTCGACAAAATTAGATTGGCTAAATTGCAGTGGTGATAAATTGATACTGATGGTGATATTTTCAGGGAGTTTGTTTGCAAGAAGTTTTGAATCTTGGCTAACCTGACGCAAAATCCAGTCCCCTAATTCCACGATAAGACCAGTCCGCTCTGCAATTGGAATAAATTTGGCCGGTGACAAGGCGCCAAGCTCTGGATGGTTCCAGCGAATGAGTGCTTCCACACCGCATAGTAGGCCTGTTCGGGTGTCAATTTGCGGTTGATAAACCATCGACAGGCCACCGCTAAGCATCGCTTCTCGCAGATCTTCCTCAATGCGCAATTGCTCAGTAGCATCATCTTCTAGGCTTGAATCATAGAACCTAAAGCGTGCGCGCCCATCGGTTTTGGCTGCATATACAGCTGCATCAGCTTGCTTGAGAAGTATCTCGGGTGTCATGCCCTGACGCGATGCGACTGCGATGCCCATGCTCGGCGTCAGTACCAGTATATGTCCCTGAATTTCCAATGGTTGCGCAAAGCCTTCGATGATGGCGTTACCGATATCAGTAAGTTGCGCTTCGCTTTGGGGATTGCGCACGATGATAGTGAACTCATCACCGCCAATGCGAGCAATTTCAAAGGCAAGTAGCGCTGGGTCGGGACTGACGGATGCACCGGGATAATCTGTGGCTATAACAGCGATAGCTTCCAGAATTTCCAGAAGGCGTTGGGAGATACTCTTTAAAAACTCGTCGCCACGCTCGTGACCAATTGAGTCATTAATGCGCTTAAAATGGTCCATGTCGATGAGCATCAGGCCAGTGCTCTTGCCCCGTTGCTCACCCGCAATGAGATTGCGTCGTAATTGCTCATTAAAACTTCTGCGGTTCGGTAAGTCGGTTAGATGATCAAAATAAGCGAGATAACGAAGACGACCTTCCTGTGCTTTGATTTCGTCGAACGCTTTGGCCGCGCGTAACATGTAGCGAATATCTCGGCTTAGTAATGACCAATTTATCGGTTTTGTCTTGTATTGTGTTGCACCGGCATTGAATCCGCGGTCGATGGATTCTTGATCATCTGCGCCAGTGACAATAAGTATGGGTACATTGCTACCCTCGGGGGTGGCACGTACAGCCTGGCACACGTCTAAGCCCGACATGCCCGGCATTTCGACGTCAAGGAATAGTAGGTCAGGGTGTTCTCTGTGGTAGAGCGCTAGCGCAGACTCGCCGTCGCTCGCCTCGATCACTTCCATACCCGCTTCTTCCAGACACTCGCGCGCCAGCACACGAATCATCATGTCATCGTCGGCGACTAAAATCTTTGGCCGATTTTGTTTGGAGAGAGTGTCCATCAGTGCCATTGAATATACATTTTGGGATTTCTTTAATGCTATCACTGTAGCAGCACAAAGCCCCAGCTTTTGTCACATTAGTTTCTATGATTTTTGACTACGGTGTTGTGGTATTATCGGCCACTTTGTTGTAAGTCCCCGACTGACCTGACGCGCCGCTGGCGCGCTAACGAAGCCAGCTACCTATGTCAATTGCAGAAGAAAAACTCATAAGCATCCGCGAGCAAGTGCAATATCATTTGGCGCGCGGTGTTGACACTCAGCGCAATCCCGCGACACAAACGATGCTTGAAGAGGATATTCGTGCGCGCTTAGTTCGCGAGAATGCTGTGCTCGTAGCGCATTATTATACGGCCCCAGAAATTCAAGCCTTAGCAGAGGCAACGGGTGGCTGCGTTTCCGACTCATTGGAAATGGCGCGATTTGGTCGCGATCATCCTGCTACCACGCTGGTGGTCGCAGGCGTGAAATTCATGGGTGAAACTGCCAAGATTCTTACCCCCGGGAAACGGGTGTTGATGCCCACATTAGAGGCGACTTGCTCGTTGGATTTGGGCTGTCCCATAGATGAGTTCAGCGCATTTTGTGATGCGCATCCCGACCGTGAGGTGGTGGTATACGCGAACACTTCGGCCGCTGTAAAGGCGCGGGCTGATTGGGTGGTTACCTCAAGTATTGCACTTGATCTCGCTGAGCACTTAGCGGCGCAAGGTAAAAAGATTATCTGGGCACCGGATCGTCATTTGGGTGACTATGTGCGCCGTAAAAGTGGGGCTGACGTCCTGATTTGGGACGGTGCCTGTATTGTGCATGAGGAATTTAAAGCGCGGGGCATTTTGGATCTTAAGCACGTGTATCCCGAAGCGGCGGTACTAGTACATCCGGAATCTCCCGCTGCTGTGATTGCACTCGCTGACAGTGTTGGCTCAACTTCACAAATTATTAAGGCAGCACAAACCCTACCCAATAAAACATTTATCGTGGCCACTGACCACGGTATTTTTTATAAGCTAAAGCAGGCTGCACCAGACAAGCAATTTATGATCGCACCGACCGCTGGGGAGGGTGCTACATGTCGCAGTTGCGCCAATTGCCCTTGGATGGCAATGAACGATCTAGAGAAACTAGCGCAGGTTTTTGATCGGCCAGATAATGAAATTCATGTGGACCCTATCGTGGCTGCGGCGGCAACTAAACCCCTGGATCGCATGCTGGCGTTCGCAGCTGGGCTCAACACCGGTGTGATCGGCCGTGCTTAAGTCGCTCATTCGTCTAGCGGTCTAGCGCAGCGCGCATTTGGCTGATGTCGTGCAAGCGCTCATTGATCAGTGCAGACGTTGTGAAATCATCATTTAACAGTTTCAATGCGTAGTTCAGTTGGCGCTGAGCTGCGTCGAGATTGCCGTTGAGTAAGAAGTACTCGGCGCGCGCGCGATGCAAGCCGATAATATTACCTGATAATCCTTGTACTTCTGCGAGTAGATACCAAAGATACGGATCGTTCGGTTTGAGCTTGGATTGAGCGACGAGCACCTCTTCAGCAATATAGGAATCGCCAGCCTGCTGCAATGCGTATGCATAAGCCATAGTGAGTGGGTGGTTGTCGGGCGATAGGCGCAACCGTTGCGCGAGTTTATCTGCCGCACGTTTGGGCTCGCCGCGGGCCAAGTCGATTTCTGCGTCTGCGAGTACGTAGACTATCCGGTCGTTGTTGTTAGACCAAATGTCATCGAGCGCGAGTGCCGCTTCATCGGGTCGTCCTGCCGCAGTCAGCGCCAAGACGAGTCCGTAAGTAGCAGCTTCCCGTGAGCGCGGCACACCCTCTAGTTGGTCTCTAAATATAGCGACTGCTTGCTCAGGGGTGTCGGCGAGGGCGTTGGTGACGCGCGCGCGCATCAGCTGGTAGTCAAGATTAATAGGCCGAATTCTGCGGGGATATTGCATGGCTCTATTGCGTGTGTCAGCGATACGTTTTTCCGATAATGGGTGACTGCGCATGAATTCGGGAATGTATTTGGAGGAACTATAGCGCGTAGCTGCCAGCATTCGTTCAAACATAGCAGGTGCTGCGTAAGGGTCCATACCTGCTGTGTAGAGTGTCCGCAGTCCTACCCGATCGGCTTCGGCCTCGTTTGCACGGCTGTATCGCAGTTGCTGATCCTGTAGCGCGGCTTGGCTAGCAGTTAGCGCCGCCATACCGACGTCGCTACCTACGGTTGCCGCGAGTAAAATCCCGGCCATCAGCGCCGCGATATTGAGCGGGGCTTGTGTTTGTGTCAGTTCTACACCGCGAGAAAAATGGCGTTGGCTTAGGTGCGCTATTTCGTGGGCAATCACGGTGGCAAACTCATCTTCGGTTTGTGCGTATTGAAATAAGCCATTGTGAACGCCGATGACTCCGCCAGGTACGGCAAAGGCGTTGATCGTTGGGTTGTCCACTATGACCAAATCTATGCGCCTGTCTTGTAACTCACTGTGGGCAACCAGCTCAAAGACGATATTCTCAAGATAACTATAAAGTAGCGGGTCGTTAACGGTAGGCACTTGGCCACGGAAGGCCTTCAGCCAGTCGCGGCCCAGTTGATATTCAAAGTCGGCGGAGAAGAGACTCGTGCTGGCGGCGCCCAAATTGGGGATTTTTAAACCCTCGGTGGAGGTGTTGCCGGCACTGCTGGCGAGCAGAGCCATGCAAGTAAACAGAGAGTAGCAAAGCGTTCTGCACGCGATGTTCGAGGCGTGTGGCGTTTTTGGTGCCTGAGTAGGGGCGAATACATCGGGAGTATTGCCGCCAACCAAGCGTGTTAATCGATGGAAAAAAGTCATATGCGGACTCTAACTGAACTTATGGTTAATTGAGCACTCTTTTGTGTCAGAGTTCCCTATTCACACATATAAGAGTGGCGCAACTGCTTTGCACTGGGGATATACTCTGACGATAGGGAGAACGTATGCAGCCGAATCAACCAAAGCAAAGTGTCGATGCTTGTGGGCAACCATGCCCCATGCCATTGCTGATGGCTAAACGCGCGTTGCGTGATTTACACTCTGGGGAATTACTCGAGGTGTTAGCGACTGATCCCGGTTCGGTGCGCGATTTCCAGTCATTGCAACGTCTGGCTGGCCACCGTGTTACCACGCATCAGTGTGATGATGGCGTGCTTAGACATTTGATAATCAAGGCGTAATTATCGTGATCGATATTCTTAAAAAATGGTATCACCGCTATTTCAATGAAGAAGAGTCAGTGCTACTGCTGTTCTTATTGCTAGGCGCGTTGCTTTTATTGATGCTGCTCGGCGATGTATTGGCGCCTGTTTTTGTGGCAATCGTACTTGCGTATCTCATGCAGGGTGTCGCCAATCAATTAGTAAGTTTTGGTTTTTCTGCCCGAATTGGCGTGTGGATCTCAACGCTATTATTTATGGGTGCGTTTTTCGCCTTCTCCCTAGGTTTAGTGCCATTGGTTTGGCGGCAGTTAGTCAGTTTGCTGCGGGAAGCGCCTAAGATGGTGGAGGAGGGTCGGCATATACTGAGCATGCTGAATCAGAACTATCCAACCATGATCAGCCAGGATCAAATTAATCAGCTTGTTGCCGCAATGCAGCGCGAGATGGGCCAGTTTGGTCAGCAGGTATTAACCGTTGGGTTGAGTAGTATTCCCTCGGTGCTGGCGGTATTGGTCTATATGGTTTTGATACCGCTGATGGTGTTTTTTCTATTGAAAGATCGCGAGAAAATTGTCAATTGGTCCTTGTCGTTTTTACCCGCTGAACGGCCGTTGCTAAAACAGATATGGGCTGAAATAAACCAACAGTTTGCGAATTATGCCCGCGGCAAAGTGATTGAAATCATCATTGTCGGTGGCGCGAGTTATGTGGCGTTCTCTATCTTTGGTCTTAACTACGCAGCATTGCTCGCGTTATTGGTTGGCCTGTCTGTCATCATCCCTTACATCGGCGCCACATTGGTGACTATACCGGTGATATTCGTCGCTTTTTTTCAATGGGGTGATGCGCCAGACTTCTATTATGTTTTTATCGCCTACGCGGTCATTCAAGTGCTCGATGGCAATGTGTTGGTGCCGCTACTGTTTTCCGAAGCGGTAAACCTACATCCGATCGCTATTATTGTTGCGGTGTTGTTTTTCGGCGGCATTTGGGGCGTCTGGGGCGTCTTTTTTGCCATTCCACTGGCGACGATTGTCAATGCGATTGTGCGTGCCTGGCCGACGCAATACCACCTCGAGCGAATCAATTCTTAAGTTACTAGCAGGAGATGCTTGTGAGACTGCGGCAGTTATTTTTGGCAACATTGTGTGTGGGGCTAATTTCTTGCAACACCGTATTGGTTGATACTCACCAGCGTATTGAGCTACAGGTTAGCGAGCCGGTTAAAAGTGCGTCTGATACGTTTAGCTACCGTTATATGACCTTGGACAATAATTTATCGGTATTGTTAATTTCCGACCCAGACAGTCCTAAGGCGGCAGCGTCACTAGATGTCATGGCGGGTAGTGGTGAAAACCCCATTGATCGTGGTGGTTTAGCGCACTTTTTAGAACATATGCTATTTATGGGTACTGAAAAGTATCCTGACGTTGACGACTATGAGCGCTATATCCTCGAAAATGGCGGCGGGCGCAATGCGTATACCAGTTTTGAACACACCAATTATTTCTTTGATATCAAAGCAGAAGCACTCGATGGTGCACTTGATCGCTTTGCGCAGTTTTTTATTGCGCCATTATTAGATGCGACTTATATCGAACGCGAAAAAAATGCCGTGGAGGCTGAATATCATATGGGCCTAAAGAGCGACGGGCGTCGCGGGCTCGATGTTATTCGTGAGTTGGCCGATAAGGGGCATCCGTATAGTCGCTTTACGGTAGGTAACCTGGAAAGCTTGGCAGATACCCCAGAGCAAAGCATCCGGGACGATCTCGTCGCTTTTTACGAACAATACTATTCTTCACAATCGATGCGTCTAGTGGTTTTGGGCCCGCAAGATCTTGATACGTTAGCGGGTATGGTGGCTCCCCGCTTTACGGCAATTCCTGATCGCGGCGACCCTGTTAGTGATGTCAGTGCGCCTTTATTTGCGAGTGATACGCTGCCAGCCGTATTGACGATTGAGCCGGTTGCCACACAGCGAGAGCTACAGCTGTTGTTTCCGGTCGATGATTATCGAGGGGAATACCGCAGTAAACCCTTAGGTTACATCGGCAATTTACTTGGTCATGAGGGTGCGGGCAGTTTGCTCTCTTACCTAAAGGCGCAAGGATTAGCTGAGTCGGTGGGTGCAGGCGCAGATCTTAACTGGCGCGGTGGCAGTATTTTCGGTGTCAGTATCGCGCTCTCAGAGCGTGGCGCGCGTGACTGGGAGTCGGTCGTGGCTGCGACTTTTGCGTATATTGATGTGTTGAAAAAACAGGGTCCTGAGGCTTGGCGCTTCGCCGAGCAAAGCGAGTTGGCCGCCATCAACTTCCGTTTTCGAGAAGATATATCTGTACAAAGTTATGTGGCGCAAGTAGCGAATGCAATGCAGTACTACGCCGCGGAAGATGTTTTGCAGGGTCCTTACTTGATGGATGACTTCCAGCCGATACTTATCCAGCAAGCGCTTGAAGGTCTCAGCGTTAATAACGTTTTGATCATACACAGCGTACCGGACGTGGACACAAGTAAGGTTTCGCAGTATTACGGTGTGAATTATGGCGTGCGCTCGCTTGGTAGCGAACAACTTGCTGAGTGGCAGCAGACATTAGATGCCGCTGCATTCGCGTTGCCTGCGGTCAATCCCTTTATTGCTACCGATTTTCAATTGACACCCTCTGAGCCGAGCTTGACTGATAAGCCTGTCCTGCTGGTCAACGGCGAGCGTATCGACTTTTGGTTTAGGCAAGACGATGCCTTCAAAACACCTAAAGGCATACTTCGAGCTCAGTTCCGTGGCGCTGATATTAGTAACAGTCCTTTAGAAGCTGTCACTGCAGGAATGTATGTGGCGCTCGTCAACGATGCTGCTAATGAGTTGGCTTACCCTGCATTTTTGGCTGGATTGGACTTCTCCATCTCTGCAGGTGTTGAAGGAATTGATTTGTCAGTCAGTGGCTATAACGATAAGCAGCGAATTTTCCTGAAGGCCTTACAATCGTTTTTTGCGCCCCGTAGTTTCGATCAACAGCGTTTTGACAATTTGCGCATAGAGACGATTCGTAGATTAGAAAATATAGAAACACGCAGACCCTACAGCCAGACAATGTCTGATCTCAGTGAGGCATTGCTTCTAGGGCAGTGGAGTGAGCAGCAGCGGATCGAAGCCTTGAAGACGCTTGACCTGTCGCAGGTATTGAATTTTGCCGACAAGTTCTGGCGCGGAGCGACGATACGAGCATTGGCCTATGGCAATTATAGTGAAGGCACAGCTCGCGCGATGGCGTCCGACTTGACGGCAATGGTGGGGGAGGGCTCGCCATCCGAAGTGACCGCGCAGCAGGTAACAAAACTGTTGCCAGGTGAGTCATTGCGATTGATTGCGCCGCTTGCGCACAATGACGCCGTGGTTGCATGGTACTTTCAGGGTCCGTCAGACCGTATTGAAGACCGAGCAGGCACAGCGTTGTCGGCCTATACGACGGAGCAGATGTTCTTCAACGATCTCCGCACAGAGCGACAAATGGGTTATGTTGCCGCCAGTAGGAATTACGCTCGACTGAAGCAGCCTGGCTGGATCATGCTCGTGCAGTCACCGAGTCATAGCGCACAAACGGTGGCAGCGGCAATGGCTGAGTTCAAAGCGCATCATCTGGAGAATTTGTCCGAGGAAACCTTCATAAAGTATCGCCAATCGTTAGTTGCTGAGCTCCGTGAGCCCAGTAAAAATGTGTATGAAGAAGGCGGTAGGCAATGGCTGGAGTTGAGTCTCAATGAAACGGGGTTTGATACTCAAGAACAGATGGCTAGCGCGATTGAGCGTATTGAGTTCGGTGCCTGGAAGCAGTACTTCAAGGTACACTTCATTGATAATCCTGCGTCTCTACAGGTTGTTGCCCCGGGGATAAAGGGGAGTCTTCCCGATCAACCCGCGACCCTAATTGATTCTGCAACAGCCTTTCGCTTGACCCGCCAGCGGTAGCGTCAAACTCTCGTTCTGTGAGTCGCCGCAGTGCGCGGTCAGCGCCTGCACAACACACTTTTTTGTTTGCCCTCGGCGCAATATTGGAGTGCCGCCATCTAAATTAAGTTCTAAAATAGAACTGTATTACATATTTTAATTAAATAAGGTATTTTCGACCGATAAAGCGAATGCAAATAAGTTCCAAAACAGAACTAAATTGGAGATTGCGGTGAAAGATCTTAAATTAGACCCTCTAGAACAGCAGGAGTGGTTAGACGCCCTCGATTCAGTGGTTAAGCACGGCGGGCTTAACGCAGCAGGTGAGCTGCTACAGAGTGTGAGTCAGCATGCGCAGTTGTCGGGTGTGCCACTTCCCGAGGCCATCACGACACCTTTCCGTAACACGATTGCCCCTGAGAATGAGCGGCCCATGCCGGGCGATTTATTCATGGAGCGCCGTATTCGCTCACTGGTTCGCTGGAATGCGATGGCTATGGTGATGCGCGCAAACGATAACGAAGAAGGGCTCGGGGGACACATTTCGAGTTTTTCTTCGAGTGCAACGTTATACGACGTCGGTATGAACTACTTCTTCCGCGGCACCGGCAATGGTCACCCGGGCGATTTGGTTTTTTTCCAGGGCCACAGTGCACCGGGTATGTATGCGCGTTCTTATCTTGAGGGCGTTTTCGATGAAACGCAGCTAGAAAACTTTCGGCGTGAGGTCGATGGTAATGGGTTGTCATCTTATCCCCATCCTTGGCTGATGCCAGACTACTGGCAATTTCCAACTGTATCGATGGGTCTTGGGCCCATTCAGGCCATTTACCAAGCTCACGTCATGAAATATCAAACCATGCGCGGCCTTGTTGAGCACCGCGACCGTAAGATTTGGTGTTTTATGGGTGATGGTGAGAGCGATGAGCCCGAATCACTCGGTGCTATCGCTCTGGCGGGACGCGAAAAGCTGGGCAATCTACATTTTGTGGTGAACTGTAACTTACAGCGACTAGATGGCCCTGTCCGAGGTAACGGCAAAATCATCCAAGAGCTTGAAGGTGTCTTCCGGGGCGCCGGATGGAATGTCATTAAAGTGATTTGGGGCCGCAAATGGGATCCAATCATGGAGCGTGATAAGACGGGTAAGCTCCAGCAGATTATGGACGAAGTCTGCGATGGTGAACTGCAAAACTGCAAATTCAATGGCGGCGCCTATACCCGAGAAAATTTCTTTGGTCGTTTCCCCGAAACACTTGAATTAGTCAAAGACTTAAGCGATGAGGATATTATGTATCTTAATCGTGGTGGCCACGACCCCTATAAGGTCTATGCCGCCTACGCCGCTGCGTGCGAAGAGACCGAGCGGCCAACGGTGATTTTGGCGATGACGGTCAAAGGCTATGGCACCTCGGAAGCGGGTGAGGCAAACAACGAAACACACTCGTTGAAGAAACTTGATACGAAGAGTCTCAAGGCCTTCAGAGATCGTTTTGGTGTGCCGATTAGCGACAAAGATCTGAAAGATGTACCTTTTTACCGGCCACCAGAAGATAGCCCCGAGATGCGCTATATGCGTGAGCGACGTGCCCATCTTGGCGGTCAGATACCGGCGCGACGTGCGACATCCTATTCCCTGCCGGCGCCACCGCTCAGTGCCTATGCGAGCCAGTTAAAGGGCACGGGAAAACGCGAAATATCCACTACCATGTCATTCGTTCGTATCTTGTCCACGCTAGTGAAAGACAAGGAGATCGGTCAGCGAGTGGTGCCCATTGTGCCCGATGAGGCTCGTACTTTCGGCATGGAGGGAATGTTCCGCCAGCTGGGCATCTATTCATCGGTGGGCCAGCGTTATACTCCGCAAGACGCTGGCGGCATCATGTTCTATAAAGAGGATGTCAAAGGTCAGATTCTAGAGGAAGGTATTAACGAAGCGGGCGCGTTCTCCGCCTGGTTGGCCGCGGCGACCTCTTACAGCGTGTCTGACTATCCGATGATTCCGTTTTATATCTTTTACTCGATGTTCGGTTTCCAGCGAATTGGTGACTTGGCCTGGGCGGCGGGTGACAGTCAAGCGAGAGGATTTTTGATCGGCGCTACGGCGGGTAGAACCACACTCAATGGGGAGGGGCTACAGCATCAAGACGGCCATAGCCACATCATGGCTGCGACCGTTCCAAACTGTATCAGCTATGACCCGACCTATGCCTATGAGCTAGCAGTAATTATTCAGCGCGGCATGAAGCGAATGTTTGAAGATGGTGAAAACTGCTTTTATTACATTACCACCATGAACGAAAACTACACCCATCCTGATATGCCTGAGGGCGTGGAAGAGGGCATCATTCGCGGTTTGTATTGCCTGCATCAGACGAAATCTAAAAAGAAGTTGCGCGTGCAGTTGCTCGGTGCAGGCACCATCCTACGTGAGGTCGAAGCGGCCGCTGAGATTCTTGAGCGGGAGTATGGTGTGGCGGCCGATATCTGGAGCATGACCAGTATCAATGAGTTGGCGCGGGATGGCAAAGCCGCCGCGCGATGGAATTTACTCCATCCCACTGAGCCTCAACGTGTGCCCTTTGTGACCGAACAATTATCGGCTACAGAAGGCCCATTCATTGCAGCTACAGACTATATTAAAGCGCATGCGGATCAGTTAAGAGAGTTTATTCCGGGTAGATTTACAGTCCTGGGTACAGATGGATTTGGCCGCAGTGACACCCGTCAGAAATTGCGAAAGCACTTTGAAGTAAGTCGAGAATTTGTCGTGCTAGCAGCACTTAAATCGTTGGCTGACGAAGGTAAAATTGAGGCAACGGTGGTGGCAGATGCAATGACTGCTTTCGATATTTCGCCCGATAAGATCAATCCCTTCAAGGCCTGAGCGGCGGGAGTTTACACATGACAATTACAACAATTACCGTGCCGGATATTGGTGGCTCAGCCGCCGAAGTGGTTGAAATTCTCGTCGCTGTTGGTGAGGTTATTGAGTTTGATCAGAGTCTGATTGTGCTCGAATCTGATAAAGCCTCAATGGAAATTCCAGCAACCGCTGCCGGAACTGTCACAGAGCTTAAAGTGGCTGTCGGAGATCAGCTTTCAGAAGGTGATGTGGTCGTGCTAATCAGCGTCGATGCCAGTACTGCGCCGGTTGACACACAGGCAGCCCCCCCTAATAGCGCGCCGGTAGCGCCTGTTACTTCGGCAGTGACGGTGGGCGACGAATCGCTAAGGTCACCCGATCAAGGGGTATCTGTTTCGACAGGAGAGTTGACCGTAGCAGTGCCGGATATCGGTACTGATGAAGCGGTAGAAATCGTCGAGCTCTGTGTGGCTATCGGCGATGAGGTAGCTGAGGGCGATTCTTTATTGGTATTGGAGTCCGACAAAGCGTCTATGGAAGTACCCTCGCCCGTGCGGGGTAAGGTCATTGAATGGCTGGTGAAGTCAGGCGATGAGGTTCGTCAGGGCGCCGCAATTATCAAGCTCAATGGTGTCACACTCAATGCGGCTGCTGAGCCAGTTTCGGCCCCATCTTCGGCAGTTATAGCGGCTCCAGCAGTGGAGCAAGAAGTAATCAAGGCGCCTCAGATTGTCGCGGCCGTGAACGCTGAGAACCACAGCGCAGCGCCGTCGAGCGCGACGGATGATGGTGCTGCCTATGCGGGCCCAGCAGTGCGCAAATTGGCGCGTGAGTTTGGCATCACCCTGACTAAGGTGGCCGGCTCAGGTCCGCGTGCGCGTATTCTAAAGGAAGATTTGCATACATTCGTCAAACGCGCGCTAACAGAGTCTGTAACGAGTGCCGCTATGGGCGGTGCAGGTATTGCGCTGATTCCCGATGTAGATTTTACTAAGTTTGGTGAAATCGACCCGCAGCCGCGGAGCCGTATCGATAAAATTACTGCCACGAATATGTCGCGCAACTGGCTAAACGTACCGCACGTCACGCAGTTTGACGACGCGGATATCACCGAATTGGAGGCCTTTCGCCAGCAGATGAAAGCGGAAGCCGAGCACCGCGGTACTAAGGTGACACCGATGCCTTTTATTATTAAGGCCTGTGCGGTAGCGCTCAATGCGCACCCCAAGCTGAAGAGCTCTTTAGCCGACAACGGCGATACGGCGATATATAAGTCATATTGTCATATTGGTATGGCGGTCGACACACCGGTAGGTTTAGTGGTTCCGGTGCTACGTGACGTCGACAAAAAATCTATCTGGGAGATCTCTGCTGAAGTTGCTGAATTGGCAGCGCTAGCGCGCGATAAAAAGCTCAGGCCAGACCAGATGCAGGGCGCTGTGTTCACCATTAGTAGCCTGGGTAATATCGGTGGCCGCGGTTTTACGCCCATCGTTAATGCCCCTGAAGTGGCAATTCTGGGTGTTTCACGCGCCGATATACAGCCTGTATGGAACGGTAGTGAATTTGCGCCACGTAAGATGTTGCCATTGTCATTGTCGTATGATCACCGAGTGGTTAACGGCGGTGATGCAGGTCGATTCTTGACGCTGTTGGTTGCTTTGCTCTCAGATATCCGAAAAATGGTGATGTGAGACGAGCTACTTCGCGCCATCGGCAGAGATGGAGAATAGGCGAGAACAGCTGTTCATCATTAAAGGTCTGATGCCGATCGTCAGCGAACGCTCTTTGACGCCACTTGATCGGGCGCGGTTTTTGACGCCGCGATATCGAAGGACTTCAATGGCATCCGCCGCACAGGACTACACTGCGCGGCGGATGTTGCATTAGCCTGTATTGCGCATCCCAGCAGCCACTCCCGCGATCGATACCATCAGTGCCTGCTCGACGGCCGGATCGTGTGTCTCGCGTACGCGCCTCAATAATTCTGCTTGCAAGAGGTTAAGCGGTGCCGTGTAGACATTGCGGAGGTTGATCGACTCCATAGCCCAGCTATCGTGCTCAAGCAAGCACTCTTGCTGCAAAATCTCGAGCAGTGTGGCTTGGTCATCCACGAGTTGTTGCCGAAGTGCATTGCCGATCGGTTTGAGTTCGGCAATGACCAGCATCCGGTCATACAGGGAGGCGATGCTGATATCCGCCTTGGCGAATACCATTTCCAGCATAGACAAGCGGCCAGCGAAGAATGGCCAATCGCGAACCATTGCGCGCAGCGTGTTTATCTCTCCATCGGTAACCATTTGGCTAAGTGCGTTACCTGCACCGAGCCAAGCCGGGAGCATTAGCCGATTTTGTGACCATGCAAAAATCCACGGTATTGCTCTAAGGCTTTCAATGCCGCCACCGGAACGTCGGCGCGCGGGTCTAGAGCCCAGCGGCAAGCTGGCAAGTTCCTGTTCAGGTGTTGCCTGTCTAAAATAGGCGACGAAGTTGGCTTCGTCGCGCACCCATCCACGGTAGGCATCGCAAGAGACTGCAGACATTTTATCCATGAGTGCCCGCCAGGCGGTTTGTGGCGCAGGTGGCGGGGATAAATTGGCGCGCAATATCGCACTAGCGTATTGCCCTAGCGTATTGGTGGCGAGAGGGGTCAGACCAAGTTTAGTGCGAATCATTTCCCCTTGCTCTGTGACGCGCAGTCCATTGAGTAAAGATCGGGGTGGCTGTGATAAGAGCGCCTGATGAGCAGGTGCGCCGCCGCGTCCAATACTACCGCCTCGGCCGTGGAAGAGTTGTAGCTTAATATTCTTTTCGTCGCACACACTGATCAGCGCTTCCTGTGCGCGGTACTGTGCCCAGCCTGCGGCCATCATGCCCGCATCTTTAGCACTGTCAGAATAGCCAATCATAATAACTAGATGCTTGTCGATCCTCGCGCGGTATTCGTCGTCGTCAAGTAGCGCTACGACTACATCGCGCGCATTGTTGAGGTCGCTCAAGGTTTCAAAAAGCGGTGAGACGGGCATATTGATTGGGCAGCCCGTTGCCTTAAGTAGTAGCTGAACAGCTAAGACATCCGATGGCGAGGATGCCATTGAAATGACATAGCACCCGAGTGCGGGGCTTGGCGTCTCGGCGATCACGCTAAACGTATCGAGCACCTCTTGAACGTCCGGCTCTGGCTGCCAGTTACTGGGGATCAAGGGGCGTGGGTTAATGAGTTCTGCTCGGAGAAACGCCTGGCGCTCAGTTTCTGACCATACCAAATAATCGCCGAGGCCTAACTGTTGGGTCACTGCGGCGATAGTCTTGCTGTGACGGGTGCTTTCCTGACGGATGTCTAGTTTGATCAAATGCGGACCAAAGCAATAAGCTCTGCGAATGGTGTCTAATAAGCGACCACGAGCGACAGTGCTGACACCCTGCTCAATGAGCGACTCGTAGCAGAGGATGAGAGGCCTAAGAATATCGTCATGCTGCAGCGAAGCGGGTGCGGCGATTTCTCCCTGAAGTGATCGGTCGATATCTCTGCGCTGTATTTTGAGTTGATCACGTATTGGCTTTAACACGCTGCGATATGGCTCCAACGTATGTCCCGCCGCACGCTGCAGTGTGGCCGACGCGTTGGTGAGTGACAGCTCTTCGTAGAGGCCGCGTAGGTCTCGATACAGCAAGTCGCAAGCTTCCCACTGTGCGAGTAAAAGTACGCGTCGACTGATCTGTGCGGTCACATTAGGGTTGCCATCACGATCGCCGCCAATCCAGCTGGAAATCTGTATCGGCTGCCAGTCGAGCGCGCGCGCGGGTAGATCGTGTTGCGCACAAATTGCGTCGATATCGCGCAAGAACTGGGGCACCGCATCCCACAGGGAATTTTCGATGACCGCGAAACCCCAGCGAGCCTCATCGACGGGTGATGGTCGTTCACTGCGGAATTCTTCTGTGTGCCAGATCTGGGCGACCAATTCGACGATGCGACCGCGCACATGCTCGTCGTCACTGACTTTGAGATTATTGCGGTCGAGCTCCGTGAGACAGTGGCTGATCTCGCGATGTTTGTGGATTAGCGTTCTACGTGTGATCTCTGTGGGGTGAGCGGTCAATACTAAATCAATGCTCAGCTGGTTGAGTGCGTCGCTTAGCGCTTCGCGACTATGGCTTAGCGACAATTCCGTCACTGCTCGCTCCAGTGATGCACGCGCCGAAAAATGCTCCGTGGTCCCTGTGGCGGTGGTGTGATGTTGGTCCGCAATATTGGCCAGGTTGAGGAACTGACTGAACGCCCGGGCAATCAGAAGAATAGTTTGGTCTTCGAGACCCCGAAGGAGTTGGTATAGCGCGTCGAGTGTTTCATCGGCTTGGGCATTCTTGGAGCTGAGCCGAATCGCCTCAACCTGATCGAATAACGCATCGCCTGCACTAGTACGGATGATGTCACCCAGCGTCTCCCCTAAAAAGCGAACGTTGGCGCGGAGGTGGCTAGTGTCGACAGCGTTTTGCATAGAGGTTCTCTCGGCTTGTTGGGCGAATAAATTAAGTATCTTCAGCGGGGAAGCGTGTGTCGCGCAGACTGTTTTTTATCCGTGCTAAATGAGGCAGAAAGCCTTCCCCGCGCCGCAGGGTCATGCCGGTAGCTAGTACGTCTAACGTGACTAATTGCACGAGCCGCGACGTCATGGGTAGGTATTCTTCGGTATCTTCACTCACCTCAAGTGCAATACTGCAATGGCTCTGCCGTGCTAATGGTGAGTTCGGCGCAGTGAGTGATACTACAGTCGCCTCAGTTTTTCGCGCGATCTCAGCTACCTCGACCAGCACCTTAGTTCGGCCGGTATGAGAGATGAAAAAAAAGACATCCCCTGCGCTGCCTGCCGCGGCCAACATTCGTTGCATGAGTGGGTCTTCGTTGGTGTCGACAGGCACGTTAAAGCGGAAAAATTTGTGCTGCGCATCTTTTGCGACCGCGGCTGAAGTGCCAAGTCCAAAGAAGTGAATCCGCCGCGCCTGCGCGAGGTAATCGACTGCGCGGTCAATACTCGCCACCGGCAGCTGATCCCGTGTGATGATCAGGGCGCTGATAGCATTATCGAATAGCTTTCTCGAATAGGTCTCAATGTCATCGTTAAACTCCACGGCGCGGCTGATATAGCGAACGCCTGAAACTAACGACCGAGCAAGGCGAAGCTTGAAATCGGGGAATCCGGTTGCGTCGAAACGCTTACAAAAGCGATTGACGCTCGGTTCGCTGACCCCCGCTAGTGAGGCAAGTGTTGCAATACTTGAGCGTGTGGCGCGTTCGGGGTCTTCTAGAATGGCATGCGCAACCTTCGTTTCAGATTTATTGAGATCTGCCAGAGCGCCATTGATTGTTGTCAGTAGATTATTTTCTTCACCCATCGTTATTTTCCTCCAAAAAAACGTGTAAGAAGTTTACATGTAGCGGCTCAAAAATGGATGTTTAACGAATATTTGGGACATTCTATCGCAAAATATTGTAATAAAACTAAAATTTATTGGAGTTTTTGGCTTATTTTGTTACCTTTAACGTAATAAAACACCAATAAATAGTATGGTGTCACGGGTCTGTAAGCTGTGGAGCAATGACCTGCGACTCATCGGTTCTTGGTTTAAGGAGGCGATACCGTGATACGCATAGCAATTAATGGATATGGTCGAATAGGTCGCAACGTTCTTCGTGCGCTTTACGAGCGTCCTGAACTCAAATCCAGCATTGCGATTGTTGCAATTAATGATCTGGGGTCTCCAGCTGTCAATGCACATTTAACCCAGTTTGATACCACCCATGGTCGTTTTGCCGAGACTGTTACGGCAACAGATGAAGCGATGATGGTCGGTCATGATGTGATTAAAGTATTTGCCGAGCGAGACCCGAGTAAGCTGCCCTGGAGTGACCTCGATATTGATGTCGTGCTGGAATGCACTGGATTTTTCACCAGCAAAGCGTCTGCAGGCCAACATATTCAAGCGGGCGCTCGCAAGGTTCTACTGTCTGCGCCAGGAACAAATATGGATGCAACCGTAGTTTACGGTATTAACCACGATGTGCTTCGCGCTGAACACACCGTGGTGTCTAACGCTTCTTGCACGACCAATTGCTTGGCGCCGGTAGTGAAACCGCTATTTGATACTGTGGGTATTGAACAGGGCTTGATGACCACGATACACGCCTATACCAATGACCAAAACTTGAGTGATGTTTATCACACCGATTTGTATCGAGCACGCTCAGCGACGCATAGCATGATTCCAACGAAAACAGGTGCGGCTTCAGCCATCGGATTAGTTATGCCAGAACTTGCCGGTCGTCTTGATGGACTCGCTGTTCGTGTGCCGACCATTAATGTATCGCTCGTTGACCTCACTTTCACTGCGAGTCGCGATACCAGTATTGAAGAAATTAACGACATTATGCGCGCCGCAGCTGACGCCGATCAGTTCTCGGTGCTGGGTTTTAACGAGCAGCCACTGGTATCAGTTGATTTCAATCACAATGCTTACTCGAGTAATTTCGATGCCAATCACACCCGCGTCTGTGGTCGTTTGGTAAAGATCTTGTCGTGGTATGACAATGAATGGGGCTTTTCAAATCGTATGCTCGACAATGCGCTCGTTTTGGCAAATGCCAACTGCGTACACGCCACAAAAGCCGCGTAACTAATACGCGCGAGTCTAGTTTTTGGAGTGAGTGCTTGGGGCCTTATGGCCCCTTTTTTACGTGCCTACATCGGGCATACATCACGCAAAACGTCTCCGTACATTCCGATGGCGGCGCGGTGATAAGGGCTTTCAGTTTTTTGAAATGTGCCATCAGCAAGGGCGGGACTTAACTGTTGGGCGCCCACCAAATATCAAATGCGGGTGCTTCAGAGACGAAATTTAGAATAGGATATTGCTGCATATCGCCACTCGCGTGGGCTGCAGCAAGCGCTTCACGTTTGCCTTCACCTACGATATGAAGACTACCCATCATCGAATGGCGTAGACGCTGCTTAGATAACGAAATACGTCGGTGGGGGGCTGTTGTAGGTGTAATCATCAGTGCGGCAGCGTCAGTAGTCAGTCCATCGTTCAGCTCAGCAGAGCAGGGGAATAGGGACGCGGTATGTCCATCGGTACCCATACCTAAAATCACGACATCAAATTGCCCTAACTTAGCGAGTGCGGCGTTAACTGCGACGAGATTGATATCACTAGCGGGATAATGTTCAACCAGCGATAAAAAATTCGCTGAGGCCGCACATTCTGTGAGTAGTGTTTCTCGGACTAGGCGCTCATTACTGTCCAGATGTGTGGCAGCCACCCAGCGCTCATCTGCGAGCAAAATGGTGACTTTCTCCCACGCCAAGGGCGTGCTTGATAAATGTGCAAATAGCCCTTTCGGCGTACTGCCTCCAGACAGTACTAATGTGGCCTGACCGCGCGCGTTTATCGCAGACCTTAATTGATCACAAATGCGCTCGGCAAGCGCGCTATCCAGCGCCGTGATATCGGAGAAGTTATGCTCAGACATGCCAGCTGCGTCCGTCTTTCTCAATTAATATTTCTGCCTTTGCTGGACCCCATGAGCCTGCATGATACGGTTTCGTTCCGACACTTTGCTTAATGCTTGCGGCCAGCAGGCCATCGCACCAGCGCCAGGACTCTTCGACTTCCTCACGTCCGACGAATAGTGATTGATCGCCATTGATGGCGTCGAGAAATAGTCGCTCATAGGCGTCTGGAATGCGGTCTTGTTGGTTGCCCTGTCCGAAATCTAGGTTGAGCGTATGGGTTTGCAGCGACAACTTGTCTTTTAAACTTTGCTTTTTTGAAGCCATCGTCATCTCAATGCCTTCATTGGGCTGCAGACGGATGATTAAGGTGTTGGGCATGTTTTCGCCACCGCTAAAAATGCTATGCGGCAGCGCTTTATAGTGGATAATAATTTCGGTCAGTTTTTCAGGCATTCGCTTGCCGGTGCGCAGATAAAAAGGCACGCCTGCCCAGCGCCAATTATCGACATAAGCTTTAATGGCGACGAATGTTTCCGTGTTGCTACTGCCTGTTGTACTACCCGGTTCTTCCATGTAGCCGGGAACAGCGTTACCCAAGCTCCAGCCTTGTGCGTACTGCCCACGAACGACATGGTCCGAGACATTGTTTTCATCAATTCGCCGCAGCGCCTTGACGATCTTTACTTTTTCATCGCGAATACTTTCAGCCTCTAAAGAGTTCGGTGGTTCCATCGCCACTAGACAAAGCAGCTGCATCAAATGATTTTGAACCATGTCACGCAGTTGCCCGACCTTGTCATAATAGGACCAGCGGCCTTCAATACCGACCGTTTCGGCAACGGTTATCTGTACATGATCAATACAGCTTTGGTCCCACTGGGAGTTGATGAAACGATTAGCAAAGCGCAGCACGAGTAAATTTTGAACCGTCTCTTTGCCGAGGTAGTGGTCAATACGGTAAATTTGTTCTTCTTTGAAGTGTTCCGCCAATGTCGCATTGACCTGTTGTGATGACTCGAGACTCTCACCGATGGGCTTTTCAAGTACCACTCGAGTGGGTCCGGTTAGACAATTGGCGTTGCTGAGATGATCGCAGATCGGTGCAAACAAACTCGGTGGTGTCGCAAAGTAAAACAAACTGATGCGGTCGTCGCTGAGCCAAGGCCGGATATTGGCATACTCTTCGACCTTGCTGAAGTCGCAGTTGATATAGATGAAACGGGCACTGTATCGCTCCCAGCTAATATCGTCTGGCGTACTGTCTTCCATAGTTAAGCCCATACGCTCACGCAGCGCCGACAGAAAAGCTTCAGTCGTCATGGTGTCACGGGCTATTGCCGCAATGCGTAAATCGCTCGGTAAGAGCCCTGCTTGATCAAGCTGGTAGAGGGCGGGGAATAACTTTCGGGCGGAAAGATCACCCGAAGCACCGAAAATAATAAGATCGACAGCTTGCATAATCAGCGCTCCTTGCGCGTTGGGTGCGATAGACGGGTGGCAATCATAACGCGCTCAACCTCACTAAAGATCGCTCGCCAACGCAAAAGCGTCTGACGCCAACTTTGTGACAGCCGCCCAATCTCCCGATTGCACTGCAGCGGCAGGTAATATCCATGATCCCCCGACCGCAGCGACATTGGGTAGCGTTAAATAGTCGCGCACATTGTGCAAACCTATACCGCCGGTAGGCACGAACAACGCATTGCTAAATGGACCGCCGAGCGCTTTAATCGCCGCCGCGCCGCCGGAAGTTTCCGCAGGGAAAAATTTGATCACAGGAAAGCCCGCGTCTTGAATCGCCATGACTTCGCTAGCGGTCACCCCGCCGGGTAAAAGGGGGATGCCGGTATCTTTGCTTGCTTTAAAAAGTGCTTGAGATGCACCGGGCGACACAATAAAACGCGCACCAGCGGCCACTGCAGCATCAAACTGGGCGCCGTTGCAGACTGTCCCAGCACCAATATTAGCGCCGCTAACGGCATTGCAGATTTCTTTGATCGCTTCGAGCGCACAATCTGTACGCAAGGTGATCTCCAGGGTCGTTAAACCACCTGCAATCAGTGCCTGCGCCATAGGCACCGCTTGTTTAATATCGTTGATGACCATCACCGGTATAACCGGTGTTTTTTTTACGAACTGATAATTATAGGGAAGCATAGGTGTCCTTAGTCAGTGAGCGCGAGCGCTGCACCCAGCAGGCCAATGCCCGGATGAGTGACGACAAAGGTAGGAATGACTGACAAATAATCAGCGAATCTACCTTTGGCTAAAAAGCGTGCCCGAAAATCGCTACGCCTGAGTAGATCGATGTAACGGGGTGCAATACCGCCGGCGATATATACTCCGCCGCGGGCACCAAAGGTCAGTGCGAAGTTGCCAGCGCTGGCCCCCAGCACTGTAAAAAACATGGCCATAGTTTCTTTGGCCAGCGGATCATCATCGGCCCCTGCGGCTCGCCCGATATCGCTGGCCTGGGTCATGGTAGCGGGCTGTTGGCGGTACTGGGCGAGGGCTTGATAGATGTTGACTATGCCGTCGCCACAGATCAGTCGCTCAATGGAGACGCGTCCGAAACGCGCCCGCATATGGCGGAATACTTCGATCTCGGCATCGGTTACTGGCGCAAAATCAATATGACCACCTTCGCCAGTGATCACGTTGGGATTCCCGGCTGCGTTAGTCGCCAAGCCGGCAACGCCAAGTCCGGTACCGGGACCGAGCGCAACCGCAGTGCAACCCACTTGAATTTGACCTTCGCCAATTTGGGTGTAGTCATCAGGGGTCAGCGCCGGCAGAGCGCGGGCCACAGCTGCAAAATCATTAATGATTTCGATGCGACTGGCGCCCGTATGGCTTGCGATTAAATCTCGACTGAAGCGCCAGCTGCTATTAGTAAAACTAACGGTCTCGACGTGGGGTGGGCCTGCCACAGCGAGGCAGACGCCACTGGGACCGTTTTCAGTCAAACCCTCGCGAACTGTGTCAGCCATCAGCTGGGTGAGTACATCAGCAAAATCAGGGAAGTCTGCCACCTGATAAGTTGCGATTTCTCTGTATTGCGTGTCACCGGGCTCGACTAGACCAAAGCGGGCATTGGTGCCGCCGATATCGCCGATAAGATGCCAATCAGTCAGTGGCTTCATGCAAGTTCCTCACTGTCAAAAAGAAAGCTGGCGCCACTTTCAGCATCGCTGACTCGTGCCCGACTGGCGCTGAAAAGAACGCGTCCGACAGTCACTGGTTCACTCGGTGCTGGCGATTGCTCGCGAGTAGCCAGAATTGCGTCGTCCACATTCAGTGTGAGTGTTCCTGTGTGCGCATCCAGGGTGATTATGTCACCGTTGCGCACCTTGCCAAGTAGTCCGCCCGCTTTTGCTTCAGGTGTTAGGTGAATTGCCGCCGGTATCTTGCCAGACGCACCGCTCATCCGCCCATCAGTGACCAGCGCCACTTTGAATCCCTTGTCTTGCAAAACACCTAGCATAGGCGTGAGTTTATGAAGTTCGGGCATGCCGTTAGCCGCAGGTCCTTGAAAGCGGACCACCACAATACAATCGCGGTCGAGTTCGCCGGTTTCGAATAAAGGTTGTAAGTCGTTTTGCGAGTCAATCACCACCGCGGGGCCTTCAATGCGCCAGTATTTTTCGTCCACCGCTGAAACTTTGATTACGCTACGACCTAAATTACCCGCAAGAAGACGTACGCCTCCCTCATCCTTAAATGGCGTGTCGATGGTCGACAGTATCTCTGGGTTCAGGC
This sequence comes from uncultured Luminiphilus sp., assembly GCA_963926105.1. Classification (GTDB taxonomy): domain Bacteria; phylum Pseudomonadota; class Gammaproteobacteria; order Pseudomonadales; family Halieaceae; genus Luminiphilus. Next base: position 46,125 of record CAWUVW010000002.1, on the reverse strand, counting down.
TCTTTTGCACGCCAGTACGCCAGCTGAGTTGCTCGTTATCGACCCATGGCTCACAGGCGAAATCAGCAAAGTTCTCTTTAAAGCAGGTCGTCGCATCGGCATGCATCAAGCCGGCGTCAAGTAGGGTGCGAAACAGGTAGGCGGTGCCGCCGGCCGCATGAAAGTGATTTATATCAGCGCTGCCATTAGGGTAAACCTTGGCAATGAGCGGTGTCACGCGTGAAATCGCGTCGAAGTCAGTCCAGTTGATGGTGTAACCCGCGGCGCGCGCGATGGCGACTAAGTGGATGCAATGATTCGTTGAGCCGCCAGAGGCGAGCAGGGCCACTAAAGCGTTTACCAGTGAGCGAGCGTCGACCACTTCGGCCATGGGTCGATAGTCACTGCCCAGTGCGGTGGTACGAATGACTTGCTCTGTTGCGAAGCGCGTCAATTGCTCGCGAAGCGGAGTGCCCGGATTGACGAACGAGCTACCAGGTAGCTGCAGGCCCATGGCTTCGACCATCATCTGGTTGGAATTGGCGGTACCGTAAAATGTACAGGTGCCCGCTGAATGGTAGGAGTCGCTTTCGGCTTGCAGTAACTCTTCGCGGCCAATTTTGCCTTCGGCAAATAATTGTCTAATGCGGATTTTTTCTTTATTGGGCAGGCCGCTGGGCATGGGGCCCGCTGGTACCAGCATGACGGGTAGATGGCCAAATTGTAGTGCGCCGATCAATAATCCAGGGACAATCTTGTCGCAGATACCTAGCATCAATACCGCATCAAACATTTGATGTGACAACGCGATAGCGGTTGCTTGCGCAATAACATCTCGGCTAAAAAGACTTAGCTCCATGCCATCTTGGCCTTGGGTTACACCGTCACACATCGCCGGTACACCGCCGGCGACTTGGGCAGTACTGCCCATCTTACGTGCCGCATCCTGAATGATGGCTGGGTAGTCAGCGTAGGGCTGGTGCGCCGAGAGCATGTCGTTGTAGGCGGTGACGATGCCAACGTTAGCCGCTTCCATCATACGGATGACAGACTTATCGCTCGCATTACAGGCGGCAAAACCATGGGCGAGATTACCGCAGCTTAGGCGCTGTCGATCAATGGAGTGACTACCCTGCTGTCCAATCATCTCCATATAGCGAGTGCGGCCTGGGCGGCTCCGAGATTCGATCTCATCGGTGATTCGGCGGATATCGGGATGCATGATTGGCTCCGAGGTAAGTAAATACTATAAACCGTAATAAAAGCACAAAAAAGTGCGTTTTTCTACCAATTTGCGTGCCAAAATGTAGTTTTATTACCAAATTGCCGTGATGCGCGAGGTGGAGTTTTCAAGTGAGGATAGGGTGTCTGGAATGACGCGAGTAGCGCTTATGATGTGCTATCAAAATTGGGATATCGTAGATAAAGTCAGTTTTTGAGTGAGTAGATCTAATCGAATGAGCCCGAGCTGAGGTTAACAGCATGACCACAATACGATGTCAGTGAGTCGAGTCCCGCGACTCGGAGTTGTCCTGCTGGCCGCTGGCCGCGGTGCTCGAATGGATTTGCAGCCAAAGTGCATGCTTGAACGCAATGCCAAACCGCTTTTATTTTGGCAGCTGAGGGCGCTGCTGGATGACACTCTAGCCACAGAGGGTGTCGCCAATATAGTCGTGGTGCTTGGACACTATGCGGAACAGATTGTGCCGTGGATTGATGAGCTGTCCGTAACAACGGTGCGTCAGACTGACGTAAATCACAGCATGGATGACTCTATCAATTTGGGTGTTCGAGCGCTGAGTGATACCGATGATCAAGGCGTTTGTCGTTTAAAAGCCAGCCTTGATGCCGTCATGATTTGCCCTACTGATCTACCGTTGCTAAGGGCCGAGGATTATCGAGCGGTTATTGCGGCTTTTTGGCAGCGACCTTCGGAGGCGCATTTTCTCTGCCCATTGGTGAATAAGGTGCCGGGACATCCGGTTATGTTTGATCGTACTGTGGCGGATGTTATTTTGACCGAAGGCTCAGGTTTGAGCCCCCGGCAATGGCGCACACAGAATCTGGCGCAGGTATGTGAATGGGTGACAGATAACGCCCATTATGTGTGGGACGTTGATTCGGTTGAAGATATTCGTAGATTGGCCGCTAGTACCGGGATTGAGCTCAAGTCGATGTCCGATGGGTGTACTGAACCAACTAACAGCTGAGCGCATTGCGGGCCATCAAATATGCGCCGGCGATACCCGCGGCGTTACCAAGACCGGGCGCTTGGATAATTGAAGCCATAGCCGCCTCATTGTCGATATTCTGTAAATAGCCATTGAGTTGCTGGCGCGTCTGCTGGCGAACGCGCTCAATCAGCCCCTCTGCTTGCGCAACCCCTCCGCCGATTATGATTCGGTGAGGCATCAAAGTGAGAATCAAATTTGCGCACATCACAGCTAAATAATACGTCTCGCGCTCGTAGGCCTCGTGGCTTTCCGATAGATGCGACAAAGTTGTACCCCAGCGATGACTAATGCTTGGACCCGAAGCTAGCCCTTCTAAACAGTTGTCATGAAAAGGGCAAATACACGCGTCTGGCGAGTCATTCACATGATGCGGTACGGGTATATGTCCAAATTCTGGGTGCATGAACCCGTTACTGATTTTTCCGTCGATCACCAGTCCCGCTCCAATACCGGTGCCGACGGTGACATAGACGATACGATCGTAGGTTTGGCCTGCTCCGAGAAGCGACTCGGCCAAGGCAGCGGCGTTGACGTCGGTCTCAACATCCACGGGAAGTTTGAATTGTTGTAGCGCTTCGATAAAGCTGAATCCTTCCCAGCCGGGTTTGGGCGTAGCGAGAATTTGGCCAAATTTTGAAGAGAATTTGTTGACTTCTAGGGGGCCAAACGAACCGACACCAATCGCTTTAAAGGCCTCGAGCTGGAACTGGGTCTGCAAAAAATCAACGACCGCAGCGAGTGTCTCTGAGGGCGTTGTCGTGGGGATAGAGATCTTTTCGGCAGTGTCCCAATGACTTCCGACGCTGACGATAAATTTAGTACCACCTGCTTCAATAGCGGCTACGCGCGGTTGTTCTGACACGGCTTTATCCTCGCTATAAAATTTCGCTCTGCGGGCCTGCGCTTAGTATTCTTGATCTCAGTGACCGCCCAAAGGCCATCAACGGGCTTGAAGCTTTATACCGGCGCGCTGGTTGAGCTCATGGCTGTGCACGCCTGATTATGCCTATTACCTTTGCGACGAATAAAAGTGTAACCGATTGCATTCGTCGATAGGTATTGGAGATCATTGCGGCACCTAGGGGCCGTATTTTTCTGCAATACCGTATCCCACAGTCTAACGTTGCGATAGAAATACGGTGCTGAAGTTCAAGTTTCAAGCGCGTCTAAGTATCGCTTATCGTGCGTGTTTGCGGGCGAAGCAGGGTGTTAGCATGTTAGACTTGCGGCATTATTCAATAGTTAATCAGGATTCTCCGATGGTGATTAAACCCCGCGTTCGCGGCTTCTTGTGTACCACAACCCATCCCGTCGGTTGTGCGGAAAATGTACGCCGACAAATCGACTATGTGAAACAGCATGGGGCAATTGATGATGGCCCTAAAAACGTGTTGGTTTTAGGTGCATCAACGGGCTACGGGTTGGCTTCACGGATTACCGCAGCCTTTGGCGCGAATGCTGCAACGATTGGTGTGTTCTTTGAGAAGCCTGGTAGTGAAAGAAAGCCGGGCACTGCCGGTTGGTACAACACAGCCGCTTTTCACGACGCCGCTGAAGCCGAGGGCTTGTATGCTAAAAGTATCAACGGTGACGCCTTTTCGACCGAGATTAAAGATAAGGTTATCGACCTAATTAAGGCTGATCTTGGGCAAATTGATTTGGTGGTATATAGCTTGGCCGCGCCGCGCCGCGTTCATCCTGTGACCGGAGTTGTGCATACTTCGACGTTAAAACCGATTGGTGGTGACACGACGCAAAAAGGAGTCAATACCGACAAGCAAGAGATTCAGCAATATCACTTGCCGGCGGCGAGTCAAGAGGAAATCGACAATACCGTTGCTGTGATGGGTGGCGAAGACTGGCAGATGTGGATAGAGGCACTTGATGAGGCGGGTGTGTTGTCACCCGGCGCCAAGACAACGGCCTATACCTATATCGGTGAAAAAATCACCTGGGACATTTATTGGCATGGCACGATTGGTGTAGCCAAGCAGGATCTCGATAAGCGCGTGGTGGATATTCGCGCCCGTCTTGCAGCAAAAGGTGGCGATGCGCGGGTTTCAGTACTTAAGGCAGTCGTGACGCAGGCGAGCGCGGCCATTCCCGCGATGCCGATTTACTTGGCGATTTTGTTTAAGGTGATGAAAGCGCGGGGCAGCCATGAGGGCTGTATCGAACAGGTGGATCGTCTGTTTCGCGATTCCCTCTATGGCAGCAAAGTGGGGCCCGACGAATCTGGCCGGCTGCGTGCTGACGACCTAGAGCTGGACCCTTCTGTGCAGGCCGAAGTCGAGGGTTTATGGGGGCAGATCAATACAGAAAATCTGAGTCAGCTTTCGGATTTTGAAGGTTATCGCCAAGAATTCTTGCAGTTATTTGGCTTTGAAGTCGAGGGTGTCGATTACGATGCTGAAGTTGATCCCAATATTCAAATTGCGCAGTTAATCGACTGATGCAGCCGCATGGTGAAGTAAGACAACTGACGCCCTTGGTGCGACGCATCGTCGCGCCAAATGCGGGTCCAATGACAGGCCCCGGCACGAACACCTATTTAATCGGCAACGAGTCGGTCGCGGTACTCGATCCTGGTCCTGCGATTGAGAGCCATATCGAAGCGATTTTGGCTGCAACGGGTGACCGGCTGCGCTGGATCGTATGTACGCATACCCATCCCGACCACTCCCCTGCCGCAGCGGTGCTCGCCGCCCGGACGGGTGCGCAGATGGTCGGCGCTGTTACCGAGGACGATCAGCATCAAGATCTGAGTTTTCAGCCCCATTGGCACATCAGTCACGATGAATCGATTGCAGGTGAGGGCTGGAACCTGCGCGGCATTCATACGCCAGGCCACGTAGATAACCATTTTTGTTATCTGCTGGAGGAAGAGGGTGTGGTCTTCGCGGGCGATCACATTATGAATGGCTCAACGGTGGTAATTATCCCGCCAGGCGGCGATATGAAGGCTTATATCGAGTCGCTCCAACGTCTATTGGATTACGATGTCCATCAAATTGCACCGGGCCACGGTGACGTTATCCCCGACTGCCGCGCCGAAGTTGAAAAGCTCGTGCGGCACCGACTTATGCGCGAGTCGAAGGTAATCTCCGGGCTCAAGCAGGCCGGCGCTGCCAGTTTGGATATGCTTGTGCCCATTGTTTATAACGATGTTGCACCTGCGCTGCATCAATGGGCGAAGTTGTCGCTACTGGCGCATCTGATTAAGCTTGAACAAGAGGCGCGGGCTGCCTCAGATAACGGACAGTGGCAGTTGTTATAGAGGCTATCGCTGTTTAAATAGTTAATCGAAACCATAATAAAAGAGGAAGTTCATGAACGGTCTCATGATGGATGTGCCACTGACGATTACGTCAATTATTAGCCATGCCGAGCGGGTACATGGGCAGCAAGAAATTGTTTCTGTGACTCGCGACAATCCCCGTCACCGCTATACTTATCGTGATGCTTTTAAACGCGCTCGTCAGCTGGCCAATGGTATATCCCAGTGGGGTCTTGCGCAGGGTGATCGTATCGCCACACTTGCCTGGAACGATTATCGCCATCTTGAGTCTTATTACGGCGCGGCGTGTTCGGGATACGTGTGCCACACCATAAATCCTCGCCTATTCCCCGAGCAGATTGTTTACATCATCAATCACGCGGATGACCAGTACATATTCGTAGACCCCGATTTCTGGCCGTTAATTGAAAAAGTGGCGGCGGAGTGTCCCAATGTGCAGGGGTGGGTTGTTATGACCACTACCGAGCATATGCCAGAAACCAATATCGCCAACGTCATGTGCTACGAGACATTAATCGACAGTCAGAACGACGATTTTAGCTGGCCAGAACTCGACGAGCGCGCGGCCTGCTCGCTCTGTTACACCTCGGGTACCACGGGCAATCCAAAAGGTGTGCTCTACAGCCACCGGTCTACCATTTTGCATACGTATGCTTCGATGATGCCTGATGCGCTGGGTATTTCATCTGGCGATGTAGTGCTGCCCATTGTGCCTATGTTCCACGTCAATGCATGGGGCAATCCCTACGCCTGTCCTGTTGCTGGTGCGAAGATGGTCATGCCAGGTAACAAAATGGGCGATGGTGAAACGCTTGCCGCGTTGATTAACGAAGAGGGTGTCACTATGTCTGCGGGTGTGCCCACAGTGTGGCTCAACTTATTGACTTACCTGCGTACCGCCGATAAAGGTATTGAGTCACTTAAGACGGTTATTGTCGGTGGTTCTGCCTGTCCATTGTCGGTGATGGAGGCGTTCGATGCTCACGGTGTCGATGCACGCCACGCCTGGGGGATGACTGAAATGAGTCCACTGGGCACGGTGAATTCATCGGGTGCGCGCCGCGAGCAGTACGACGATGCCGTCTTCGCTAAGCTGCGCACCAACGTCGGTCAGGCAGTATTTGGTGTTGAGGTCAAGATTACCGACGATGATAACAACGCACTGCCCTGGGACGGGAAAGCCTTTGGTGCTTTGAAGGTCAGGGGGCCGTGGGTTTGCGCTAGCTATTACAAACTTGAGAATTCTGACGCACATGAAGAAGCGGGTTGGTTCGAAACAGGTGATGTCGCCACCATTGATGCACAGGGATACGTGTCGATTACCGATCGAACTAAAGATGTGATCAAGTCCGGGGGTGAATGGATCTCATCTATTGAGGTTGAGAATGCTGCAGCGGGACATCCGGGCGTCGCTGAAGCGGCCGTGATTGGACGTATGCATCCGAAGTGGGGCGAGCGCCCACTGTTGATTGTGGTCCGCAATGGTGAAGGTGCTGATATCATACCCGCCGATTTACAGGGCTTTCTTGAGGGCAAAATTGCCAAGTGGTGGATTCCTGAAGGCGTTGAATTTATTGATGTGATGCCGCATACCGCTACGGGTAAGATTCAAAAAATCAAACTGCGCGAGCTGTTTGAGGACTATCGATTTCCCGACGCGTAGATGAATCAATACCGCTGAGTGCGCGCTTAACCGCTGGTGTTGGCATGAGGTGGGCGTGACTTAGAGGAATGCCTGTGAGTCCGCAGGATCTGTCGTTAAATAACAGGATCTCTGTGCGTTGCTAAAAAGTGTGAAGAGACGCGTAACATCCTGATTTAATCTGCGTTGGCAGATACCTGCGGAATCCCATGTTATGAGCCAAGCAACGACTAATATAGACAAGCCGACTGAGCCCCCGCGCTGGGCGCGCTTTCGGGCGGCGGTATTAAATCGTCGCATATTAGCCTGCGTATTCACTGGCTTCGCCTCGGGGATGCCACTGTACATATTAATTCAGCTGGTGCCTGCGTGGCTGAGCGATGGCGGTGTGTCGCTGACCGACATCGGTTTATTTGCTTTGGTGGGCCTTCCCTATACATGGAAGTTCATGTGGGCACCGTTGATGGACCGCTGGCCATTACCGCTGGGTTTGCGTCGCGGCTGGATGTTATTCGCTCAAGTTGGGCTGATTGTCACGATCGGTGCGTTAGGTGGATTAAATCCCGCGAGTCAGACCGCCATGGTCGCTGCACTTGCAGTGGTTATTGCGATTTTTAGTGCGACGCAGGATGTCGCCATAGATGCCTATCGACGCGAACTACTCCCTGATGAAGAGCTGGGCTTGGGTAATGCTGTGCATGTGCAGGCTTATCGCATCTCAAGCTTAGTACCTGGGTCACTGTCACTTATTCTGGCCGATAGCCTGCCCTGGCCGGTGGTGTTTTGGATTACCGCCGCATTTATGGCAGTGGGCGTGGGGCTGACTTTGGTCGTGAAAGAGCCGCTGCGCGATGCGGTGCCCGAGCAGAGTTTAGCGGCTTCAGTGATAGCGCCTTTTAACGACTATGTGAAGCGACGTGGCTGGTCGAGCTTGCTGCTGGCAGTCACTTTTATGGTGCTTTATAAATTGGGCGACAATATGGCGACGGCCCTGTCGACACCCTTTTATTTAGACTTGGGTTTTAGTAAAACGGAGATTGGACTAGTCGCCAAAAATGCAGCCTTATGGCCGGCGATTTTTGGCGGTCTTGCCGGTGGCTTGGTGATGGTTCGCTTGGGTATCAATCGCTCGCTCTGGGTGTTTGGCGCCGTGCAGTTGTTCAGTATCCTAGGTTATGCGTGGCTAGCTAATGCCGGGCCAGTGTTGTGGGTTTTGGCGGTTGTTATTGGCTTTGAGTATTTAGGTGTTGGTCTGGGTACAGCTGCCTTTACCGCTTTTATTGCTCGAGAATCGAGTCGCACTTTTGCAGCCACGCAGTTTGCGTTGTTTACTGCGTTGGCAGCACTGCCGCGGACGCTGGCTAATGCAACCACCGGTGTGTTGGTGGAGCACTTGGGTTGGGTGCATTTCTTCTTCCTTTGCACGCTGTTGGCGGTGCCCGGTATGTTGCTGCTGATTTGGGTTGCGCCGTGGCGAGAAGATGAGCCGCAAACCGCAAAACTTGGTGACGACGAATCTTGATTAGCCCTGTGTAACAATGACTATCCGAGTCTAGTCGTGGCGAGATGTTGCGCGGCGGGTCTTCGTGCCGATGCCAGGGTGGCCCAGTCAACTGCGCTTCTTCATGGTGTCGATCTTCGAGTTTTCGGACAGCCCCTAAGTCTCGCCTGAGGGTGAAAATAGTCGTTTTGTTGAAATTACATGTTTCCGGCAACCATAGCCTGTGTTGCTAGGCCTGCTACACTGTTTGCAATCTTTAGAAGAGCGCGCGAATTTATGCGGTGGCTATTGTTCCTTTATCCGTGGCTTGAGCTTTTTAGTCTCATTCAATTAGGCGCAGAAACCAGTGTGTTATTTGCGATGACATGGGTTTTAGCGATGATCTTCGCTGGGGTTTTACTATTGCGGCGCGTGGGTATGGCTAGCATCAACCGGTTGCGTGCCGCGCAGCAGGGTCGGATGTTACCGCAGCAGCTGCTATTAGACGATATGGTGGGCGCCATCGCAGCTGTGTTGCTGATCATTCCAGGGCTGCTATCGGATGCGCTGGCTGTGATGGTACTGATTGGCCCCCTGCGACGCGGTTTGGCGCGGTTACTGTCTCCACAAGCGTCGCAAACTCAACGGTATGACGCCGCCCGCGAAGATCGACACCAGACTCAACGTTTTGAGGGAGACGGTCATCCGCCCTATGATGGCGCACCGCGCCATTCCCACGAACATCTTACTATCGATGGTGAGTATCAGCGGCTCGATGATGAGAAATAACGTTAAATTATTGATTTAATTAAGTTTATTACTATTAACGCGGCGAGCATCTAAAATTTTTAGCACTCTTTTGATTGGAGTGCTAAAAAACCCCTTGAAATCCCCTAGCAAGCCCCAACATCATGTGTGACCCCTTTTGGGGCGATCAACGCTATCGTCAACTTGGAGACCATAATCAATGAAAATCCGTCCGCTGTACGACCGTGTGGTCGTTCGTCGCAAGGAAGAGCAAGCTGTAACTGCAGGTGGCATCGTGCTGCCCGGCTCAGCTAAAGAAAAGCCTAACCAGGGCGAAGTTATCGCAATCGGTGATGGCAAGGTTCTGGATAACGGTGAGCAGCGCGCGCTGTCCGTTAAGGTCGGCGACACAGTTGTCTTCGGCCAGTATGCCGGCAGCAACACCATCGAAATCGATGGCGAAGAGCTGATCCTAATGAGCGAGAGCGAAATTTACGCTGTCGTTGAATCTTGAGCCCTCTAATCCACATCTGAAAAAAGGAAGCAAAAATGTCAGCTAAAGACGTACATTTTGGTGACAAAGCACGCCAGCAGATGCTGGCCGGCGTTAACATTCTCGCCGATGCTGTTAAAGCCACCCTCGGGCCAAAGGGCCGTAACGTAATTCTCGAGAAGTCTTATGGTGCACCCACAGTGACCAAAGACGGTGTTTCTGTCGCTAAGGAAATCGAACTGGCTAACCGGTTCGAGAACATGGGCGCGCAGATGTTGAAAGAAGTCGCTTCACAGGCTTCTGACGCGGCGGGTGACGGCACCACGACCGCCACAGTTTTGGCGCAGTCAATCGTCAACGAAGGCCTAAAAGCCGTCGCAGCTGGTATGAACCCTATGGATCTCAAGCGCGGCATCGATAAAGCCGTTGCTGCTGCTGTTGAGGCAGTCAAAGCCATGGCCACACCTTGTGAAGACAACAAGGCGATTGCTCAGGTAGGCACGATCTCTGCCAACAGCGATATATTGGTCGGTAAAATCATTGCCGAAGCGATGGAAAAAGTCGGCAAAGAAGGCGTCATCACCGTTGAAGAAGGCTCTGGCCTTGAAAATGAACTCGATGTTGTTGAAGGCATGCAGTTCGACCGCGGTTACCTGTCACCTTACTTCATCAACAATCAAGAAAATATGCAGGCAGAGGTCGATGACCCCTATATCCTGTTGGTTGACAAGAAGATCTCTAATATCCGCGAATTGCTGCCAATACTGGAGCAAGTTGCCAAGGCATCTAAGGCGCTGGTGATCGTTGCTGAAGACGTCGAAGGTGAAGCGCTGGCAACTTTGGTTGTCAATAATATGCGTGGCATCGTTAAAGTCACTGCGTGTAAAGCGCCGGGCTTTGGCGACCGTCGTAAGGCTATGTTGCAAGACATCGCCGTTCTGTCTGGCGCCACTGTGATCTCAGAAGAAGTCGGTCTGGATCTTGAGTCAGCAGGCCTTGAGCACCTGGGTACTGCTAAGCGCATCACCATGGACAAGGACAACACCATCATCATCGATGGCGCTGGCGATCCCGATGCGATTAAGGCGCGTGTTGCTGAAATCCGTGTGCAGATTGAAAACACGTCTTCAGACTACGATCGCGAGAAGCTGCAAGAACGCGTTGCTAAACTGGCAGGCGGTGTTGCAGTGATCAAAGTGGGCGCCGCCACTGAGATCGAAATGAAAGAAAAGAAAGCACGTGTTGAAGACGCACTGCATGCCACACGCGCTGCGGTTGAAGAGGGTGTTGTTGCGGGTGGTGGTGTTGCGCTGATTCGCGCTATCGATGCGGTTAGGGGCCTCACTGGCGACAACGAAGACCAAAACATCGGTATCGCTGCGGCGCTGCGCGCTATGGAAAGTCCGTTGCGTCAAATCGTCGAGAATGCCGGCGATGAAGCGTCTGTCGTACTCGACAAAGTTCGTCAGGGCACAGGTAACTTTGGCTACAATGCAGCTACTGGCGAATACGGCGACATGCTAGAGATGGGTATTTTAGACCCAGCGAAAGTCACCCGCACTGCATTGCAAGCTGCGGGCTCTGTTGCTGGTCTAATGATCACCACAGAAGTGATGATTGCCGAGTCCCCTAAGGACAGTGCCCCTGATATGGGCGGCATGGGCGGCATGGGCGGCATGGGCGGTATGATGTAAGCAGCCACGCTGACTTTAGAACCCGGCTTCGGCCGGGTTTTTTATGGCCCCAATAATGCTGTTGGATCTTGGAGTTAGCGCTGATCGGGTCGGCTATTTTTAATGTAAAATGCGATGTGATTTACACGCCCGCGAGCGGGTGTCTCTCGCACGTCGAAGATGATTGCTATTTTCGACTGATTGCAGAACAATTGAGCCTCAAAATTAAACACCCCGGAAGGGAATATGAACTACAAGGAGTCAGATTATGGACGCTGAATTTATCAACCTATTAGTCCGTTGGGGACATCTGCTGTTCGGTATTACTTGGATCGGCATGCTTTATTATTTCAATTTTGTTCAGGGCGGTTACTTCAAATCCGCGTCGGCTGAAGGCCTGGCAGACGCCAAAGCGAAATTGGCACCGAGTGCGCTGTGGTGGTTCCGCTGGGGCGCCATGTTCACTTTTATCACGGGTGTTATTTTGCTGGGGGCAGTCCACGGTAAGGGTCAGTTGAATAACTATATTATTGTTGGTGCGACCATGGGTACGCTGATGGCGGCTAACGTTTGGATGATTATTTGGCCTGCGCAAAAAATTGCCTTGGGTATTGTGGAAGGTGGCGATAAAGCCGCAGCCGGCGCTAAGGCATTGCTGGCTTCGCGCACGAATACGTTGTTCTCTGCACCTATGGTTTTCGGCATGTTGGCTGGTCCACATTACGCAGGTCATGGTTACGCCACAGTCGTTGGGGGCACTGGTTTGATGGTTGCTTTGGCGATCGTTCTAGCCTTGGAAGTCAATGGTTTGAAAGGCAAGCAAGGTCCAATGACCACTGTAAATGGTGTGATTGGGTCAAGTATCGTGCTGACAGCCGTCATGATCGCCGTATTGAATTTCCTGTAAATCGATCCTGCACAAAAAGGCCGGCGCTCTTATTGGCGCCGGTTTTTTTTTGTCCGGTGTCATTCAAGTGAATAGATGCTAGGCATTCGATAATCAGATCGATATCTGCACGCCAGAGAAGCGATGATTAGTGAGTCGGTTTTTTGGCCAATGATTGTGTACTCTGGGTCGATATTATCGCGGTCGAATTCGGCAGAGATTCCCCGCAAACGCATTGGGCGCGATATACTGCTGTTTTATGTAATGAGGACGACCAATCATGTCCCGTGACGACATTCCAAATATCCCCTCTTTTGCAGCCAACCGCGATGAAGCAGTTATCAGTGCGCCACGCGGCGCTGTCCCCTCTAGCGGATCGCGAAACACGGGCTCGTCTGGCGCCGGTTCTGGGTTGCTAACCCGCCTGGTAGCTACGCTCGGATTGGTTGTAGCGGCCGTTGCTGTTGCTTGGGCGTGGCAGCTGCAGCAAGTGCTAGATTTGAATATTGTGGAGCAGCGTGTGATTCAGCAGCGTGTTGCTGATCTAGAGGCGTTGCTGTCAGATACCGACGAGACCGTGAATCAATCGACAGCCACTTTGGGTGCACAGCTCAGATTAGTCGATTCAGAAACCCGCCGCCTCGAGCAGCGCCGACGTGAACTTGATATGCGTATAGAGAAGCTTGAGAAGTCAGACGTTGCGGCGACAAGTAACATCAAAAAATTACAGACGGCGAGCTCAGCGCATGGCGCAGACCTCAGTACCCTGAAGTCTGAATTGATTGCGTTGACCAAAGTGGCGAGTGAACTAGAGCGCTTAGCGGCGACGGCGCGGCAGTCTCAAGACGGCATAGAGCGCATTGCCGATGGTCTTAATAAATCCAATCTCGATAGTGCTGCACTTAAACAGCGCGTTGTGTCTAATGAAGAGTGGATCGAGTCGATCAATGGCTTTCGTAAGCAGGTGAATGCCAATATGACGCGTCTTGAGCAAGCTATTCGCAATGCCCAAATTAGTGCCCAGAGTAGTGCGCCAGCGGCATCTCCAGCAATGCAGTGATGTGTTATTGATATGTACCAGGTTGATTAAAAAACAATTTGCCTGCGCTTTTACCGTTAGGGAGTTTCTATGACCGTCATTAAGCAGCAAGATGTGATCGATAGCGTCGCCGATGCGCTGCAATACATCTCCTATTATCACCCATTGGATTTTGTTCAGGGCGTACATAAAGCCTATTTAATGGAGCAAAGTTCCGCCGCAAAAGATGCCATGGCGCAGATTTTGATTAACTCTCGGATGTGTGCAATGGGGCATCGCCCAATTTGTCAGGATACGGGGATCGTCACTGTGTTTATCGAGGTGGGCATGGATGTGCGATGGGACGCAGAGATGTCCCTTGAGGATATGATCAATGAAGGTGTTCGCCGCGCCTACACCCATCCTGATAACAAACTGCGTGCGTCTATTTTACGCGACCCCGCAGGCAAGCGAGAAAACACTAAAGACAATACACCAGCAGTGATTCATACCCGTATTGTGTCGGGTGATACGGTGGATGTCCGCATCGCGGCGAAGGGTGGTGGCTCGGAGAATAAATCGAAATTGGTCATGCTTAATCCGTCAGACAGCATTGTCGACTGGGTAGTCAAAACATTGCCCACCATGGGGGCCGGTTGGTGCCCGCCGGGTATGTTGGGTATTGGTATTGGTGGCACCGCTGAAAAGGCTGCGGTATTAGCCAAAGAGGCTTTGATGGATCCAATTGATATTCAAGAGCTGCGCGCTCGTGGCCCGCAAAGCCGTGTTGAAGAACTGCGCATTGAGATTATGGATGCGGTAAATAAGTTGGGTATCGGTGCCCAGGGTTTGGGTGGTTTGACCACCGTTCTGGATGTAAAGATCAAAGACTACCCGACCCATGCAGCCTCCCTGCCGGTGGCAATGATCCCCAATTGTGCAGCGACGCGTCACGCACATTTCACACTCACCGGGACAGGTGCGGTCTTGCAGACTCCGCCATCGATCGATGAATGGCCCGATATCAGTTGGGAGCCGGGCGAGTCGGTGCGTCGCGTTAACCTCGATACGGTTACCGCTGAAGAAACCCGTACCTGGCTTGCGGGTGAGACCGTTTTACTGTCGGGCACTATGTATACCGGCCGCGATGCGGCTCACAAGCGTATGACACAGATGCTGCAGAACGGTGAGTCGTTGCCGGTCAATCTCAAAGGAAAATTTATTTATTACGTCGGTCCTGTTGATCCCGTGCGCGATGAGGTGGTCGGCCCCGCGGGCCCCACAACCGCCACGCGTATGGACAAGTTTACCGATTACATACTTCAAGAGACGGGCATGATTGGCATGATTGGCAAGGCCGAGCGTGGACCTATTGCCATTGAGGCGATCAAAAAGCATGGTGCGGTTTATCTGATGGCGGTGGGCGGCGCGGCGTATCTTGTGTCTAAAGCCATCATCGAAGCTAAAGTAGTAGCATTTGAAGATCTAGGGATGGAGGCGATTTATGCCTTCACGGTGAGAGATATGCCGGTCAGCGTCGCGGTCGATAGCCGGGGCGAGTCGGTGCATATCACCGGGCCTAAACTCTGGCAGCATAAGATCGAAGAGCAGGCTATTGAGCTCATCTGAGAGCTTCTATTGGCATGATTATGAGACCTCAGGCGCAGAGGTCTTTCACGATCGTCCCATGCAGTTTGCGGGTCTGCGCACTGACTTAAATCTTAATGTTGTCGGCGATCCACTGGTCATTTACGCAAAGCCGACACCCGATTTTTTACCTCATCCGGCCGCGGTGCGTATCACCGGTATCACGCCACAGCACGCTCTAGCGCAGGGTTTCCCAGAATGCGAGTTTATGGCGAAAATTCACGCCGAGCTTGCACAGTCCAAGACCTGTTCGGTTGGATATAACTCCATTCGGTTCGATGATGAAATTACGCGCTTTGCGCTGTGGCGCAATTTTTTTGATGCTTATGAGCGCGAGTATGCCAATGGTAATAGTCGCTGGGATCTGATCGATGTAGTGCGTGCAGTTCATGCACTGCGTCCACAGGGTACGGTTTGGCCGACGCGAGAGGACGGGCAGCCTAGCTTTCGTCTAGAGGCTTTGACAGCGGCCAATGGTATCGAGCATGGTGCAGCCCACGATGCCTTGTCAGATGTGACTGCGACAATTGATTTAGCGCGTCATCTTAGAACGGTTCAGCCCGCGTTGTTTGATGCCTTGTTTGCATTGCGTGGTAAAAAAGCAATACAGCCATTGCTTGATCCGTCGATGATGCGTCCGGTAATACATATCTCCGGCATGTTTGGCGCTGTGCGCAGTCATCTTGCGCTGGTTGTGCCGCTGACCGTCCATCCGAAAAACAACAACGAAGTGATTTGTGCCGATTTGTCGCAAGCCCCCGACTTTCTCGAGTTATCCCCCGAAGTTGTACGCAGTCGTTTATTTGCCCCAAGCTGCGATTTACCCGAGGGCATACTGCGCCCGCCATTAAAAACGATTCGGATTAACCGTGCTTCGGTCGTGCTGCCGACCGAATGGGTGGCTGGTGAACCCGCTGAGCGCTTGCAGTTGGATGGTGAGACACATCGGCGGCATTGGGTGGCGCTAAAAGCGGCACGGGATAAGGATCCCGATCAGTTCCGTGCGCGCATTCAGAGCTTTTATGCTGGTCGTGTATTTGAGGCGCGCAGCGATCCTGATTCGATGCTCTATGATGGTTTTATACCAGCACAAGACAAAGCGCTTTTTAGTGGCATTCGCGCAGCCACGGCAGAGCAATTAAGGGGTCAGCGTTGGTCTTTTCGCGACCCACGATTACCCGAGTTGCTGCTT
Organism: uncultured Luminiphilus sp.; assembly: GCA_963926105.1. Taxonomy (GTDB): domain Bacteria; phylum Pseudomonadota; class Gammaproteobacteria; order Pseudomonadales; family Halieaceae; genus Luminiphilus. The sequence goes on along the minus strand of CAWUVW010000002.1, from coordinate 29,836 downwards.
CGCTACAGGGCGCGAAACTATCCTGAAACGCTAACGCCAGCTGAACAGGCGCAATGGCATGAACACTGCCACAGTCGATATCATGATGCAGATAGCCCTTTTAATTTTTTGCAGTTTCAGCAGGAAATGGCGCTAGAGCGTGGGCAAGCTAATTTGAGTACGTTGCAAATTAGTGCACTTGATGCGCTCGACGATTACGTACGAAAGCTGTTAGTTAACTGAGGTCCCGCGCTACAATTGCGCAACGTTCTTTGGAGATAACGCGTGGAATTTCCCGGTAGCCATATCTTGAGTATATCTTCGTTTGACCGTATCGACGTCGAACGAGTTTTCGCGGTCGCCGATCGTATGCGTCCTTATGCACATCGGGAGCGTGTGACGCGGGTGTTAGACGGCGCTATTTTAGGTTCAATGTTCTTTGAGCCTTCTACCCGCACGCGTATCAGTTTCGGTAGCGCCTTTAACTTACTCGGTGGCGAAGTTCGTGAAACGACGGGTTTCGAAAATTCGGCTATTGCCAAGGGTGAATCGCTCTACGATACCGCTCGTGTGCTGAGCGGCTACTCCGACGTGATCGTCATGCGACATCCGCAAGATGGATCAGTGGCAGAATTTGCCGATGCGAGTCGGGTGCCGGTGATTAATGGTGGCGACGGCGCTAACGAGCATCCGAGCCAGGCACTTCTCGATTTGTATACCATCCGCAATGAGCTGGGTGCTAAGAGCCGGAGCTTAGATGGCCTGCGGATCGCGATGGTCGGCGACTTGCGCTACGGACGGACAGTACATTCGCTGTCGCGACTCCTCAATTTATTTAGCAATGTCGAGATTCGGCTGGTCTCCCCCCTCGAACTGAAAATGCCCGCCTACATCGTCGATGAAATGAAGGCATCTGGTCATCGCGTTACTGAAACCGAGGTGCTCGAGACGGGTATTGCGGGCGTCGATATTGTCTATAGCACGCGAATTCAAGAGGAGCGATTTACAAGTCGCGCTGAGGCGGACCTTTATCGAGGACGTTTTCGCTTGAATCATAGTATCTATACGGCTAATTGCGAGCCCAATACGGTGATTATGCATCCATTGCCACGGGACTCTCGAGAGGGCGCCCGAGAGCTGGATATCGATCTCAACGACAATCCTAACCTGGCTATTTTCAGGCAGAGCGACAACGGTGTGCTGATTCGAATGGCACTTTTTGCGCTAATTTTAGACGTGGTAGACCAAGTGGACACCCACGCGCGCGATGTGAATTGGTATACGGAACGTCGATTTTGAGCGAATTTAGCCTGAAATTTGGCGCAGGTGATGTCGACATCATCGAGTCTGAGCGTGTTTTTAAAGGCTATTTTTCGGTGCGTAAGCTAACCCTAAAGCACCGGCAGTTTGCGGGCGGTTGGAGCGCTGCGTTCACGCGAGAACTCTTCGAGCGAGGTGACGCGGTTGCGGTATTACCTTGGAATCCGGTCACTGACGAGCTAATCATGATTGAGCAGTTTCGTGTCGGTGCACTGCGAGGTGAAGATAGCCCATGGATGCTGGAATTGGTGGCGGGCGTGGTCGAGCCCGGTGAAACGGATCTTGCCGTTGTGCACCGGGAAGCGGCGGAAGAAGCGGCGTGTGTGATGGATTGTGTGAAACCCATCACCAGTTTTTATCCCAGTGCCGGCGCTTGTTCCGAGCAAATTCGCCTATTTATCGGGCGGGTGGTCAGCGCGGGTGTCGGTCAAGTTCACGGACTTGATACCGAAATGGAAGATATTATGGTGCATGCGATATCACGAGCCGATGCGATTGCCCTGTTAGACAGCAACCGTATCAATAATGGATTCACACTTATCGCCTTGCAGTGGCTGGCACGCTTTGGTGATGCGTTGCGCGAGGAATGGCTGGCGTGAGCATCACGCCATCATCAGACGACAACGTTAAGCGCCGCGGTTTATTGCAGTCGAGTGCTGTTGTGGGCTCTGCGACCATGCTCTCCAGAGTGCTGGGTTTGATACGCGATATGGTGCTGGCCAATTTGGTGGGTGCCAGTAGTAACGCAGATGCCTTTTTCATTGCTTTTAAGATTCCCAATTTTTTGCGCAGGCTGTTCGCAGAAGGCGCTTTTGCGCAAGCGTTTGTGCCGGTTCTATCTGACACCCGCGAGCGGGGCGGGCTGGTCGCGGTTAAAGCATTGGTCGATCGTATTGCCGGTGCCTTAGGGGGTACTTTGCTGCTCCTCACGGCATTCATTATGCTGGCTTCGCCTTGGGTTGCAACGCTATTCGCGCCCGGTTTTATGCGAGACCCACAAAAGTTACAGCTCACCGCAGAGCTTATAAAACTGACATTCCCTTACCTGTTTTTTATTTCGATGACAGGTTTTGCTGGGGCAATCCTGAATACCTACGGTCGATTTTCAGTGCCGGCGTTTACACCAGTGCTACTGAACTTGTCATTAATTGGGGCAGCAATTTTTGCTGCCCCAAACTTTGAAGAACCTGTGTTTGCATTGGCTTGGGGAGTTTTGGTTGCAGGCGTCCTACAGATGATGTTTCAGCTGCCGTCGTTATATCGCCTTGAATTACTGCCGCGACCCACCTGGGATTTAGGTCATCCAGGTGTACATCGAGTCATGACGCTGATGGTGCCGGCCCTATTCGGTGTTTCGGTCAGTCAGATTAATCTTCTTCTAGATACCGTTCTTGCCTCATTATTACCCGGAGGGAGTGTTTCATGGCTCTACTACTCCGATCGACTGACGGAGTTACCTTTGGGTGTTTTTGGCATCGCCATTGCGACCGTCATCTTGCCGGCTCTTTCCACACATCGTGTGCGTGCCGAAACGGAGGCCTTTGGTGAGACGCTCGACTGGGCGATTCGCTTGGTTTTACTCATTGCGGTGCCAGCGATGGCGGCTCTGTTCCTGTTGGCCGGGCCTATTCTCACGGCATTATTCCAATATGGTGAGTTCTCTCCAGGTGATGTGACAAAGGCGACCTATAGCTTGCGTGCCTACACTTTCGGATTAGGCGCCTTTATGTTGATCAAGGTTTTGGCGCCTGGTTTTTACGCACGTCAAAATATGAAGACGCCGGTGAAAATTGGCATTATCGCGATGGTGGCTAATATGGTGTTAAACCCGTTATTGGTCTTCCCATTGCTGTGGCAGTTTGATTTGGGGCATGTAGGCCTAGCGCTGGCGACGAGTATTGCTGCCTGGCTCAATGCGGGCTTGTTATATCGTGGTCTGCGTAGGGAGAATGTACTGCGGCCAAGCGCAGCGTGGAGCGGTTTTATTCTCCGACTACTAGTGGCGGTTGCAGTTATGAGTGCCGTGGTGTTTTGGTTGACTCCCGAGCTTGCGATATGGACTGATTGGAGCTGGTTGTTGCGAGGATCTGCCATGTTGGGCATATGCAGTGCGGGTGGCTTCGTTTATATCCTGACATTATTGTTTGCTGGAATGCGCATTTCGGATTTTCGTGGGCCGAGTCACACATAATTCAGACCCCAGCACGAAGGGTTTTCTATATACTCTAGTGTGTACCTATAATCGATAGATGCCCTCTCATGGAACTGATTCGCGGTTTGCACAATTTGCGCCCGAAACACCGCGGTTGCGCGGTGACTGTCGGTGCCTTTGATGGCGTACATCGTGGCCATCAGGCGGTATTAGGACACCTGCAAGCAGAGGCTAGGGCGCGGGGCTTAGCGACGACGGTGGTGACATTTGAACCCCTGCCTCGAGAATACTTTATGCCGCTCGAGGCGCCGCCACGGATTACTAATTTCCGTGAGCGAGCACTGGCTTTGTCAGTGCTGGGAATTGACCGGCTAATGTGCATTAGTTTTGATGAGATTCTGCGTAGCATGAGTGCGCAGGAGTTTCTCGAACAGGTGTTTGTTGAAGGCCTGGGTGCAGAATATATTTTGCTCGGCGATGACTTTAGGTTTGGTCACAGTCGTGAAGGCGATTTGCAGTATGTTCTTGATCAGAGGGATCGTTGGGCCTATGAGGCACAATCGATCCCTACCTTCGAGTTTGATGGTGTTCGGATAAGCAGTACCCGATTGAGAGAAGCGCTAGCAGAGGGCGATTTTTTACTGGCAGCCCATCTACTGGGTAGACCCTTTACAATGCAGGGTAGAGTCGAATACGGCAAGCAGTTGGGTCGCCAACTGGGCGCCCCCACTGCGAATGTAAAGCTGCATCGGCTGCGTTCGCCGCTGTCGGGTGTATTCGCGGTGCGAGTAACGGGGCCGGGACTTGATGCAGCTCATGCGGTCGCTAATGTGGGCGTTCGGCCCACCGTTGATGATGGCATTGTTGCGAACCTCGAGGTGCATGTTCTCGATCGCACTATCGACCTGTATGGTAAGCGTATCTCCGTAGAGTTTTTCCACAAATTACGCGATGAAAAAAAATACGATTCTTTAGACGCCTTGCGGGCAGGAATCGCCCAAGATATGAACAATGCTCGCCAATGGTTGGCGGGGAATCCAGTAAATTAAAGCGGTTGAGAGCATGACGGACTACAAAAGCACACTGAACCTACCTGAAACAGCTTTTCCAATGAAGGCCAATCTTGCCCAGCGTGAGCCCGCCCGCATTGAAGCATGGCAGCAGCAAGATCTGTATGGACAGCTGCGCGCAGCAGGTGCAGGCAAACCGAAATTCATCCTTCACGATGGCCCTCCCTATGCGAATGGCGATCTGCATGTAGGACATGCGGTTAATAAAATTCTCAAAGATATTATTATTAAATCCAAAACTTTATCCGGTTTTGATGCACCCTATGTGCCGGGGTGGGATTGCCACGGCCTACCTATTGAATTGAATGTTGAAAAGAAGATTGGCAAGCCGGGACATAAGGTGACCGCCGCTGAATTTCGTCAAAAATGTCGTGAATATGCGGCGCATCAGGTCGATGCGCAGCGCGCGGACTTCGTTCGCATGGGCGTGCTCGGCGATTGGGATAATCCCTATTTGACGATGGATTTTGGCGTCGAAGCCAATATTGTTAGGACATTGGGGCGCATTATTAACAATGGCCATCTGCATAAAGGCTTTAAGCCTGTGCACTGGTGTCTGGATTGTGGTTCAGCCCTCGCTGAGGCTGAGGTTGAATATAAAGATAAGACCTCATCTGCTGTTGATGTGGCTTTTGACGTGGTTGATCGTGAGGTATTTGCGGCGGCGTTTGATACTGAATTTAGTGGCGCTTTGGCGGTTGCTATTTGGACAACGACGCCCTGGACTCTGGCGGCTAATCGGGCTGTCAGTATTAACCCAGAGCTCGAATATCTATTGCTTCGCGTGAATGATCGCGCCGTTATGGTGGCCGCGGGTTTAGTCGAAAACTGTGTTCAGCGGTTTGGTCTAGAGCAGACCGATATTCTGGGTCGCGCGCAGGGTAGTGCACTAGAAAATCTGCGTTTAAAGCATCCATTTGCCGACCTTACTGTGCCGCTGATTCTCGGTGATCACGTTACTACTGATGCAGGTACGGGCTGCGTGCATACGGCGCCTGCACACGGTGTAGAAGATTTCGAAGTAGGCTCTCGATATAACATCGAGGTCTATAACCCCGTTGGCGGTAATGGTGTTTATTTGGCGGATACTCCCGTGTTTGCGGGTAAGCATATTTTTAAAGCCAATGACGAGATTATTACTGAGCTAGAGGCTCGAGGCGCGCTGTTATGTCATCGAGCATTTGAGCACTCTTATCCGCATTGCTGGCGTCATAAAACACCCATTATTTTCCGCGCAACACCGCAGTGGTTTATTGGTATGAACAACAACGGCTTACTTGATTCGGCCAAAGCTGCGGTTGAGGATGTGCAGTGGGTGCCTGATTGGGGTAGAGCACGTATCGATGCCATGCTTGCCGATCGGCCTGACTGGTGTATTTCACGTCAGCGGACGTGGGGCGTACCGATTACTTTATTTGTGCACAAACTGACCGGAGACCTACATCCTCAAACGGCGGATCTGATTGAGCAGATTGCCCAGCGTATCGAGCAGGGAGGCATCGATGCTTGGTTCGACCTAGAGGCTGCCCAATTGTTGGGGGATGAAGCGTCCGACTATGACAAGGCCACCGATACCTTGGATGTTTGGTTCGATTCAGGCGTTACTCACGCTTGCGTTTTGCGCGTGCGCGATGAATTACAGTCGCCAGCTGATCTCTATTTGGAAGGTTCTGATCAACACCGCGGCTGGTTCCAGAGTTCACTGTTGACAGGTATTGGTGCTTTTGGCGCAGCACCTTTTAAGGGCGTACTGACCCATGGTTTCACCGTAGATGGTGAAGGTCGGAAAATGTCTAAGTCCGTCGGTAATATCATCCCGGCCAAAAAGGCTATGAACGACTTGGGTGCTGATGTTGTTCGACTTTGGGTCTCAGCGGCGGATTATCGTAATGAAATAGCCGCATCAGATGAGATCTTTAAACGTACGGGTGATGCCTATCGTCGTATCCGTAATACCGCACGTTTTTTGCTGGCGAATCTGGCAGGATTTGATCCCAGTGAGCACGTGGTACCCGCTGCTGATTTACTGCCCTTAGATCGATGGATCTGCGCGCGAGCGAATGGTTTGCAGCGCGAGCTAATCACTGCGTATGACGAGTTTCAGTTCCATACGGTTTACAGCAAGATCCACCATTTTTGCAGTGGTGAATTAGGTGGATTTTACTTAGACGTGATCAAAGACCGCCAATACACCACGGGTGTTGACGCTCATGCCCGACGATCTGCGCAAACAGCGTTATTTCATTTGGCCGAGGCATTGGCGCGCTGGATCGCTCCAATTCTTAGCTTCACCGCTGAAGAAGTTTGGGAGAATTTACCAGGTGAACACGTCGAATCGGTATTCTTGAGCACGTGGTACACAGCCCTGCCAAGCGAAGATGCTGCCGAGCTTATGGGGGATGTCTTCTGGAATACACTCATTGATGTGCGCCAAGTGGTTAATAAATCTCTGGAGGGCAAGCGTGCGGCAGGTGAGCTCAAAGGCGCGTTAGACGCTGACGTCGTGTTGTACGCGGCAGATGGATTGTATGAGCAGCTTGCAACACTTAAGGATGAACTACGTTTTGTCCTTATTACCTCTGGAGCTGAGGTGCTGCCAATTGCCAGTGCACCGATTGATGCATTGGAGACTGAGCGCGATGATCTAAAAGTCGCTATTGGGGTCGCCAGCGCTGCGAAATGCGAGCGATGCTGGCATAAACGCGAGGATGTGGGCACTCATATGTCGCATCCAACCCTCTGCGGTCGTTGTGTGAGTAATATCGAAGGCCCCGGAGAAGTGAGACAGTATGCATGACGCTGTGTTAATCGTGCGGAACAGTCGCGTATGGCAAATTGTTGTCGGATTTTCTCTGGCGATAGTGGTCATCATGCTAGATCAATGGACCAAATCATTGGCTAGTGCTGGCCTCGAGTATCGCGCCCCTGTAATGATCACGCACTGGTTCGATTTAATGCTCGCACATAACTCTGGCGCAGCTTTTAGTTTTTTGGCCAACAGTGGCGGTTGGCAGCGATGGTTTCTTTCGGGTATTGCGGTGGTTGTTAGTCTCGGAATCAGTGTTTGGTTGTGTCGACTGCCGGCCCATCGATGGATGCTCACCTGGGCACTTGGTCTAGTATTGGGTGGCGGTTTAGGCAATTTATGGGATCGACTTACGCAAGGATATGTAGTTGATTTTATCGCGCTTCATTACGGCAGTTGGTATTGGCCTGCATTCAATCTCGCGGATTCGGCGATTACTTTGGGTGCTTGCTTGTTGATTATCGACAGTCTTAAGAAGACACCTGCGGAAGCGTCTCGCGCCGCTAACTCACAACCATGATGCGAAGCGTCCTTAGCGCATTTGTGTGTCAGGTTCTATGAAGGTAAATCGATGAGCCAGGTACCCGTTAGCGAAAATACTCGTGTTTTCCTGAATTTTTCTCTCATGCTCGAAGACGGCTCTGAAGTCGATTCAAATTATGGGCGCGCGCCCGTGAGTTTCGTTGTTGGCGATGGCTCTTTGCTGCCAGGTTTTGAGCGCCAGTTGTTTGGTATGCTCGCCGGGGACGAAGGGGTGTTTACCGTTAGACCTGAAAACGCCTTTGGCCAGCCTAACGATAACAATATTCAAACGATTAAGCGGGAACGTTTTGATGACGACATTGATCTGCGTCCAGGTATGATGTTTGCCTTCGCCGATGCTGCGGGCGGTGAGTTACCTGGTGTGGTCATTGAATTCGATAGCAATGAGGTGACCGTCGACTTTAACCACCCGTTAGCAGGTCGTACCATTACATTCACCGTTCGAATCGATAAGGTTGAACCAGCCGAGCTGCATTGATCTATGGATATTTTACTCGCTAACCCCCGTGGCTTTTGTGCTGGTGTCGATCGTGCGATCGACATTGTTAATCGTGCAATTGAAGTGTTTGGTTGTCCGATTTATGTGCGCCATGAGGTGGTCCATAATCGTTTTGTCGTTGAAGATTTACGCAATCGCGGTGCCGTGTTTGTCGATGAGCTGCATGAGGTTCCCGATGGCGCCATCGTCATATTTAGCGCGCACGGTGTGTCTAAGGCGGTGCAAGCTGAAGCGAATCGACGCGAATTACGCGTCTTTGATGCGACTTGCCCGCTGGTGACCAAGGTTCATGTAGAGGTTGTCGCATTCAGCGACCAGGGACGTGAGTGTGTACTCATTGGCCATGCAGGACATCCTGAAGTAGAAGGCACCATGGGGCAATACCGCAGTAAAGCTGGGGGTCGTATTTATCTGGTGGAAGATGAAGCGCAGGCAGCAGCTCTTGAAGTAGTGGACCCAAGTCGTTTGTCGTATGTGACACAGACGACACTATCGGTGGACGACACTGCGCGCGTTATTGATACCCTACGTGCACGCTTTCCACGCATAGAAGGCCCCCGAAAAGACGATATTTGCTACGCGACTCAGAACCGCCAAGATGCGGTTAAGAAGCTCGCTGAGTCGAGCGAAGTTGTATTGGTAGTGGGTTCTATCAATAGTTCTAATTCTAATCGTTTGTTGGAGTTAGCTGAGCGCTGTGGCGCGCGCGCCTATTTGCTGGACGATGCCAGTATGCTTCAGGCGAGCTGGGTGGCAGGCGTCAAGTCTATCGGCGTTACCGCAGGAGCGTCAGCGCCCGAAATATTGGTTCAGGGCGTGGTAGAGGCACTGCGTGATCTCGGCGGTGATGCCGTGATCTCTTTAGATGGCCAGCCTGAAAATATCACTTTCTCCCTCCCCAAAGCGCTGCGTATACCCGTCAAACAAGTCTGATTTTTGGACATTTAGCGTCATTTACTGCAGCTGGCGTCCAGTGCGCTTTGTGATCCACTCGGGGTTTTGTAGAGTTAATCCGTCTTAGCTCTGATGTATTTTTATGTCTATCCGCGGCTTTACCTTAATCGAATTACTCACTGTTGTGGCCGTGATTGCGGTGCTTGCGAGCATCGCATTACCGAGCATGGCGAGTTTGATTGCAGAGGCGCAGATCAAATCAGAGGCGCATAGATTGTTGGCCGCAGTATCCACTGCGAGAGGTAGCGCTATGGGGCGCCGTCAATCGATCACACTTTGCCCTGCCACTGTGACGGAGACATTACTCGGTGAATGCGGCGGGCGTTTCGATCAGGGATTCGGTGTTGCGACTGCGTTGGATGGTCAGTGGCTGCGATTATATTCAGCCAGCGCCCCGGGTATTGAAATTTTGAACCGTGCAGGCAGTGCGCCTGTGACGGGTAGCGTGACTTGGGATGCCAATGGCTTTGGTGATCGCAACATGACGCTGTCAATTTGTCATCGCGACAGTGTCCATAATTGGGCGCTGATTTTAAACCGTGTTGGTCGACCTCGTTTGGCTAGAGAATGGGGTCATTGCCCTGACTAATCTTCCAGGCCAAGCTTTTTAAGGCGGTAGCGTAGACTGCGAAAACTAATGCCTAGTGATTTCGCGGCGGCGGTTTTATTCCAGCGATTTTTGATCATTGCATCATTCAAAATATTACGTTCAATATCTTCAAGATACACTTCTAATTCACCATTGACTTCAGATAGTCCTGGTGCATCGCCCGATGACCCGGTAGTGGTTAGCGTTATCTCGCTAGGGGCCTCACTTAAAACGTCTACTGGCAGCTGTGCCGTACTGGTAAGGACTTCAAACTGTAAGTCGCTGCTGCTGATGACTGAACCATCTGATAGCGCACTCGCTCGCGCGAGTATATTTTGAAGTTCGCGGACATTGCCTGGGAAGTCGTGTGACATCAGTGCGTTAATCGCTGTCTCGTCTAGGTGTTTAATCGCGGTTTGATGTTCGTTTGCCATTTGATTTAACAGATACTCGGCTAGCGCGGAGATGTCCTCTGGACGCTCTCTGAGGCTGGGCACCTGAATGCCTATGACGTTGATGCGATAGTAGAGGTCATCACGGAAGCGTCCTGCGCGAACTTCATGAATCAGGTTCTTATGGGTAGCGCTGAGCAGCCTGATATCTGTCGATTCTTCGGCCTCCGCACCGACAGGGCGAACAGCCTTTTCCTGAATGACGCGCAGAAGCTTTACTTGCATGGGCATGGGCAGATCGGCCACTTCATCGAGCAGCAGCGTGCCGCCCGAAGCGGCTTGAAATAACCCCACTTTGTCCTGTTGCGCGCCGGTAAAAGCGCCTTTGCGATGGCCAAAAAGTTCGCTTTCAACCAACTCAGGGGGTATCGCTCCACAGTTGACGGCGATAAACGGCTTGCTGGCGCGGGGGCTAAGCTGATGTATGAGCCTGGCAACGACTTCTTTGCCAACCCCCGACTCACCTTGGATGTGCACTGGGGCTTGACTGCGTGCAACTTTGTGTATTTGAGCACGCAAACGCTGCATCGGCGGCGTCCGGCCAATCAATTCACGGCTGCTATCAGTCACGGCGGACACTTTTACCTGGAGCGCTTGTTGTACCATGCTACGTAGTTTGTCGAGTGCCAGCGGTTTAGTGACAAAATCAAACGCGCCAAGTTTTAAAGCCTCAATCGCACTCTCAACACTACCGTGGGCAGTGATCATCGCAATGGGTATATCTGGGTATTCACGTTGCATGTGTTCAATCAGGGTTAAACCATTGCCGTCGGGCAGTTTCATATCTGTGAGGCAAAGATCTGGCGTATGATTTTCAAGATGTTCGCGGGCTTGCGCTAAGGTGGTTGCCCGCAGCGTTAACAGGTTCATCCGTGCCAAGGTGATTTCGAGTAATTGGAGAATGTCGGGCTCGTCGTCGACCAGTAAGACAGTAGGTTTGCTCATGACTCAAAGTCTTCCATTTTCAGACTGACCCTAAAACAACTCTCATGCTGGTCAGTTAGCCGATACAGCAATCCAGCACCGTTAATCTCGCAAAGTTCTTTGCATAAATATAGCCCCAGTCCAACACCGGTTTTCGATGTGGTGAAAAATGGCTCGAACAAGCGTGCAATGTTCGGCTCTGGCACGCCCTGACCGAAGTCGACGACATCAATGTAACATTGCCCACCCTGAGTATCCGCTACGATATCGATGCGTGCCATGGCTTTACCCAATTCTTCTTGTGAATGGCGCAAGGCATTATCGAGTAGATTCGTTAGGATGCGTGTCAGATTTTCGGGATCCACAGATACCAGTACGCTACGTATAGTGGGCATTGAGATGGTGATATCGCAGACCGAAGCTTTTTGGTCGTAGTAAGTAGTAATAAATGACTGCAGCCAAGCGAGTAAATCGAAGGATTGAAAGCGCGGCGGTTGCCGGCGAGATACTTCCAAAACGCTTTCAATAATTTCATTTACCCGCTGACTATTGTGGAGCACGATTCTACAAAGTTCTTGATCACCGTCATCGAGCATTTTATTTTCGTTCAACAGCTGTGTTGCATGACTAATGGCGGCCAAGGGGTTGCGAATCTCATGGGCAATACTGGCCGTCAGTTTACTCAGTGAGTTGAGTTTTAGTGACTGCGCAAATTGCGTTACAGGGGTGTAGTCATCGATAAATACTAGTGCCTTGTGTTCGAAATTTCCGTCAAGACCTGCAAAATTGGCAATCAATGCGGGGGCGTCGCGCTTGATTTGAAAGGGACTGGGGCGATGAACATTGGTTTCTTGCCAGGCCTCAAACTGTACGGCGAGTTCCGGGCTGATATTGGTGAGATGATCAGTCTTGGGGCCTGCGATACGCATTAGCCGACGTGCGGCATTGTTAATCGGTGAGATTTGGCGATTCTCTGTCACCAGTAAAATACCGGTTTCCATGTGTAAGATTATTTGCTGATTGAGCTGCTGGAGCAGCGCAACTTGCGCTTCTGTCTCATTAAGCTTAGCTTCTGCGATTTTTAGCCGGCGAACAAAAGTTTGCACCAGTAGCGAGACGGCAAAGAACAGACCGCCGAGTATGCCCGCGGGCAGTATCAAACCAATGTCGACAATGCCGCGGCTGATCAGCCATAAGGTATCAATCAACAGTGCCATAGCCGCAATTGCAGCAATGAGTGTGCTGAGGATTTGCTTGCTCATCAGTAACGCAGTCGTTGCGACCGTCACTGAGTAAAAGACATAGAAGCCGCTGAGCAAACCGCCACTGGCATTTGCGATGAATGTGGTTGTGACAATATCCGCGAGCATGACTATAAAAATAGCCATATCGCTACTGAGTATGATCGTGCCAATGCGGCTGTATAACATTGCGCTGGTGATTAATAGCAAGCCACAACCGAGTAAATAAACGTCCTGATCAAGTCTCCCTACCAAGTCTTGCGTATTGGGGTTTAGCCAAATGGCAATCAATATGATGCTGAAAAGGCTGCGGTAGCCAATATAGATCTGAAAAATGCGTCGTTTTTCGCGCATCGCTTTAACAATCGATGCGCTATCGGGCTCACTGGCGTTGTTGATGGCAGTTTCTAGTTCTATCATAGGGAATACTATAGCTCAGCTATTATGGAAGACCGAGTAATACGTGAGATGCTTTTCTCCTCGCGCTTTTGCCACAAAGGCGTTACAGCTTGCGTCTCTATCGGTAAACTCCCTCGTCAGGTGCCGTAGGAAGCAGTCGATGAATATTTGTATAGGCCAGATCAATACTTTAGTGGGCGATTTTTACGGCAATGTTGAGCAGGTGCTCGATATTTGCCAACAGTCAGTCGCCCGCGATCCCTCAGCATTGGTGGTTTTTCCAGAGCTGACGCTGACCGGTTATCCCCCTGAGGATTTATTGCTGCGCCCAAGCATCAGTGCGCAAACTGAGGCGGCATTGACGCGCCTGTGTGCTGAATTACCCACTAACTTATGGGTAATTGTGGGTTATCCGATAACAGATCAGCAAGGGCTGTTTAACGGCGCTGGCGTGATCCATGGAGGGGTGGTCGTTGCCGAATATCGCAAACAGATACTGCCCAACTATCAGGTTTTTGACGAAAAGCGCTATTTTCTGCCCGGGGATCAACCCTGTGTCTTCGAGATCGATGGCTATCCGATAGGCATCACTATTTGTGAAGATATTTGGAACCCTGCACCCGCTGCATTGGCGCGAGCCGCTGGTGCCGAGTTGCTGATCAACTTAAACGCTTCACCCTTCCATCGGGGTAAGCGTCGCGAACGCCAGGCGCTGTTGGCAGTGCGTGCCCAGGATAATAATTTCCCGATCGTCTACGTCAACCAGGTGGGTGGTCAAGATGAATTGGTATTTGATGGTGGATCGTTCGCGGTAGACAGTGCAGGTGTAGTGAAAATGTCAGCGCCAGCTTTTGTCGACGGTGCCTTTTGGCTTAATGCGGAACCTGATGATTCGGGTGCATTGCAATTATCGGGCGATATCGAGCCCGAAGTGGATGATCTCGGTGCCATCTGGCAAGCGTTAGTAATCGGTGTGCGAGACTATGTTGAGAAAAACGGTTTTCCTGGCGTGGTATTGGGCCTGTCCGGTGGTATTGATTCGGCGGTAACTTTGGCCTTGGCTGTGGATGCGCTCGGCGTGGAGCGCGTCGAAGCGGTTATGATGCCCTTTAGATATACCGCATCCATGAGTATTGAAGATGCCGAAGCTGAAGCTGCGACGCTGGGCGTGAAGTATCGCTCGATGTCTATTGAGCCGTTGTATGACGCTTTTATGGCATCGCTCGCCGATGAATTTAAGGGATTGCCGCACAATATTACCGAGGAAAACCTGCAAGCACGTTGTCGTGGTGTATTGTTAATGTCGATTTCGAACAAGAAGAATTTACTGGTGCTTACGACGGGTAATAAGAGCGAGTTGGCGGTGGGTTATTCGACATTGTATGGCGATATGGCCGGTGGTTTTGACGCGCTAAAAGATTGCCCAAAGCAGTTGGTATTTGCGCTAGCACGATATCGAAACAGCCTCTCTCCCTGTATTCCCGAGCGGGTCATTACACGGCCGCCATCTGCGGAATTGGCACCTAATCAGAAAGATGAGGACAGCCTGCCGCCATACGATGTGCTAGACCAGATTATCGAGCTTTACGTCGAACGGGATACATCTGCTGCCGACATTGTCGCGCAGGGCTTTGACGAAGCTGATGTGAGTCGCGTGCTACGATTGATCGACTCAAACGAATACAAGCGTCGGCAGGCGCCTGTTGGGGTACGTATTACCCAGCGTGGCTTTGGTCGAGATCGGCGTTATCCGATCACTTGGGCTTGGCGTAAGCAGTAATCCTAAGTAGCGGGTTGGGTTTAGCGGGTGGGGCGGTAATTAAATTGCGGCGGTTCCGGAGGATCAAACAAGCCAAATGAGGCTTCATTGATCCAGGAGCGCGCTAGCCCATCGAGCGTATAAACGCTGTCAAACTCGCCATCGGCATTAATATTAGGATGATCTGGATAATTTGTTTTTAGAACCGCGATCGAATCTTCGGCTAAATCATTTAAATCCAGCAGCAAATAAGCTTGAGCCATAATGGCCAGCCCATCGGCGACCGCAGGGGTCTGCTGCATATGTTCAACCACGTAGCGTCCGCGATTGAGCGCTGCCATGTAGGCACCGCGGCGGAAGTAGTAATTGGCGACGTGAATTTCATGTCTGGCTAGCATATTGCGTAAATGCACCATGCGTGCGCGGGCATCAGGCGCATAGTTGCTATCTGGGAAGCGCGCTAGCAATTGTGCAAATTCAGTGAAAGCCTCCTGGATATGGCCGACATCTCGCTTGGTGTCATCGGTGGGGACAAAGGCGGCCAGGAAGTCTCCCTCCATATCAAAGGCGGCAAGGCCCTTCATGTAATAGGCGTAATCCACGCTGGGGTGTTGGGGATGTAGCCGAATGAAACGATCTGCGGCTTCTATAGCTGCATCGTACTCATAGGCACCAAAATGGGCATATATCATCTCCAGTTGCGCTTGTTCTGCGTAGCGCCCAAAAGGATAGCGACTTTCCAGCATTTGTAGCGTACGAATCCCTAAATCAAAATTTTCGTTCGCTAGATGACGCTGGGCATCCTGATAAATTTGCTGTTCACCTGAGTCTGCGGGGATATCGAGGTCATCATTGCTTGAACAGCCCGCAAGTACGGTGGCTGCTATTAGGAGCAATACATATAAGGCTGAACGCCCCCAATGCTCTACACGCTGGATCTCGCGGAGGCAAAAGGAGGCCACTTCTGTCTGTGCTTGGTAGTTTGACTGCAAGAGTTGGTTTCTCTTCGTGATACGATTTTAGTGTTCGCCATTGTAAACCCAAGCCGCCCCACATAGCACGGTTTTGAGATGGCTCAATTTTAGGGCGTTATCGAGGATCTAAGCTTGACTGAAACAACCCGCCAACAGGGTATTATTTTAGCCGAACAGCACGGCGAACGTATTGATCAGGTCGCTGCTGTGCTATTTCCGGATTTTTCTCGTTCTCGACTACAAATTTGGATCCGCGATGGTTCTTTGACAATGAATGGCGAGAAAGTTCGCCCGCGCGACAAAGCGGTAGTGGGCGCGCAATTGCAACTCGATGCCCGGCTAGAAGCTGAAGTAACCTGGATTGGAGAAGAAATTGCCCTCGACATTCTGTTTGAGGACGAACATGTGATTGTGGTGAACAAGCCGGCGGGGCTAGTCGTTCATCCAGGCGCAGGTAATACTCATGGGACTTTAGTTAATGCACTGCTTAACTATGCGCCGGAACTGGACCGACTGCCTCGCGGGGGTATCGTGCATCGCTTGGACAAAGAAACCTCCGGCGTAATGTTTGTGGCGCGCTCTACACTTGCGCATCGTTCTCTGGTCGCGCAACTATCTGAGCGGACGGTTAAGCGCGAGTATGCGGCCATCTGTATTGGCGCAGTCTCCGGAGGCGCAACGATTGATGCCGCCATTGCACGCCACCCCAGTGCGCGCACCAAAATGGCTGTTGTGGAGGGCGGCAAGCCGGCTATTACCCACTATCGCTTGGTTGAGCGTTTCGCGCACCACAGCCATGTGGCAGTCAACCTTGAAACAGGCCGAACGCATCAAATTCGCGTGCATATGGCTTGGAAGAAGCATCCACTCGTCGGTGATCCGGTCTACGGTGGAAGGCCGAGAATCCCACCCAGCGCAAGTCCTCGCTTGATTTCGGCCTTGCGCGAGTTTCCTCGCCAAGCGCTGCATGCTCGCAGCCTGGCGTTTGATCATCCACAATCGGGGGAGTGGATTGAATTTAGTACCGAATTACCCGAGGACTTACACACGCTGTTGCAATTGTTGGCTGAGGAAGATCCGCATGAGTCATTCATCTAAGGTAATTTCACCGTTGCGACTGCCGGCGTCTTTAGCGGTGCCGGGTGTTGAAGCGTTTACGACTTTACGTGGACATGGGCGTAGTATTGGCCCCTATGCAGGCTTGAATTTGGGTGCACATGTTGGAGACCGAGCTGCGAGCGTCGCCGCCAATAGGCAGCATTTATGTGCTGCCTTAGGCGGTAATATAAAGCCTGTTTGGCTTGAGCAGGTGCACGGCACACGAGTGATTGCCGCCCATGCGCCTAGCTCGTTAACCGCCGATGCTGCATGGACGGATCGTGCTGGTGTGGCCTGTGCCGTTATGACGGCAGATTGTCTGCCCGTGGTATTTGCCGCGGACCATGGCCGCTGTGTTGCGGTGGCTCATGCGGGCTGGCGGGGTCTAGCTGCAGGTATCTTAACCAGTACGGTCAATGCGCTGCCGGTGCCTGCCGATCAGCTGCATGTCTGGCTTGGGCCTGCCATTGGCCCGGAGGTTTTCGAGGTCGGCGCTGAAGTTCACGCGAGTTTTATTGATGCTTTCGGTGTACAAGCAGAGGCGTGTTTTCGGCCGGCGCAGCGTAGGGCAAAATGGCTGTGTGATTTATATGCGCTGGCGCGACTGTCGTTGGCGGCGCTCGGTTGTACGCGTATCACTGGGGGCGAGCGCTGCACATTGACAGAGCTTAGCAATTTCTATTCCTATCGGCGCGATGGCGTCACGGGTCGCATGGCCACCTTGGTATACTTAGCACCTAATTAAAAGCCCTACTTGAAAAGAGGTCTTTTAGGCCGCACTTATTCCCTAACGAGACAAGCTCATTCGTGAGCGAAGGGGAAAGTTATGCGTATGGATAAATTAACGAATCCGCTGCAAAACGCACTGGCTGAGGCGCAGTCCTTAGCCGTTGGACGTGATCATCAATATATCGAGCCCGCTCATGTGCTCAAGGCATTACTTGAGCAGCAGGGAGGCTCTACGCGACCCTTACTACAAAAGGCAGGAGCGAATTCAGGGCGTCTTGGTAGTGCACTAGAAACTGCGGTGGGTAGTCTTCCGGTGGTCAGTGGCACCTCGGGAGATATTCATATTTCGCAGGAGACGACCCGTCTGCTGAATCGTGCGGACAAACTTGCGCAGCAACGCAAAGATGCTTATTTGTCATCGGAACTTGTCCTGCTGGCGATGTTGGATAAGTCATCCTCGGTTGCGCGTCTACTCACCGGCGCGGGCGTCACCGATGCGACCCTCAAGCAAGCGATTGACGAGGTCCGTGGAGGCGACGGTGTGAATTCAGCCGACGCTGAAGAATCCCGTCAGGCCTTGAAAAAATATACGGTAGATCTTACAGCTCGCGCCGAGGCGGGAAAACTCGATCCCGTTATCGGCCGTGATGACGAGATCCGCCGCACTATTCAGGTGTTACAGCGGCGTACAAAAAATAACCCGGTATTGATCGGCGAACCAGGTGTGGGCAAGACCGCCATTATTGAAGGTATGGCTCAGCGTATCGTCAATGGAGAAGTGCCCGAAGGCCTGAAAAATAAGCGCGTCTTATCCTTGGACTTAGGGGCACTGCTGGCAGGTGCAAAGTTTCGTGGTGATTTTGAGGAGCGTCTCAAAGCTGTTTTGAACGAACTCTCTAAGGAAGAGGGTCGTGTCATTTTATTCATCGATGAACTCCATACTATGGTGGGCGCGGGTAAAGCTGAGGGTTCAATGGATGCGGGTAACATGCTAAAGCCGGCTCTGGCGCGAGGTGAATTGCATTGTGTGGGCGCCACCACGCTCAATGAGTATCGTCAGTATGTTGAAAAAGATGCGGCGTTAGAACGTCGCTTCCAGAAGGTATTGATCAACGAGCCTTCTGAAGAAGACACCATTGCTATTCTACGGGGCTTAAAAGAGCGCTATGAAGTGCATCACAGTGTTGAGATCACCGACAGTGCCATTATTGCAGCAGCCCGATTGAGTCAGCGCTACATTACTGATCGGCAGCTGCCTGACAAAGCGATTGATTTGATTGATGAAGCGGCGAGTCGGATCCGCATGGAAATCGACTCGAAGCCCGAGTCGATGGATCGCCTTGAGCGCCGTTTGATCCAACTAAAAATTGAGCGTGAAGCGGTCAAGAAAGACACCACTGATGCCGCTAAAAAACAGTTGGCGCTGCTCAACGAGCAGATCGAACTTGTACAGCGAGAGTTTTCCGACCTCGAAGAAGTATGGAAGGCGGAAAAAGCTGCCGTACAGGGTGCTGCACAGATCAAGAGTGATATAGAGCGGGCGAAGCTAGATTTAGAAGCGGCGCGGCGTGCTGGTGATCTCACTCTGATGTCAGAGATTCAGTACGGTGTGTTACCCGAGCTCGATAAAAAGCTTGAGTCAGCGTCAGCGGCAGAGACGCAAGCGCCAACGCTGTTGCGCTCGCGCGTCACTGAGGAGGAGGTTGCCGAGGTCGTTTCTCGATGGACGGGTATTCCCATCACAAAAATGTTGGAAGGAGATCGAGAAAAATTACTGCGTATGGAAGCTTCATTGCACGAGCGTGTTGTCGGTCAGGATGAAGCGGTTGTCGCGGTCGCCAACGCAGTGCGTCGATCTCGCGCCGGGCTCTCTGACCCGAATCGTCCCAACGGCTCATTCTTGTTTTTGGGTCCAACTGGCGTCGGTAAGACTGAATTATGTAAGTCGCTTTCCGCCTATCTATTCGACAGCGATCGAGCGATGGTACGCATTGATATGTCGGAGTTCATGGAGAAACACTCGGTGGCTCGGTTGATTGGCGCGCCGCCCGGGTATGTGGGTTATGAGGAGGGTGGCTACTTGACCGAGGCGGTGCGTCGTCGTCCTTATTCGCTTCTGCTGCTCGACGAGGTGGAGAAGGCGCATCCCGATGTCTTTAATATTCTATTACAAGTACTCGAAGATGGTCGGTTGACTGACGGTCAGGGTCGCACCGTGGATTTCCGAAATACGGTGATTGTGATGACCTCAAATTTAGGTTCTGACGTGATCCAAGAGATGGCAGGGGACGATAACTATGAGGCGATGAAAGCCGCGGTTATGTTGGTCGTTGGGCAGTATTTCCGCCCCGAGTTTATCAATCGTGTAGATGAGACCGTGGTCTTCCATCCGCTACGCCGCGATCAGATTCGAGGTATTGCCGATATTCAGCTGGCGGGTTTGCGCGCACGACTGCGGGAGCGAGAACTGGGCTTAGATGTATCGGATGCGGTGCTTGATTATTTGGCAGAGGCAGGTTTTGATCCGGTGTATGGCGCACGACCTTTGAAACGCGCGATACAACAACGGGTGGAGAACCCGCTGGCGCAAAAAATCTTAGCGGGTGACTTTGCGCCCGGGAATACTGTGCGTGTTACCCATGATGGTTCGGGACTCTTATTTGAGGCGATTTAAGGGGAGCCTTGATCAGCCGATTGATTGAGTATTCATCTTTAAGCATTAAAGCTCGGCTTAAAGCGCCGCTGATCTTAGGCTCAGCGGCTTTTTTGTGGATGCTGTGTACCTCGTTAAGGAGGTACTGTGATGCCGTTATGTTGCCGAAACAATGAGGGTTTTTCCCTTATAGAACTGCTTATTACGCTCGCTATCGTCGGTATTTTAATGACGCTGACTTTTCCCTCTTACGAGTCACATCAGCGGCGGGCAGTGCAGACCGAAGCGATGGTTACGTTACAAGTATTGGCCAGTCTCCAGCAGCGATTACGGCTCACACAGGGCCAGTACCAGCCCGCTGCAGTATTGCTTGCGCTACGTCAATTGCCGGCGACGGTCGCGCGTCACTATCGCTTGGTCGTGGACGTGGGGGCTCAAGGGTCCCATTTCTTGATGACCATGACTCCCAGTCAGACCGACCCGGATTATGCGCTACTGAGTATTGATCATGTGGGCCGACGAACTCCCGTTGGCACATGGCACTGAGAGTATTGCGATGATTTCTATAATGTTGCTTGCAGGTCTGGCACCAAGAGCTACCAACAAGAAATTAGGGTTCATTTTAGGGCGTTTAACTGATGATGTTTGATTTCCTCATCGCCACACTCATTACCTGCGGCGGTTTTTTGGCAATGCTGAACCTAAGTGTACAAATTGTTACGCTAGCAGGCGATGCTGAATCGGCTTATTTAGTTTCAGTGGCCACAGCGAACACTCGCGTGTTGGAAGTGTTGCGGGTCGAGGTTTTATCGGGCGCCGGTAGCTTGTGAGGCAGAATTTTACGCAGTCGGGTGTGTCGTTGGTGTCGACCATGATCGCTTTGGCCCTCTCGCTTATGTTGATTGCCACGTTAAACGCCGCGCTGATGGAACTCCATCAAAATGTACGACTTGCGGTAGATAGGACTGACACCGTGGATCGAAGTCGATTCGTGAGTGAATTCATCGCCGAGGCGGTGCGCTGGGCGGGCGTATTACCCGTGCTTCAACGCGAGAGTTCATCACAATACAGTACAGCATCGGACTGGAAGAGTGGTGTTGGTGAAACCGATTATCCGCAGGTTACTGAGCCTAAGCCTTTTGATTTCTGTATGAATTCGGAAGCAGCACCCAGCCCATATTGGCCGATAATATGGGTGACCGATGTGGATTCAAGCGGCACTTCAGATGCGGCGCCCTGTATGAATAATGCGAATTTATTGCCGCAGTCGCAGTTGATTGTCATTGATAGTCTGCGCCGCTGTTGGACAGATTGTAGCGCCAGGTTACCCGCTTGGTTAGTATTGAATCCAGGCTGTGATCCCATCTTTACGAAATCCAATGTCGAAATACGATATGTTTCCAGCGATCAAATTCCTGAAGATTGCCGATCAAATACGGCTATCGCCGTATTTGATCGGCAATTACTTTTTGTGCGTGACTACGCTTGGCAAAAAGGCGATGGCATTGCCGCATTGATGATTAAGCGGTGGCTGGCCGAAACGCCATCTCGCTGGGGTAGGGCCGAGATGTTGGCGGCAGGTGTTGATACGTTGGGCGCGAAGTTGATAACGCCGACAACGACTTTTGCTGTTTGTAACGACGATATTCAATGCGCCGACCTCCGTGAACCGCTGGGATTGGAGCTGGCGCTATCGATGCGAGGGTGGATTACCACTGATCATTATCAAGAGGCTATTTCTACTTCGTTGTCCGGTCTTACCACAGGGGAATCTAATGATGGAATTCATCGGCTTAAAATCACACGTACGTTACTGCGAGCTAATATCGACGCAAGCAGCTTTCCGTAAGCTCGCAGAGATACTGCTCTCAGCGCTATTTACGGCTAGCTTGGTGGCGTTTTTTGACGGCCGAAAAGCACCTGAGATGCGCTTTGATGGCCATAGACGAGTATTTTTGCAAAGGGGATTTATTGCTACGTTTATGGTGGTTGTACTGCTGACTATTGCCGCGCTATCGATACTGGGAGCCCTCGCTATGGTGCAGGCAAGTCTGCAAATAGCGACAGAATCTTTGTCTTAGCGCGTCAATATACTGACTGAGCACAGCTGGAGCTGGGGCTTGATTTCCCCCAAGGCTAATCGCAGTGGCGTGTCGATTGTTCGTGGGCAGAATCCAGTTGGCTTTGCCGCTCCTCGTCGCTTAAGAAGCGGACTTCTCCAGTCGCTGCATTCTCCATGCGGATCCGCGCGAAAGTCTCAAGCTTGAAAATATTGTCCTGCGCCAATAGGCAAATGTTTGGATTTTTTTCGACAGAAGGCTCCGATGAGTAGGATGCCTCGATGCTCGAGGGTGGGACGAGAGGCTGTGTAGGACTGCCGGTTACAGCGGGAGCGGATGCACTTCGGTCATTCATGCGGCTGCGGCGTCCGCTATAGCTTGAATCGATGCTCGTATAGGATATGCCAGCTGGCGGTGGACGATCACTAATAACTGGATTCCCATTCGCGTCACTCCATCGATAAAGTTCATCGGTATCGGCCGCGGAGACACCGGTAAGGAACAGCAATGCGGTTAACAAAATTTGGCTATAAAACTTCACTATGGCGTTCACAAATAACCTCAAATAATGGCCCTAAAGTCTAAACTAAGCCTTGATGAGCACTTCGGCAAGACCAATAAGCAACATTTCTTGACTTCACCCCCCACAAATTCAGACAATCACTGTGTCACGCGAGCGGCAACGGCTATTGGTGAGTACCCTCATCCTCTGGCCCACTCTAATAACGGGATAGTTATTAGGGCTGTTTGCGGGTTCCGTCAAGGTGCGCTCTAGCGTATCTCGATCTCGGGCTCGACACTGCGCTACCTCGCAGGACGACCGATACACGGGTTTCGTGATCGTTTTTCCGGCATTGAGTAGTCCGGAACGTTCCGGCCAGTGGTTCGTGCGACAGAATGCGATGGTCGTGGGGTTCTCTGCTCTGCTTCCTGTCGATTTTTGAAACGGACATTAGTGGGAGCAAATTATGGATATGTTATCTGGCGGAGAAATGCTGGTTCGCGCCTTGGAAGACGAGGGGGTCGAGTACCTTTTCGGTTATCCGGGCGGCGCGGTACTGCACATCTACGATGCCATCTTCAAGGCAGAATCTGTGCCGCATATTTTAGTGCGACACGAGCAGGCTGCGACGCACGCCGCTGACGGCTACGCCCGTGCCACGGGTAAGCCCGGCGTGGTGTTAGTCACTTCAGGCCCCGGCGCGACCAATGCCATCACCGGTATCGCTACCGCGTATATGGATTCCATCCCGATGGTCATTCTGTCGGGTCAGGTGCAGAGCCATCTGATTGGCGAGGACGCATTCCAAGAAACCGATATGATCGGTATCTCGCGGCCGATTGTTAAACACAGCTTTATGGTGCGTAAAACCGAAGATATCCCCTCGATTGTAAAAAAAGCTTTTTATATTGCTACCAGTGGTCGTCCGGGTCCGGTGGTCATTGATATTCCCAAGGATCTCACTCACCCCGAGCGTAAATTTGAATATCACTATCCCGAGTCGGTCAATATGCGCTCTTACCAGCCGGCGCAGCGCGGCCATACGGGGCAGATTCGCAAGGCTGCGCGCCTGTTGTTAGGCGCTAAACGTCCAATCATCTATGCCGGTGGTGGCGTCGTGCAGGGTGAGGGGTCTGAGTTGTTGATTCGGCTCGCGCGCAAGCTAAATTACCCGGTCACTAACACATTGATGGGGCTCGGTTGTTATCCCGGCACGGATCGGCAGTTTCTCGGTATGCTGGGTATGCACGGCTTTTATGAAGCTAATATGGCGATGCATCACAGCGATGTTATCTTGGCGGTGGGGGCGCGCTTTGATGACCGAGTCACTAATACTGTGGGCAAGTTTTGCCCGGGCGCTAAAATCATTCATATCGACGTTGATCCCGCGTCCATTGCTAAGATCATACCGGTCGACATTCCTATTGTAGGACCCGTAGATACTGTACTTACAGATCTCTATGACCAAATTGAACAGCAAATAACGGCCAGCGAACGCCCAATGCCCGACACGGATGCTTTGGCAGCTTGGTGGCAGCAGATAGACAGTTGGCGTCAAGCGCACGGACTATGGCATGGACGCCGATTCGCTGAGAGCGACTTGATTATGCCTCAAGAAGCGATTCAAACTTTGTATCAAGTGACCAACGGTGAGGCCTACGTAACCTCTGATGTTGGACAGCACCAAATGTTTGCTGCGCAGTACTATAAATATGATCACCCGCGACGTTGGATCAACTCGGGCGGTCTCGGCACGATGGGTTTCGGGTTGCCCGCAGCCATGGGCGTCAAGCTGGCCTTCCCTGACGCGGACGTAGCCTGTGTAACCGGCGAAGGCAGTATCCAGATGAATATTCAGGAATTGTCGACCTGCACGCAATACGGCCTGCCTATCAAAATCATCAATTTGCGTAACAACTATCTTGGCATGGTCAAACAGTGGCAGGACATGCAGTACGAGGGTCGTTACTCCGAGAGCCATTACGCTGCATCACTGCCAGACTTTGTGAAGCTTTGTGAAGCGTATGGTCATGTGGGCATTAAGGTGACCGAGAAAAAAGATCTTGAGCCTGCTATGCGTGAAGCCTTTGCGATGAAAGACAAACTGGTATTTTTGGATATCTTTATCGACCCACATGAACATGTGTATCCCATGCATGTTGCGCCAAGCGGTGCAATGAAAGATATGTGGCTCAGCAAAACGGAGAGAACCTGATATGCGCCGAATTTTATCTGTATTGCTCGAAAACGAGCCAGGTGCATTGTCGCGTGTGGTAGGTTTGTTCGCGCAACGGGGTTACAACATCGAAACCTTAAATGTCGCGCCAACTGAAGATCCCTCGCTTTCACGTCTCACTCTGACGACCATTGGTGACGACATGAAAGTCGAGCAGATCACCAAGCATCTCAATAAAATTATTGATGTCGTTAAGGTGGTTGATTTGACCGAGGGCGCCCACGTCGAGCGTGATATGTTACTGGTGAAAGTACGGGCCGTTGGTCTACAGCGCGACGAGGTCAAGCGAACGACGGATATCTTCCGCGGCCAAATTATTGATGTGGGCCCTAGTACCTATATCATTCAGTTGACCGGCCCCACCGAGAAGCTCGATTCATTTGTGCGAGCGCTGGGTGAGACCGAGGTCATTGAGGTGGTGCGTTCGGGTGTGGCGGGTATAGCCCGGGGCGAGAAGATACTGGCGCCTTAGGCGCTACTATATCTGTGGTGAGTACTGCTTGATAAGGGCTGTGTAAGAAGCCCCCTCAGTCTAATCCCCGGCTAACTAGCTGTTATTGGGTATTGATTTCCAATTATGTCTGCAAATACTTTTTGATAACGATATGCCGAACAAAAAAAAGGGAGCCTTAAGGCTCCCTTTTTTTGTTCGCTTGCTGGGTTGTTCAGTCCGCTGAAGAAATAGCCTTCATGCCGGTCATGAAACTGCGCAATTCCTCACCGACAATCTCTACAGGGTGGTTTCTAATCTCATCGTTGACTTCGATCAAGGTGCGGTTGTCAACGCCATTGCCGCCTTCGATACCCTTGCCGATGACATCGGTGCGGATGCTTTGCATGAAGTCCTTTAACATTGGACGCGCTGCTTGATCAAACAAGTAGCAGCCGTATTCCGCAGTGTCTGAAATCACAACATTCATTTCATACAGCTTTTTACGCGCAATTGTATTGGCGATAAGCGGTGTTTCATGAAGGCTCTCGTAGTAGGCAGACTCGTCGATGATGCCTGCGGCTACCATCGTCTCGAAGGCAAGCTCAACGCCAGCCTTGACCATGGCGATCATTAAAATACCTTGATCGTAATAGGTCTGCTCATCAATTGGGGCCTCTGTTAACGCCTGCTTTTCAAATGCGGTTTCGTTAGTCTCGGCGCGCCAAGTGAGTAAGTTGACGTCGTCATTGGCCCAGTCCGCCATCATGGTGCGGCTGAACTCGCCAGAGATAATGTCGTCCTGGTGCTTCTCAAAGAGTGGGCGAAGGATATCTTTCATCTCTTCAGCCAGTTCGAAGGCGCGAATTTTTGCAGGATTGCTCAGGCGATCCATCATATTGGTGATGCCGCCTTGCTTGAGACCCTCAGTGACTGTTTCCCAGCCGTATTGCACCAGCTTGGCTGCGTAGGAAGGGTCGATGCCGAGCTCGACCATGCGATCAAAGCACAGCAATGAACCGCTCTGTAACATGCCGCAAAGAATAGTTTGCTCACCCATTAGGTCAGATTTCACTTCCGCAATGAAAGAGGACTCCAGCACACCCGCGCGATGACCGCCGGTACCCGCGGCGTAAGCCTTGGCGAGTTCCCAGCCATTGTCGTTGGGGTCATTTTCTAAGTGAACCGCAATCAATGTAGGAACACCAAAGCCGCGCTTGTACTCCTCGCGAACTTCAGTGCCAGGGCATTTTGGTGCAACCATGATGACAGTGATGTCCTCGCGTACCTGCATGCCTTCTTCCACGATATTAAAACCATGTGAATAGGCGAGGCAGGCGCCGTGCTTCATTAATGGCATTATTTCAGTCACTACAGGTGTGTGCTGCTTATCCGGCGTCAGATTGAGTACCAAGTCGGCATCGGGGATCATTTCTTGGTAGTTGCCCACTTTAAAGCCGTTCTCAGTGGCACGCTGATAGGATGTGCGCTTTGCGTCGATAGCGGCTTGGCGCAATGTATACGAAACATCAAGACCGCTGTCGCGCAGGTTGAGTCCCTGATTGAGACCTTGCGCACCGCAGCCAATAATCACTAACTTCTTCCCTTTGAGCGTGTCGACGCCGTCCGTGAATTCAGAGGGATCCATAAAACGGCATTTACCAAGTTCCTGCAGCTGAATGCGCAGTGGCAGAGTGTTGAAATAGTTACTCACGAGTTACTCCTCTAGAGACGTCAATAAGATAAATGATAAAAAGGGTCGATAGGGTAGTGGTTATCGCGGCAAGGTTAAAGGGGTGCTGTTACACTAACGCACAAAAGTTCAGGATGACTCTGGTGAATACGATTAATAAAAATGAGCACGAAGATGAATTTGAGCGCGCTGCAGGTCAGCTTGAGGGACCTTTGTCGACAGTGGTAGGGGACTACGAAGAGCGAGATGCAGTCGATGCGACAACCCCGCGAGCGCGGGGTATATTTTTACTGCCTAATCTATTCACCACCGGCGCGCTATTCGCTGGCTTCTATTCGATAGTGGCAGGCATGCAGGGCGATTTTTACTCAGGCTCGGTCGCCATTTTTGTGGCGATGGTGCTCGACGGCTTGGATGGCCGAATTGCACGGCTGACCAATACGATGAGTGCCTTCGGTGCCGAATATGACAGTCTTTCGGATATGGTGTCGTTTGGCGTGGCCCCAGCGCTGCTAATGTTTAATTGGGCGTTAACGGATATGGGTAAAGTTGGCTGGGTTGCTGCCTTTATTTACACCGCCTGTGTCGCCTTGCGCTTGGCGCGGTTTAATACGCAGCATGGCAGCGCTGATAATCGTTATTTTAGTGGATTGGCCAGTCCAGCGGCCGCGGCATTGGTTGCTGGTAGCGTGTGGTTGGGCCTCGACTATGGTGTTTCACCCCACGATTTGCCGTGGCCTATTATTTACTCTGCGCTGCTGGTATTGATCGGCTTCTTGATGATCGCAAATTTCGCTTACTACAGTTTTAAGCAAATCAATCTGTCAGGGCGAGTACCCTTTGTCCGCATGCTGCTGGCGCTCTTAATACTCGGATTGATTGCGTCGAATCCACCGGTCATGCTTTGGGGTCTTTTCTTGCTCTATGCGCTATCGGGTCCGCTGCAACAATTGCGACGTAAAGTGTTCAAAGGTGTAGCCGCAGGAGCAGATGATGACTCGTCGCCGATATGAATATCCACAGATAGCCTCTTCAGAAATTACACCGGAGTCGATGTACATCAAGCGTCGTAGTTTAATGGCGTTAATGGCGGGTTCCCTCGCAGGAGCGGCCTTATCGACACATACTGACATGGCTGTGGCCGCTGAAACTGGGGGTGGGGCGCTAAATTTTGCGCCTGTAGCTAAAGCGTCGAGAGGTTTTTTCACGAACGAGACGTTGACACCCTTTGATGACGTGACTAGTTATAATAATTTTTATGAATTCGGGATGGATAAAGGCGACCCGAAGGAACACGCCCACGCTATGTCCACTGATCCCTGGTCGGTCAAGGTTGGCGGGTTAGTCAATAAACCTGGCAAGTTGAATCTTGAAGATATTATGTCGAGTTTCGATTTGGAGGAGCGAATTTATCGGCTGCGCTGTGTTGAGGCTTGGTCAATGGTTGTGCCTTGGGTTGGATTTCCCTTGGCGGACCTGCTCAAGCGCTTCGATCCGAAGTCCGAGGGCAAGTTTGTTGAGTTTAAAACTGCGTATCGTCGCGGAGAAATGCGGGGTACACGCTCGTTTTCCTCGAGTATCGACTGGCCTTACAGAGAAGGTCTACGTATGGATGAGGCGATGCACCCCATGACGTTGATGGCGGTGGGCCTCTATGGCAAATCACTTCCGAATCAAAATGGAGCGCCGTTACGGCTGGTTGTCCCGTGGAAATATGGGTTTAAGAGTATTAAGTCGGTCGTTGAGATCAACGTCGTCGACAAGCAACCAGAGACTTCATGGCAGTCGCTTGCACCGCAGGAATACGGCTTTTATAGCAACGTCAACCCGCAAGTAGATCACCCTCGCTGGTCCCAGCATTTCGAGCGTCGGTTGCCCTCGAGTTTGTTTAAGCCCAATCGAATTGAGACCCGGCTATTTAATGGTTATGCCGAGCAGGTAGCGCCACTTTACGCGGAAATGGATCTTGCCCGCGATTACTGAGCATCGCTACTTTAATCCAGTCTTCAGAGTTGTTGTCTTCCTGCTGGCGCTCACGCCGTTCTTGACGTTGTGCTGGGCCGTTGTTCAGCAAAACCTGGGGCCTGATCCCGGTAAGTCGCTGATGCATGAGACGGGCGATTGGATGCTGCGCTTACTGGTATTAGTGCTGCTGGCCACGCCGCTCCGCCGTTATGGTTGGGGGAGGCTGTTTCAATATCGGCGCATGCTTGGTTTGTTTCTGTTTTTTTATAGCAGCTTGCACCTGTTGGTGTTTGCCCAAGTGTTCGTGGGTTGGTCGGGTGGAGTGCTCGCCGAGGAGCTGGTTGAGCGCCCTTATGTGCTAGTGGGTTTTCTCGCCTGGCTGATTTTGGTTCCGCTCGCGGTTACCAGTACGCGAGGGTGGCAGAGGCGCCTCAAGCGGCGTTGGAAGGCATTGCATCAATCGGTTTATGTCGTGGCTATATTGGCTCTTTTGCATATCTTTTGGTTGGCGCGTTCCGATTACATCGATGTGGTTGTATATGGCGGAGTCTTTGCTCTGCTTTTGGGCTGGCGTTTTCAAAATAAATACCGAAATCTATTGCGCCGCTAGTAGGGTGTTGTTAGTGTTCGCCTCCCCCGAGAAATACTGTTTTTACGTCTTTTGGGGGGCTGACCCAGTGGTATTTAGTGCTGACTCGAAGCGTCAAAATTAAAGCTTGCTAAGGTAGGTCAGCTGCGTATAATGCGCGCCTCGGTTCGGGTAACCCCCTACTGAAAATCAAGCCCGAGCGGCTGATTTGTTGCTTAAA
>CAWUVW010000001.1:0-42309 GCA_963926105.1 uncultured Luminiphilus sp. | reverse complement strand
TGATGTACAAAAATAAAAATGCCCTCCTTGGTTGTTTTTATACAACCAAGGAGGGCAATCAATAATCAGCGCTTCGGGCTTTAATTAAGTCTAGAATCTGAGCTTAATACGGCCATACCAAATCTGTCCGCGCGGATCGTGATGCTTAGAATCGTAGCTGAAGTTTGCAGCGTCATAGACTGCAGGCGCTTCTTCATCGGTGATGTTTTTGCCGCCGAACATCAATATCGCTTCACTGTCTCCGATATTGAATGTATAGGCATACTGCAGATCCAGCGTTAGCCATGAGTCAATATTTTGCCCAAAGCCAGCAGCTTGGACGGCAGCAGGCACTGCTCGAGTGGTCTCATAACTAGAAGTCCAGAAGCCAAGCAGTGCGAGCTTGTGATTGTCACGCGTCCAATCAGCCGTAAAGTTAACCTTTGTGTCGGGCAGCGAACGTGCAAAATTGTCATAGTTAAAGTAACCCACAACATCCTGTACACCCGTATCTCCCGTGCATCCGCGCTCATTGGCGCCGGTACAGGGAATTTCGTAGCTCAGGAAGTGCGTAGCCGACAATTGGAAACCAAAATCACCCATCGATGAGGACATCATATAGTCCACCGAAACATCAATTCCATCAGTATCTACCGCAGATGCGTTCAAATAATTAACATTTACACCGTTGAGCGTACCGCCGGTGCGCAAGATATCTTCACCATTGGGATCGTCGTTAAGCTTACCCTGAGCATTTTCGACGGTGATGACGTCTTCATACTCAAAGCGCCAATAATCCAAACGCAGGCTGAGGCTATCGGTAGGCGTTAAGACCACACCAAAATTAAAGTTGGTGGAAGTCTCGGGCTTCAATTGCTCATTGCCTTGAGAATTCACCTGAACAAACAACGCACTGCCACCTACGAGCGGATCGACCAAACCCTGTAGCGAGGTCTCCTGGTTATAAACCTGCACCAATGAAGGCTCACGGAAAGCCGATGATGCAGACGCACGAAGCGTCAGCCAGTCATTAGGTGTATAGAGCAGCGACAACTTCGGATCAATACTGCTATCCGTGCTCAGGTCTTCATAACGTACCGCAAGGTTCGCTTCAAGATTTTCAGTGAGTGGGAAATTCGCCTCGGCAAACAGCGCGTACGCCGTTCGTGATTCATCTACCGGCAGACCACCACCCAAGAAAATCAGATCTGCAGAAATGGTGTCACCCGTGTCCGGATCAATACTCTGGGTGTATATCTCATCGCGAGTGACGGCAAAGCGCTCTTGTCGCCATTGCGCCCCGGCAGCAAAGCCAACAGGGCCAGAGGCCATTGCAAACAGGTCACCCGACACGACGAAATCGGCAACGGTGAGGTCTGTCTTCTTATTGGTGAACGTATCCCAGCTCATGTAGTTAATTAGATCTTGCGAGTTGGCAGTGGGATCAAAAGGACTAAACGTCTCATCGCCATTTGGACCACCCATACCCGCTAACGCATTAGCCAAGCGCGACCGAATGGTATCGGGCTGAGTGACTTCACGATCATTTTCTGAGTATGTCACGGCACCCATGTAGTTCCAACCAGCCACGAATTCGCCGTCAATTTGCAGTGATGCGCGCAAAGTTTCGCTCTGTCTCGGCGCTAGCGGAGAAGGTGCTTCTGAACCCAGAGGACGACCATACCAGCGAGCCGGCACGTTAAACGGACTGCCAGCCTGACCCGGCAGAATCGTTGGGAACGCCAGGTTGGGATAGGAGGGGGACTGCGGATTGTCGAGAACCTCATGGCGGGTCCAACCGAGCTCCGCGGTCAACGTCGTAGTATCAGAGAAATCATGCGTCATGTTGCCGTAAAGCTGCACTTTCTCTTCTTCATTGACCAAATTAAAGCGTGGCCCATAGAGGAATCCACATTTGCTACCGCCACCGGTTCCTGGACCGAAACCGCCTTCAGGTACAAAGGGTGTGCCGGGTGTTCCACCATTAGCCACGCAAGCTGGATCCCCAACTGTCGAAAAAGGCGCATACGTACCCGCATAAGGTCCCGTTGCGACCGTATCAGACTCAAATAGCAGGAAGCTTCGGCCTAAGGTACTCAGAGCATTCTCTGTCGTGTAGGGCACCTCGGCGGAACTCATGGGATCTTGCTCAATGTAGGTTCCCGCGAAAGTAAAGCGCGTTCGGTCATTACCAAAACCCGCGAGAATATTGATATCCGTCTTACCCACGCCGCTGGTGGCGATTTCTTCATAGCCGGTAGAGAACTCAATACCCTCGACATCCTTGCGCAAAATGAAGTTTGCAACACCGGCTATCGCGTCGGAACCATAGGTTGCGGTGGCACCCTCTTTGAGTATCTCGACCCTTTCAAGAGCAGCCATGGGAATTGTGCTGGTATCGACAAATACACTGCCATCATTAGCCGTCGCGGCCACAATTGTCTGACGCTTGCCGTTGACCAGCACTAATGTTGACGTGAGACCCAAGCCTCTCAGGTTGATATTGGTTGTGCCCTGGGTCTCACCGGCAGTAAATGGGTCTGCATTATTCTCAGCACCCGAACTCACTGCGAGCTTATTCGTCAGCTCGCCGATATCAACGGCACCTGAATTGACAATGTATTCGTTAGAAAGGACTTCTACTGGCGATGAGTCGTTCTCGCTCGTCGATCGGATGTAGCTGCCGGTGATAATGACCTCGTCAAGCATCGGTGCTTTCTGCCCAAAACTAGCTCCCGATACAGCCATACAAAGCGGCGCAAGCACGATTCTTGAATATCCGGCGCAACGAAAAACGCCTGTGATTCGTGATGTAAACATAGTCATTTCCTATCTTAGTGTTTTATGTAAGTCCCCACATAAGCCCAGCGAAAATTGCGGGTTCAAATAGCCGAAGGCCGCCAGTATACATGTGGGCAACACCGGAAACATGCGGCTTAAGATTCGACGAATGGTTGAACACCCGACTAAGCCTTTATGTCACTTCCACAGCAGTGTCCCGCTTCAATACGAATTTAGCACCAGGTCGTTCACCGGCTGATCATCATGCAACGAAGACCTGCAACGGCTCGCACAACTAATTACTCTGCCTAGTTATTGCGCGGTCACGATTATTATTTCTTTGGCCGCCCGCTATGATATATGAGGGTTTTTAAACACCAATATCGCTATGATGGCGCATCTCGTTTTTGTGGAGTCATCTAATGAAAGCTGCCATTTTGCTAGCAGGCGCTCTGAATATTTTCCTTTTGGTAGCACCTGCGAGTGCCCAGACCAGTGAACCAATACTCAACCAAGTGCTCGATAGTGTCCCAGAATTTGATGCCAACCTACCCAGACCAGAAGACATCGTCGGTGTAAAAGTAGGCGAGCGCCATTGGTATCATCAAGAAATTATTCGCTATTTAGACGCTCTGGCCGAAGCTTCACCACGCATGGTGGCACTGGGTCCCCATGCGACTAGCTACGGCGGTCGCGATCTGGTCAGCTATGTGATCTCTTCTCCCAAAAACATTGCGCGCATTGAAATCATCAAGGCGAATCGCCAAGCGATTATCGATCCCAACGCTACAATTGATGTCACGGAGCAACCCGCCGTGATACACATGATGTACAGCATTCATGGCAACGAACCGAGCGGCACCAATGCAACGCCTTTGGTCGCGTATTACCTGACTGCCGCACAAGATGCACTCCTCGAAGCGCAGCTCGATGAAGTCGTTATCATTTTTAACCCAATGCTCAATCCAGATGGACTCGATCGATTCGCGTATTGGAGCAACAGTCACCGCGGCCTTAATCCCAGCCCCGACGCCAACGATCGTGAGCACCGGGAATCGGTGCCTAATGGCCGAACAAATTACTATTGGTTTGACCTCAATCGTGACTGGTTACCCCATCAGCACCCCGAGAGCCGCGGTAGACTCGCTTTATTCCATACATGGAAACCCAACGTTCAGTTGGATTTCCATGAGCAGGGAAATAACAGCAGCTTCTTCTTCATGCCTGGCAAGCCGGAACGGACCCATCCGTTAACACCGGCAATCAATCAGGAACTCACCGCAAAAATTGGCGAGTTCCACGCAAGAGCTTTTGATAAAGACGGCATTCTTTTCTTCACTGAAGAGGAATATGATGACTTTTTTATGGGCAAAGGATCAACTTACCCCGATCTATTTGGTTGCGTCGGTATTTTGTTTGAGCAGCCTTCATCTCGAGGTGCACAGCAAGATGGCATAAACGGTCTACTGACGTTCTCTGATTCTATTGCCAACCAGTTCCGCGCATCGTTGTCCTCTATTGAAGCAACTGCCGCTCTAAAAAACGAACTGCTGACCTATCAGCGAAATTTTTATATCGACAACCAACGTAAAAATAGCAAAGGTTATTTTCTTGCCGCTGCCACAGGCGACCCCTCCCGTCTTCGC
The DNA here is from genome assembly GCA_963926105.1 of uncultured Luminiphilus sp. Classification (GTDB taxonomy): domain Bacteria; phylum Pseudomonadota; class Gammaproteobacteria; order Pseudomonadales; family Halieaceae; genus Luminiphilus. The sequence continues at coordinate 37,903 of CAWUVW010000001.1, read as the reverse complement.
GAATTCATCCGTATTCTTGGTGGTCATGACATTTCGGTCGAGTTACTAGACAAGAACATCACAGTCGAAGGTCAGCTTTATAAAGCGGGCGAGACTATAGCAATCCCCTTGGATCAGCCTCAATCCACCTATTTACTCACACTATGGAATGCGCAGCTTGAATTCGAAGAAAATGTTTTTTACGACGTCTCTACATGGACCATGCCTTGGGCATTCAACTTAACGCATACCCGAGAACCTGTACGCAAGGTGAAAACGGCTTCACTACCCGATGACTTCTTGCTTCGACGTGGTGAGCTCGTAAGCTCTAACATCGGCTATTTAATCGACTGGCGTGACTCCCAATCTCCTGCCCTGCTTTATGATCTACTTGAAGCAAAGGCGAATGTCAGAGTGGCACAACGTCCCTTCACCGCAAACATCCTCGACCAGGGCGCGCTCGACTTTGGCTACGGTACGCTGTTGGTGACACCTGAAATTGGCAAAACTATTCCGGACGACGCACTGCTACGCCTTCGATCTGCAGCACAAGCTGGGTCCCCTGTTTTCCCTATTGCGAGTAGCCACACCCGCAGCGGTATCGACCTGGGCAGTCGAAATTTTCATGTCTTGAGTTTACCTAAGGTCTTGATGGTGACTGGAGCGAACACCTCGGCGAATGACACTGGCGAGATCTGGCATCTTCTTGATCAACGCGTGCAGATGCCACTGACCATGGTCGACAGCACACGCTTGTCCCGAGTCAATTTTGGCGATTACACCCACATCATTTTAACCAACCCGCTTAAATCTTTAGCCACGCAAGTGACTGGAAAGCTCGACACGTTTGTAAAAGGCGGCGGCGTTCTCTGGGCCCAAGGTCACGCTACATTATCTTGGCTACAATCTGCGGGACTCACCGACATGTTATGGCGCGAGACCGAGCGTGATATGGCTCGCAAACAGATCGCCAAAAACCGTGATGACGGTAAGACAAACGTAGATGAAATTGAGGCATTGCTGCCAGCAAGAGCACCATTTGTTGAAGCGGAAGACGCTGCCGCGTTCCGCTTGGTTAACGGCGCTATTCTCGAAGGGTTGATTGATACCACGCACCCGCTAGGTTATGGCTATACACAAGAATCGCTGCCTGTATTTCGACGCAGTGCCGAATTCATGGCCCGCTCCGAGAATCCGTACTCCACCCCAATCATCTACACGTCCAAGCCCTTGTTATCAGGCTATATGTCTGATGAGAACCGTATGCTGGCGGCCCATTCAGCAGGCATAATCGTCGATGCCAAGGATGATGGCGCTATCGTGTTAACACTCGACAGCGCGACCTTTAGGGCTTTTTGGTGGGGAACTCAAAAATTGCTGATCAACACGCTCTTCTTTGGCGATCTGCTTAAGGAACCGCGCTAAAATGCGGTAGCTGCTGGGGAGACAAGATATGATCTACTTCGATACTTTACATCTGTATTACCTGCCGCAATATCTGCCCATAAAGGACGAGTTAGCGCAACGCGGTGTGGATTGTAAATTTGTCATTTATCGTTCAGGTGCTCAACAGTCGGTGCTGGAGTCCTTTATTAAGACCCATAAGCTGGACTGCGACTGGGTGGACAACCCTGATGATGCCCTGAATTTCTATAAGCGAGAGCGACCTGACTGGATCATTTTTGGGAACGTATTTGACGCGGCAGGCGAGCTCAATAATTTTTGTAAGACCGCTTCGGTGGGCCATGGTATAGGGCCAAAATCCTCTTACTACGACAGTTGTGGAGGCGATATTCAAGTGCGTTTTGTAGAGGGTCAGTACCGACTGCAACGACTTCAAAACCGCTTCCCCGACAAAACTTTCATCGATACTGGCTACGCTAAACTTGACCCGTTGGTAAATGGTAGCGAGCGCGGGTTGAACCTTAGCGAACTAGGGCTAGACGGCCGCAAGCAAACGCTGCTATATGCGCCCACGTTCTACCCAAGCAGCATTGAAAATATGGATAAAAACTGGCCACAACAATTTGAGCAATACAATATCTTGCTTAAGCCGCATTTTTTTTCCTTGGTTAAACCGCGGTATAAACGCCAAAAACAACGCCTCGAACATTGGGCTAAGTTTGAGAATGTCTACTTAGCACCGATGGAAGAAACCAACTTACTGCCCTTCATGGCCACTGCAGATCTACTGATAAGCGATGCTTCATCTGCGCTCTTTGAATTCGCAGCACTCAACAAACCCGTTGTTTGGTGCGATTTCTTCAAGCTTCGCTGGACTTATCGTGGGCCTTTAAGATTTCGATTTACACGGCGAATGGATGAAGACCTTTACAAATATGCTGATGTTGCAGCACATGCGAGTACATTTAAGCAGCTAAAAAGTGTTGTCGATGAGCAAATAGCGAACCCACAGTCATTTGCACACAAGCGCAAAGCGTATATCGAATTGCTCGCTGGCAAGGTGGATGGCTTAGCGAGCCGACGGATTGTTGATTATTTGCTCGCACACTAGGTCGAATTTCTCCTGAACTAGCGCTAATGGAATGGCCTGCATTAGATCCGCGCCCTTGTTGCGTCTCCCCCAAGACAACCTCACAGACGGCCCAGTTTGTTGAGCCGCGAATTTCTCATAGACACTGCATACATAGTCTAAATTGCCGTAAGGTCCGGTTCTACCGGGATCGCTATGGGCGTAAAGACCAATGACCGGCGTGCCCTGAGTTACGGCCAAATGTGCAGGCCCCGTGTCTGGAGCTAAAACCACGTCGGCGCGCGCCAAAATAGCGGTTAATTGTTTGAGGTTTGTTTTACCCACTAGGTTAATCACTTGAGTCTCGCTCAGCTCAGCAATGCGATTGGCAAGCGCTATTTCTCTTGGGGCCGGTGAGCCACACAACGTCACACTGAAACCTCTGTTCGCCGCGTAATCTGCAAATTGCGCGTAGCCGTCGGTTGTCCAATTGCGATCATCTGTACTCGCAGCCGCACAGATCACTACATTGCGTTGATCCATGCTGAGGTTTTCAATCGCTAACTTTTTATCGTGCTGACTTAATGGGATATTCCATTGTGGGTGTTCAAATGGCACCCCAATGTACTTGGCGAATTCAGCGAAATTATCTAAAACATGGATCGCATCTGTATCTGGGTACAACTTTGTCACGAACCAGCGCTGCCCTTCTCGCGTTCGATTCTTCGCAAAGCCAATTTTGTGTTTTGCTTTTATTCCCAACGTTAAAATACTGGCCCTGATGGCCGCCTGCATATGCAGCAGTGCGTCAAACTGTCTATTGCCCAGCTGCGTCCAAATGGCCTTCATACCTTTAAGACCGGTTTTTTTGTCAAAAAAAAGCACTTCAATGCCGGGGAGATCTTGGATGAGCTGGGCCTCGACACTCCCAGTAATCCAAGTTATTTGAGTGCTAGGCCATTCTTTTTGAATCGCTTGTACAACCGAGATGGCATGACACACATCTCCGATGGCTGACAGCCTTAAGATACACAGGGAGTTAGGTGCCGCTTCAAAGAGAGCCATCGGTTCATCGGATACAAAAATGTGTGCTAAATTATGCAGCTATCATATTAGAAAGTAAAACTGAACAAGCCCGCCAACAAGTATTCAATAAGGTCGCCAAGGTAGTTAATCGAAAGCGAATCAATAAAGAGCCGCAGCTTCATGATCGAATGTATTAACAATAACGGCGAAAAAATATGGTACGAGTCTGACTTGTTAAGTCACGCTCAAGCGCAATTAGCTTTCGATATTGATTACTGGAAAAACAATGACAAAATCACTGGCAGTGCTCAAGGCAGGGGCACGACTTGGTTTATTGAATACGAAGATCGAAAAGACATCGCGTTACGTCACTATTATCGAGGCGGTTTCTTCGGAAAGATTTTAACTGATCAGTTTCTTTTCCGCTCATGGGTTAACAGCCGTAGCGTTCAAGAAATGAAAATTTTAGATGCGCTTGTTAAATCGGCGGTTAACGTACCTACACCCTTGGGCGCACGAACCGTCCGTCATGGCTGCTACTATACCTGCGATATCATCACCGCTCGGATTAGCGACGCCCAAGATCTTGTTTCAGTCTTAGTTAACGACTCCATTGAGCCAGACGTTTATTTAAAAATCGGCCGTGAAATAAAAAAAATGCATCGGGCGGGTGTAAACCACGCTGATCTCAATATTCATAACATCTTGCTAGATGCCTATTCAAAGGTGTGGCTGATTGATTTTGACAAATGTCGGCTGACATCGTCTTCTAGTTCAGACGCCAGCAACCGTTGGCAGCAAAGCAATTTAGATAGACTAAAACGCTCTTTCCTAAAGGAGTTTGGCAAGCACAACATTCACTGGCAGGAATCCAAAGACTGGCAAAGTCTGCTAGCAGGATACCACTCGGGATAGCGTGTTTAGAACAAGCACGGGCGGCTTAGATCAACAGCGATGCACCGAGCTCACAATTCATTAACCTATGATGATCTTCTCAATGGATTTCGAGATTGCGCCACGATTTTGTGCAACGACGCGGACCGCATTTGTCCCCCGGATGTCTCGCAAGACCTCACTACCTAAAAGAGCCTCTACTGCAGCTATGATCTCTTCTTCTGACTCGGCGATTTCGGTTGCGCCCGCGTCAATCAGTTCTTGGGTGATTTCCTTAAAGTTAGCAAAGCTCGGCCCAATGATGGTGGGAATGCCCAATGCCGCAGGCTCTAATAGATTGTGTCCACCCACTTGCTTACCCAGCAGGCTGCCGCCCATAAAACAGATATCGCTCATTGAAAGTATGGTCAGCATCTCACCCATACTATCGGCCAAGTAAACACTGATTTCGGGTAGCACCGGTGCCTCTGACGAGCGCCTAACGGTGTTAAAACCACTTTTCAATGCCAAATTAAACACTTCATTAAATCGTTCTGGATGCCGCGGCACTAGAATTAACAAAAGATCAGGGAAGCGTTTTAGGAGTGCCTCGTGCGCTCGCAATATTTTCTCGTCCTCTCCCCTGTGAGAGCTCGCCAGCACCCATACTGGGCGCACGCCAAACAGCGCCTCTCTGAGTTGCCGCCCCTGTTCAATGGCATCGGACGGGATCTCTAAGTCGTATTTTATAGAGCCAGTCACACTGACCCTATGAGGAGACAAACCTAACTTAATGAAACGCTGTGCATCCTGGCTGTGATGGCAAAGAACCTCAGAAAGTTTTGGCCCTATCAGCTGGAATAACCCGGGAATTTTTTTGTATCGCGAAAATGAGCGCTCGGACATTCGGGCATTGACGACAATAATTGGAATGCCTTTTTTTTCAACATGATGTAATACGTTGGGCCAAAGCTCTGTTTCAACGATCACCAATTTGCTTGGACGCACCCTTTTGAGAAAACCTTTAATCGCAAACGAGAGATCTAATGGCATGTAGCAATGACTCACATAGTCAGCGAGTAGCTCTGCCTGCTTAGCGCCCGTTGGTGTCGTTGTGGTCAATAGAATGTTGATCGAGGGTTGCTGTAGATGAAGGCGCTTAATGAGCGGTGTGATGGCAACGACCTCACCAACCGACACTGCGTGAATCCATAACGGCTGGCTGCGCCCATGCACTGATTGTGCAAACCCAAAATGCTCAATCCAACGCTTACCGACGCTGGGCTTAGCTGTTTTGCCTCTGATAAAGCCATAAATATAAAAGGGCAGCAGCGCTATGAACACTAAGCTATAGAGGTAGCGCATAGTTCCTTACTGTCATAGGACTAGTCGGTGCTTGCTCGAGTATAATCATCATAACAAGTCTGCCATGGGTGTCTACTGCGATAACCAACTTGAGTGATCAAAGCAAAGAAACGCTCGCTTTTGCTTTTTGTGCATCAAGATTACTCGTTCGCAACCCTAAGGCCTTGGTATCAATGCGCGCTTGGGCGGGGCCATGAAGCACTATGGTTAATCGTTGGCGCAGGTTCAATGCAACACTTACATGCCCACGAAAATGCCACACAACAAATTGATGATGCCGTTAGGTTTAAGCCCGATGCGGTGTTTGTACTCGGCGACAAAGTCCCCACTTTCATCCCCGGCATAAAGATTCAAGTCTTTCACGCGCTAAACGAAAGTAAGCGCGGCAATCAATATCCAGAAAGAGGATTGTTTGACCTCTAGTGTACCGATGGGCATGAGCGCACCGCGACGCTGAAAACTCGCCGCGACGAAAAGATCCTTTGAGATGGCAGAGCCAGGCCGGGTCAAACTCGACTCGTTGTTTGGCTATCGTGTTAGGGCTAACATCAGCGATATAAAGACAGCGAAGCCAGATCGCACAATCATCTTTTTACCTCCATCTTTACCCCCAGTCTCTCTTGCGCAGAACTCGTTTTTGATCAACTAAATACAATTATCAAACAAAAAACATTTAATTGGCTGACCACATTGCACATCAAAACGACAAAAGAAATGATCAGTATTGCGGGTTCGTATACACGCTAAGCGCAGATTGACGAAACTGAACACTCAGTGATGACTAGATCATTGTAATACTCGTTCGGCGCCACCGGATCACAGTACACATCAATTGATCTGGATTTTCATCTCAACATCCCATTCACCACATATAGTACATACAGCGCCGGTTTCGTTACTGCCTTAGCGTTCATGCGAACGCGGTTGGGTGTATTATTACTCAGCGCTGTTTTTCAATCAGTCCCACTTTCAGCCATTTCGGTAATACAAGAGCATTGGGCAGAATTTAACATACGGGGATGGCCGCTTGTCTGTTTTATAGAGGAATTACCATGGATTTACGTCAGGAAGAGTCATTGTTTCGAGCGGGCATTACCGCCTTACAGGCGGGAAGCTCTCACGAGGCCCGTGCCAATTTCCAGGCTGCTGTTGATGCAGATGTCGCAACAACGCGCACTTGGCTAGGTATGGCGCTGGCGTGTTTATCGCAAAGCGATATCCCAGGAGCCGAGGCGGCGCTCGAACAGGTACTCAAGATTGAGCCTCACAATTTACGGGCGCTTATTATTAAGGGCGATATTCTTCTTGGGCGCAATGACAACCAAGCCGCGTCAGCGCACTACAGTCTTGTTCTGCGTTTATCGGCTGCCATTACCGATATGCCAGCGCCCCTCCAGGCAGACATCAATCGTATAGCCGGCAGTCAGCAACAACTGATGACGATATTCAAAGAGCATTTGTATGAACGGCTAGCGACCGTGGGCTACCGGCAGGCAGACGCCAGCCAGCGTTTCAATCAGTCATTGGATATGCTGTTTGGCCGTTTGGATCGCACCGACCCCGGCCAGCAATTCCCCCAGGCGCCACACGTGTACTTTCTACCTAATGTGGCTTATCACAATTTTTTTCCTGAACAAGAGCTTCCCTGGTTAAAAGAACTCGAAGCGCATACCGACATTATTGAATCAGAATTACAGGCGCTGCTGGGTAATGGAAAAGAGAAATTCTCTCCATATATTCACAGTGGGATCGACCGACCACGGAATTCCGAGACTGATTTGCTCGACAGTCGGGATTGGACCTCTGCCTATCTCTGGGAAGATGGAAGACCTAATCATGACAATATGGCGCTGTGTCCAAAAACCACAGAACTGCTCGCCGAACTACCACTGACCTTGATGGAGGGATTTTCACCTTCGGTACTTTTTTCTAAGCTAGATGCAGGCGCAAAAATCGAACCTCATACCGGCATGCTCAATACACGCTTAATTTGCCATCTGCCATTGGTGGTCCCCAATCACTGTGCACTTCGTGTCGGCGACCAAACACGTCAAACACAACGCGGTGTTGCCTGGGCGTTCGACGACAGTATTAATCACGAAGCCTGGAACCTCAGTGACAGTGATCGTGTCATTTTGTTATTTGATGTATGGCGACCCGATATCAATCCTGACGAGCAGCGCTTCATCAAAGCACTACTCGAAGGGGTATCTGGGTACCAATAACTAGCAGCTAACGGCGGCACGGCATAGACGCAATAGTGTTGCAGTCAATAAAATCACCACACCACTTAACCACGACATTATCGATCATCGCCTGAAATGTTGGCTTGGCAATAGACGGCCTCTAATTGGCCAATAACGCCAAGCAATTCACTTTTTAGATATCAATAACGACCTTTCCAAACGGGCGACTATTATCCAGAGCATGCAAAGCTTGCTGTAACGCAGCGAGGGGGAAGCGACCATCAATAGCCGGATGGATTTGATGGGTTGCCACAAACGCCATCAACCGTTCGTAGCTCTCGCGGTTGCCCGTACCAATACCATGAAAGTTTGCATTTTTAATAATCAACGGGAACACCGTGATACCCATATCGATCCCAGCCACGTAACCGATGATATTGATGTGACCCCCATGACGGATAGCATTGAGCGAATTTCCTAACGTACCCGTACCCCCAATTTCCAACACTGCGTCAACACCGTGCCCAGACAACTCAAATGCACGCTGGCCCCAGTCGGGAGTCTCTACGTAGTTAATGAGGTGATCAGCTCCTAATGCCGCAGCTTTTTGCAGCTTGTCGTTACTCGAAGAGATGACAATGACATTCGCTCCTGCCGCTTTCGCGAGTTGGATACCCATGGTCGCGACGCCGCCCGTGCCTTGTATCAAGACCCAGCTGCCTGCACTGATGTGCGATTTATCGAATAAAGAAAACCATGCGGTCAAACCCGCGCAGGGATAGCATGCTGCCTCGGCGGCAGAGAGATGCGGTGGAAAACTCGCCAGCGACTCCTCATGGAAAATACCTATTTCACGTGCGGTACCGGGTGCTTCTAGCCCGGTAGATACTGCCCGCTCGCCACCGGTTGCTTCACCCTCATGCCAGTTGGGAAAAAACAGTGAAGTCACACCATCACCAACTTTAAAGCGGGTCACCGCTGCACCCACTTGAATCACAGTTCCCGCACCATCAGATAATGGAATCAATGGGAACTCAACGTTTGGCGTAAAGTGACCAGAGATAATCTGACTATCACGGGGATTCAATGACGCCGCCTCTAACCTTACAACAACTTCATATGCTGAAGGCTCGCTTACCGTGACGTCAGTAAGTGACAAATTGTCTGATCCAAAGTTGCTTAGGTGGAGTGTTTGCACAGTTTGCATTCCTCAGGTGTGTGGTTGATTGATGCCGCGTCTAGGTATTGCTCATACTGTAGTCATTTAGGTGTATTTTCCCGACTTTCTTAAAGATCCTTTTCTACCAGGTGTCGACTCAGTTTAGCCTGCTCGTTTCTGATTGTGTATTCATCTATAGCGGCAGTAGATCATAAACCTAACGCTTGATGTGAAGTTGGCACAGGCATCTAGCACAGCCAACTAAATGTCCGTACTATTAGAAGTCATAATAATGTACAGGAGCGTTAAGCATGAGTACTCCACGTCCACTGGAAGGATTACGCGTCATTGAGATGGGCCAGCTTCTTGCCGGCCCCTTCGCGGGCACGATTCTCGGATATTTTGGCGCCGAGGTCATTAAAGTGGAGCCCCCGACTGGGGACCCGATCCGCCAATGGCGTGAAGTCCGTGATGGAATGTCTCTTTGGTATCACTCTTTGGCACGCAACAAAAAGAGTGTGACGCTAGACCTAAAGTCCGAAGCGGGACGCAAGCTCGCCTTTGATCTACTCATCAAGGCAGACGTCGTCATTGAAAACTTTAGACCGGGCGCCATGGAAGGTTGGGGTTTGGGGCCAGAAACATTGAAACCGCACAATCCGGGTCTTATCTACGCCAGAATTTCCGGTTACGGCCAGACGGGTCCGTTTTCGGAAAAGCCCGGTTACGCCTCAGTCACCGAGGGCTATGGTGGCTTTCGATACATTAACGGTGAACCTGGCAAGCCCCCAGTCCGTCCCAACATCTCGCTAGGAGATACATTGGCTGCGATCCATGCGGCACTGGGAGTCGCCTTTGCTATTATTGCGCGCACCAAATCTGGTGAGGGCCAGGTGGTCGACGTTGCCCTATACGAATCTATTTTCAATGTATTAGAGGGGATCGTGCCAGAGTACGATGGCGCGGGTGTTATCAGAGAGCCATCGGGCACCACGATTACCGGTATCGTGCCTACCAATACCTATGAGTGTAATGACGGCAAACATGTTGTTATTGGCGGCAATGGTGATTCTATCTACAAGCGCTTAATGACCGAAGCCGGCCGCGCAGATATGGCAAATGATCCCGCACTTAAACATAATCAGGGCCGAGTGATACAACAGGAAGCCATCGACAAAGCGCTAGCCGATTGGTGTGCTGCTCACAGTTCTAAAGAAATTATTGACCGCCTCGAGGCGGTGCGAGTACCTGTTGGTCCCATCTATAGTGTCGCAGACATGATGGAAGACCCGCATTATCAGGCGCGAGGCATGTTCGAGACGGTCGAAATCAACGGCGAACCGCTGAAAATACCTGCGATTATGCCCAAGCTCAGTAAAACACCAGGCAGAACTGACTGGCCTGGCGCAAAAATTGGGGCCCACAATCAAGAGATTTTAGGTGAATTACTGGGGCTATCTACCGATGAATTAGCCCAGTTAAGCCAAGATGGTGTGACCTGCTGAGATTATGACTATGAAGCTCGAGGGTATTACGGTCATTGATTTGTCTCTGTTTCTTCCGGGGCCGGGCGCAACCCAAATGATGGCTGATCACGGTGCAAGGGTCATCAAAGTTGAAAACCCCAAGGCGCCAGAACCGACCCGTTCAGCGCAGGCGTTTCCTTGGGTTCAGGGCGATGAAACGGTGATGTTTCGCAATACCCAGCGCGGCAAAGAAAGTATCGCGTTAGATTTAAAGTCCGACGCGGGCAAAGCCGCCTTGCGCGCGCTTATTGTCGGCGCAGACGTACTCGTCGAGGCCTTTAGGCCTGGGGTCATGAGTCGCTTAGGCTTTGATACCGAGACCGTCAAAGCACTGAACCCACGCTTAGTCTATTGTTCGATTTCTGCGTTTGGTCAGACTGGCCCTTGGAGAGATCGACCGGCGCATGACACCGCAACAGTCGCTGCCTCCGGAGTATTGAGCCTCAGCCGATCTCCCGAAGACGATACCAGCGGCCCGGCAATCGTCGGCGTTGCCATGTCGGACATGCTGTCTTCATGGCTGGCATTGTCGGGCATTCTCATGGCCCTACTTCGACGAGAGACCACCGGGCAAGGTGATTATCTGGATATCAGCATGCACGACTCTGTGTTGGCTGCCTCACCCAATATTTTGGGACCCGTATTTGCTGGCCAACAAGCGCCCGATCGGCTACAAGAACGCAGTCATGGTGGTGGTGCCATGCTCAACATTTACCGCACTGCCGACAATCGATTTTTGGCGCTGGGTGGTGGCGAGCACAAATTTGTCAAGAACTTATTCGAGGGCTTAGGACGGCCAGAGTTTATCGAATATGTCACTGGCCCTGCAGGTGATGGACACCAAGCGGCCATTGCGTTTCTCAGATCGGCATTTCTTGAACGGGCGCTCAGCGCATGGACCTCATGGTTTGATGGGCGAGACATTTGCTGGAGTCCTGTGCTGGATCTCAAAGAAGCTTGGGACCAAGAGCATGTTGCCGCGCGCGAGATGCGCATCCAGGACGACGCTGGCAATGATCATATCGGCATTCCTATCAAATTTACCGCTGAACCCGGTGCAATCGACCCAAGACTGTCGAAGGTCGGCGAAAATACGGTCGAAATTCTGTCAAAATTAAACTTGACCGAAGCTGAGTCTGAAGCCATATTAAGGCACAACAACAGTTGTACGGACAAACGTGAAGCTTTATTCTAGCGGTTTAGGTTCGTGCGATCCCAGCAACACGATTAACGCAACAATAAAAACATTAGCCAGGAGATTTTTATGTCATTCAAAATCCTACTCAAACGCCAATTCCCATCAAGCAGGCAGCTATTGCCAGCCGTTATAGCGGCGCTCACAAGTACAGGCGGCTCCATGCTCATGCCTTCTCAAGCCAGCGCCGAACTCGAAGAAGTGGTGGTGACCGCGCGAGCCCGAAGCGAATCTCTACAAGACGTACCCAGTACGGTAACCGCCTTCACATCTGGCCAGATCAGGGATATGGGTATCTCGCGTGCAGAAGATTTCATTTCCCAGACACCGGGTGTCAGTTTCGTGAACACAGTAGAAACTGGTGATTCATCGATATCAATTCGTGGTATCAATGGTGCCAGAGACGCCGAGACTAACTTCGCGCTCATCATTGATGGCATTCTTCATATCAACACTTACGCCTTCAATCGGGAATATCCAGATCTTGAGCAGATCGAAGTATTGAAAGGCCCTCAGGGTGCGCTATATGGTCGCTCCGCGGCAGCGGGCGCTATCATCATGAGCACGCGACGTCCCTCGCAAGAAGCCGAAGGTGATATCCGTGTCAGCATGGCGCAAGACAGCACCTATACAGCCCTTGCGACGGTTGCTGGCCCACTCGGTGAAAAGGTGGCCGGCCGACTAACCGCCGACTATCGCAGCAGCGACGGCTTTTATAGTAATTCTTTCTTAAACGACAAAGTCGTGGACGATGCGGAGAACTATTCAATTACCGGTCGCCTAGTTTTTGACCCCACCGACACATTGTCTATCGACACTAAACTTCGGGTTGGCAAAGCGGAATCAGCCGCTATTTCTTTCAACGCAGGATTTGCACTACCCGGTTTTGTCGCGTTCGGCACCCCGGGTTCCGAGTCGTTTTATCAGGATGTCAACGAACACGATTTCGTTTTCTCAAATAATGTACGCCCTGTGAACGAGCAGGACGTGCTCGAGTTTTCGATCAAGGCCGACTGGGAACTGGATGGCGCAACACTCTCTACTTGGGCGTTTTACAGTGACTCAGAAGATACGTTTATCGCAGACGGCACCTCGGGTGCATTTGGATTTTACGGCGGCACTGAGGCCTGCATCAACACCCTTGATGCGCTTACCCCCTCTTACACAGCAAAGATACCCGGCGGCGTCACTGCTTTACCCGCACCAACTTTTATCTTTGGCTCTGCACCCGGCGCAGCAGTATTGCCGCCCTACAGCCCGACAACTTGCGATGGCTATCAGTACCAAGAGCGCTTTCAGGAAGATATCAGCTTTCAAGTACAGCTGACGTCAGACAGTGATCAACAGTTGCGTTGGCAAGCGGGTCTATATTTCCTTGACATCGAGCGTTATCAGGCGGTTTCACAGGCCCGTGACGACGGCAGTAACTGGCCCAATGCCGCCAGTAATGTCCCCACATCAATCTATAACGACTTTACCGATGCCATGGTAAACGACACCTTTGACACCACGGTCTATGCCGTATTTGGCTCTATTAACTACGACATCTCTGAAGACTTGGAACTCTCTGTAGCGGTGCGTTATGACCGTGAGGAACGCGATGTCACCAATGGTGTGCCATCACCCGCCGACGGTGCACTGTCGCAGTTCATCGACTATTGCGGTGGCAGTTGCACACTGAATGGCGAGCCGCTTGATGGCTCACCGCTAAACCCGGGTTTTGTTAACTTCGACGACTTTACCGTCAGTTCAAGCATTCCAAACAACAGCGAAACCTTTGACCAGATCCAGCCAAAAATCAGCTTCACCTACGATGTCTCTGATAACACCACGCTCTACGGTAGCTGGGGTATTGGGTTCAAAGCGGGTGGCTTTAACAACTCTGGCGCCAACCAAATCGTCGATTTTTATCTCGTGCAAAACGGTGCTGCGCTGGTCGCACCACCAGACCTTATCCGCGAAGAGACTTCGAGTGCATTTGAGCTAGGATTCCGCTCTAGTCTTATGGATGGGAATTTACAGCTGAACGGTGCGGTGTTCCATACCGAAGTCGATGACATGCAATTTTTCGAATTCTTCGTGGGTCCATTTGGTCTGCTAAGAACCGCTGAAAACATTGATGAAGTCACACTAAAGGGATTCGAGCTGAGTGCTGCTTGGGCCATCACCGATAACCTGCGCTTTGACGCAGGTTATTCCATGGTTGACGGAGAAATTGATAAGAATCGTCTGCGCCCATACACCGCTGGTAACGAAGTGCCTAACAACCCTGACTTCCTAGCCAATGCGGCGCTTCAGTACTCCGTGCCTGTCGGTGAGTTCGAGTTGTTTGGCCGGTTCGAATACTCCTATCAAGGTGATATTTGGTACCACACCGTGCAAGACGATATCGTGCCTGCCACGTTATTTGGTGGTCCACCCGCTAGCTTCGACGTAACACAAGTCGATGGTTATGGTCTTGCTAATCTTCGTCTCGGCGTACGGGCAGACAACTGGAGCATCACTGCATTTGCGCGCAACTTGTTTGATGAAGAGTTCGTCGCAGAAGTTATTCTGGCACCAGAGTTTGGTGGCGGGTTTGTCAGCCCCGGCACACAGCGCCGAGCAGGCGTCGAGCTTTCGTATAGCTTCTAACCCCTGCGTAAACCAAAAAAGGCGAGGTTATCCTCGCCTTTTTTTTCGCCTAAATTTTATGGTTCTAGCGTTTAATAATAGCTACTTTAGTGCGCTTCTAGAGACTGATGGTCGTGCCACCATCTACCGCAATAATTTGGCCTGTCAGGTAGCGCGCTTTATCAGACAGCAAAAACTCAGCCACGTCAGCGATATCCTCCGGCTCTCCCACTCTACCCAAAGGTACATTTTCGGCAAATGCCGCCAGCCCTTCCTCACCCAAAGAATTAACAGGATCTAGTGTTTGGGCGGAACGAATGACGCCAGGTGCTATACCATTCACTCGGATGCCATCGGCAGCCAATTCTAGGGCTGCTGATCGCACGAGCCCCGCAACACCGCCTTTGCTTGCGCCATAAGGAATATGCTCAGGCCAGCCCAAAAGTGATCCTACGATCGACGACAAGCAAACAATTGCACCCTGCTTCGCTGCGCGCATACCCGGTGCCGCCGCCCGCAAAACGCGCAACATCCCTTTCAGATTCACATCGATGGTCTCGTCCCATTGATCGTCCGTCAGCGTCGCTAGGGGCAGTGTTCGCGCAATACCAGCATTGAGTACTAGGCCATAGATGGCACCATACCGCGCCTCAATATCTGCACATAAGCGCGACACAGCGCCCGTATCTGTGACGTCCAGATAATGAAATTCAGCATCGCCGCCCAGATCTCGAATATTAGCGGCGACGCGCTCGCCCTCATCGGTCAGAACATCTGTGACAAACACCTGATAACCCGCAGCACCCAAGGCACAGGAAATTGCCCGACCTAAACCGATACCCGCACCGGTGACTAATACTGTTTTCTGTTTCATACCATCCTCACTGTTCATTCACTGAAAGCCGCTGTAGGTGTGCTTTATTCACCACCACCGCACCCTTCACACATAAAATTATCGTCGCTTTCACTATTTAGCCTGACGTTATAAAAAGGCGTCGCCGCCATTGGGACTTAGGCATTGGCCTCTAAAATGACGCGCCTCATCGCTGGCGAGAAACATATAAGCGCCCACAATATCTTCGACTTCTGCGAGCCTGCCCGCTGGAATATTACTGCGTATCGCCTCTAAAATTTCGTCGGGGACACCGTCAAGTATTGGCGTCTTTGTGGCGCCGGGTGCGACACAGTTGGCCGTGATATTTCGGTCACCAATCTCGAGCGCCACACTGCGCGTGAATGACAAAATCGCACCCTTCGCCGCGGTATAGTGTGCAAAACCAGGTGCGCCCAAGTAGGCTAGCTGTGAGGCCGTATTAATTAAGCGGCCATAGTTTTGTTGATAAAAAATTCGCAGTGCTGCGCGTGTACACAAAAATGTCCCTGTCACGTGAACGGCCATCAGCCGCTCAAAATCAGCTAACTGCATATCTTCCACGACACTACTGTGCGCCACACCCGCGTTATTGACCATAATGCCTAAGCTGGGTGTCACCGCGTGTATTTGTTCAAACATTGACAGCACTTGCGCCTCATTAGACACGTCAGCCTCAACGAGATAACCCACGCCACCCGACGCCACAATTTCTTCAACGACCGCGGCGGCATTTGCCCGCTCCTCTGGGCGTGGGTAATTGACGAATACATGCGCGCCATTTGCTGCCAAGGCCACGGCAACACCCGCACCAATACCCGAGCTCGCTCCGGTCACTAAAGCCGTTTTACCCGATAAATCCACCGTCATTGCCATGCTTAATCCTCATTTTACACGTATGAATTAATCACTTTACCCCTGGAACGGTTTCGACAGCAAGCGTCAGACGCGCCCTAATAAAACCTTAAAAAAACGCCTCATTGGCACGGTTGGCGGCCGAAGCACCGTAAGGTATATTGTTACTGTAAATTTCATTTGAACGGTCTTTTTAAAAGACTCAGGGGAACTGTATGGCCGCATCATTCGTTGAGCAGCAACCACACGACGCACTACCGAAAACTAATCATGATGAGCTCGCCAGACAACATTTTGTGCGCTCATTCAAACAGCATTTAGTTTCATCGGTTCACCCGGGTCTGAAAGTCGCTTATGAAAAGCGCGCCAAAGTTGAATTCGTTGCCGAACATCAACGCGAACCAGAAAATATCAGTGAAGTGGGTAAGGTCATGCGCAAGGACCCCCATTATCAGGCGTGGAGCTGCTTATTACGTACCAGCCAGGAAATGATGTGGTCGTCGGCGCAAATACCCGTACAGCGATCATTGGCTAATTTGGCAGAATCTGCTCAGCATCACACCAACGATCATGGCTCACTGAGCCTTGACCCCAGTCTTGTGATTCCGGCCTACCACCGCGCGGTCGACATTCATTGTCAGCCCGGTGGCTATCATACCGAATATATACCCTCTGACGTGGCGCAGGGGGCGATCTACGATCGCGGCGTCTATATCTATGCCATGGGTCAAATGGGGCGTGACAACGCTGACATGGGCGACAGTACGGTCGCCTGGCTTAAACAAGAGCACCCAGACTTCGAGCCGACCAAAATTCTCGATATGGGCTGTGCGGTTGGGCACAGCACACTGCCCTATGCAGAGAGCTTTCCTAATGCTGAGGTGCATGCCATTGACGTCGCCGCGCCTATGTTGCGTCATGCCCATGCGCGCGCACGCGCCAAGGGCTTACCTGTACATTTCGCACAGCAAAATGCCGAAACAACCAACTATGCGGACAACTCCTTTGATCTTGTTGTGTCACATATATTACTCCATGAAACATCGTCAAGAGCGATCAAGAATATTATCAAAGAATGCCACAGGGTTTTAAAGCCCGGCGGCTTGATGCTCCACGTCGAGACGCCCCCTTATGAGGGCATGGCACCCTTCGACACATTTCTTTTTGATTGGGACAGTGAGAATAACAACGAACCGTTTTGGCGGAAAAGCCATACATTAGATCTCGATGAACTTGCTCGCCAAGGTGGATTCACTGAGCACGCGCCACTACAGCTAATGGTACCTAGTGCATTTCAGGAAACTCAGCGGACTTTAACCTTCCAAGGTGGTGATTTTGGTGGCGGCGGTGTTTGGTTTGTTTACGGATGTCAAAAATGAGTGATGAAGCTGCAGTAAAGTTGCGACGAAAAGCAAAAGGGAAAAGACCCACCTATTTCTCGGACCCCGACGTAGATCGTCTTTTATCGATGTTAATGGCACTTACCGGCGAACTTTCAGTTACACGAGACCGACTAGATACACTGGAGCGCGTAGCTGCAGCAAAAGGCCTCTTTTCTGGCGATGACATTGAATCCTACGAACTCGATCAAGCAGCGCTTGAGGCGAGAGGCAAACGCCATGAGACATTGTTTGGTGAAGTGACGAGGGTCATCACATCCGCCCTAGAGGACCTCGAGCAGGCGCCCTCTGAAGACTATCAAGCAGTGGTCAGCTTAGTAGAGGACGACGATAAAGTAGCGCCGCGTTAAGGCGCATCTTTAAGGAGCGGCATAACTTCAGTCCCGAAGCGGTTAATGCCGCCGACAAAATCGGGCCAGCTAAACAGTAACCCGTCGACACCGGTCCTCTCAGCGATCTCTTCAATTCGTCTTGCGACAGTTTTTGGTGACCCAAAAATGACGGGGATGCCCATAAACGCCATATTGCCATCTTCTACGCTTTGATCGAGCGCCGCCTTTAATTGGTCACTGGTGCCGCCAACATTGGTGTCTAAACTTGCACTGGCAAGGATGTTTGCTATGGCGCCTTGATCTGCCCCCGCAATAATAGCCTGTACTTTGGCTGCAGCCAGCTCATCGGTATCTTCAATAATCATTTGGAACAGCGCGTAAATGCCAACATCGCGACCACTGTCTTTCGCTCGTGCTCGAATATCTTCAACCGACGTGACCAGGTTGGTCTCACTCGTTAAGACGAACTGGTGATCGGCATAGCCCGCCACAAACTGCCGACCCGCTGGCGACTGTCCAGCACAGACCAAGGGTATTTCTCTTTTCGGATAAGGTAATACTGAGCAATCATCCAATTCAAAGTACTCGCCTTTAAAGGTGGACTTACCGTCTTGCCAAAGCTGTTTCAATATTTGGACATATTCTGCCGCGTAATCATAACGTCGCTGATAATGTTCATCACCTGGCCACAAGCCCATCTGCGTGTATTCAGGACGGTTCCAGCCGGTCACAATATTCAAGCCACATCTTCCACCACTGATATCGTCGATCGTCGCGATCATTCGCGCAACAATAGCCGGGTGCTGGCTCAAAATAGAAATGGAAGGAAAGAGACCAATTGATTTGGTTTGAGCTGCAATACCCGCCATCAGCGTAAATGACTCAAGACAGCTATCCCAATACCCTGTCTCGCCACCAAAGCCGCGAAACTTCATCATGGACAGCACAAAGTCTAAGCCGTGATGCTCAGCAGCCTGCGAAATAGCGAGGTTGTGCGCGAAGGTCGGCTCGTAAACCGGACTACCTTTCGAAGGAATATACCCGTTACTACCGTTAGGTAAAAATACGCCAAACTTCATATCGACCTCCAGTTTGCATAAAAAAGGCTTAGAACCCAGTTACGGGTTCTAAGCCTGTGTGACTACTTCAAAAGGGCATGAAGTTACGCTTTAGCGCGCTTCCTCACAGCCTTTTTAGCCGCTGTCTTTGGGGGAGCGGCCTTTGCGGTAGCGGCCTTCTTTTTAGCGCCCCGTTTAACCTTAACGCTGCCACCAGCCAGTTTATCGTTAGCTAAACCCTTGAGCGCCCAAGTCTGGAACACAGGCGTTCTAGGTGGCTCAAGACCGGTTTCTTTCAAACAGTTCTTTTTGAGTGTGGCAATATCACCGCCTCGATCGAACATTTGAACTTTGCCGCGCTTCTTAGCCATCTTCACGCGCAGTGCCTCGGTTCGCTTGACGTTAACCGTACGGTCTTCGTTCATGACCACGCCATAACGTTTGGCACCCTCGACCGAGACAAGCCCGGAATGAACGTCAAATTGGACACGCTCCGGCTCGCGAGTAAGCGGGTCACCGCATCCGCCGCCACCCCAAGTATTGAAGTAGAGAATATCGCCCGAGACCACCTCAATGCGATCGCATTTACTTGGCAAGCGTTCTGTGCTGCCGTCAGCTCGTGCTAAGATTTTCTCAGAGCGTCGACCTGGCAGACCTCCATTAACACCCCAGGGGTAAGTCAGCCAGCGGTCATCATGGATAGAAATGGTACCGGGCTCAAGGAAACAATAGCCCATACTCAATCCATTTCCACCCCGGTTGTAACCCGCACCACCGCTGTCGGTAATCGTTTCATAGGTTTCAATGCGTAGAGGGAAATAGCTCTCTAAGAATTCATTGGGCACGTTAGTGAAGCTGGGCCACAGAGAGTGTCCGTCTGGACCATCGCCAGAAGGTTTGCCAGGAATTCCACCAAATCCAATAGAATACAGCTGGTACCACTCACCATTTTTGTCATAACCCGAATACATAAAGTGTGGGCTATCCGAAAATCCCGCACCAGCTAAGAAATCGGGGTCACCCTGACCCAATAAACCACCCAAGACATCAAAGATTCGACCCAAAGCATGCGTTCGACAGGACAGTGCAGCAGGCTCCTTCGGCTTCAACAGCGTGCCGTAGGGAATTCGCACTTCCATAAGGTCGTAGAAACCATCGTTAAACATGATCTGCGGATCAAAAACCATGATCATGTAGACACCACAGAACATCTTAAACATTTCTTCATTAAGATAGAAATTAATCGAACTGATGGACTGCGGGTCGGTACCTTCAAAATCAAAAATAACTTTGTCTTTATCACGCCACATAGCGCACTTGATCTTATAAGGCCCCATACCCAGGCCGTCATCACAAATATAGTCCTCAAAGATCTGACGTTTTTCGGGTACCGTTGTTTTTATAAGTTGACGCATCGCGCGTTTGTTGCGCTCCAATAATTCTTCCAAGGAAGAATAGAAAACATCGTCACCAAAGCGCCCCGCCATTTCAATAACACGCTTCTCAGCCGTGCGGATCGATGCAACCAATGCATTAAAATCACTACGGTTCCAGTTGGGCATGCGGCAGTTGTGCAGTATGAGTTCGAGCAGATCAGTTTGGAGCTCATCATTTTTATAAATTTTCGTAGGCGGTATCCGAATACCTTCTTCGAAAATCTCACGTGCATCCGTTGGCAGACTCCCTGGCACTTTACCGCCCACATCGGTCATATGGCCAAACATCGCTGCGTACGCGATTAGCCGCCCATCTTTAAAAATGGGGCGCAGCAGCAGCCAGTCATTAATGTGACTGATCGCGCCGTTACACGAGTAAGGATCAGTGGTAAGGAATAGGTCGCCCTCTTCGATGGTGCCATCATAGGCCTCCTTAAAACCGTGAATAAAACTACCGAACTGCCCCACCACCATCTTTCCATCGAGGTTGGCAATCATTGGGAATGCATCATGCTGCTCACGAATCCCCGGCGACATAGCTGTCCTGAACAACACCGCGTCCATTTCGTAACGCGCGTTCATCATCGCATTTTCGACAATATCCAAGGTGATTGGGTCGGTATCAATCCGGCTAAATTTCTTCCTGTTAGTCTCAACAATTGTTGCTGGCATATTATTTCTCCCCTATCACGCGTTAGGTGCGATGAGTATATTGCCGAATTTATCGACGTTGCCGGTATATCCGTTCAAAATGACAGATGTGGAGTCCATTTCTAAAATAATCGCTGGACCTTCAATCTTGTTACCGGCCTTGAGTTTGTCTCGTCGGTATAGCGTGGCCTCCATATCCTTACCGTCCATGAACACCACCGACTTACCAATAGCAGCAGTAGCCGCGGGATTTCGCGAACCCGACTTTGGTAAACGTCTCGCTTCGATTTCTGCGCTCTTACCCTGCGCTACCGCGCGCAAGTTGACGATCTCTTTGTCCGACTCAAGCGCAAACGTAAACAGCTGTTTGTGCATCTCATCGAAGGGGTCGCCAATGACGGATAGACCACCTTTTTTTAGCGCTTTCAATTCAAAATCTACCGTTAGCTGTAGACCCTGCCCTTTGTAACGAATATCCGCCTGGCAAGAAACCGTACATTCTTTCGCGGGTACGCCTTGCTGGGTCAACGTCTTTAACGCTTTCGCTATCAACTTTTCATATTTTTCTGCCAACTCAGTGGTTGTCGTATCTCTGAATCTACGAATAAAAGTTCGTGAGGCCTCATCTCTGACTCGAGTTGTCGCATCACCATAAGCACACAGCACGCCCGGACCAGGCGGGATGATGACTGGCCAACTATTCATCAATTTGCCCAATGCATTGGCGTGCAATGGACCTGCACCACCGAAGCCAATCAAGGCAAAATCTCTAGGATCATGGCCTTGCTCGACAGAAACCAGCCGCAGTGCTCCGTACATATTCTCGTTCACAATATCGATAATACCTGCCGCAGCACGCTTGATTGATATACCCAGAGAATCGGCAATCGGTTGAATCGCAGCTTCCGCAAGGTCTTTACGGATTTCCATATCGCCGCCCAATCTGACTTCACTCGGCAGATACCCGAGCACGACATTCGCATCGGTTACAGTCGGTAGCGTTCCATTTTTGTTGTATGCCGCTGGACCTGGCTCAGCTCCAGCACTATCGGGACCCACGCGTAACGCACCTGTCAACTCTGGAACGTGGGCAATAGATCCACCACCGGCACCAACAGTCCGCACATCCACCGACGAGGCGCGCACAGTGACATCACCCACTGTCGTTTCGCGTCGTAGCTGCGCCTTACCATTCTGCACCAAGGCAACGTCGGTTGACGTGCCGCCCATGTCAAAGGTTAGTAGATTTTCAAATCCCGCTTGGCGCGCTACCCAGACAGCACCTGACACACCACCTGCAGGCCCACTCATCAACAAGTTGACAGGCAGAGCCTGAGCAACTTTTGCCGAGGCCATACCACCATCAGAGCGCAGAATGTTGAGCTGAATATTCTTGTTGCTTTTCTTCAGCTTTTTCTCAAGGTTTTTAACGTATTCCGCAACTCTAGGCCGAACAAATGAGTTGGCAACCGTCGTTATTGTGCGCTCATACTCCTGCATCTCCGGAACCACCGAAGATGATAATGAAATAGGAATGCCGGGCAGAATTTGCTTAGCAATTTTCTCAACAGCCTTTTCATGGGCTGCGTTAGCATAGGAGTTGATGAGAGAGATGGTTAGCGCTTCGATATTCTCCCCCTTCAAGTACTCAAGCTCTTTCTTCAAAGCAGGTACATTTAGCGGCCGAACTGCTTTTCCATCGGCTCCCATACGCTCGTCAGCTTCAATCGTGCAAGACAATGGCGCCAAGGGCGCGCTCTTGTTATAAATAACCCAACCACCTAGCCCACCCGGGACATAAGACCGAGCGATTTGCAAAACTTGTCGGTAGCCACGGGTTGTGATTAAACCGACACGCGCACCATCTCCAGTCAATATCGTGTTGGTCGCGACTGTGGTTCCGTGCATGACCTGCCCAATTTCCTTCGCATCAATGCCCGCATTGGCACATACCCGGCTGATGCCGTTCATGACGCCAATCGAAGAGTCCGCAGGCGTACTGGGTACTTTTGCTGTATGAATATCACCGTTTGATTCGTTTACGAGAATTAAATCCGTAAACGTACCACCGACGTCAACGCCCAACCTATAGGTCATGGCTAACCTCCTTAATATAAGTTTTTCGGATCTTGTCTTAGTCCTGCCGTCTTTTATAAATTACAATTGACCGGACATTTGATGCAAGATAATGTTGCTTTAGCAAAGATGCACCAAAGCAACCGCATGTGCAAGCCCATCTAAAACTGAATAACCTCGGAGAATTTTATGGACAAGCCGCTACAAGGTATCCGCATACTCGCTATTGAACAATTTGGTGCCGGCCCCTATGGCTCGATGTATCTCGCCGAGCTAGGCGCCGAAGTGATCAAAATTGAAAATCGAGCGACGGGAGGTGATCCTTCGAGACAATCCGGCGCTGTCACCCTGGATGATGATGATAGTGCTTATTTTCAAGCCTTTAATCTCTCTAAAAAAAGCGTCACGCTCAATCTTAAGGATACGCAAGGTCGTGCCATTTTTGAAAAGCTGGTCGAAACAGCCGATGTCGTATGGAATAACTTACGAGGAAGTCAGCCCAAGAAATTGGGACTCGACTATGCCTCGCTAAAGCACGTCAAAGCCAACATTATTTGCACTCACATCTCTGCCTATGGCCGAGATAATGATCGCGCGGATTGGCCCGGTTACGATTACCTAATGCAGGCGGAATGCGGATTTTTAGGGCTAACCGGTGAGCCCAATTCACCGCCATCGCGCTTTGGGTTATCGATGATTGATTTTATGACCGGTGTAGTCGCCGCACTGGGCTGCGTTGCAGCGCTGCTAGGTCGAGATCGGCAAGGTGGACGCGATGTTGATGTCAGCTTGTTTGATGTCGCGCTGCATCAACTTACCTATCCTGGCACCTGGTACATGAACCATGGTATTGAGACGCATCGTGTCGCGCGTTCCGCCCACCCCTACAATACGCCCGTGCAGCTGTTTAAAACCGAGGACGGCTGGATATTCCTGATGTGTATGACGCAGAAGTTTTGGGAATTGCTGGCCACGCTTATTGAATCTCCCGAACTCATTGATGATCCGCGTTTTGTCTCGATGGCGAATCGAGCAGAAAACCGTGAGGCACTCACCCAAGAACTCGACGCCATACTGTGTAAGCATACAACGCAGCATTGGTTTGCTCTTCTACAGACCCATATACCGGTGGCGCCAGTCAATACCTTATCTGAGGCGCTAACCAATCCCTTTGTGCAAGCAAACGGTATGAGACAGCAGCTCAAACATCGAAAAGTTGAAACTTATGAAGCGTTAAGCAATCCGATCAAACTCGATAACCAACGTCTTGATACCCACTGCGGACATGGACTTGGCGCTGATAATGAAAGTGTACTTGGAGAGGAGCTGAACCTAAGCGACCTCGACGCGTTGAAAGCCGCCGGGGTCATTTAAGCTAGGGCTTAGTATTTGCCCAAGAAATCAAACAGGATTTTACAGAACGCAATTTTTTCGTCCTTCCCCGCTACGACGTGAGCAACTTGGTTCATCGTCACACCTTGGCCGTTAGGCAGGCCTTCCTCTAGCGGGGTTGTCGTTCTTGGGCCTGTGATCACATCTTGTGCTGCATGCACGACTAACGTTGGCGCGCCAATCTCAGACAAGTGCGGTCTAATATCGTGGCCTAAACAAGCTTCAATAAAACGTAAATGTGCAGGTAGTCGTCCCTCAAGATTACCCCAGACACCATTACTCCCCAGTAGTTTATGTCGATTGGCATTGTAGTAGTCTGGCCTGAAGGAGTAGGCCGCTACCATTGATTGAAACGCTGCGAAGCCGGCGTGTTCATGCATATCACCAAATGCCTGTAATTGATCAGCCAGCATCGGATCGGCCCACGTCCAACAGCCCATATTCACCATGCAGCGAACTAGATCAGGACGCTTAAGCGCGACCCATTGCCCAATACAGGCACCCATACCGACAAGCCCAACAAAGTACACTGACTTCATGTTGAGGTGGTCTAATAAGGCCGCAATATCATCGGCAAATAACGCGGTGGACGGTGTCATTGAAAGATCATCTGTTGACTCACCAATACCGCGATAATCGATAATGACAGTCTGGTAATTCTCTGTCATACCCCGCGTTAAATAATGGGATCTGCCGTGACAGAATGTATCCCAACCACCGATGTAAACTGCTGGTGGCCCTTCCCCATGCACTTCGTAGTACATGTCGTGTCCGTTGATTACCACTGTCGGCATATGCCTCTCCTATAAGAAAATAAAATTAAAATTCGTTCAAAAAAATATCCTGCCTACGCTTCAACAGGTTTCGATATGCTGTAATACTCGCTGCAGGTCTAGCACATCTGCATATCGCCGACCCACATCGCGCAGATTACTGTTGTGTGCCTCGAGATCCTGATCACCACAACAGTCAGCGGGAACAATGGTGCGATAGCCTGCAGAAAAGCTATCAACAACCGATGCGCGAACACAGCCTGAGGTGGTACAGCCGGTAATGATCGTTGTATCGATGCCGTGGGTGACCAACCAGGGCTTAAGTGGCGTTTCGTAAAAAATAGAGGGTGCCGTCTTGATAAACTGAAAGACGTATTCATCCTTGATCCTAGGATCAAGCTCGGTACTCGGGTGACCGTGATAAAAAGTGCCATCATACAGCGTGTCAATTTTCCAGTAGGTCATCTCATCTGGTCCACCCCACGATACTCGACAGGCTGCCGCTGGAATATTTTTCTCCTTACATGCTGCAAGCAAAATAGCCGTATTATCGACCGCTTGTTGAATATAAGGGCTCTGGCCGATGGTACTCACGCCATCGGTAAATCCTAATTGGAAATCAACTATGATCAACGCCGGTCGCTTACCAAAGCCAATATCGCGTTGTCCATAGCCTGCTTTCTGAAATTCATCCATTATTATTCCGCCGCCATTGGGTAAAGCGACAATATGACGTAAAATGTACGAACATTTCAAGGAGTGTTCGAAAATGACTCATCCCAATTTTGTAGACAGCTTTAGTCAAAGCTTTACGCTTAACGCGAAATCCACTGCCCTCTTGGTCATCGATATGCAAAATGCCACGGGTAATCGCGCTATGGGGCTCGGTAAATTACTGGCGGAGAAAGGGGACGCAAGTAGTGCCGCTTACCGATTCGATCGCATCGATAACCTGTTAATACCTAATATCCAACGCCTACTGTCAACATTCCGAGACATCGGTGGCACGGTGATTTTCATCACCTACGGTGCTAACGCGCCTGACGCCAGTGATGCTCCGGCACATATGGCGCCCATTATCCGGGCGACGAACAATATTGCGGGACAACCTGAACACGAAATTGTCGCGGCACTGACACCGAAGCCAGGCGAAATCGTACTCAATAAGATCACGCAAGGCGCCTTTCGAAGCACGGCGCTTGATAGCACTCTCAGAGCCAAGGGTATTGATACCGTTGTTTCTGTCGGGGTTTCGACTAACAATTGTGTTGCCATGACTTCGATGGAAGCCTGTGATTTACAATATCGAGTAGTCGTCGTGGCAGATGGCACTGGCACAGATAGCGCCGAGATGCAGGAGTCTACATTGACCATGTTAAAGCGATTATGGTCGAGGGTGCTGACCACCGATGAAGTCATCCAAGAGCTAACCAGCACACAGGCCACTCACTGAAGCTCATTCTCAGCAGCAGCGTGGTCGGCGCGCTATGCGTTGCCGCCGGCGCCGTCCTTCTTGCATCCAAAGGATTGTTTTCCAAAGCACTCTATGCGCATGGACTCACCTATCACGATGTTGCAGCCATCCGTTCGATTTTGGCGATACCGGGGTTCCTACTGATTGCCTATTGGCAACATCGTCGTCGACCCCCGTATACAGCACTGAGACTAATCCCCAAGGATGTGCTTGGTGCTATCTTTGCCGGGCTGCTGTGCTACTACCTCGGTGCCCTGGCCAATTTTTATGCACTCACACTAATCCAGGCTAATGTAGAGCGTGCATTGCTGTTTTCGTATCCCGCAATGGTCATCATTTTTCAAGCCCTTTGGCTGCGACAGTGGCCACCTGCCGCCACAATTATCGCACTTAGTTTCACATCGCTTGGTATTTTTTTTGTTACTGGTGCGATGGATACCCAGTTATCTGCCGAGCAGCTCGAGGGTGTTATTTGGGTGCTATTTTGCTCTCTGACCATTGCCATTTACTTTATGATGAGTGCGCCACTCACACAGCGTTTGGGGGCAGGTAACTTTACCGCTATTGCCATGTCAACGGCGGGGGTAGCATTTTTCGTACACTACCAATGGCTGGGCGAGCCTCACTGGCTCATTATGGATGGGTTTGCACTGGCAACCATGCTCGGCTTAGTCATTTTTGCGACCATATTACCGCTATTTTTTGTCGCGGAAGGTGTGCGGCGAATCGGGGCCTCTCGAGGCGCACTTATTAGTACTATAGGCCCGCCCGCGACAGCAGTAATGGCCTTTTTTCTCCTCGGTGAAACGCTCACCGCGGCACAAATTGCGGGATCTCTGCTCATCATCGCAAGTGTAGGCGCCCTAGAACTGCGATTAAGACAAAAATAGCGCCATATAAGTTGGCAAGGAAAACAAATGTCCGTACAATTGGACGGAAATAATTGCCGAGGATTAAAAATGTTTGATACTAGACCGTTAAGCGGAACTTTTGGCGCTGAAGTAATAGGCGCCACAATCTCCGCCAATGCTTCTTCTGAGGAAATTGCTGCCGTCAAAGCCCTATGGGCAGAGCACAAACTTTTACTTTTCAGAGGACAGTCGGCCGATGAAGAAAATCTCGTTCGCTACAGCGAGGAATTTGGAAAGCTGGAAATTCACGTCCGCGCCGAGTATTTATCAAAAACACACCCACAAGTACTTTATGTTTCAAACATTGCCAAAGACGGTCAAAAAATTGGCATATTGGCAGACACTGAAGTGGGCTGGCACTACGACCAGATCTATTTGCCAAAACCCGCCGTCGGATCTCTTCTGTGCGCCCATACGCTGCCGCCAAACCGCGGTAATACAGAATTCGCTGATATGAATGCCGCTTACATGGCGCTGCCAGAGGAGACCCGGGAGCGACTGGTAGGCTGCACGGCCGTTCAGTCTTACGAGGCATTCAACAGCGCCTATAGCGTACCCACGAATGATACGCAGAAAAAGCGCTCTCCCGACATTGAACACCCCATTGTTCGGACGCATCCGATCACGGGTAAACCTGCTCTGTATTTATGCCCGGGCATGACGACAGAAATTGTTGGATGGGATAAAGACGAAAGTCGCAAGATGCTCGACGAACTCTTTGAGTGGTGCGTGCAGCCCCAGTTTGTCTACTCACACCACTGGCAACCAGGCGACGCCTTACTGTGGGATAACGCCTGTACCATGCACCGACGCGACCCCTTTGACCAAAATTATGACCGTTTGATGAAACGCACCACCATCTTAGCCCCAGCGCATCTCGCTGTACCGGTTTAGGACGGCGAGCTGTCGTCTAGCGGGCTGTCGCCTAAAGACTCTGGTGGCGTGCAGCCCGTTGTACAGCACTGCCCTGGCTGTTTCTGCCGTGCAGGGGCTCCACTTTGACCAAGGTCTGCAACACCACGATCTAACAAGCGCTCAACCAGAGAGCGTCGCTCGTCGATAGGATATCGCCGGAAGATTTCTCGCTTCATCGCCTGGGGTGAACCGCCACCATGCAGACTGATAACAGAATACCAACCTCCCGTTGAGGAAGCGGTGAGATCACCAATAAAACGCGATACTTCCATGCGTTGCTCGTAAGGGATGTCAGGACGGCCACCCAATACGGCGGCCAGATCACCGGCTGTTTCTGGGTTGTGGTCCTCATCCGGCCCCGGCAACGCAACGATCAATCCTCCAGAGACCTCATGGGCAGCGCGATGCATATCGTAGATTTGTGTTGCCAGCAAAAGCTTGCCGACATTGGAAAATACGGGTTCGGGCATATACGAACCCGCTGGATCTTGTACACCGTAGACCGAAGAGGCAACGCCACAGGCGAAAAAACCTTCCACAATTTTTATTAGGTCAACCATGCTTTCTCGCAAGTGAGGCACCTTGTCCATATCTAAACCGTTGGCCTCAGTCATTAGCGCCCCGGCTCCGATTAGCAGATCGCCAAAGCCCGCTCTAGCGCCGATACAACTATGACGGTGATGATTAGCATAGGAGGTAACTAAATGCTCTGTATGCTCCCATTCCCCAGCCATGAATATACGATCCCACGGAACGAATACATCGTGGAACTGACAGACTGCGGTGCTCTGTCCATACTTTGCGCTGAATTTTGCATCATCTTCGCCTGGCCGACCTGCGGGTCTTGAGATAATGGTAAGACCTGTTGCATCGATCGGCACGGCACAACAGATTGCAAAGTCCGCGTCTGACTCGAGCATAGTTCGGCAAGGCATCACCAATAACTCGTGCATGTACGGACCACCCGTAACAATCGCCTTCGTACCGGAAATGACAACCCCGTCACTTCGCCGCTCCTTAATATGTACGTATACATCTCGGTTGGCTTGCTGGTGAGGGCGCAAGCTGCGATCCCCTTTGGCATCAGTCATAGCGACACCCAGCGTCAGATCCGCATCCTGAATTTGGTGCAAGTAACTCAAGAAGCGGTCATGGTATTCACTACCATTTGCTGCATCTCTCATACGCCATGTCGACTGATAAATCGCGTTCAATGCATCGTGAGTAAGATAACGCTGAGCGCAGCCGCTCTCTCGGCATAGCAAACGAACAGCCTCAAGTTTGCTCAGCAGGTCTTCGGTATGCCGATTGACGTGCAGCATGCGATTAACCGTGCGCCCCGAGGTCGCCTGCTCCGCGAGCATCAAGCCGCCATATTCTGGGCGTTGCGCAAAATCGTAGGTGACGCCAACCGCGCGGATACCAGGTGCAAGCCGAGGCTCGTCAGCTACCGATTCAATACGATCGCCATCGATAAATACGGTAGGCTGATAGCGCCTTAAACTCTCGCGATATTCCTCCGCGCTCATGATCTTACCGCCACCTTGCATCAACATGATTCTATCTCCACTGCTATTTGATTATGTGCATTTACTAACCGATATAGGTTCACGACAATCCTTGAAGCTTATCCAGAAAATCGGTGCAACTAGATTGTTCATCCAGTCGCCAGATTGACTGCCAGAGCTGCTTAGCTCGCGACTGATCGATCACCAAACTACAATTTTGCAAAAACTTTTGCTCTACCTGCTCAGGTTCTAGCAATCGACCTGCAGCGCCTCGATTAATCTCATCAAAATGAGCATACACTTCGCCTGACTTCAGACGTATTTCAACGCCACCAGAAAAAAACTGCGGATACCGTGATCGCTCATCGTGTACGCAGTGGATTCGCGCAGCTAGCGCCAGTATCGCCTCGTCTTGTCGGCAGCTCTCGTTGAGCTCTTGCAGCCCAAACTGGCCTTTAACCAATGCGGTAGCAACGGCATAAGGCGCACTAAATTTAGCGTCATATTCGCTGTCAGGCCGTCGCTTTCGCTCGATAGGATCGACAACAACCCCGAACTGTCTCTGATCAAGTTGGATAGTGATGCTCTCAATCGCATCACTCTCCAGTTGATATTGCCGCTTCAATTGTAAAGCTGCATCTATCGGTGCGTGATTAAAGTGGCAAACCGGATAGGGTTTTATGGCTACATCACTCAAGGCCCAGGTATTTTCTTGGAGTGACCAATGGACCTCAGCAGCTTTTGTGGCATCTCTTGCAAATAGCGCGTAAAAGCCGAAGCGACCCGCATAGGGGTCACTCGGTGCCTCAAAGCCCTGCATTGCTAATCTCGCGGCCGTCAGCGCTGACACTGCTGCCCAGCCCGGATGCAACCGCTTGGTCCAAGCACCTTCATCGAGAAAGGCCATACTGCCACCCGCCAAACTCAACGCGATACCTTGTGCCGTTACTGCATCACTTTCAGTACCACCGAGTAGCCGCACCGCCGCCACAGTGGCACCGAAAATACCGACAACACCTGTAGGATGGAATCCCAGTTGCTGAAAAATACCGCCCGCGGCGGCTCCCAGTCGACCATCGATTTCCGTCGCGACCAAGACAGCAAGCAGTAAATCAGTCCCGGAAATATCTGAGGTATGGGCTAATGCCAATGCCGTAGGGAGCGCGCTAGCGGAACAATGAACCACAGACGGCAGATGCGTATCATCATAGTCAAGCCCGTGAACTAAAACGCCGTTCAACAGTGCCGCATCACGCGCCGGATAGCGCGTTTCACTCCCAATGACCACGGCGCCACCAGGCTCATTAAAGCTGTCAATGCCCTGCTGAGTTCGCTTAGCAAAATCGAAGTGATGGGAGGCAAAGGCTATCCCGATAGCATCAGCAACACAGCACTTTAGATATTCCCAGACCGCATCAGGAACATCCGACCGGCCTATTGCCAGCCCTGATTGAGCCAAGTTTTCAGCGATACCCTGAGTTTTTTTTGTCTTGATCACCACAGTTTTATCCGACTTTATTCATTTGTCCGGACATTCTAACGGATAGCCCTTAAATAAGAAACTCAATTACGTTCTTCAAGTAAATTTGCGAGGGCCAAAATACGCTGGCTTTTGTAGACAATCGGATAGTCTATAAAGTATCCATCAAGCTGAATTGAGGCAGACCCCGCAGCTTCGGCACTCTCAAAGGCGGTCACCACGGCATGCGCATGTGCAACTTCTTCTTTAGAGGGCGTGAAAACGCTATTGGCGAGCGGCACTTGACTCGGATGAATACACAGCTTGCCCCCAAAGCCATATTTTCGCCCCCGCTGGGCCGAGGCAATAAATCGCTCATCATCTGTAATCTGAAGTACGACCGTGTCGATCGGAGGCAATAAATTTCCGAGTCGAGAGGCGTGAGATAATCGCGCACGCGCGTACTGTAAGACCTCTTCGTCAGCCGTCCAGACGTAATCAAGGTCCAGCGTATAGTCCCCTCCGCCGAAAGCTAACTGCGCTATTCTGGTACCGGCGGTTGCAATGCGCTTGGCATTCTCCACTCCGGCTGCGGTCTCAATAATGGGTAGCAGATCTAAACTTCCCACGGGCATGTTCGCCGCGCGCTCCGCCTCAGCCAACCAAGCCTCTACTTTTTTGAGCTCCTCGGGAGACTCAACCTTTGGCAACACGACGCCATCGAGCCAAGGCCCCACGGTGCAGTTCAGATCTTCTTGACAGTAGGGTGTTCCAATGCTGTTTACTCGCACATAGTGACGCGATCGTCGGTCCGCGTGTTGAAAGGCAGTAACCACCTTTTCACGGGTCGCTTCTTTTTCCGCAATCGCGACAGCATCCTCTAAATCAAGAATGATCGCGTCAGCCCCGAGTTGAAAGACTTTCTCTACGCGACGAGGGTGATTTCCCGGTGCAAACATAAAACTACGGCTTGCCGCTAATTCTCGATCTTTCATTTATTTACTCCATGACCAATGTTCGGCAGTCTGCCAACCGCTATTAAATTCGAAGGCATAACTGTAATTTTTTGCGGGGTGTTCAGAAACTGAAACTTCAAAAGTGCGGCCGCCGTTGCCGTGATAACGACGACAAAGGCACAGAGACGGGGTGCCCGGTTCAACGCCTAAAAATTGCGCTCGCTCACTTTCAAAACTACTGGCGTAAATCTCAATATTTATTTTTTGTATCTGCTCTCCGTAGGTTTCTGCAATGATTTCATACACTGGTCTTGACCCGCCGATTTTTCCAGTCACACCTTTGAATTCGGGCAGCAAATAAATATCTGTCCAACAAACAGACTCACCGCTGGCGAATGCTCGGGGACCTGATATTTTCGTCCAGGGAGCGCCCTTAGGGCAGTTCAATAATTTGGCTAATCCGCTATCAGCGACCACTGTTGATTCAGCAACAATCCGCAAAGCGCTATCTTTTGGATAACTGAACAGTTCCTCTGGTGATCGAACCATTTGCACAAAGGCCGGTCTAGCATCGGGAGAGAGCACCAAAGTACCGCGACCTCGCTGCCGCTTGACGATGCCCATATCCTCCAGCATTCGAAGCGCTTCGCGCACCGTATGTCGACTACTGCTATAACGCCGAATCAAATCGAGCTCACCGGGCAGCAGTGAGCCCACGGGGAAAATGCCACTACCAATACCTTTCAATAAGTCATCGGCGATTTTTCGATACATCGGTCGCTCTCCGACCTCCCGCCGCACTTTAGATGTCTGTTGCATAATGTTCCCGCTTGAACGAAAATCTAATTGTCCGAACATTTTAGCGCGACTAGCTTGCTAGCAATAGTGGTAAGCGGAAATAACTTTCTTTTATTTAGCTGCTGCGAGGAATACCTTATGGCTAAAACTGATGTCTTAGACCGATATGCGCATATGAGCGGTCGGTATTTTGAAGACTTTACTGTAGGTGATATCTACCATCATTTACCGGGTAGAACGCTTTCTCAGCAGGATAATAGCTGGTTTACGCTGTTAACTATGAACACACACCCACTACATTTTGATGAAGAATATGCTGCAGCGACTGAGTTTGGCAGGCCACTGATTGCAAGTCCCCTCACCGTTGCAGTCGTTGTTGGTATGAGCGTGTCTGATGTCAGTGCTAAGGCTATTGCCAACCTGGGTTGGAAGGAAATCAAACTACCCAATCCTGTGTTCCCCGGGGATACGCTGTATGCCAATACTGAGGTCTTAAGCAAGCGGGAATCGCGATCTCGGCCTAACGCAGGCATTGTTAGCGTACTGACACGCGGCATTAATCAGGATGACGCCGAGGTCTGCGTATTCGAGCGTCAAATACTCATCCCCAAGCGCCCTGCATAGTCTTTTCGCTACCGTTCCAAGGAAATTTTTATGACTACTGATACCGATACAGAACAACAAATAATGGCGACGATCGACAAATGGGTCGATCAAGAACTCAAACCCATTGCACGCGAGTTTGATCAGGCCGATAAGTACCCTGCAGAACTCGTTGAGCAGATGAAGGAGCTTGGCTTATTTGGCGCCACCATAGCCGAACAATATGGTGGTCTTGGTCTGAGCGCCAGTACTTACGCTAAGATTGTCTCTCGTATTTGCGAAGTTTGGATGGCACCTTCGGGGATTTTCAATTCGCATTTGATCATGGCAAGTTGTGTTCAGCGCGGCGGCACTGAGGCGCAAAAAGAACATTTTTTACCCAAGTTCGCTACGGGCGAGTTGCGCGGAGGTATTGGCCTTACCGAGCCTGATGCAGGCTCTGACTTACAAGCAATCCGAACAGTCGCCCGAAGAAACGGCGACAATTATGTTCTCAACGGAACAAAAACATGGATATCTAACGGTATCAATGGCAACTGCCTTGCTGTTTTGACCAAAACCGATCCCGATGCAGAGCCGCGTCATGCAGGCATGAGCTTATTTCTCTGTGAAAAAGGCGAAGGCTTCACCGTCGGCAAGAAATTTAAAAAACTCGGCTACCGATCTATTGATAGTGCCGAACTTATTTTTGATGATTTTATCGTGCCAGCTGATAATTTAATTGGCGGAGTCGAAGGTCGTGGATTCCAGCAAGTGGCCGGAGGTCTTGAGCTGGGAAGGATCAATATCGCTGCGCGCGGAGCAGGTATGGCAAAGGGCACAACCGATATGGCGCTCGCCTATGCCATGGAGCGCAAAACTTTTGGCAAGCCTATTGCAGAGCATCAGGCAATCCAACTCAAGCTGGCCGAGATGTCCACCCGCGCAGCGGCGGCGACATTGCTTGTTGAGCAAGCTGCCAAAAAATATGATCGTGGAGAGCGATGCGACTTAGAGGCGGGACAAGCCAAATTTTTCGCATCAGAAAGTGCCGTGCAAAACAGTCTTGATGCAATGCGTGTTTTCGGTGGTTATAGCTACTCACCCGAGTATGAGATTGAGCGCTTTTATCGTGATGCCCCACTTCTTTGCATTGGGGAGGGAACCAATGAGATCCAGCGCATGATCATAGCCAAGCAAATGGTCTCCAGAGCGCGCTAGCGCTCATCATTCGATGCTGAGAAGTGCGTAAACTCACTGGCTGATCGCCTAGAAGTTCGATAATCATTAATCGAGGCATCGGTCAGTGGATAGCCCAGCGACATACCGCACACCAGCATCTGCTCGTCGGGCGCGCCGATAAGTGGCATGACACTGTCATAATAAGGACAAAATGCCGCCTGAGGACAAGTCTCCAAGCCGAGTGCTCGGGCAGCAAGCATCAATGACTGGAGGAACATGCCGTAATCGAGCCAACTTCCAATCTCCATGTCACGATCAATTGTGAAAAACAAACCAATCGGCGCACCAAAAAACTGATAGTTGGTCACCCGATACGCCTGCACTGCCTGGATATCAGATTTATCAATGCCTAAAAGCCCGTAGAGCCCAAAACCTGTTTCGCGCCGACGACCGATGTAGGGCTGGCGCCAAACTCTTGGGTAATAATGATATTCCGCCTCCCCCTCATCACCATCAAAATAGCGTGCCGAACAGACATTAGTGATTTTCTGCTTGAGCTGATCTCGTACAACGTAAACATGCCAAGGTTGTATATTGGAGCCGGAGGGGGCTCGCGCGGCGATATCTAATAGCTCAAGAACCGTCTCGTTAGAAACCAACTTTGATCCGTCAAAGGCACGAATACTTTGGCGACCTACAATCGCCTCATTCACTTGCATAGCTTAACCACATTTTTAGACAGCCAATAGTGCGCCCGGCCGCCCTGTGGAGCACCAATAAATTCACTTAACAGTGCCACGGCCTCT
Source organism: uncultured Luminiphilus sp. (assembly GCA_963926105.1). Taxonomy (GTDB): domain Bacteria; phylum Pseudomonadota; class Gammaproteobacteria; order Pseudomonadales; family Halieaceae; genus Luminiphilus. The sequence continues at coordinate 2,073 of CAWUVW010000001.1, read as the reverse complement.
AAAAGAGCCGGCATACTCACCCCGGTGCTCATCCCCATAGACTCACAGAGCATAACCACGTCTTCGGTTGCCACATTCCCTTTCGCACCCGGTGCGAAGGGACAACCACCCAGGCCACCAGCGGACGAGTCAAATTGTCGTACGCCGACTTCTAATGCCGCATAAACATTCGCCATGGCCATGGCGCGGGTATCGTGAAAATGGCAACCAATCCGGTCACTGCCATACTCAGCAATAAGCGGCTTCATCAGATCTCTAACTGCACCGGGATTAGCCGCGCCAATGGTGTCGGCAATAACCAGTCGTGCAGGATTGTGGCGCATCAACTGCCGAACTTGATCCAAAACTAAAGAGGGCGCAACCGAGCCCTCATAAGGGCATTCAAACGCAACTGCCAAGTACGCATGAATCGCAATCCCATCAGATGGTGCTCGAATTAACATCTCCTCCGCCATGGCAAAGGTCTGCTCGAGACTCATTCGAATATTATTTTGATTCATCTGCTCGGTGGCTGCGATCGCAATCGCGAGCGTATTGATGTTGCAAGCAATCGCTGACTCATATCCTCTCATATTCGGGACGAGTGCCGAGTAGCTAATAGGTTGCGGCGGTAAATTAGCCGCTAACACATCTGTTCCCGCCATCTGGGGCACTGCTTTAGGTGACACGAAGCTACCTATTTCTAACTCTGGCACACCTGTAACAGCGAGCTTTTCGACAAGAAGCTGCCGTTGTTCCAGCGTTAGATGTTTAGGCTGAGCCTGCAGACCGTCACGAGCAGCCACCTCTTTAATTAGTACATCAGTCATCATAATTTACTCACTCGCTTGCACTATTGATTTTATTGGCTGTTGATTATTGCGTCTAAATTCTACTCGCAAATGCCTCAAAGAGCGTCAATCTGCTCCTAGATTGACTCAAAATTACGCCATATCACTGACCCTCTAAATTTACGGCAACATGAGTCTACAGGATGATAAGTGGACACACACGCATCAGGGGCTCAAACCATCATGCCGTACACGATGAGCAAACCGATGATCTTCGCCGTAAGTATCCACCAAATGAGTTGGATGGTGCGGTTGAGCTCGTACTTCAGCAGACTGCAGTCATCAGCGAAGGTCGATTAGCAGCATCATATGATGGCCGAAATCTCTAGTTACTCGGTGTGTATTTTATCCGATCGTTAGACGCGGACGGTGATGTCTGGAGTGCCGTCACTCGCGGCATTGCGCTGGGCATTACAGCCGACACCGCTATCACCCAGACATTGTCCATGGCGGAGACCATCGCCTTTTACGCGAGGCGGCTGGCGACCGGATTTTTAATACCCAGCTCGGGGATAAACGCAAGCCACTTAATAAAATATCGTCTATATTATAGCTCTTAAGGCTAGCCTTCTTTTTTAAGTGTGCGTCGGACTGATACCTTCCTTAGGGTGAAATTCTGTAATCCTTTTAACACCCACTATTTAGTTGCACCTGTATTTTCGGACCCCACCGAATGCATATCCCAGCGCATGGAGGCCATCAGCACAATCGCGCCGTCTCGCGATAGATATCCAAACCGTTATGCTCTCAATTAGACCGTTTTTTTTTCGACTCTATTCAGTCCGTTGCTTTTTCGGTTTAGTCTGCTAGATGCAGGTTATGGACTTTCAAGTTTTTCATTGGAGCAAAGAGAATGTTAACAGTGTGGGGACGAAAAACATCCGTCAATGTGCAGAAAGTAATGTGGCTCATCGGCGAACTTGATCTTGAGCATCGAAGGTACGATGTTGGCGGCGCTTTTGGCGGGCTAGATACACCTGAGTATGGCGCGATGAATCCCCATCGAAAGATACCAACCCTCCAGGACGGCGATATCACCACCTGGGAGTCAGAAGCGGTATTACGCTATCTTGGATCGACCTATGGCGAGCAGTTTTTTCCGGCAGCAATTGCCGAGCGGACGGCGGCCGACCAGTGGATGAGCTGGGTTCAATCAACCTGGTCCCCCGCGATGACGGGGGTTTTTATCAGTCTGATTCGTGTTCCAACTGCTGCCCGTGATCAAAGACTATTTTCCGCGCAA